>NZ_JAMZAW010000020.1 GCF_024158745.1 Paenibacillus tyrphae | reverse complement strand
TTGGGGAATCGCCGCATCGCCGATCATCATGCCCACAGAGGCTCCATGTCAAGCCGCGGCACCGCAGTTTGCTAGATCAATTTTGAGAGCTTACACAAAATTCTTGACAGACTCTTTTATTATTTTTGCACCACAACCGCTTCGTTTTATATCATTACTTAACCGGCGTAATATTTACTGTTCTGCTTGGATTATCCCACTTTACGATGGCTCCCATGACTTTCGAAATAAAGCTTAACGGAACAAAGGTGCGTTCCCCGCTTTTTTCAACTGGA
Organism: Paenibacillus tyrphae; assembly: GCF_024158745.1. GTDB lineage: Bacteria > Bacillota > Bacilli > Paenibacillales > NBRC-103111 > Paenibacillus_G > Paenibacillus_G tyrfis_A. The sequence continues at coordinate 170,722 of NZ_JAMZAW010000020.1, read as the reverse complement.
CCATCGAGTTGGATCTGTTGATCGCCTGCCACTGCGGTTTTACCTCCTACGTTAACTGAAATGATTTTGCCGTTGTAGTTGATTTGAGTGGTTTGAAAATCATTGTTCCATTCCACTGTTGCACCCAAAGCCTCTGAAACGAAACGTACAGGAACATAAATGATGTCGGCTTTGGATTTATAATAAGGATACTCTTCACTTTGAATCGGCTTGCCTTTAACATTGACCTTGACATCATAATAAGTATCATCTTTATCGCTTACAGTATCGAGAATCATACCGGCCTTCGCATCCACTCGAGAAACGGAGAGATCGCGATTAAGGACATAAGCAAAGTTTCCATCCTTGCTGAAGCTGATCGCTTGCCGGGGCTCTGAAAATCCTTTAATGGTCCCGATGATGCTGTTGTCGGAGGTGCTGATTATATTAATGGTATTATCCAACTTGTTGCTGGCAAAAAGAACCTTTCCATCAGGAGAAAGGGATGCGCCGTAAGGATCGCGCCCAACCTTTACCTCGCCAATGATTTTGCCTTGCGAGATGTCCACTATGGCAATACTATTACGCCCGCTGTTTGCCGCATACATGGTAGAGCCATCGGCGGATATTGAAATCGCTCGAATCATCGAGAATCCGGAGATCTCATGGACGATTGCATTGGTTTTGACATCCACAACCGATACCTTGTCTCCCTTGAAGTTAGTAACAAACACATAATGACCGTCGGGAGATACTTTTATCCCTTGACGAGGTTGGGAGAATCCCGGAATGACAGCGGTCGTCTTATGCTGCCCGAGATCCACAACCGTTACTGTACTTCTGGCTTGATTGTTGACATACATGGTATTTCCGTCCGCGGTGACATCAGTTCCAAATGCGCCTTGACCTACTGCAACTTCATCCTTCAATGCCAGGTCTTCCGTCTTGTAAAATCGCAGGGTGCCCAATGTGCTATCCGAAACGACAAACTGCGAACCGCCGTTAATGAAAATAATGTTTCTTGGTGTGACAAAGCCGCTGATCTCCTTACGCAAAGTTCCTTTGGCAAGATCATAGACTCGAATCCATGGCTGACGACTATCCGAGACAACCGCAGTTTGCTCGTCGGGACTTACGGCCAACGAGTTATTGGTAATCTCGCCGTCAAAGGGGCGGATTGCCGCAGCGGTGTTGTTTCCCGCAGCCGGGATCGAAGCCGGATTGTTATCAGCAGCAAAAATAATCGCCGGTTGAATAGCGGAAAGCACCATTCCGGCAAAAAGTACAGGTTTTATCATTTTGTTTACCATCATTCACTCATCGCCTCTCTGAAAAAGTTTTTAGCCAACGTAAGACGGGGCTCTTGACCAATGTAATGGAGAATTGTAAAGATCATATAAAGAACACGAAAGCATCATGTATGATAAAATGATAGCCGTGGAGGTGAACGTTCCGATGGACAAGCTGCAGCTTGAAGGTCCTATTGTGATTGCGGACGATGATGCTTCGCTCGTCTCGTTTTTGCAGGAATACTTTGGGGCACTGAACTGCCGAGTGCTTGCCGCGAGCGACGGGCAGCGAGCTGTTGAACTGGTGAAAACTGAGGCTCCATCTTTCATCATTCTGGATATTATGATGCCTTTCATGGACGGCACTACGGCATGCTGGGAAATACGCAAAATCAGCAGCGCGCCTATAGTCATGCTTACGGCCAAAATCGAGGAAGAGGACAAAATCCGGGGTTTCGAACGCGGAGCCGACGATTACTTGTGCAAACCGTTCAGCCCGAGAGAACTCGTCGCCCGGATGCAGGCAATTCTACGCCGGATGCGTACGTCGGAGCGGAAAGCTTCGGGGCTCATTTTGAACAATAACGCGAATTTGTCATACGATTCCGAAAGCCATCGGTTTTATTGGAAGAAAGCGCCCCTGCAATTCACGTACCAGGAAGCGCAAATCGTCATCACCTTGCTCAAAATGCAAGGAAAAGTCTGTACCCGCGAGCATTTGCTGAACGTGCTGTATCCGCTGGGCGATAAAGATGTTGTCGACCGCATCGTGGATGTGCATATCGGCAATATCCGGCAAAAGATCCGTGATACCGATCCCGGATTCGATCTCATTGAAACCGTCCGGAGCATCGGCTACCGGTTAAAGGAAGGGTAAACGGTGAAAATGAAACTCATTTACAAGCTCCTGGCGCTTAACGCGCTAGTCTTAATTTTGCTGGCAGCCGGAATCAGCATCGGATTTAGTCAGTACACGCTTCAACTGATAGAAGAAAACCGCTTGATGGTGTACCAAAATTTCCTCATGTTCCGATCGGCTACGGGGCGTTATTTTCTATATACCAGTCTAGTCATCGTTCCCCTCTCCATTGGGATTAACTGGCTGTTCATCCGTTCGATCGTCCGCCCCTTGTCCGGGATGCGGAAGCTGACTGAGCGAGTCGCGAGCGGGGATTATACCGTGCGGGCAGAGATTCGATCGAACGACGAAATCGGCGATTTGGCTCGTTCATTCAACCAAATGGGCAAGCAGCTCGAGAGGATCGAACAGCTCCGGCGAAGCCTTGTGGCGGACGTAGCCCACGAGCTCAGAAATCCGCTATCCACGGTACGCGGCTATATGGAAGCGATGAAAGACGGCGTCCTCTCCGCAAAGCCCGAAACGCTCGATAAATGTTACCACGAGGTGGAGCGGCTCGTTTTTCTGGTGGAGGACATTCACCGTCTGGCTGTGGCGGAGAGCGATTTGAAAGCGGCCATTCCCTCAAATCCGGTCGATCTCCGGTCCGTTGCCCAAGAAGCCGCTTCAAGGTATATGCCGAAATGGGAGGAAAAAGCAATTGTTTTTCAAGAGGATGTACCGTCCTCCCCGGTCTGCGTCATGATCGACAAAGTTCACGCCGTACGCGTATTTGAGAATCTGTTCGACAACGCGATGCGCTATACGCCGAATGGTCATTCGGTTCGTTTATCGATGCAAGCGAACGCTAAAATGCTCCGCGTGGAGGTTACGAATACTGGAGCGGAGATTGCTCCCGAGCATCTGACGCTTTTGTTCGAACGATTTTACCGGGTTGATCCTTCACGCTCGCGCGCGTACGGTGGTGCGGGCATTGGGCTTACGATCGTGCGCGACATCGTGGAACGGGCAGGCGGACGCGTTTGGGCAACGAGCGGGAATGGTTCCGTGACGATACATGCGGAACTGCCGGTTGAATCATGATCATAAAAAATCCCTCAGGGAGCGAACCGCTCCTTCACGGATAAACGGCAGTCCGGCTTGGGTCTCGCCATTTCTCGAAGCATTGTTGAAAAGCATGGTGGCTCCATTTTATTAATTCCTTCTAGTGAAACAGAATATGCCACTGAGTTTGAGATAATCTTGCCTATCTACCATAACTGAATAAAGACCAGGCTGCTGCTGTGGGCGAATAATGGGCAGCCTGGTCTTTTGGCAACAATGCTTTAAGCAACATTTTGAATAGGCGGTGTAACTTCGGATGAAAGAAAAATGGGTTATGCAGAACATATTGTTCAACATCCCAGAGTTGGAAGCAGCGCGGATCGGGCTTGAAATGGTCGTTAAGGAAAGAGAGAGGTTAGTCCAGCTTGCGGATAATAATCATAAGGAAGAGGTACTAAAACTAACCTAATGTCGAGTGTCAAGAATATAGGCCGATTAAATACCGCGTAAATCGCGGACAGGCTGTTGACAAAGCTCTGTTTTTTAAAGAGCTTATTTGAATAACTATCTATCTTCCGAAACATCGAGCATACAAAAAGCAGAAGATCGCCCTATCCGGCTAGTTTGGCCAGATGGTTGGCGATCTTCTTGACGTTCTGGCAGATGGCAGTCATGAGCGCTTGCTCTAAGACTTTTTTCTTGCCGCGAAACCGGCAATAGCGAAGTCCATGGAGCTCTTTGGCATCCGCGAAACTTCGCTCAATCGTTTGGTACCGGAGACGGTACAGATATTTGCCCGAGCGAGAGCGCCCGTTTTGTTTTACCCACTCCTTGCTGTCCTGCCAAACATGTCGTGTCAGAATCCTTTGTTTGTTCCTTGAACGTGTACACTGGGAAAGCAATGGACAGTCTTTGAAAATTTCAGGGGCCGACTTGTACTGGCGGTAACCCTCCCGGTCTGTCGTAGCATAAGCCAACTCTTGTTTTTGTGGACAGATATACAAGTCGCGCTCTCGGTCATACTTAAATCGCCACTTGGCGATCAAACCTTTTACTGGGGTATAGCTTCGACCGCCAATGACGGCATAAACTCTACGAATATGGAGTTTCTTGCAGATATCTGCTGTGTAATAACCGGCATCCAGGGCAACGGCTTCCAGTGTTTTGTCAAACCCAAATTTCTTGATTTACAGTTCAAGCCGCTCAAGATATGGTTTTGAGTCGTGGACATTTCCGGGTGTAATATGTACATCGGTAATAATATTGTATTTATGATCGACCGTCCGGTGATCCAAATAGAAGAAGCCTTCCGGCTTGCCATCGCGTACCATGTACCCGCTCTCGGGGTCCGTTGTGCTCACTTTCGTCTCCTTTGTCCGGGTCACCTCCTTCCGGGGCTTTAAAGCTTTTTTCCATGAGCGGCCCGATCACCCTGAACAGCCTCGTCCAAGTCGTCGAGGTAGGTTCGGACGCTCTTTTCGACTTCTTGCTTGACGAACTTACGTTTGTTGGCTTTGAGGTGGGTTGAATCCGTGATGAGCACGCAGCCTTCAACCATCCGAAGCTCAATGGCTTTGAATACAATATGGTCAAAGATTTCTTGGACAACATCACTGTCCTGAAGCCGCTTGCGATTCAAGCTCAAGGTGCTATGGTCTGGAACGCGATCTGTCAAACCCAATCCGACAAACCAGCGGTAGGCCACGTTGAGTTGAATTTTCTGCTCAAGCTGGCGTTCAGAACGAACGCCGTACAGATAGCCAATGAACATCATTTTGAAGAGCATGATTGGATCGACCGAGGGACGTCCGTTATCTTCACAGTACTATGGCTTCACTTTTTCAAGAATAAAGGAAAAGTCAATGTGTTTGTGGATCTTGAGAAGCAAATGATTTTGAGGCACGAGTTCTTCCAAACAAACGAATTTGTAGCTGTTTTGCACATTCGGATTAGAGCGAAGCATGCAATCACCGCCTTGTTAAGATAACTTTATTATATCATATTAACGCGGTGAATGGATGAATAATGGAAATAAAGAAATAGCCTGTTGAGGGTTTCTCAACAGGCTGATCCCAGTTCCTTACCGGAACTGGGATGTTTTTTACGTGGCCTTTTGTAGCTGCGGGATGCAAGGGGAGAGGATCTCCACGCCTACGTCGATGATCTTCTCGGCACCCATGAAGTTGAGGCGGATCTTCGCCCGCTTTTTGTGACGGTCTATTTTGGTGATGATGCCTTCCATGCCCTGCAGCGGGCCGGAGGTTACGGAGACACGTGAATTTTCTATGTAGATGCCCGAATAGCCAACGATCTCTCCATCTCCGATCAGCTGCAAGATCAGCGACATCTCGCGTTCGTCAATTTTGGAGTAATAGGTTCCTTCATCTTTGGAGTAGAGCGTGCCTTGGCTGAGCAGCTTGTAGCACTTGGGGACTTTTTTCAAGGTGTGAAAAACTTCATCGGTCATGCGGGTCTTGATCAACACGTAGCCGGGGAACATTTTCTTCAGCACGTGCTTGATAGCGCCTGCCTGCTTCTCGGGGACTCTGCGTTTCGGTACGACAGAGTGGAGGGAAGTTTCATCAAAGTACAGGTTCAGGAACTTTTGCACGACCTCTTCTTGACCGGATTCAACGAATAGTGCGTACCAATTCAAAACAGCCATCCCCTAACTTGTGTATGTTGTTAAACAAAAAGTCAAGCAAAAAACAGTATATTTTACAACATTATACCATATTTACCCATATCATACCAAGACGTGGGGATAGAATAAATAGGTCTCTGGTAAGTAATCCTTGACGAACAAAGTTGAATGAGGGTAGTATTAAGCTGTATTAGTGTAATGGGTTATGTTGTTCAATTAATAAGTTCATTGATCGAATATTTGGTTGAATCTTAGAAAATCCCTAAGCTAATTTAATCGATGTTTCGGCGCGTTGAAGGAACTTAGGGTATCATATTGAATCGCATTGAGAGGAAGGGGCATGGGTGAAGTGTGTCCTCCGGAGAGCTTCGTGCAGGGACTTGACGTGCGAGGGGGAGAGGAGCCGTACAGCGCTTGGTTGAGCGTTTGCTGTGCGCAATCGGCGGCGGAGTATCAGGCCACGATCCCGTTTCTGCATCCGAACGAGCTGGCGTTTTATGAAGGGCTGCAGTTTGAGCGGCGGATCACCAGCTATCTGGCCGGACGCTATGCGGCCAAGCGAGCGGTGGCGGCCTCTGTGCAGGAAGAACGTCTGGATCGGATCTGGATTGATCGGGGGATTCTTCACCAGCCGCTGATCGTACACCCTGCCGCTCTCAATCTGCAGGTGAGCATCTCTCATTGCGACGAGCTGGGGGCGGCGCTCGTGTTTCCGGAAGCGCTGCCGATGGGGTTGGATGTCGAGCAGATCCGTCCGGCCCGGCAAGCCGTGCTGGCGGCTCAGATGACGGAGCGGGAACGCGAGCGGATCGGTGCGCAGCCGGGGTCTGAGGCGCTCTTGATGACGCTGTACTGGTCGGCCAAGGAAGCCTTGTCCAAAGTCTTGAAAACTGGCCTTGCGGTGCCGTTCGAGTTTTTGGAGATCACAGGGCTCGAACAGCAGGGAACGGCTTGGGTGGCGGCTTACTCTCATTTTCCGCAGTTCCGAGTTGCGGGCTGGGTCGTGGGGGAGCGCGTCTTCGCGATCGCCTATCCCAAGGACTGCCGTTTGAACTTGGAGGCCGTGCAGGATCTGTTGTGCAAGGTGGAAGAAGTTATATAAAATAGCCAAAGCAAGCACAAAAAAGTAGAGGAGATCGTTCCTCTATTTTTTTGTGCTTGCTTTTTAGGGTTTGAAGAGAGGGGAGGAAGGATGAAGCGGAGCTATGAGTTGCACCCGTTGAAGGTTGAATTTTTGTTCATGAAAAATTATGCGTACATACTCGTGGACAAAGCCACCCGGCAGGCGGCTGTGGTGGACCCGGCTTGGGACTTGGAGTTGATCGACGGGATGCTTCGCTCATTGGAGGCGGAGTTGGCTTGCATCCTGCTGACACATTCGCATCACGATCATGTCAACAAGGTGGAGCCGCTGTTGGAGCTCTACCCGGCGGCGCGGGCGTACATGTCGGTCAAGGAGATCGATGCCTACGGGTTCGCATGTCGGAATCTGCATCCGTTTGAGGAGGGGGAGACGATCTGGCTGGGAGAGACGTCGATCACCTGCATGCTGACGCCAGGGCACACGGCCGGCGGGGCTTGTTTTCGGCTCGCAGACGATCTGATCACGGGGGATACGGTGTTTATTGAAGGCTGCGGCGTCTGCGATGGGGCCGGAGGTTCCCCGGAGCAGATGTATGACAGTTTTCAGAGGATTCGCAAGTCCACTCCCCCTCATGTGCGGGTGTATTCGGGTCATTCTTATGGCAAGGAGCCGGGCATGGCGTTTCGGGATGTGCTGGAGCACAACATCTATTTTCAGATTGAGCAAAAAGAGCATTTTGTCCAGTTTAGGATGCGCAAGAATCAGGGGCAATTGTTCAATTTTAAATAAATCAAGGCAGACGAGTCGCGTTCAGGAGGGCATGGATGGGCAAGCCGGTCGTGTTTCTTTTCTCCGGGCAGGGTTCTCAGTTTTACCAGATGGGTCGAGGGCTCTATGAGGAGGTATCTGAGTTTCGCAAGTGGATGAACAAGTTGGACGAGATGGTGACGCCGCTCGTCGGGGAGTCGGTGCTGGCGCGTCTGTATGCGGAGGACAAGCGCCGAGACGAGCCGTTTGAACGGACGCTGCTGACCCACCCCGCGATCTTCATGGTGGAATATGCGCTGGCGCAGGCGCTGATGGCCCGCGGGGTCAAGCCAGATGCGGTCCTTGGCAGCAGCATGGGCGAGTTCGCGGCGGCGGCTGTGGCAGGTGTGCTCGATGTGGAGGTCGCGTTGGAGCTGGTGGTAGAGCAGGCCAAGGCGTTTGAGGCTACCTGTCTCCCCGGCGGGATGATCGGGATTCTGCAGGAGCCGAGCCTCTATGACAGGATGCCGCTCTTGCGTCAGAACACGGAGATGGCGTCGATCAATTCGGACGCGCATTTTGTGGTGGCCGGCCCGGCGGCGATGCTGCCGAGCATCGGGGAGGCGCTGCGGGAGAAAGGCATCGCCTATCAGATTCTGCCGGTCTCCTTTGCGTACCATTCCTCATGGATTGATCCGGCTGCCGCTTCCTATGTGGCGCGGCTGCGCGGGCTCTCGTATCGCCAGCCTCGGGTGCGATTTTATTCCGGGGTGACCGGGCGGCGGGAGATAGCGCTGAGGAGCGAGTATTTCTGGGAGGTGGCGCGACAGCCGATTCGTTTTGCCGAAGCGGTGCAGGCGCTGGAGCAGGGAGACGATTGCCTGTACGTGGACTTGGGTCCTTCGGGAACGCTGGCCAATCTGGCCAAGCGGAATTTTAAACAGGATTCGCTCTCGCAAAGCTATGCGGTCCTCACGCCGTATCAGCAGGATCTCAAGAACTTCAACAAGGTTTGCGAGCAACTGGAGCAACTCATTTCATCGCCCATCAGAAAGGGAGGACAACCTATGAAAGCATACGTGTTTCCTGGACAAGGTTCTCAGCACAAAGGCATGGGAGGTACGCTGTTTGACGAGTTTGCAGATCTGATGGCACAAGCGGATGAGATCTTGGGCTATTCGATCAAAAGGCTGTGCTTGGAGGACCCGGACAATCAGCTGGGCCAGACGCAGTACACGCAGCCGGCTCTGTATGTGGTTAGCGCACTGAGTTTTCTCAAGAAGGTGCAGGAGACGGGATGCAAGCCGGATTATGTGGCCGGGCACAGCTTGGGTGAGTACAATGCGCTGTTTGCGGCAGGGGCGTTTGATTTTGCTACCGGTCTGCGGATGGTCAAGAAGCGGGGCGAACTGATGAGCCTTGCGAGCGGTGGGGGCATGGCGGCGGTGATCGGGTTTACGGTGGAGCAGATCGACCGGGTGCTGATGGAGAACGGGCTGGACGGGATCGACATCGCCAACCACAATTCGCCGGACCAGATCGTCATCGCGGGCTTGAAGACGGACATCCTGCGCGCGCAGCCGTTTTTTGAGGAAGCTGGCGTGCGCATGTACATTCCGCTCAATGTGAGCGGGGCTTTCCATTCCCGGTATATGGCGGAGAGCAAGCGGAGTTTTGAAGCGTATCTGGAATCGTTTGAATTTTCAAAACTGGAGATTCCGGTCATCTCGAACATTTATGCGCGTCCGTACAAGCAACGGCAGGTGAAGGATAATTTGGTGCAGCAGATCGTGTCTCCGGTCAAGTGGACGGACAGCGTGCGCTATCTGATGGGCCTTGGCGAGATCGAGATCGAAGAGGTCGGGCCGGGCAATGTCCTGACCAAGCTCGTCACCACGATCCGCCGCAAAGCGGAACCGCTCGTGATCGAGCCGGAAGCGGATGACGTGGAGGAGGCGGAAGAGGCGGTGCTGGTGGCTGTGGCGGCGTCTGTGACTGTGCCTGAGGTGACGAAAGCGTTGGTCGCGGAGGTGGAGGTGGCAGTCGCTGTTGAGGCGCCTGCTCCGGCTCCGGTGGAGGTCGTGCCGGTGAGGGAAGCTGTGAGCGAGCCGGTCGTGCGTGTGTCGAGAAGGGCGAGCACGGCAGAATCGCTGGGCGATGAGGAGTTCAAGAAGGATTATAACTTGAAGTACGCCTATGTCACGGGCTCGATGTATCGCAGCGTGGCTTCTGAGCGCCTGGTCATTCAGGTCGGCAAGGCGGGCATGCTGGGTTTTTACGGGACCGGCGGCATGAAGCTGGAGCAGATCGAACAGGCGATCCGCACGATTCAGCAGGCGTTGACGCGCGGTGAGGCGTATGGCATGAACCTGCTGCATAACCAAGGCAACCCATCGATGGAGGACATGACGGTCGATCTCTTCCTGCGCACCGGCGTGCGGAACGTGGAGGCAAGCGCCTACATGGCGGTGAACTCCGCATTGGTCTGCTACCGGGCGAAAGGGCTGAAACGCTCGGCAGAAGGCGGCGTGATCGTCGAAAACCGCATCCTCGCCAAAGTCTCGCGCCCGGAAGTTGCCGAGGCGTTTCTGAGCCCGGCACCGGAGCGCATCGTCGACAAGCTGTTGCTGGAACAGCGGATCACGCGCGAGGAAGCAGATCTGCTCCGCGAAGTTCCGATGGCGGATGACATCACCGTCGAGGCCGATTCCGGCGGACATACCGATCAGGGGGTCTCTTCCGTGCTGTTTCCGTCGATCGTTCGCCTGCGCGATGAGATGATGGGCAAGTACGGATACAAGAAGAAGATTCGCATCGGAGCGGCCGGCGGCATCGGAACCCCGGAAGCGGCGGCGGCGGCGCTCGTGCTTGGGGCGGATTATCTCGTGACCGGCTCGATCAACCAATGCACGGTGGAAGCGCAGACGTCCGAGTCGGTGAAGGATCTGCTGCAGGAGATGAACGTGCAGGACACGGCCTATGCGCCGGCGGGCGACATGTTTGAGATCGGCGCTCGCGTGCAGGTTTTGAAAAAAGGCGTCTTTTTCCCGGCCCGTGCGAACAAGCTGTACGATCTCTACCGCCAGTTCAACTCGCTGGAGGAGATCGATGAGAAGACCCGCCGCATTTTGCAAGAGCGTTACTTCAAGCGCAGTTTCGACGAGGTCTACCGCGAAGTGCAAGCCTATGTGGCCCCGCAGGAGATCGAGAAGGCGGAGCGCAATCCCAAGCACAAGATGGCGCTGATCTTCAAATGGTATTTTGGCTATTCGTCGCGCATGGCGCTCAGCGGGGACGCTGAGCACACGGTGGATTATCAGGTGCATTGCGGCCCAGCCTTGGGGGCGTTCAACCGCTGGGTGAAAGGCACGCCGCTGGAAAGCTGGAGAGCGCGCCATGTCGATGTGATCGGCGAAAAACTGATGCGCGAAACGGCAGACCTGCTGAACCGGCGCATCTCTGAACTGGTCGGATTGTAAGCAAAAACGAGGAGCGGATCTGGATGACACAAACGCCAAAGCGAGAAGTTGCCATCGTCGGAATCGCCGGTCGTTTTCCGGGGGCGAAGAACACGAAGGAATTCTGGAACAACCTCAATGCAGGCCTCAACAGCATCTCTGTCATTCCGCAAGACCGCTGGAAGTGGGAGGATGTGTACGGCGACCCGCAAAAGGAAGAGAACAAGACGAACAGCAAGTGGGGCGGATTCATCGAGGAGGTCGATCGATTCGACCCGCTGTTTTTTGGCATCTCGCCCAAAGAGGCGAATTTTATCGACCCGCAGCACCGCCTGTTCCTAGAAACGGTCTGGCAGGTGATTGAAAACGCTGGCTACAGCCCGAAGAGTCTGTCGGGCCGGAAGATCGGCGTCTATGCGGGCGTTTCGAAAAACGACTATGCCGAGCTGATGGGGGAGAACATCAGCGCCTTTGTTTCCACAGGAACGGTACACTCGATCCTCGCGAACCGCGTGTCGTATTTTTTCAACTTCAGAGGGCCGAGCGAAGCCGTGGACACCGCGTGCTCCAGTTCTCTGGTCGCCCTGCACAACGCGGTGCGCGATATTCGGGAAGGGGAATGCGAGGCGGCGATCGTCGGGGGCGTCAATGCGCTGCTCAGCCCGCGGATGTACATCTCCCATGCCAAGTCCGGCATGCTGTCGGTGGACGGGCAATGCAAAACGTTTGATATGTCGGCGAACGGCTATGTGCGCGGTGAAGGCGTGGCGGCCCTGTTCCTCAAGCCGCTGGACAAGGCGGTGGAAGACCGTGACAACATCTTGGGCGTGATCAAGGCGACGGCGATCAATCATGGTGGGCGCTCGAATTTCCTGACGGCCCCCAACGTGACCGCTCAGTCTGAGGTGGTCTACACGGCGCTGCAGCGCTCCGAAGCGGACCCGCGCAACATCTCCTACATCGAAGCGCACGGCACAGGCACGCCGCTGGGCGACCCGATCGAGATCAATGCGCTGAAGAAAGCATACGGGCAGTACTATGAGGAGCGGGGCCTGCAACCGCGCGAGAACTCTTGCTTGCTCGGCTCGGTTAAGACGAACATCGGCCATCTGGAGAGCGCGGCCGGGATGGCTTCGATCATCAAGGTGCTGCTGGCGATGAAGCATGGCGTGCTGCCGGAGCTGCTCAATTTTACAGAGATCAATCCGTACATCTCGTTTGAGGGGTCGCCGTTTGGCCTCGTCACGGCTCCGACCGCGTGGAAGAAGCGGCGCATCGAAGGCAAGCTGCTGCCGAGACAGGCGGGGGTCAGCGGGTTTGGCATGGGCGGCGTCAATGCGCATGTGATCTTGGAAGAGCCGCCGCGCAGCAACAGACCTCGCGCCAAGAGCGCGTCGCAGAAGCGGTTGGTGCTTTTGTCTGCGAAAAAAGGGAAGTTGCGGGCATCGGCTGAGCGACTGCTCACATTTTTGCAAAGCGAAGCCGGACAGTCTGTGCATGTGGACGATCTCGCGTTCACGCTGATGTTCGGGCGCGAGGAGTTCGAGGAGCGTCTGGCGATGGTCGCTTCGTCGGTGGAGCAGGTGGTGGAGGAGCTGGAGCGGTATGTGAGCGAGCAGGCCTCGCTGTCGCTGTTCCAAGGCGTCGCGGTGACGAAGCCTGACGCGCCTGTGCAGGTCGCTACGTCGACGGACGATCTGTTCCTGCTCGCCGAGGCTTGGGTGAAGGGCGAGGGGATCGAATGGGAGCAGGCGAGCTTCCACGGTTCTCGCATCGAGGTGCCGGGGTATCCGTTTAAGCGGTTTCGCTGCTGGTTTGAGCCGAAGACGGTGAAGGCGGATGCGAATGCGGCTTCCGGCGACAAGCAGATCCTGCTCCCTGCTACGGAGCGGATGGTGCAAGACCATCTCGTTCAGCGGCAGAAAGTGCTGCCGGGCGTGGGCTATCTGGACCTGATCGTCGGAGAGCTGAAGGAAGAGTGGATAGCCGGTGTAACGTTCCAAGATGTGTACTGGCTGAAGCCGCTGGTCGTTCTCGACGAGCCGCGCACCCTCCTCTTGAACGTGAAGGAGGAAGGAAGCGACCGGGCTGTGCGCATCCGTTCGGGTGCGGACCTGCACTGCCAAGGCCGCCTGCTCAAGCAGGTGGCGCGGACGGAAGAGCGCATCGAGGTGGAGGAGATTCGCAAGCGCTGCGAGACGAAGGAATCGAAGGCCGAGCTGTATGGTCTCTTTTCCGAAAACGGTCTGGTGTACGGGCCTTCGTTCCAGGTGATCGAGACGCTGCACTGCTCGGCTGACGAGGCGATTGCGGAGGTGGACGTCCGGAATCACGGGCGCATTGCAGCCGGCATTCTGGACGGGGCGCTGCAGACGGCGGTGTGCTTGAGCGTGCGAAACGGCACGACGAGCGAATCGCAGTATGTGCCGTATTATGCGGAGAGCTTCACGGTTGCGGGAAGCTTGGAAGCGGTGCGCTATTACTATGTTAAGCAGCGTCAGGTGCAGCAGAGCGGTTCGATCCAGTTCGACCTGTATCTCTGCGACGGCGAAGGTCGCGTGCTGGCTTCGGTGAAGAATTTTACGAAGCGGGCGTTGGTGAGAAAAGAAGAAGCAAGGAACGAAGAAACGAGAAAAGAAGCGCCGAGCAAACAGGGGCTGCTCTATTACACCTCGAAGTGGCGGGAGGAAGCCTGCGGTCCGGAAGCGGAGGCGAAGGGCTTGCTCCTCCTCAACGGTTCGGAGTCGCTGGCCGATTGGATGCGCGGCGAACTGGGCGAGGAGGTGCCGTTCCGGCGCTTGACGATCGCCGAGCAGGACCCGGATCGCTATCTGGAAGCGCTGCAGGAGGTCAAGGCGAGCGGGTTTGCCGTGCGGCAGATTCTCGTGCCGGCCGTCCGTCCGGGGGTGGAAGACCTGCGGGGGCTGCTCGTGCTGGCAGGAGCTCTGATTAAGAGCCGGTTTAAAGAGCCGATCAAGATCATCTACGCCGGCGAGAGCATGTCGTCCGAGGCGCTGCCCGCCCTGTATGCGGCCGGCGGGCTGGCTCGCACGCTGAAGTATGAGTACCCGCGCCTTCATCTGGAGGTGGCGGCGTTCACGGATCGCTTTGAAAACTGCGGCCGGGCGCTGCTGGAGGAGCTGTTTGCGAGTGCTCCGGCCCCGCTGCATGAAGTGAGATATGTAGGCGGGACAAGGCAGCTGCGCGAGATGGTGACCGTGGCGGGCGGCTTGCAGAAGGAGGCTTATGCGCTGCGCCAAGGCGGGGTGTATCTGATCGCAGGCGGCACGGGCGGCCTGGGGCAGATTTTCTCCGACTATCTGGCCAAGGAATATCAGGCGAAGGTCGTGTTGCTCGGGCGAAGAGAGCAGGATGAGAGAATCGCGGCACAGCTTGACAGGCTGGCAAGTCTGGGCGGCTCCGGCCTGTACATTCGGGCGGACCTCGGCGATGCCGGACAAGTGCGTGCGGCGGTGGAGCAAGCGCGTGCGACCTATGGCAGCATCCACGGCGTTTTGCAGGGAAGCGGGTTGATTGAAGACAGCTTCATCCTGCGCAAAACAACCGAGTCTTTTGAAAAAGTCCTGCAGCCCAAACTCGCGGGGACGCTCCATCTGGACGACGCGACGGCCGGCGACGAACTGGACTTTTTTGTCATGTTCTCGTCGATTGCAGCGCTGATGCCCAATCAAGGGCAGTGCGATTATTCTTCGGGCAACAGCTTCATGGATGCGTATGCGGCGCACCGGCAACAGCTCGTCGCCGAGGGCAGGCGCAGCGGTCTGTCGCTGGCGATCAACTGGCCGCTCTGGGCGAACGGCGGGATGACCGTGGAGCCGGAGGAGAAGGAGCACCTCTGGAAGGTGTTCGGGATGCAGCCGCTGGAAACGCCGCAGGGCTTGGTCCTGCTCCGGGAAGCGCTGCATCTGGCAAGTCAGGAAGGTTTCGCTCACATCGTAGGGATCGAAGGTGACCAGATGAAAATCAACCAGCACTTTGGCATCCGCAAGAAGGCGGAGACTGTGCGAGAACTGGATGTGCCGACGATGATCCGTCGGGATCTCTACAGCATCCTCGCACAAGCGCTGCACCTGGCTCCGGCGGAGATCGGTGCCAGCCAGCCGCTGCAGCAGCTCGGGGTGGCGTCGCTGTCGCTGCTGCAGATCGCGAACCTGATCTCGCAGTATTTTGGCGTCGATTTCAAACCGCCGTTGCTGTTTGAGCATGGAACCTCGCAACAGATTCTGGACTATCTGCTGCAAGACAGGCAGCGCGCGGTCATCGAGGCGCACTATGCCGAGCTGGGGGCTCTGGCTCCGCTGTATCGCAGCTCGGGGCTGATCGATCTGAACAAGGTCGATGGCGAGCAGGGGCTGTACCAGCGACGTTATGACAACACGGAGTTCTATCAGGTCGATCATGTGCTGGACAACAAATACAACGTGCCAGGCGCGTGCTATGCCGAGATGGCCAGACAGGCCGGCGCACTCGCTCTTCCGGGCCAGCGGGTGAGCAAGCTGCTCAACTGCTACTGGGCGAAGCAACTGTCTTCGAGCGGAGAGCCGTTTGATGTGTTCATTCAACTGCTGCCAAAAGGGGAGCGCACCGACTACGAGATCTACAGAATGGAAGGGGCCGAGCGCGTCGTGCATGCGACCGGGGCGTTGGAATATGCTCCGTGGCAGCTGGCGCAGAGCGAGGTGGAAACGCTCGATCTCGCGGCGATTCGAGAGCGATGCACGGCGAGCTGGACGCGGGAGCAGGTCTATCAGCAGATTCATGCGGAGGGTTTGATCGTCGGGGAGAGCTTCATGCCGATGCAGGAGATGGTGCTCAACGAGCAGGAAGCGCTGGCGACGCTGGAACTGCCGGAGATGATCGCAGACACGTATGAGGAGTACCTGCTGCACCCGACGATGCTGACGGGCGTGTTCCAGACGGCGCTGATCAACAACCGCTTCCACGGCGATGACGAGCGCGATTTTATCCCGATTGCGATCGAAAGCTTGGAGATGTGGGGGATCGTGCCGCGCAGATGCCACGTCTACAGCGAAGTCAGCCCGAAGACGAAGAACAACCCGGACATCAAGAAGTTTAACCTGACCGTTTGCGACGAGGAGGGGCGCGTGGTGGCGCGGCTCGTCAATTTCTCGATCAAGGCGACGAATTATGAAAAATCGGCCTTGGTGCAGGCGGCGGCCCCGGTGTCGACGGCCCAAACGCAGGCGGTTCGCGACCGTGGAGTGGCTGTGCTGAGATCTCGCGCACAGGAATTCGTGCGGGGTCTGCTGTCTGAGGCGATCGGGCTGGAGCCGTCGATGATCCGGCCGGAGGAAGCGTTCGAAGCGTATGGCATCAACTCGGTGATGATCTTGGAGCTGAACAAGCTGTTCGAGGATGCGTTCGGGTCCGGGCTGTCCAAGACTCTGTTCTTTGAGTACCGCAACTTGGAAGATCTGACGGGTTATTTCCTGGAGGAGTATGAAGAGACGCTGCGTTCGCTGCTGCAATTGCCGGAAACGGTTGAAGTGGATGAGGTGGTAGAGGCGGCGGTTGAATCGACAGTAGCGGCTGTGGCGAGTGCTCAAGAGACCGCGCGTTCCGCAGATGTGGTCGAGACGGTCGCGATGACACCGCACGCTCCGGCTGTGCGGGATATCGCGATCATCGGCCTTGCCGGGCGCTATCCGCAGGCCGGATCGCTGGCGGAATTCTGGGCGAACATCCAAGCGGGCAAGGACTGCATCGAAGAGATCCGACCGGATCGATTTGATTATGTGCGCTACTATGATCCGGACAAGCAAAACGACAAGCTGTACAGCAAATGGGGTAGTTTCCTCGATGATGTGGACAAGTTCGACCCGATGTTCTTCAACATCCCGCCGCGTGAAGCCGAGCTGATGGACCCACAGGAGCGTTTGTTCCTTGAGGTGGTCTGGCATGCGCTCGAAGATGCCGGCTATACGAGACAGAGCCTCAGGGATCAGTCGGTCGGCGTGTTCGTCGGGGCGCTGTGGCAGCCGTATCAAGAGCTTGGTGTGCTCGCACAGGCGCAGGGCCATGTGCTCAGCCCAAGCACGCTGCTCTACAGCATCGCCAACCGCGTTTCGTATTTCTGCAACTTCAACGGGCCGAGCCTGACGGTGGATACCGCGTGCTCTTCGTCCCTGACCGCGCTGCATCTCGCCTGCCAGAGCCTTCTGAACGGAGAGAGCAGCGTCGCCATCGCCGGCGGCGTCAACCTGTCGATCGGCGCGGGGAAATATCTGTTCCTGAGCCAGTACAAGTTCCTGGCGACGGATGGCAGATGCAGAAGTTTTGGCGCGGATGGCGACGGGTATGTGCCGGGCGAAGGCATCGGCGCCGTGCTGTTCAAGCCGCTCGACCAAGCGGTGAAGGACGGCGACCACATCTACGGCGTCATCAAGGCGACCGCTGTCAATCACGGAGGCAAGACCAACGGGTATACGGTGCCGAACCCGACGGCGCAGTCGGACATGATTCTGAAAGCGCTGGAGCGGGCGAAGATCAACCCGCGCGCGATCAGCTACATCGAGGCGCACGGCACCGGCACGGCGCTGGGCGACCCGATCGAGATCACCGGGCTCTCCCGCGCGTTTGGCAAGTACACGCGAGACAAGCAGTTCTGCGCGATCGGCTCTGTCAAGTCGAACATCGGGCATCTGGAAGCGAGCGCCGGCATCGCCGGCCTGACCAAAGTGCTGCTCCAGCTCAAGCACCGCAGAATCGCTCCGTCCTTGCACTCTCAACAGCTCAACGCAAACATCGACTTCCGGAACAGCCCGTTTGTCGTGCCGCAAGAGCTGATGGAATGGAAGCGCCCTCTGGTGGAGATCGACGGTCAGACAAGGGAGTTCCCGCGCCTTGCGGGCCTCTCGTCGTTTGGGGCCGGCGGTGCGAACGCGCATGTGATCATCGAGGAATACCAAGCGGTAGAGCAACAGCGTGACCATTTCGGAACGGCTCCGCACGTCATCGTGCTCTCGGCCAAGAACGCAGACCGTCTGCAAGAACAGGCACAGCGCTTGCTGCAGGCTGTCGAGAGCGGTGCATACAGCGACGCGGACATGCCGGCGATCGCCTACACCTTGCAGCTGGGCCGCGAGACGATGGAGGAGCGTCTGGCCGTGCTGGCCTCGTCGCTCAAGGAACTGAGTGCCAAACTGCAAGATTTCCTGTCCGGCAAACGAGGCATCGACGGCCTGTTCCACGGACATGTCAAGCACTACAAGGACACGCTGGCCCTCTTCGCGCAGGACGAGGACATGCAGGCGGTGATCGAGGCATGGCAGGCAAAAGGCAAGTTCGGCAAGCTGCTCGACCTGTGGGCTAAAGGGCTGTCGATCGATTGGAGCCGGCAATATGCAACAGGCAAGCCAGGTCGCATCTCGCTGCCGGGCTATCCGTTTGCCAAGGAGCGCTACTGGCTTCCGATCGACGGAGCTGTGCAGAGCGGGACGGGCGTAGGACGCGCCGCGATGCTGCATCCGCTGGTGCACGAGAACACGTCCGACCTGACCGAAGTGCGGTTCCGTTCGACGCTGACGGGCCGCGAATTCTTCCTCCGCGATCACGTCGTCTATGGCAACCCGGTACTGCCGGGCGTCGCAGAGCTGGAGCTGGCGCGAGCGGCTGCTCTGCTGGCGACGGGTCTTGAAGCGAACGATCCGACATCCATGCGTTTGAAAGATGTCGTCTGGCCGCAACCGATCGTCGCAGCAGGCGAATCTATACGTCTGCATGTCGGACTCCATGCGCTGGAGGACGGCGAGATCGCCTATGAGATCAGCGGTGACATCCCACAAGGGGAGGAAGCTCCGACGCTGTATAGCTATGGCGAAGTCGAGATCTGCGCGTTCGATCCGGCACCGCCGCTCGATCTGCACGCCTTGCAGGTGCAGTCGGGACTCGGCGTTCTGACGGCTGAGCAATGCTACGATGCCTTCCGCGCGATGGGGACGGCCTATGGGCCGAGCCTGCAAGGGATCGAGACGCTCTATCTGGGAGAGAGCCACGCGCTGGTCAAGCTCGCCCTGCCGTCAGCAGCTCTTGCCACGGAAGCGGACTATGTGCTGCACCCGACCTTGCTGGAAGCTGCGGTTCAGGCCGTGAACGCTTTTACGCTGAAACAGACCGACCGCAAGCCGACCCGACCGGTCTCCCTGCAGTCGCTGGACATCCTCCGTCCGTGCCCGTCTGCGATGTGGGCGCTGATTCGAAGCGGCGAGGCCGGCTATGACCTCGACCTCTGCGACGAAACGGGCGAGGTCTGTGTGCAGATGCGCGGACTGGTGCTGGAGCCGGTCGAAGGCGAGTGGCAAGGAAACAGCACGGCGGCAGAGCGCAAGATGTATTTTCTGAAAAAAGTGTGGGAGCCATGTTCGGCAGCTCCAAGACGCAGCGTCAACCGGGCGGTGGCGATCCTGACCACGCCGGAGACGCGCAGTTTGGCCACCGAGCTGGCGAAGAGACTGCCGCAAAGCCGCCTGTTCGATGTGGCGCAAGAGCCGCAAGAGCTGGATTGGCAGGCGTATGACGGCCTGATCGATCTGGTCGGCTGCGGTCAGGAGCGCAAGGAGTCGGCGGAATGGATGAGCTGGCTTCAGCTGCTGATCGAACACGGCCGCCGCGATGGGATGATGCTTTTGGGTGTCACCAAGGGGCTGGAAGGGTATCAGAATGCGACGGTCAACCTCGCAGGTGCCTCCCGTGCGGCGCTCTATCGCATGCTGCAGAGCGAATATGGCCATGTGCAATCCCGCCATCTCGATCTGGAGCCGGTCTCTGATGAGACGAGGCTGGCCGAGCAGATCGCCGCTGAGTTCCTTGTCGAAGATGAGGAGACGGAAGCGTGCTGGCGAAACGGGCTGCGTTATCGCGCGCGGCTCAAGGAATGGGAAAAAGGCGAGCAGCAAGCGCGAACGCCGTTCCCGGAAGATCAAGTGCTCTGGATCACCGGGGGCACGCGGGGCCTTGGGTATCTGTGCGCGCAGCATTTTGTCAAACACTATGGCGTCAAGCGCCTGGTGCTGACCGGACGGGAAACCTTGCCGCCGCGCGAGACGTGGGCGGCGCACCTTCGGGAGCAGACGCCTGTTTCCCGGAAGATTCAGGGCATCCAAGCTCTGGAGCGAGAAGGGGCGCAGGTGATGGTTCTGTCTGTGCCGCTGTCCGATGTTCAGGCGGTCGAAGAGAGCGTGCAGGCGGTTCGCCGCAGCCTCGGCCTGATCGGCGGGGTGCTGCATGCGGCGGGCCTGCTCGATGAAGAGAACTCGGCCTTCATTCGCAAGACGGTCGAAGGCATCGAGCAGGTGCTGGAGCCGAAAGTGGCGGGACTTGACGCGTTGTACCGCAGTCTCCGCGCAGAGCCGCTGCAGTTCTTCGTCGCGTTCTCGTCTGTGTCGGCCACGATCCCGTCGCTCGCGGCGGGGTTGAGCGACTATGCGGTGGCCAATGCCTACATGGATTATCTGGCGGAAGCGAAGCGTCCGGAATGTCCGATCGTCAGCGTGCAATGGCCGAGCTGGAAAGAGGCGGGCATGGGCGAAGTCAAGAGCAGAGCCTACGAGCAGACAGGCCTTCTGACGATGACCAACGCCGAGGGGCTGGAGTTCCTCGATTATGTGCTGGCGAGAAAAATCGGCCCGGTCGTCATGTCCGCCGTGGTCAACCCATCGCTCTGGAATCCGCAAACGCTGATGCAGCGCAAAAAGCAGACGGCGGCGCTCCCGACATCCCCTGTGGTTCCGGCACAGCGTCCGGCGGCCCCTGCGCAGAAAGCAAGCGTGGTGGCAGGCGGCCAAGGGCAGACAGCGGAGGCTTGGGTTCGGTCGATTTTTGCAAAAGAGTTGAAAATGGACCCGGCCAAGATCGAGGTCGATGCGCAGATTGCAGACTACGGGGTCGATTCCATTTTGCAAGCGCAATTGCTGCGTCAGATCGCGCAGGCGTTGCAAGTGAAGCTCGACCCGTCTCTCCTGCTGGAGTTCCCGACGATCGAATCGCTGGCGAAGCATTTGGAGGCTCTGCATGGGCCAGCCCTCGCCAACGCGACGGGGGCCACGCAGGTTCAGCAAGAAGAGCCGGCGGCACCTTCTTATCGTGCGCCGAGTCGTCCTACCAAGCCGCGTGTCGCGAAGCAAGGACAAGCAGCCGTGCGCAAAGCGGCTCCGGCCTCTGGGGCCGCTGATCTGGCCGTCGTCGGCCTGTCTTGCCGACTGCCGGGGGCGGCTTCTCTGGAGCAGTATTGGCAGTTGCTGTCCGAGGGCCGTTCCGCCATTCGCGAGGTGCCGCAGGGGCGCTGGGGGTATTCGAGCGGCTTCTATGCCGGATTGCTCGACGACATCACGCAGTATGACCCGTCGTTCTTCCATCTCTCGGAGGAAGACGCCAAAGCGATGGACCCGCAAGCCCTTCTGGTGCTGGAAGAGAGCCTCAAGCTCTTGTGCCACGCCGGCTACACCCAGCAGGAGGTCAAAGGCCGCTCGGTCGGCGTCTACCTCGGGGCGCGCAGCAAGCACTCGCCGAGCACGGCGGATCTGGGCCAGACGCGCAACCCGATTTTGGCTGTCGGACAGAACTATCTGGCGGCGAACATCTCGCAGTATTTTGACTTGCGCGGCCCGTGTGTCGTAGTGGACACCGCTTGCTCCTCCGCTCTGGTGGGGATGAACATGGCAGCGCAGGCGCTTCAGAGCGGGGAGATCGAGTCGGCGATCGTCGGCGGAGTCTCTCTGCTGACCACCGATGAGACGCACCGCATCTTTGAACAGCGCAACATCCTGAACCGAGAAGGGGCGTTCCACCTCTTTGACCGTCGAGCCGACGGCATCGTGGTCGGGGAAGGGTGTGGTATGGTCTTGCTGAAGACGGTGGAGCAGGCTTTGCGCGATGGCGATGCGATCTACGCCGTCATCAAAGCGGTCGCTGTCAACAACAACGGACGGACCGCCGGACCTGCCACCCCGAGCCTTGAGGCACAGAAACAAGTGCTGCAGGCGGCGCTCCGAAAAGGCGGGGTATCGCCTGAAGCGGTTCGCTATATCGAAACAAACGGTTCGGGCACGGAAGTGACCGACCTCTTGGAACTGAAGACGATCCAATCGGTGTATCGCGCTTCCTCGAACCTCCCGCTGGGATTGGGGTCGATGAAACCGAACATCGGGCATCCGTTGTGCGCGGAAGGGATCGCCGGATTTATCAAAGTCGTCTTGATGCTACAGCGTCGGCAGATGGTGCCGTTCCTGTCGGGCGAAGAGGCGATGACGCATTATGATCTGCAGGCGTCGCCGTTTGAGATGGCCCGTCAACTCATGCCTTGGACGGACACGGCTCGCATCGCGGCGATCAACTGCTTTGCCGACGGCGGCACCAACGCGCACGTGATCCTCGAAGGCTGGGAAGAGTCTGAGGAGCGTTCGATCCTTCGCAAGCCGATTCCGCTTCCTGTCTTGCAGCGCCGCGATGTGAGCGGGCGCGGACAGGGCGAACGGGCAGAGAGCGCGATGAATATCTGGAAGCAAATTGGAGTTGAGGTGTAACATGGAAGATCAAATTCTAATCGGCAAGGATCATCCGGTCGTCAAGCATCACAAGGCCTATGGTCAAGAGCTGTTTCCGGGATTTGCGTACATCGATCTGCTCTATCAGCTGTTTCGAGAGCGGGGCTATGATTTCGCACGGCTGGATCTTCTCAATCTTTCCATTTATAACCCGCTGGTCGTGGGGCAGGATCTGAACGTCCTGCTCCGCGTTCAGTGCGACGAGACGGAAGCCGGCCGCTGGCAGATTCGCGTGGAAGGGCAGGAGCAGCGCAAGGGGGTCTTGTCCCCGGAGCGCAAGTTGCACATCACGGCGGAGATGCATCTGTGCGATCCGCTGACGTTCGACGAGGTTCTTGATATCAGCCGGATTAAGCAGACGGCCGCGCGCTCGGTATCGCTTGATTCGTTTTATGCGCAGTGCCGCCACCAAGAGCTCGTGCATACCGGGTTCATGCTGGCGGACGGCGTGGTCTATGAGGGCGAGAACGGGGCGTCTTACATCGAGATCGCGCTGGGGGACGAGGCGCGCCGCAGTGCGGAGGGCTTCATGTTCCACCCGACGCTGATCGATGGCAGCGGCGTTGGCACCGGTGTCTTGTTCGACAACACGAACGAAGAGGAGCAGCGGCTGTTCCTGCCGCTGTTTTATGAAAAATTCCGCGCCGCCGCTCTGCTCGGAACGGAGTGCTGGACTCGCATCGCCAAGCCGGTTGAGCGGAAGAAAGAGCTCAATTTTCTGACGATGGAGTTTTTTGACACGAACGGAAAGAAGATCGCGGAGCTGCTCAATTACAAGGGCAAGCTGGTGCGCGGGGCAGGGCTGATCAATCCGGCCCGCAAGGCGGAGGCCGCTGTGCAAGAAAAGCCGAAGCCAAAACCACAGCCCCGACCTTCCGCACCGGTCGCACCTCCTGCGTATGCGTCGGGAGGCGGTTCGGCGGTCGAGGAGGCGTCCGCATTCCTGCGCCGGTTGATCGCCGAAAAGCTGGGCAAACCGGAAGATCAAGTGGCGACAGATGTCGGGTACTACGAGATCGGCCTCGACTCGTCGATGCTGCTGGAAGTCGTGACGGCGATCGGCAGCAAGCTCGAAACGCAGCTCATGCCGACGCTGTTGTTCGAGTACACGACGATCACGGAGCTGGCCGAGTACCTCGCTGAGCATCATGCGGATCGTTTCGGCGGCGGTGCAAGCGGAGCGAATCAGGCAGAGGCAGAGTGGAGCGAGCCGGCGGACGAGCTGTACGAAGCTGAGCGCGAACTCCCGGAGACCGGCAGCTATGGCGTGCCGGATGCGGGAGAGGACATCGCGATCATCGGGATGTCCGGCAAGTATCCGCAATCGCGCGACCTTCACGAGTTCTGGGAGAATCTTCTGGCCGGCAAAGACTGCATCACGGAGGTTCCGGAGTCGCGCTGGGAGTGGGAGCGGCTGGAGGGCGTCAAGTCTCCGTCCGGCAAGCCGATGTCGCGGTGGGGCGGTTTTATCCATGATCCGGACCGCTTCGACCCGCAATTCTTCCGCATCTCGCCACGGGAGGCGGAGACGATCGACCCGCAGGAGCGCTTGTTCCTGGAGACCTGCTGGGAAGCGGTGGAAGACGCCGGCTACACCCCGAAGACGGTGGTGACGCCAAAAGGGCCGAACAAGCGCCGCAACGTCGGCGTGTTCGTCGGGGTGATGCACAAGGACTACACGCTGATTCAAGCCGAAGCGGTGCGCGACGGACAGCCGCAGCCTTTGTCGCTTAGCTATGCGTCGATCGCGAACCGCGTGTCGTATTTTTGCAATTTTCACGGACCGAGCATGGCGATCGACACCGTCTGCTCGTCTTCGCTGATCGCCGTGCATCTGGCGCTGGAGAGCATCAAGCGCGGCGAGTGTGAAGTGGCGCTGGCCGGCGGGGTGAACCTGTCGCTGCATCCGAACAAGTACATGACGTATGGCATGATGGACATGCATTCCAGCGACGGGTACTGCCACACGTTCGGCAAGGGCGGCGACGGGTATGTGTCGGGCGAAGGCATCGGCTCGGTGCTGCTCAAGCCGCTGAGCAAGGCGATTGCGGACAACGACCACATCTATGCGGTGGTCAAAGGAAGCACGACCAACCACGTGGGCGCGGTGAGCGGGATCACCGTCCCGAGCCCGGTGGCCCAAGCGGACATGATTCAGGCATGTTTGGAAAAAACGGGTGTCGATCCGCGCACGATCTCGTATATGGAAGCGCACGGCACCGGGACGTCGCTCGGCGACCCGATCGAGATCCAAGGGCTGGTCAAGGCGTTCCGACACTTCACGCCGGACAAGCAATACTGCTCGATTGGTTCGGTCAAGTCCAACATCGGCCACGGCGAATCGGCGGCCGGCATCAGCGGTCTGCACAAAGTCGCCCTGCAGCTTCATCACAAAAAGCTCGTGCCGTCGCTGCATTCGGTGGAGCTCAACCCGTATATCGATCTGGAAAATTCGCCTTTTTACGTCCAGCACAAGACGGAAGAGTGGCAGCGTCCGACGCTCATCGAAAACGGTGAGCGGGTCGAATACCCGCGCCGTGCCGGGCTGAGCTCGTTCGGGGCGTACGGCTCGAACGCGCACGTGATCTTGGAGGAATACATCCCGCCGCAAGCGGTGACGAGCACGGAAGGGCAGGGTGCCGCGCTGGTTCCTCTGTCCGCGAAGAACAAAGAGCGCCTGGTCGCCTATGCGGGCCGCTTGCTGGCGGCTCTGAATAAGAACGAGGAGGCGCAGCGTCAGAATCCGGTGCGGGTGGCTGTGCAAGCTTTGGAGCCTGTACAAGCGCAAGGGATGGAACTGCGTTTGGAA
Organism: Paenibacillus tyrphae; assembly: GCF_024158745.1. Lineage (GTDB taxonomy): Bacteria > Bacillota > Bacilli > Paenibacillales > NBRC-103111 > Paenibacillus_G > Paenibacillus_G tyrfis_A. The sequence continues at coordinate 145,227 of NZ_JAMZAW010000020.1, read as the reverse complement.
GCGGTGATGCGGGAGATGCTCGCGGAGCTGATCCACGTGAAGGCAGACGCGTTGGAAGCGGATGTCGAGTGGAGCGAATATGGCATCGAACCGATTCACCTCGCCCAGCTGAGCGAGCGTCTGCAAGCGGAATTCCAACTGGAGGTCGATCCTAAAGAACTGCTGGAGCAAGAGTCGATCGCGGCGGCGGTGGCCCACGTGGCAGGGCTTGAGGGAGCGGTGCGGGAAACGGCGGCGGCCGGCCTGCATCTAGAGTCTGTCACCCCGGCTGCGGAGGCTCTTCAACGCCTCAACCTGATCGACCTCGCGTACACGCTGCAAGTCGGTCGGGAGGCGATGGAGGAGCGCGTGGCCTTTGTCGTCCGCGACCTCTCGGAGCTGAAGCAAAAGCTCGAAGCGTATCTGGCAGACCCGGACGGGCAGGCGGGCGTGCATCGCGGCTCCGTCAAGCAGAACAAAGAGACGGTTGCGCTCTTCAGCGCAGACGAAGACTCGCGGGAACTCCTGAACCGATGGATCGCCAAAGGCAAGCATGACAAGCTGGCAGACCTCTGGGTCAAAGGCGTGGAGATCGACTGGAATCGCCTCTACCGTCAAGGGCGTCCGCAGCGCATCAGCCTGCCGCCCTACCCGTTTGCCAAGGAGCGCTATTGGGTTCCCAAGGCTGCAAACAGAGCGACGGCACAGGTCGCGGCCGAAACGGCGGGCGTGCAGAGCGTGATTCATCCGCTGCTGCATCAGAACACGTCCGATTTTGCCGAACAGCGTTTCTCGTCGACCTTTACCGGCGAGGAGTTCTTCCTGAACGATCATCGGGTGCAAGGCAATCGCGTCCTGCCGGGCGTGGCTTATCTGGAGATGGCGCGGGCCGCAGTCGAGCATGCAGCCGGCGGGCTGGTCGAAGGGCCGAGCGAGGTGCAACTGCAGAATGTCGCATGGGTTCGCCCGATCACGGTAGGAGAGCAGCCTGTGCAGGTGCACATCGGACTGTTCCCGGAAGAGAACGGCGAGGTCGCGTATGAGATCTACACCGTGAGGCAGGACTCCGAGCCGGTGGTGCATGGCGAAGGCCGCGCGCTGCTCGCTTCTGTCACGGCTCCTCCGACGGTCGATCTTGCCTCGTTCCAGAAGCAAGCGTCCTCACAGGTGCTGACTTCGGCAGCCTGCTATGAAGCCTTCTCGTCGATGGGCATCGAGTACGGGGAAGGTCATCGTGGCATTCAAGAGCTCTACGTCGGCGCAGGTCTCGTGCTGGCTCGACTGTCTCTGCCGTCCGCGTTGTCAGCATCCGCCAGCCGGTATGTTCTGCATCCGAGCCTGATGGATTCTGCGCTGCAGGCGTCGGTCGGCTTCCTGCTCGGCGCGCGCGGAGACCTCTCGCCGAACCCGATTTTGCCGTTCGTGCTGCAAAAGCTGGAGGTCTACCAAGCCTGCACCTCTGAGATGTGGGCGGTGCTCCGCCACAGCGAAGGCAGCCAAGCAGGCGGCGCGGTGGAAAATCTCGACATCGATCTTTGCGACGAGGCAGGCCGCGTTTCGGTTCGAATCAAAGGCTTCACGTACCGTGCTCTGGATGCGAAAACGCCGTCCGGGCAGGAGGGCAAAAACGACCCGCTGGTCGGCAACTTGACCTTGGCACCGGTATGGGATGTCGTCACGCCGGAACGCGTGCCGTCTTTCCCGGCTTCTGCCGATCGCGTGCTGGTGGTCGGAGGCACTTCGGAGCAGCAGCGTTCCGTGTGCTTGCACCTTTCGAACGTGCAGTCGCTCGACCTGCAGCCGAGCGATTCCATCACAGAGATCGGGGACAAGCTGCAGCGCCTCGGCAGATTCGACCACATTTTCTGGATCGCTCCGGAGCGCGCTCTCTCCTCGGTGACGAACGAGGCGCTGGTCCGCGAGCAGGAAGAAGGCGTGCTGCTGCTCTTCCGCACGGTCAAAGCTCTTTTGCAAGCGGGATACGAATCCCGTCCGCTGGGCTGGACGGTACTCACGACGCAGGCCCAACCGTTGCACGCGCAGGAGCAGGTCAACCCGACCCACGCCAGCTTGCACGGATTGGTCGGCTCTCTGGCGAAGGAGTACCCGCGCTGGAAAATCCACCTGGTCGATCTCGAAGCGGGCGCCTGGCCGCTGGTTGACTTGCTGCAGCTCCCGACGGATCGCCGTGGTCGCTCTTGGGTCTATCGAGGCGGCGAATGGCACCGCCAACAGCTCGTCTTGCTCCAAGCGGCGCCAGCTGACGGCACGCTGTACCGACAGGGCGGCGTGTATGTGGTGATCGGTGGGGCCGGACGGATCGGAGAAGCATGGACCGAGTACATGATCCGCCGCTACGAGGCGCAGGTCGTCTGGATCGGTCGCCGTCAACCGGATGCCTCCATTCGAGCCAAGCTCGAAGCCCTCGGACGGCATGGCAAGGCTCCGCACTATGTGGCCGCCAATGCGACCGATGCCGCGTCGCTCCAGCTGGCGCGTGACGAGATCAAGCAGCGGTATGGCCGAATTGACGGGATCATCCACTCGGCGATGGTGTTGCAGGACGCAGGACTGGATCGCATGGAGGAGGCGCAATTCCGCACCGGATTCTCGGCGAAGGCGGACGTCTCTTTGCGCGTGGCCCAGGTGTTCCGCGACGAGCCGCTTGATTTTGTCCTGTTCTTCTCTTCGATCATCTCGTTCATCAAAAATGCGAACCAGAGCCACTATGCGGCTGGTTGCACGTTCATGGATGCTTTTGCCCATCAGATGGCGCGCGAGATGTCTTGCCGCGTGAAGGTGATGAACTGGGGCTACTGGAACGCCGAGGAGATCGTGCATTCCAAAGAAGGGGAGCTGTTGTCGCAGGTCGGCATCGGATTTGTCGAGCCGAAGGAAGCGATGGAAGCTCTGGAGACGCTGCTGACGCGCCCGATCGCCCAATTTGGGCTGATGAAAACCACCAAGGCCGTGCAGGTCGAAGGGGTGAACGCGACCGAAACGATGCAGATCGGGACGGACGTTCTGCCTGCGCTTGCAGAGTCGCTGCAAAAGCGCCTGCCGGATCAGAACGGTCGCGTGGCGCGCATGAAGGCGGACGAGAGCTTGGACAAGACGGACATGGAGGAGTTGCTGGTTCGTCTGCTCGGCGCGCAGCTGCAAGCGCCGCAATTGCAGGACGGAAATGCGGTGCGCGGATTTTACCGCAAATGGCTGGCGGAGAGCGTCGCCGTTCTGGAGCGCGACCCTGCGCTCAAGTTCGATACGCCGGCACAGGTGCTCTGGCAGGAATGGGAAGCGAACAAGCCGCACTGGCTCACCAACCCGAACCTGAAAGCCCAGGTGCAGCTCGTTGCGGCCACCTTGCGCGCCTTGCCGGATATCCTGACCGGCCGCGTGCCGGCGACGGAGATCATGTTCCCCAACTCCTCGATGGCGCTGGTGGAGGGGATCTACAAGAACAACCAGATCTCCGACTACTTCAACGAGGTGCTCGCCGACACGGTGGTGACCTATCTGCAGGAACGGATGGCGGACGATCCGGCCGTCTCCCTGCGCATTCTGGAGATCGGCGCCGGCACGGGAGGCACGAGCGCGATGGTCTTCCGCAAGCTGCGGCCGTATCAGGATCGCATTGTGGAGTACTGCTACACCGACATCTCGCGTGCGTTTCTGCTGCATGCAGAGCGTGAGTACGGGGCTGACAATCCGTATCTCGCACCGAAGATCTTCAACGTCGAAGCACCGCTCGCCGGACAGGACATTGAAGCGGGGGCCTACGACCTTGTCATCGCGACCAACGTCCTGCATGCGACCAAGAACATCCGGCAGACGATTCGCAACGCCAAAGCCGTGCTTCGACCGAACGGCCTCCTTTTGCTGAACGAGATCTCGCAAAATGCGCTGTTCACGCATCTGACGTTCGGCCTGCTCGAAGGCTGGTGGCTCTACGAAGATGCAGAGTTGCGCATTCCGGGCAACCCGGGCCTGTTCCCGGAGGTTTGGGGCAAGGTGCTGGCGAGCGAAGGCTTCTCCGGCGTGTTCCATCCGGCAGAGCAGGCGCATGAGTTCGGCCAGCAGGTTGTCGTCGCCATGAGCGACGGCGTCGTTCGCCAGAAGCAGGCGGCGAAGAAAAGCAAGCCGGTGGCCAAGCAGGCGACCAAGCCACAAGCAGCAAAACCGCAAGCGGTATCGATCAAGCCGACCCCTGTGCAGGCGACGGTCGCCGCGCTTTCTCCTGAATCTCTGCGCGAGAAGAGCGTGACGTATCTGAAAGAGCTCGTCAGCGACACGCTGAAGATTCCGGTGCACAAGATCGACGAGACGGAAGCGTTGGAGGAGTACGGCATCGACTCGATCCTCGTCGTGCAGCTGACCAATGCTCTGCGCGAGGTGTTCGGGGAGATCAGCAGCACCTTGTTCTTTGAATATCAGACGCTCGGCGAGCTGGCCGACTATTTTGTCAAGGCGCACAAGGACGCTTTGCAAAAGGCGATCGGCTTCGAGCTGGAACCGGTGAGAGCAGAACCGATTGCGGTTGTGCAGCCGGCATCCGTCGCGCCTGTCGCGCAGGCTCCTGTCACGAAGGCTCCTGTTACGAAAGAACGCCTGCGTGAAAACGTCATCGCCTACCTTCAAAATGTGGTCGGTGACACGCTGAAGATTCCGAGTGACCAGATCGACCCGTCCGAATCGCTGGAGGAGTATGGCATCGATTCGATCCTCGTCGTCCAGCTGACCAATGCGTTGCGCGAAGGGATCGGGGAGGATCTCAACAGCACGCTGTTCTTTGAATACCAGACCCTAGACTCGCTGGCCGATCATCTGGTCGACACGCAGCGCGAGGCGCTTGTCGCAAAGCTCGGGCTGGCCGGGCAGACGGAGGTGCAGCAGACGCCGCGCACGGAGGCTTCCGTGCCTGCACAGGCCGCGCAAACACGCACGAACCTGACCTTCCGCACGTCCTCCAAGCGCTATCTGCAGCGGCAAGAAGAGGCACCTGTCGCCCGCGAAGTGAGAGCTGAAGAGCCGCCGATGCGCCTGCAGGACATCGCGATCGTCGGGCTGGCCGGGCGCTACCCGGGCGCTGACGATGTGAACAGCTTCTGGAACAATCTGAAGCAGGGCCGCAGCAGCGTGGGCGAGATTCCGCAAGAACGCTGGAACTGGCAGGACTATTTTGACCCGGAAAAAGGAAAAGCGGGGACGATGTACACCCGATGGGGAGCGTTCCTGAAGGACATCGACAAGTTCGATCCTTTGTTCTTCCAGATCTCCCCTGCCGAAGCGGAGAAGATGGACCCGCAGGAGCGGTTGTTCCTGGAGACGGTATACGCGAGCATCGAAGATGCGGGGTACACGCCGGGCACTCTCGCGGAGAGTGGCAAGGTCGGGATGTTCGCCGGGATCATGAACGCTTTTTACCCGACGGGTGCGAACTTCTGGTCGCTGGCGAACCGCGTCTCGTATCTCTTTAACTTCCAAGGGCCGAGCATCAATGTGGACACGGCTTGCTCGTCCTCTTTGACGGCGATTCATCTCGCCTTGGAGAGCTTGTACAGCGGCACGAGCGATTGTGCGATCGCAGGCGGTGTCAACCTGATCTCTGATCCGGCGCACTATCTGCGGCTCTCGGCGATGACCATGCTCTCGGCGACCGATGCGTGCAAGGCGTTCGGCGATGGGGCCGACGGCTTTGTCGACGGAGAGGGCGTCGGGGCGATCCTCCTGAAGCCGCTGCACAAGGCGATCGCCGACGGCGACCACATCTATGGCGTCATCAAGGGCAGCATGGTGAACGCGGGCGGCAAAACCAACGGCTACACGGTGCCGAACCCGAACGCGCAGTCTCGCGTCATCGCAGACGCTCTGCAGCGGGCGGGCGTTCACCCGCGGACGGTCTCGTATCTCGAAGCGCATGGAACCGGCACGTCGCTGGGCGACCCGATCGAGATCACCGGCCTGACCAAAGCATTTGAAAAAGGCACGGAGGACAAGCAGTTCTGCGCGATCGGCTCGGCCAAGTCGAACATCGGCCATTGCGAGAGCGCTTCAGGCATCGCGGGCGTGACCAAAGTGTTGCTGCAGATGATGCATGGACAGATCGCGCCGACCCTGCACGCCAAGACGCTGAACCCGAACATCAACTTCGGCAAGACGCCGTTTGTCGTGCAGCAGGAACTGGGAGAGTGGCCGCGTCCGGTTCTGGAACTGGATGGGGTTCGTCGAGAATATCCGCGCATCGCAGGGATCTCGTCGTTCGGCGCCGGCGGTTCGAACGCGCATCTGGTGATCGAGGAATATATCCCGAGCGGAGCACGCCAGACCAAAGGCACCGCGCCGGAGCAGCCGGTGATCGTCGTGCTGTCGGCGAAGAATGAGGAGCGCCTGCAGGAAAAGAGCCGCCAACTGCTCGCCTTCGTGGCGGAAGGACGCATCACGGATGCCGATCTGGTGGACGCGGCCTACACGTTGCAGGTGGGACGCGAAAAGATGGAAGAGCGGATGGCCCTCGTGGTCCGATCCTTGCAAGAGCTGACAGACCGTTTGGAAGCGTACGTGCAAGGGCAGGAAAACATCGCCGGGCTGTACCGTGGTCAGGTCAGACGCGGCAAGGACAAGCCGAGCCTTGGTCACCTCGCATCCGAAGCAAGCGATTGGATGCAGAATCGTCAGCACGACAAGCTCGCCGAATTCTGGGTCCTTGGTGGCAGCATTGACTGGAACGAGCTGTATCAAACCCTACCGCAGCGCATCAGCCTGCCCACCTATCCGTTCGCCAAAGAGCGCTACTGGATGTCCAAGGAGGAGGGGACGGCAGGCAGCGGACGCCGTTCGTCGCAAGCGATGAACACGGCGCTTCACCCGCTGCTTCACCGCAACACGTCCGACCTGACCGAGCAGCGATTTACCTCGACCTTCACAGGGGAGGAGTTCTTCTTGGCCGACCATGTCGTGCAAGGCCAGCGCATGCTGCCGGGCGTGGCGTATCTGGAGATGGCGCGCGAAGCTGTCGAACTGGCGGCTGCTTCTCTGAAAGATGGAAGAGACGGCCTGCGCCTGAAGCATGTCATCTGGGCAAGCCCGCTCCTCCTCGGGGAGCAGCCGCTGGATGTGCATCTGAGCCTGTTCCCGGAAGCGGATGGCGAGATCGGGTTTGAGGTCTATCGCGAGGAGGAGGCAGGTCAGGAGCCGGTCATTCACTCGCAAGGGCGTGCGGTCTGGAAGTCGTTTGAAGCCATGCCAAGTCTTGACCTCAAGACTTTGCAGTCTCAGTGCTCCCTGAAGACGCTCGATGCCTCCGCGTTCTACTCGATGTTTGAGTCGCTTGGCATCGACCACGGGCCGGCACATCGCGGCGTCGAGCGCGTGCATCTGGGCACGGATCGAGCGCTCGCCCGCCTTGTGCTGCCGGCTTCCGTTGAGCAGGAAAGCTCGTTTGTGCTGCATCCGAGCCTGATGGATTCGGCCTTGCAGGTCACGCTGGCCCTGCTGTCCGACGGTGCCGACATCAAGCGTCCGGCTCTGCCGTTCGCGTTGGAGGAAGTGGACATCCTCGGTTCGTGCACGGACGAGATGTGGGTGCTCGTGCGCCGCAGCGCTGGCAGCCGTCCGGGGGACAAGGTGCAGAAGTTCGACCTTGACCTCTGCGCCGCAGAAGGCGATGTCCGCGTTCGCATCAAGGGCTATTCCGCACGACAACTGGACGATGGGCGCGGCCGGGAAGGAACGCTGATGCTGCTCCCGAACTGGACGGAGCAACCGGTCGGCGAGCCGGCACAACAGCCGAGCTACAGCCAGCGCTTGGTGCTCCTCTGCGACATGGAGGCAGACGTGCACGACGCTCGCTGCATAACTTTGCGCTCGGAGACATCCGATCCGGCAGCGCGTTATGAAGCGCACGCGACCCAAGCGTTCCGAGAGATCAAAGCTCTGCTCCAACAGAAGCCCAAAGGCCAAGTGCTCGTGCAGATCGCAGTCGGCACCGAGCCGGAGCATCGCTTGAGCGCAGGACTCTCCGCTCTGCTGCGAACGGCGTCGCAAGAGAATCCGAACCTGATCGGGCAACTGATCGAACTGGAGCGCACGTCCGACGCGACGGAAGTGGCCGCTCGCCTGCAAGAGAATCTCGCCCGCTTGGAAGACCGTCACGTTCGCTACCAAGATGGCAAGCGCTGGGTGGCAGGCTGGAGCGAAGCGGAGGTCTCCCGGCAGGAGGTGCACATCCCGTGGAAAGATGGCGGGACGTACCTGATCACGGGCGGCGCAGGCGGTCTCGGCCTGATCGTGGCTCGGGAGATCGTGCAGCAAGTCAGCGGCACGACCTTGTATCTCACCGGCCGCTCTGCTCTTGGAGCGGCACAGCAGACCGCGATGCAGGAGCTGCAAGCGACAGGTGCTCGCATCGAGTACAAGCGTGTGGATGTGACCGACAGAGCACAGGTCGCGCGCCTGTTTGACGCCATCCGCGCCGACTCCGGCAAGCTGGACGGCCTCGTCCACAGCGCCGGCGTGATCCGCGACAACTTCATGCTGAAGAAAACGGAAGCGGAACTGGCCGAGGTGCTGGCTCCCAAAGTGGCGGGTCTGGTGAATCTGGATCAAGCGAGCGGCGACATGCCTCTCGACTTCTTCGTCACCTTCTCGTCGATCGCCGGTGTGCTCGGCAATCCGGGCCAAGCAGACTACAGCATGGCCAATGCCTTCTTGGATGCATATGCCCAGTATCGCAACGGGCAGGTGGCAGCCAAGCAGCGCCAAGGTCGCACGCTGTCGATCAACTGGCCGCTCTGGCAGGACGGCGGCATGCGCTTGGATGCCGAGACGGAGCGAACCTTGCAAGAACAGCTAGGCATGACCGCGATGCCGACCTTGAGCGGCGTACAGGGGCTGTATCAGAGCCTCGCGGTGGAACAGGATCAGGTTGTCATGTTTCACGGCGACATGAGACAGCTGCGGGCTTCCCTGTTGGAGCAGCCGCAAGAGACAGCAGTTCCGACTGCATCGGCTTCTGTGCTGAGCACGTCTTCGGTGTCGGAAGAGATCCTGCGGGACAAGTCGATTCTCTTTTTCAAAAAATTGCTATCGACCGTCCTGAAGATGCCGACGGCCCGCATCGAAGCGGATGCGCCGCTGGAGGACTATGGCATCGATTCGATCATGGTCATGCAGATGACCAACCAGCTGGAAAAAACGTTCGGTTCGCTGCCGAAGACCTTGTTCTTCGAATATCAGAACATCGAAGACCTGACCGGGTACTTCATCGACTCCTATCCGGAGCCGATGAAAAAGCTGCTCGGGGTCGAGGTGCCGACAGATCAGCCGGCTCCGGCAGCCGCTGAGCCGGTCGCAGAGCGGGAAGCGCCCGTGCTCAGCAAGCGAGGGAGAGGCCATTTCGTACAAGCTCCTTCGAAGGTGCGTGCAAACGTGCCGACCGTTGAAGCAACTTCTGATGCAAAACCGCTGGATATCGCGATCATCGGCGTATCCGGCCGCTACCCGGAGGCGCAGAACCTGCGCGAGTTTTGGAAAAACCTGCGCGACGGGCGGGACTCGATCACGGAGATTCCGGCTGACCGCTGGGATCACAGCCCGTATTACGACGCCGACAAGCGCAAACCGGGCAAAACGAACAGCAAGTGGGGTGGCTTCCTCCAAGATGTGGACAAGTTCGATCCGCTGTTCTTCAACATCTCCCCTCGCGATGCGGAGTTCATGGACCCGCAAGAGCGGCTGTTCCTGCAGACCGTCTATGAAGCGATGGAAGATGCGGGCTACACCCGCGATGCGCTCGCCAAGCACCGCGCCTATGGGCTCGACGGCAATGTCGGGGTGTTCGTCGGCGTGATGTATGAAGAGTATCAGCTGTACGGGGCGCAGCAGACGCTGCTCGGCAAGCCGATGGCGCTGGCCGGCAACCCGTCTTCGATCGCCAATCGCGTGTCCTATTTCCTGAACCTGCACGGGCCGAGCCTGGCGGTCGACACGATGTGCTCTTCGTCCTTGACCGCGATTCATCTGGCCTGCCAGAGCTTGCTGCATGGCGGGTGCGAGGTGGCGATTGCCGGCGGCGTCAACGTGTCGGTGCACCCGAACAAGTACCTGCTGCTCGGGCAGAACAACTTCGCGTCGAGCAAAGGGCGCTGCGAGAGCTTTGGCGAAGGCGGCGACGGATATGTGCCGGGCGAAGGCGTGGGCGCTGTGATGCTCAAGCCGCTGGCCAAAGCGCTGGAAGACGGAGACCAGATCTACGGCGTGCTGAAAGCGACCGCCATCAACCACGGCGGCAAGACCAACGGCTATACGGTCCCGAACCCGAACGCGCAGGCGAGCGTGGTCGGCCGCGCCTTTAAAGAGGCCGGCATCGATCCGGGCACGCTCTCCTATGTGGAAGCGCACGGCACCGGAACGTCGCTGGGCGACCCGATTGAGATCGCCGGTCTCACCAAGGTCTTCCAAGAATCGCGTGTCGGCGGGCAGAAGTGCGCAATCGGTTCGGTCAAATCGAACATCGGGCACTCGGAGAGCGCCGCGGGCATCGCCGGTCTGACGAAGGTGCTGCTGCAAATGAAACATCGTCAGCTCGTGCCTTCTCTGCATTCAGCCGTGCTCAACCCGCACATCGACTTTGACCGCACGCCGTTCGTCGTCCAGCAGGAGCTGGCGGAATGGAAGCGGCCGGTGATCGACGGGCGGGAAGTGCCGAGGAGAGCAACTGTAAGCAGCTTTGGCGCGGGTGGTTCCAATGCCTGCCTCTTGCTGGAGGAATACGTTCCCGAAGCGGAGGTTCGCGTGCAGCGGAAGGTCACCGCAGAGAACCCGGCGGTCGTTGTGCTGTCGGCCAAAGAAGAGCCGCGCCTGATCGAGCAGGCAAGGCATCTCCTGACCGTTTTGCAAGAGGAAGCGTTCACCGAAGCCGACCTCGTCGATCTCGCCTACACCTTGCAGGTCGGACGAGAAGCGATGGAGGAGCGGTTGGCCCTGACGGCTTCGAGCGTCGGGGAGTTGGTGGAAAAGCTGGCGGGCTTCCTGAATGGGGAGGACGGCATCGACGGCTTGTACCGTGGTCAGCTCAAAGGCAACAAAGAGACCCTGTCCTTGTTTGCGGCCGATGAAGACTTGCAGGCGGCGATCGAGGCGTGGGTGAGCAATCGCAAATATGCGAAGCTGCTCGACCTGTGGGTCAAAGGATTGGCGTTTGACTGGAGCCGGCTCTACGAAGGAAACAGACCGCGACGCATCTCCCTGCCGACCTACCCGTTCGCCAAGCAGCGCTGCTGGGTGGAGCCGCTGATGGAGAATCCGGGAGTGGCTTCCTTTGCACCGCAGACTTCAAGCACAGAAGCGAACCTTCTGCACGATGAGCAAGGCGAGGTTGTGAGTCTGGTTCCTGTCTGGGATGCGGTTCCCTTGGAGCGAGGCCCCTTGCACCCATCCCCGCTCGATCAGATCGCCATCGTAGGCGGCACGCCGGAGCAGCAGCAAGCGATCCGGCAGTATCTGCCGAACGCGCGCGAACTTGACATCAAGCGGGGAGAGAGCGTGGAGGCCATCGCCAGCAAGCTGCAGGCGCGCGGTGCGCTCGATCACATTTTCTGGATCGCGCCCGACCGTTCTTCTGACGGGCTGGAGCTGGAGGCGGTGATCGCCGGGCAGCACGAAGGGGTTCTGCTCGCCTTCCGCCTGATCAAAGCGGTGCTCGATCTCGGGTACGGAGCTCGAAGCCTTGGCTGGACGGTGCTGACGACGCAGACGCAGGCTCTGCACCGCGAAGAGGCGGTCAACCCGGTTCACGCCGGTTTACATGGCCTGATCGGTTCGATGGCCAAGGAGTATCCGAACTGGAACATTCGCCTGGTCGATCTGGACGCAGAGGAGGCATGGCCGCTGCCCGACCTGTTCACGATCCCGGCAGACCCGCAAGGGGATGCATGGGTCTATCGAGGACGGCAATGGCATCGCCAGCAACTGGCGGAGCTGAGTTGCCCACAGCCGGATCAGACGATCTACAAGCCGGGCGGCGTATACGTGGTGATCGGCGGGGCCGGCGGCATCGGCGAAGTCTGGAGCGAGTACATGATCCGTACTTACGCGGCGCAGATCGTCTGGATCGGCCGCCGTTCGCAGGATGCCGCGATTGAAGCCAAGCGGATCGCCCTGTCCAAACTGGGGCCTGCACCGCACTACATCGCGGCGGATGCGACGGATCGACAGTCGCTGGAGCGCGCCTATGAGGAGATCAAGGCTCGCTACGTACAGGTCGACGGGATCGTACACTCCGCGATCGTGCTGGCGGACAGCAGCCTGGCCAACATGGAGGAGGGGCAGTTCCGCGCCTCGCTCGCAGCCAAGGTGGATGTCAGCGTCCGCATGGCGCAGGTGTTTGGCGAAGAACCGCTCGACTTCGTGATGATCTTCTCCTCGGTGAACGCGTTTCTCAAAGCGGCAGGCCAGAGCAACTATGTGGCCGGCTGCACCTTTACCGACGCGTTTGCGCACCGGCTCGCACAGGAATGGCCTTGTGCCGTGAAAGTGATGAACTGGGGCTACTGGGGCTCGGTCGGGGTCGTCGCATCTCCGGCCTATCAGGAACGCATGACCCAGGCGGGGATCGGCTCGATCGAGCCGCCTGAGGGCATGCAGGCGCTGGAGGCGCTGCTGGCAGGTCCGATGGATCAGATGGCACTGATGAAGATTTTGAACTAGATGAAAAGCGCTCCTCTTCCTGTCCGGGAAGGGGGGCGCTTTTTTTTATGCAAAAGATAGGAAAGCAAATCACCTGACTTGAGGGGGCAAGATCATGAACCGGTATCTAGGGACAAGAGCAGGAGACATCATCACCGTCTATCCGCAGAAGCATCCCTCCATTGTGAAACAGATCCGCAAGGAGTTCGTGTCTGATGACGCCACCCTCCTTCGCGTCTGGGCGGAAGGCAGCCGTGATCGCGAGGAACTGGATGAACTCCTCTGTCGTCTGCTCGGGGCGCACCTGCGCGAACTGGGACTGCATCCGGCCAAGAACCCGGCTCGCGGGTTGGCCGACTTATATAACAAGTGGTACGAAGAAAGCCTCGCCCTCTTGACCCGTTATGCGCATCTCAGCTTCGACGCATCGTCGGAAACGCTCTGGCAGGAGTGGGAGGCGAGAAAGTCTCGCTGGCTGGAAAAAGCGGAACTCAAGGCGCAGGTCGTGCTGGTCGAGACGACGATGCGCGCACTGCCGGACATTCTGACGGGCAAGCGGGCGGCGACGGACATCCTGTTCCCTGATGCCTCGATGAAGCTCGTGGAAGGCGTGTATAAAAACAACGCGATCTCCGACGGCTTCAACGAAGTGCTGGCCGACACGGTGGTCCTCTACCTGCAGGAGCGTTTGAAAAACGAACCGGCGGCGCGCATCCGCATCTTGGAGATCGGAGCCGGAACCGGCGGGACGAGCGCGATGGTGTTTGACAAGCTACAACCTTATCAGCAGCACGTCGAAGAATATTGCTACACGGACATCTCCAAGGCGTTTTTGCTCCATGCCGAACGGGAGTATGCTCCGAAGGCTCCGTATCTGACCTATCGAGTGTTCAATGTGGAGGAGCCGATCGCCGGGCAGGGACTGGACGCGGGGGCGTATGACCTCGTGTTGGCGACCAACTGCCTACATGCCACCAAGAACATTCGCCAGACCTTGCGCAATGCCAAGGCTGTTTTAGCAAAAAACGGCCTGTTGCTGCTCAACGAGATGAGCCGTAATTCGGTGTTCACGCACCTGACCTTTGGCCTGCTCGATGGATGGTGGCGGTATGAGGATGCGGAGCTGCGCATGCCGGGTTGCCCGGGCTTGTCTCCGCAGGCCTGGTCCTCGGTGCTGAAAGCGGAAGGATTCCGCGCGGTCGATCATCCGGCGCAAAAGGCGCACGATCTCGGCCAGCAGATCATCGTGGCGGAAAGCGACGGGGTGGTGCGACAGAAACAGGGGCAAGGGCCGACGGTGGCCTCCACCGCAGCGAAGTCGCCGAAAACGGAGACCCCCGTTGTGTCGAGAGAAGCGGGCGAGGCTCCGGCATCCGAGGTGACGGCCTCCGAGGTGACGGAAGCGCTGATCGAGGAGCGGGTGAAGGAGGCGATCAAGGACCAGCTCGTCTCTTCGTTAAAAGTGGTTCGGGATCGGATTGATTCCGACAAGTCGTTTGCCGATTACGGTCTGGATTCGATCACGGGTGTTCATCTGGTGCAGGCGCTGAACGACAAGCTGCCGGTCGGGTTGAAGACGACGAACCTGTTCGATTACAGCTCGGTCAACCAACTCGCTTCCTACATGCTCCGGCAATACAAAGAAGCGCTTGCCACAGCGTTCGCTCCCGCCAAGCCTCAAACATCGGCGACGACCTCAGCGACTGCAATCGCAAATGACCCTGCAATTGCAAATACAATTGCATCGGCAGCAACATTGGTGCAAACGGCAAGAGCTCAAGCTGACGTTCAGCAAGGCGCTCGAGAAAGTGCTCGAGAAGGCGGTCGAGAAGGCGGTCGAGTTGATGGTCGAGACGATGCGGGGAAAAAGATCTCCGAACAAGGCGGAGATCTTGATGCGATTGCGATCGTCGGCATGAGCGGGCGTTTTCCGAAGTCGGGGGACTTGGGCGAGCTGTGGGAGCACCTGGCGAACGGAGACGATCTCGTTGGCCCGGTGACGCGATGGGATCTTCGCTCTTATCATGCGGAGGGAGCACGCTTTTGCAACGAAGGCGGCTTCCTCAATGACATCGACCGCTTCGATCCGCTGTTCTTCCACATCTCGGGCGTTGAAGCGACGTACATGGACCCACAGCAGCGCATTTTCCTCGAAGAGTCTTGGAAAGCGCTCGAAGTGGCCGGTTATGCCGGCGACGCGGTCAAAGGAGCCTCCTGCGGGGTGTATGTCGGGATCAACGGATGCGACTACCAGCAGTCGATGGTTGAACAGGCACCGGCACAAGCGATGTGGGGCAACGCCGCCTCTGTGATTCCGGCGCGCATCTCGTATTTCCTAGACCTTCAAGGCCCGGCGGTCGCGGTCGACACGGCTTGTTCGAGTTCGCTCGTCTCCATCCACTTGGCTTGCCAAGGGTTGCGGTCGGGGGAGACGGACATGGCGCTGGCCGGCGGCGTTTTCATCCAGAGCACGCCTCGTTTCTACTTGACGGCAGAGCGTGCGAGCATGCTCTCGGCGACGGGGCGCTGTCACACGTTCGATGACCAGGCGAACGGATTCGTGCCGGGAGAAGGTGTGGGGGTCGTCGTCCTCAAACGACTGAAAGACGCGCTCGCCGACCGAGATCATATCTATGGCGTGATTCGAGGCTCAACGCTCAACCAGGACGGCACGACGAACGGAATCACCGCTCCCAGCGCCAATTCGCAAGAGCGTCTGGAGCGCGAAGTCTATGAGACGCATGGGATCAACCCGGAGCAGATTCAACTGGTCGAAGCGCACGGCACCGGAACGAAGCTCGGCGATCCAATCGAGTTCGACGCCTTGACCCGCGCCTTCCGCGCCTACACGGATCGCAAGGAATACTGCGCGATCGGTTCGATCAAAACGAACATCGGACACGCAGCTGCGGCGGCCGGGGTCGCCGGGGTGCTCAAAATCCTGCTCGCGCTGGAACACAAGCAACTGCCGCCCTCGCTTCATTTTGATGCGTGGAATGCAAACATCGAGCATCAAGGCAGCCCGTTCTATGTGAACACCAAGCTGCGGGACTGGAGCATCGAGCCGGGGAGCAAGCGCCGCGCGGC
The DNA here is from genome assembly GCF_024158745.1 of Paenibacillus tyrphae. Classification (GTDB taxonomy): domain Bacteria; phylum Bacillota; class Bacilli; order Paenibacillales; family NBRC-103111; genus Paenibacillus_G; species Paenibacillus_G tyrfis_A. The sequence goes on along the minus strand of NZ_JAMZAW010000020.1, from coordinate 129,477 downwards.
GATCAGCGCCTTCGGGTTCAGCGGCACCAACGCGCATATGGTGATCGAGGAAGCGCCGCAGACCGTTCGGACGCCGATTGACAGAGCTGGGCATCTGATCGTGCTGTCCGCTCGCACCGCCGAACAGCTTCGCAAGCAGGTGCAGAATCTGATCGCCTTCTGCGAGCAGGAACCGAATGCGGACTGCGGCAACATCAGCTACACCTTGCTCATCGGGCGCAGGCATCTGCCTCACCGCTTGGCCTGCGTGGTGCGCGATGTGCCGGAACTGGTCAAGTCGCTGCAAAAATGGCTGGAGACGGGAAAAGTCGCCGGTGTACATCACGGCGAATTGCTTGAGAACGAACTTCGGGAACAGCCGTCGCTCAAACACTACGGCAACCAGTGCATCGAAAACTGTCGCCATGCTGCCCAAGGGGCAGCCCTGCTCGAACAGCTCGCGGCCGTGGCCGATCTGTATGCACAAGGCTATGCGCTGGAGTACGGACGCCTGTTTGAAGGGCTGCCCTATGCGCGCATCCCGCTGCCGACATATCCGTTTGCCAAGGAGCGGTATTGGAAGCCGGAGGGTTCGGCGCAGTCTGTCGCGAAGGCGGGCGGCACAAACTCCCGCACGCTGCATCCGTTGCTGCACGAAAACATTTCGGTGCTGGAAGAGCAGCGCTATGCGTCTGTTTTTACAGGAAAAGAGTTCTTCCTTGCCGATCATGTGATCAACGGACAGCGGATTCTGCCGGGCGTGGCCCATCTCGAAATGGTCCGCGCAGCTCTTGAGCTGGCGGCAGGAGCGAGCGAAGAAGGCAGCGCATGGCGCTTGCAGCATGTAGGCTTCGCAAGCCCGATCCTCGCAGGGAACGGGCCGGTTGAGGTTCAGGTCGGGCTGCGGGCGGAAGAGGCCGAGGCGATTTCCTTTGAAGTCAGAGACGGGCGGGGGGCTGTCGTACACAGCCAAGGCCGGGCGAGACGCTTGGGTAAGGCAGATGCTCCTGCCGTCGATCTCGCCACTCTGCAGACGGCCTGCTCGCAGAACCGAATCAGCGCTTCCGAGCTGTACGAGCTCTTCCGCCAAGCCGGGCTGGACTACGGGCCGGCACACCAAGTGATCGAGAGCCTGTCGATCGGAACGGGGCAGGTGCTGGCGAAGTTGTCGCTGCCCGATTGCGTGGCTGACACAGAGAGCCGCTACGTTCTGCACCCGAGCCTCATGGACGCGGCGCTGCAGGCCGCGATCGGCCTGATGCTCGGCACTGCGTCATTCAAGCCGCTTGTGCCCTTCGCGTTGGAGGAAGTCGAGATCTACGGCCCGTGCACGCCCTCGATGTGGGCCGTGGTACGCCGCAGCGAAGGCAGCACAGCGGAAGACAAGGTGCAAAAGTTCGACGTGGACGCGTGTGACGAAAATGGTCAGTTGCGCGTGCGCTTGAAAGGCTACACCTCGCGCGTGCTGGAAGAGGGAGCAGGGGGGCGCACGCAGGGAGCGCACTTGCTGCAGCCGAGCTGGAAGCAGCAGGGCATCGCGCAGAAGACGGCCCTTCCTGCCCTGTCGCAGCATCTGGTGCTGCTCTGCGAGCTGACGGCACCTCTCGTGCTCGGTGGACAGGTCGTGGCGCTGCAGTCGGATCGTCAGGACATCGCCGAGCGCTACCAAGCGTATGCGGTGCGCGTGTTCGAAGAGATTCAGACCCTTCTGCGCAGCAAGCCACAGGGCAAGGCGCTGGTGCAAGTCGTGGTGCCTGCCGACGGAGAAGGTCAGGTCTTCAGCGGCCTTGCCGGACTGCTTCGCACCGCCCGCCGCGAGAACCCGAACCTGATCGCGCAGCTGATCGAGATCGAGGACACGGCAGGATTGGAACACAAGCTTTTGGAAAATCGCCATTCCCTGCAAGATGACCGCATCCGCTACCGATACGGGCAGCGCTGGGTCGCTTCTTGGGATGTGGCGGAAGTCTCGCAGCAGGCGTTCCACATCCCGTGGCGCGATGGCGGCGTCTACCTTCTGACCGGCGGTGCGGGAGGACTCGGCCTGATTTTTGCCAAAGAGATCGCAAGCCAAGTCAAGGCTCCGCGACTGATCCTCACCGGCCGCTCCCCCTTGGGCCTGCAGCAGCAAGCGGCTCTGCAGGAGTTGAAGGACCTCGGCGCACACATCGAGTACCAACAGGTCGATGTGACGCGGGAAGAGGCGGTTGCCGGACTGTTTGAGGAGATCCGGGCGCGCTATGGCACCCTCCAAGGCATCCTGCACGGAGCGGGCGTGATCCGCGACAACTTCATCATCCGCAAGACCGGGCAGGAGATGCAGGAGGTGCTGGCTCCCAAAGTGAGCGGATTGGTCCACCTCGACCGTTCGAGCATCGGGCTGCCGCTGGACTTCTTCGTGCTGTTCTCCGCTGTGGCCGGCTGCCTCGGCAATCCGGGGCAGGCCGATTATGCGGCGGCCAACGGATTCTTGGATGCTTATGCTGCCGAGCGCAATCGTCTGGTCGCTCGCGGGCAACGCCAAGGCCGCACGCTTGCGATCGACTGGCCGCTCTGGCAAGACGGCGGAATGCAGGTGGATGCAGAGACGGAGCAATGGATGAGAGAGCATACGGGGATGATCCCGCTGGAGAGCCGGAACGGGATTCGGGCTCTCTATCAGGGCTTGGCCATCGGGTGCGATCAGGTGATGGTGGTGCAAGGCGACCTCGCCCGGATCACGGAGAAGCTGCACCCGCTGTTCCCTGCCCCTGCTGCCCGCCCGGTTCACAGCGTGGCTGACCATGTGCAAGCGAGAGTGCTCCAGATCGCCTCGGACTTGCTGCAGGTCAGACCTGATGAACTGGATGCCGAGGCCGAGTGGCTGGACTACGGGATCGATGCGTTTCTGATGAATGAGCTGGCCGATCGTCTCAACGAGGAGTTCGGCCTGGATCTGACGCCGAGCACCTTCTCGGAACTGCCGACGATCCAGCAGGTGATCGACCTGCTGACAGGCGAAACCGACAAGCAGGTTCCCGCAGCTCCGATCCCGACTGCCAAGGAAGAGGCGGTTCTGGCGAGCGCAGCGGCCGATTTTTTCAAAAAGCAGCTGTCCTCCGTCCTGGGAGTTCCGGCTGAGAGCATCGAAGCGTCTGCGCCGCTGGAAGTGTACGGCATCGACTCGATCATGGTGATGCAGCTGACCCGTCAATTGGAAAAAACGTTCGGTGCGTTGCCGAAGACGCTGTTCTTCGAGTACCAGAACATTCGCGATCTGACCGGGTACTTTTTGAAAAATCACCGTGCCCATCTGATCGACCTGCTCGGGGTCGAGGAGCGACCGGCAGAGCCTGCATCGGTTTCGGTGGCAGCGCCTGTGCGGAAGGTCGTCGCGCCGGTTCGCGCGGCGGTCAAGGAGCCGACCAAACAGAGCGGCGCGCTCGACATCGCGATCATCGGCCTGTCAGGGCGCTACCCGCAGGCGGATGATCTGGAGGCATTCTGGAACAACTTGCGCGAGGGTCGGGACTCGATCACCGAGATTCCAAAGGAGCGCTGGGATCACAGCCCGTATTATGACCCGGATCGCAGCAAGCGTGGCAAGACGTACAGCAAGTGGGGCGGGTTCGTGCGCGATGTCGACAAGTTCGACCCGCTGTTCTTCAACATCGCACCTCGGGAAGCTGAGATCATGGACCCGCAAGAGCGCCTGTTCCTGCAGTCCGTGTATGAGGCGATGGAAGATGCGGGCTACACCCGCGACACGCTCGTGTCAGGCGGGGAATCGGGCGAGGAGCGCAATGTCGGGGTCTACGTCGGGGTGATGTACTCGGAGTATCAGCTCTACGGAGCGGAGGAGACGCTGCGGGGCCGTCCGATGGCCTTGTCGGGCAACCCGTCGTCGATCGCCAACCGCGTGTCCTATTTCTTCAACTTGCACGGCCCGAGCCTTGCGGTCGATACGATGTGTTCCTCGTCGCTCACGGCGATTCATCTGGCCTGCCAGAGTCTGGAGCAAGGCGACTGCGAGCTGGCCGTGGCCGGCGGGGTCAACCTGTCCTTGCATCCGAACAAGTACCTGATGCTCGGCCAAGGCAAGTTCGCGTCGAGCAAAGGGCGCTGTGAGAGCTTTGGTGAAGGGGGCGACGGGTACGTGCCGGGTGAAGGCGTCGGCGCTGTGCTGCTCAAACCGCTCGCCAAGGCGTTGGAGGACGGCGACCAGATCTACGGCGTGATCAAGGGGACGGCGGTCAATCACGGCGGCAAGACCAACGGCTACTCCGTCCCGAATCCGAATCTGCAAGCTCGCGTGATCGGACGCGCGTTCAAAAAGGCCGGCATTCACCCGCGCTCCCTCTCTTACTTGGAAGCGCACGGCACGGGAACGGCGCTCGGCGACCCGATCGAGATCGCCGGATTGATGAGAGTCTTCCAAGAAGACACGGCAGACACGCAATTCTGCGCGATCGGATCAGTCAAATCGAACATCGGCCACTGCGAGAGTGCGGCTGGCATCGCGGGCCTGACCAAAGTGCTGCTGCAGATGAAGCATCGCCAACTGGTGCCGTCTCTGCACGCAGACGTGCTGAACCCGAACATCGACTTTGGTCGGACGCCGTTCGTCGTGCAGCGGGAACTGGCGGAGTGGAAGCGCCCGCTGCTGGAGGTGGACGGCGAGCTTCGCGAGGTTCCGCGCATCGCTGGCATCTCCTCGTTCGGAGCGGGAGGTTCCAATGCGCATCTTGTGATCGAGGAGCATGTGCCGGAGGTAGCACCGCGAGCGGCTGCCCGTATCGCGCAGAACCGTCCGGCTCTGCTCGTGCTGTCCGCCAAAGACGAGCAGCGTCTGCACGAGCAGGTGCTGCGCCTGCAGGCGGCGATCGACAGACAGGTCGTGACGGATGACACGCTCGCTGATGCGGCCTATACCTTGCAGGTGGGGCGCGAAGTGATGGAAGAGCGGCTCGCCGTGGTGGCAACCTCCGCACAGGACCTGCAGCAGAAGCTGTCCGCCTATCTGCAAGGCCGTCCGGCGCTTGGCGCGGTCTTCCGCGGTCAGGTCAAAGGCGCGACGGACAGCTCGCTGTCGTTCGCGGCGGATCAAGATCTGCAGGAGCTCGTGACGAAATGGTGGGAGAGCGGCCAGCTTGCCAAGCTGGCCGACCTCTGGGTCAAGGGCCTGCGTGTGGAGTACGGTTCTTTGTATGGCACGGAGAGACCGCGCCGCCTCTCGCTACCGACCTATCCGTTTGCCCGGGAGAGATGCTGGGCGGTGGAGGGGCCGAATTTTGACGAAGGGTTCTATGAGCAGATTCTGGACGAGATGGTGGACGAAGAGATCACCCTCGAAGAAGCCCTTCTGAAAATCAGCAGCGCCCTGATCCCGAATTGATCTCTTGACTAAATGAATGTTGCGAGATTAGTATTAGGTATAAGAAGGTAAATCATAGCATGTTTGGAACAAACTCCTTATTTGCTTTCCAATCGATGTTGCGGCGCGTTGGCGGGCGTAAGGGGCACATCCAGTTGCATTGTGTCGTGTGCATGTGGGCAGATGACATGGGAAGAGTATGTCCGCATGACATATTTTCATAGCAGAACCTAAGAAAAGGGAGGAGCGATCCTCCCTTTTTTCTATTTTATGAGAGAAATTCGAAAAGGAACGCCGAACCGCGAGGAGGCACATATGAAAGATTTCCTGCAGCAACTATTGTCTGAAGTGAAACACAATCGTTTGTCCAAATCCGAAGCGATAGATATGATTCGAAATGCACAGGCGGCAAGCAGAAACGAGTCCGTTTCTGAGCCGGCTTCTGAATTGTTGACCTATGAAGAAGTCTGGAAGGAGGAAAAGGCGGCCGAGGGAACGCCGCTTCGTGCGAGCAAGCTGATCTGCTTCCTGACAGAGCCGGAGCATCAGCAAGCGGTCGTGGAAGCGGTGCAGGCTGTCGATGATCGCACACAGGTTGCGTTCGTCACCAGCGGGGAGAGCCTTCAGGACGTGCTCGGCGACGGGCGGCAGGACTGGCAAGAGGTGGACGCCGTGCTGTACCTCTGTCCGCTGGAGGATGCGAGCTGCCGTCAGGACCCGGTTGCGCTCGTTCCTCTTGTCCAAGATCTGGCGAAGTCGAACGTGCAGGCCAAGCGACTGCTGCTCCTCGGTTCTTATGCCAACGAATTGGAGCGCTGTCATCTGGAGTCGTGGATCGCGCTGACCCGCTCGCTACGGCTCGTGCTGCCACAGACGCAGGCGGCCATGTTCATTCAAGAGGGAGAGGTCTCGCTCGCTGCGTGCCTGCCGAAGATTTTGACGGAACTGCAAGCGCCGTCGCTCTCCAGCGTTCTCTACCGATCCGGCAAGCGCTATGTCTGCTCCGTGCAGCCGACCGACTTGCAAGCGGGCGACTTGAAGGTGAGAGCAGGGGGCACTTATCTGATCACCGGAGGATGCGGCGGGCTTGGGTATTTATTTTCGGAATATTTTGCGAAAAAAGGTCTGGTCAAGCTGATCCTGACTGGCCGCTCTGCGCTTGACGATGAGAAGCTGGCCAAGCTCCGTGCTCTGGAACAGCTGGGCAGCCAAGTCCTGTATGTGAAAGCGGATGTCTGCGAGGCGGATGCGATGCGGGAAGGGCTTGCTCAAGCGCGTGAGCAGTTTGGCGCGATTCATGGCGTTGTGCATGCGGCGGGTGTCACGAGCGACCGGAGCATCCTTGAGAAAGATGCGGAGAGTTTCAAGCGCATCCTCGACCCGAAAATCAGGGGCACCCAAGTGCTTGACGAGCTGCTCGCAGACGAAGAGGCGTTGGAGTTCGTCTGCTATTTCTCGTCGTCTTCGGGGGTCCTCGGCGACTTTGGTTCGGGTGACTATGCGCTGGCGAACCGGTTCCAGATGGCCTATGCAGCCATGCGAAACGAACATGGGCGTCCCGGTAAGACGCTGGTGATCAACTGGCCGCTCTGGAGAGACGGAGGCATGGGGCTGGAAGATGAGGAGAGCGCCAAGATCTACCTGAAAACGAGCGGTCAGCGCTTCTTGGAAGTGGAAGAAGGGCTGGCGATGTTCGACCTCCTTCTCTCGCAGGAGCGGACGCAGCATCTGGTCATGGCCGGAGAGCGCCGTCGAGTCGAGCACTTCCTCGGCCTGTCGCAGCCGGAGCCTTCGAAGGCTCCGACCTCGCAAGCGGTCCTCTCTTCCGGTTCCGGAAGACGTCCGGAGATGAAGGGATTTACGGTGGCACAATGCTTGACGTGGGATTTGCAAGAACTGATCGGCGGAATTCTAAAGGTCTCGCGGGACAAGTTGGACGTGGGGACGAACCTGGCCGATTTTGGATTTGAGTCGGTCAGCTTGGCCGCGCTGGCCGCTGCGATGACGAAGCATTTTGGCGTGGAGATCTCCCCGGCGGTGTTTTTCGGGCATTCGACGATTCAGGCGCTGGTCTCGCATCTGGAGAGCGAGCATGGAGAAGTCGTGCGCGCCTTCTACGCGACGGAGCGAGTGCAGCCTGAGCGTGTGGAGAAACAGCCGGAAGCGTCTCTTGAGGACACTATTGCGGAAACGGCGGCGACCGAGACCTCGGGAGCGGGGCCGGAGCCGATTGCGATCATCGGGATGAGCGGGCGCTTCCCGCAGGCGCGCGACATCGACGAACTGTGGGACATCCTCGCCGAAGGACGGGATGCGGTCACCGAGATTCCGGAAGACCGCTATGACTGGCGGGAGTATTATGGCGACCGCAGCCGCAGCAAATGGCTGGGTGCGATCCCGGGCGTGCGGGAGTTCGATCCGCTGTTCTTTGAGATCTCGCCGCTGGAAGCCGAAGCGATGGACCCGAAACAGCGCCTGCTCCTGCAAGAGGCGTGGCGGGCGCTGGAAGATGCGGGATTGGGCAAGCGACATCTGAACGAGAGCAAGATCGGCATGTTCGTCGGCGTGGAAGAAGGCGACTATCAGATGCTGTCTCAAGGCGAGGATACCAGCATCACGTCGAACCATAACGCGATTCTTGCGGCGCGCCTGCCGTATTTCCTGAACTTTAGCGGCCCGGTGATGGCGATCAATACCGCCTGCTCCTCCGGGTTGGTGGTAGCCCATCAGGCCTGCTTGAGCCTGCGAAATGGGGAGTGTGACGCGGCGGTGGTCGCCGGCGTGAACTTGCTGCTGACGCCGGCCGCTTACCTAGGCATGACGGAGGCCGGCATGCTGTCGGAGGATGGCAAATGCAAGGCGTTTGACAACGGGGCGAATGGTTTGGTGCCGGGGGAAGCCGTGGCGGTGGTCGTGCTCAAGCGGCTCTCGCAAGCACTGGCGGACGGCGACCCGGTCTACGCGGTCATCCAAGGCAGCGGCGTGAACTATGACGGCAAGACGAACGGCATCACGGCGCCAAGCACCGTCGCACAGGCGAATCTCGTACAGGATGTGTACGAGCAGCACGAGGTAGACCCGGAAGAGATCGACTACATCGTGACGCATGGCACCGGGACGAAGCTCGGGGACCCGGTCGAGGTTCATGCGCTGCAGGACGTCTTCAAGCGCCGCACGCAAAAGCGCGGGTATTGTGCGCTGACTTCGACCAAGACCAATCTGGGCCACACGTTTGCGGCGTCAGGTTTGGTCAACCTGATCAGCTTGGTTCAGGCGATGCGGCATGAGACCATCCCGGCCAGCCTGCATTGCGAGACGGAGAACGAGTACATCCGTTGGGAGAACAGTGCCTTTTATGTGAATAAGACGAGCAAGCCGTGGACGAAGCGGGCGGGCGCAGGCCGTGTGGGAGCGTTGAGTTCGTTCGGCATGAGCGGCACCAACGCGCACATGGTCGTCCGCAGTTTTGAAAAGGGTGGGAATACCGGTCCCCAGGACTCGCATTACCTGCTCGCATTTTCGGCGAAAACGGACGAGGCGCTGCAAGAGAAACTGCAAGACATGATCGCGATGCTGGAGACCGATTCGGGCGCGGCAGGCAGTCTCGCGCAGATCAGCTACACGTTGCTGGAGGGGCGGCAGCATTTTGCCCATCGTCTGGCGGTCGTGGTGCAGGATGCGCAGGAGATGCTGCGCGTTCTGAAACAGGCGCGGGAAGGTGTGCAAGATGCCAACGTGTTCCGCGGCAAGGTGGCGCGCGAGAAGGCCGGAGAGCCGGCCCTGCAGGAGCAGGCGTTGGAGCTGGCAGGGAAGAGCCGCGAATTGGCGACGAACCCTGCGGCCTATCAGGAGCACCTTCGTACACTTGCCGGTCTGTATTGCCAAGGCGGCGAGATCGCGGGAGACGCGCTGTTCGGCGCAGAAAGACCTACGCGCACGAACCTGCCGACCTATCCGTTCGCGCGGGAAGAATACTGGGTTGCACAGAAGGCGGAGGTCAGCGCTCTTCCGACGGCGTCGCAGTTGCATCCGCTGGTTCATCGGAACACGTCTGATTTTGCGGAACAGCGCTTTTCCTCGACGTTCACGGGAGCGGAGTTCTTCTTGGCCGATCATGTGGTCAAGGGGCAGAAGGTGCTGCCCGGCGTGGCCTATCTGGAGATGGCCCGCAAGGCGGTCGAGCAGGCGGCTGGCCTGAAGGATGTTCGCCTGCGCAATGTGGTCTGGGCGCGGCCGATCCTCGTCGGCGAAGAACCTGTCGAGGTACACATCGCCCTCTTCCCGGAGGCGGGCGGAGAGGTTGGATATGAGGTCTACACCCTGCAAGACGGGGAGGAGATCGTGCACAGCCAAGGACGCGCCGTGCGGAATGCGCCGGCGGAAGAAGCGCCGAAGTGGGACCTGAAGGAACTGCAAGCATCCTTCGTGCAGGGACAGTACGGGGCAGCGGACTGCTATGAATTTTTCCGTGCGATGGGCATGGAGTACGGGCCGGCCTATCAAGGCATCGAGCAGGTGCAGGTGGGCGAAGGGCGCGTGCTGGCCGGATTGAGGCTGCCGTCCGTCGTCACCGACTCTCTGGCCGACTACCTTCTGCATCCGAGCCTTGCAGATGCGGCCTTGCAATCGGCCGTCGGGTTCCTGATCGGGCAAGAGATCTTCAAGCCGGCACTGCCGTTTGCGTTGCAGGAGCTAGATGTCTTCGGGCCGTGTGAAGCCGAGATGTGGGCGCTCGTTCGATACAGCGCGGGCAGCCGGCCGGAAGACAAGGTGCAAAAGCTCGATGTCGACCTCTGCGACAAGGAAGGAAGCGTTCGCATCCGTCTCAAAGGGTATACCTCCCGCGTGCTGGAAGCTGGAGCGGTTGCGGAAGACGAGCAGGCCGCTGTGCCGGAGAAGCTCGTGGAAACGAGCCGGGAAGAGGTAGCTGCTGCGAGCGCGGACCCCTTGCAGGAGAGAGCGATCGCGTATCTCAAAGAGCAGGTGTCCACCGTTTTGAAATGGCCGGTGAGCCGCCTTGATGCGGATGCGCCGCTCGAACAGTACGGGATTGATTCCATGCTGGTGATGAAGCTGACCAACCAGTTGGAAAAAACATTTGGTTCTCTGCCCAAGACGCTCTTTTTTGAGTACCAGAACCTCCGAGACCTGGCTGGGTACTTCCTCGACTCGCATCGAGCGCAACTGGTGCGGCTGACAGGGGACGAGGAACCGGCGCAAGACGCCGCGCCGGCCCGCAAGCCTGCGGTCAAGGAGACGCCGGAACGGACGGCGCTCGTCAGCCGTCGACGCCAGCGGTTCGCTTCGATGGCGCATGCACAAGAAGAGGGAGCGAACGGCAGGCTGGACGTCGCGATCATCGGCGTCTCCGGCCGCTATCCGGGGGCGCGCAACCTTCAGGAATTCTGGGGCAATCTGCGGGACGGCGAGGATTCGATCACGGAGATTCCTCAAGAACGCTGGGATCATAGCCTCTATTTTGACCCGGACAAAAACAAGGCGGGCAAGACGAACAGCAAATGGGGCGGATTTATTGACGGCGTGGATCAATTCGATCCGCTGTTCTTCAACATCTCCCCGCGCGAGGCTGAGCTCATGGACCCGCAGGAGCGATTGTTCATGCAGATCGTCTATGAAGCGATGGAAGACGCCGGTTATACCCGCGAGACGCTCGCCAAGCAGCGCGGACGGGGGCTTGACGGCAACGTTGGGGTCTATGTCGGCGTGATGTACGAAGAGTATCAGCTGTACGGCGCACAGGAGACGCTGCTTGGCCGCCCGATCGCGCTGGCGGGAAGTCCGGCTTCGATCGCCAACAGGGTGTCGTACTTCTTCAACCTGCACGGGCCGAGCCTTGCCGTCGATACGATGTGTTCGTCTTCGCTGACGGCGATTCATCTGGCCTGCCAGAGCTTGCAACAAGGCGGTTGCGAGCTGGCGATCGCCGGCGGTGTCAACGTCTCGATTCACCCGAATAAGTACATTTTGCTCGGCCAAGGCAAGTTCGCGTCGAGCAAAGGGCGATGCGAGAGTTTTGGCGAAGGGGGCGACGGGTACGTGCCGGGCGAAGGCGTTGGCGCGGTGCTGCTCAAGCCTTTGTCCAAAGCGATTGAAGACGGCGATCAGATCTACGGCGTGATCAAGGCGACGGCGATCAACCACGGGGGCAAAACCAACGGGTATACCGTCCCGAACCCGAATGCGCAGGCGAATGTGATCGAGCAGGCGCTGCGGCAGGCGGGACTTGACCCGAGCATGGTCTCCTACATCGAAGCGCACGGTACCGGCACCTCGCTTGGCGATCCGATCGAGATCGCAGGCTTGACCAAGGCCTTCCAGGCCACGGCAAACGCCAAACTGCAATCCTGTGCCATCGGCTCGGCCAAGTCGAACATCGGTCACTGCGAGAGCGCAGCGGGCATCGCCGGCGTTACGAAGGTGTTGCTGCAGATGAAGCATCGCCAACTCGCGCCTTCGCTGTATGCCAAGGTGCTTAACCCGAACATCGACTTTGACGCGACCCCGTTCGTCGTGCAGCAGGAGCTGGCGGAGTGGAAGCGTCCGCTGGTGGAGATCGGCGGTCAGGTTCGCGAAGTGCCGCGCATCGCCGGCATCTCGTCGTTCGGGGCGGGCGGTTCCAACGCGCATGTGATCATCGAGGAGTACGTTCCGGCTGAGCCGCTGCGCACGCCTGTCGAGGTGTCGCCGCAGAATCCGGTGCTGCTCGTGCTGTCGGCCAAAAATGAACAGCGCCTGCGTCAACAGGCGGAGAACCTGCTCGCCGCACTGCAGGAGGGACGATTCGCCGACGAAGATCTCGCGGACATGGCCTATACCTTGCAGGTGGGACGAGAAGCGATGGAAGAGCGTCTCGCCGTAGTTGCAGGTTCGGTGCAGCAGCTGGTTCGCAAGCTGGAGGCGTTTATCAGCGGAGAGGAAGAGATCAGTAAACTGTTCCGAGGGCAGGTCAAAGGCAACCGAGACACCTTCTCGCTCTTCGCCGCAGATGAAGAGCTGCAGGAAGCGATTGAAAAATGGATTCAGCGCCGCAAGCTGTCAAAGCTGGCCGACCTGTGGGTCAAGGGCCTGGCGCTCGATTGGAGCAAGCTGTGGGGCGAGGAATTGCCGCGCCGCATCAGCCTGCCGACCTATCCGTTTGCCAAACAGCGTTGCTGGGCACCGCAGCTTGAGCGTCCGGCCGTCGTTCGAGCAGGCTTGACGACGGACGCGCTTCATCCGCTTTTGCATCGGAACACGTCCGATTTTTCCGAACAGAGATACAGCACGAGCTTGACGGGACAGGAGTTTTTCCTCGCCGATCATGTGGTGAAGGGACAGCGAGTTCTGCCGGGCGTCGCCTATCTGGAGATGGCGCGCGCCGCCGTCGAACTGGCGGCCGGAGCTCCCGGCGAGGACACGCAATTCCTTCGTCTGCAAAATGTGGTCTGGACGCACCCTGTCACAGTTGGCGAGCGGCCTGTCGAGGTACACATCGGACTGTGCGAAGAGGAAGATGGCACGATCTCCTACGAGATCTTCAGCGGCGTTGACGCGAACATACACAGCCAAGGGCGTGCTGTCGTGATGGGCAAGAAACAGGTGGAGCAGTTGCCTGTTGAGGAGTTGAAGGCAGCTTGCAGTACGCGTGAGATCAGCGCGTCGGAGTGCTATGAGAGCTTTGCCGCGATGGGCTTGGAGTATGGTCCGGCGCAGCGTGCGCTCGATCTGTTGCAGGTCGGCGACGGGCAGATTCTGGCTCGTTTGACACTGCCGTCGAGCGTGACGGGAACCGATTCGCAATACGTCCTGCACCCGAGCCTGATGGACGCGGCCTTGCAGGCGGCGATCGGGTTCCAGCTCGGCGTGGCATCGCTGAAGCCGGCGCTTCCGTTTGCGTTGCAGGAGCTTGACATCTATGCTCCTTGCACGTCTTCGATGTGGGCGCAGGTTCGCTACAGCGAGGGGTGCAAGCCGGGGGATAGCGTGCAGAAGCTCGACATTCGCCTTTGTGACGAGCAAGGCAACGTGTGTGCGCACATGAAGGGCTTTTCCTCTCGCGTGCTGGAAAATCAGGCCGACTCGGAGGCGTTCGAAACGCTTATGCTGGCACCGCATTGGACGGAACAGGCGCACGAACAGCAAGAGGCGACGGCCTATGCGGATCATCTCGTGCTGTCCTGCGAGTTCGAAGCTGACGTGCAAGAGGCGCGCTGCCTGACGTTGCAAGCGGATGAGAGAGACATCGAGGTGCGTTTTGAAGCGTATGCGATGCAGGCGTTGGAGGAGATTCAGCGCATCTTGCAAGGCAAGCCCAAGGGCAAGGTGCTGGTGCAGATCGTCGTGCCGGCCCACGCGGAACAACTTCTGCTCGCCGGGCTGTCAGGTCTGCTGAAAACCGCCCAGATGGAAAATCCGAACTTGATCGGGCAGCTGATCGAAGTCGATGAGCTCAAAGCGGTTGAGGAGAAGCTGCTGGGAGATCGCAACAGCGGGAAGGAAGACCGCATTAGATATCAGGGAAGCTCACGACAAGTGGCGGGCTGGCGCGAAGTTCGCGCATCCGCAGATGCAGATGCCCTTTTGACACCGTGGAAAGAGGGCGGCATCTATCTCCTCACCGGCGGTGCGGGCGGTCTTGGACTGGTGTTTGCCAAGGAGATCGCCACACAGGCGCCGGGTGCAACGCTGGTGCTCACAGGTCGATCCGTGCTGGGCGAGCCTCAACGAGAGGCGCTGTCCGAACTGGAGTCTCTGGGGGCGCGCGTGGTGTACAAGCAGGTGGATGTGACCGATCGAGCGGCAGTCGAGAAGCTGTTTGCAGAGCTGCGGGCGGATCATGGTACCCTGAACGGCATCCTGCACAGCGCCGGGGTGATCCGAGACAGCTTCATCATCAAGAAAACAGCGGCGGAACTGACGCAAGTGCTGGCACCGAAGGTGCGCGGGCTTGTGAACCTTGATGTCGCCAGCCAAGACATGGCCTTGGACTTCTTTGTCTTGTTCTCTTCGCTGTCCGGCGGCCTTGGCAATCCGGGGCAGGCCGACTATGCGGCGGCTAATGCGTTCATGGATCAGTACGCGGCGCATCGCAACAGACGGGTGGCCGCCGGGGGTCGCCTTGGCCGGACGCTGTCGATCAACTGGCCGCTCTGGAAAGAGGGCGGCATGCATGTCGATCCGGAAACCGAGAAGATGATGATGCAGAGCCTCGGCATGATCCCGCTGCGCACCAAGAGCGGACTTCGCGCCTTCTATGAAGGCTTGGCATCGGGTCAGGACCAAGTGCTGGTGATCGAAGGAAAAGCGGAGCGCATCAAGAAGAAACTGCTGCCGGCATCTGTCTCCGTCTCGCCGTCCTCTGTCGCTGTTGCTGTCGATGACAAGGCGGACAGCATGAACCTGCGAGAGCGCGTGCTGGGCCTGCTGACTCAGACGGTTTCCCGTCTGCTCAAGGTCGATGCAGAAGAGCTGGATGCGGATGCAGAGCTGAGCGAGTACGGTTTTGATTCGATCACGCTGACCGAGTTTGCCAACGATCTAAACGAGGCGTACAAGCTGGACCTGATGCCGACGATCTTCTTCGAGCATCCGACGCTGCATGAGTTTGCCGGTTATTTGGCCGACGAATTCCGAGATGTGTTCGCCTCGCGCTTGACGGCTCCTTCCTCCCCGGCTGCCCCCGTGCAAGCGGAAACGGCACGGGCGGAAGTCGCAGCGCCCCTGCTGCAAGAAGCGACTCCGACCCGGGCGACGAGACAAAAGCGCCGCCCGCGTACCGCTGTGGTGCAACAGGCACAATCGGCGGTGACCGAGCCGATCGCCATCGTGGGGATGAGCGGGGCCTTCCCGCAATCCCGCGACATGCAGGAGTTCTGGCACAACCTCGTGGAAGGCATCGACTGCATCTCCGAGATTCCTCCGGAACGCTGGGATTGGAGAGCCTATTTTGGCGACCCGAAGACGGAAGCCAACAAAACGAACATCAAGTGGGGCGGCTTCCTCGACGAGACCGACAAGTTCGATTCGCTCTTCTTCGGCATCTCGCCGCTTGAAGCCAAGCTGATGGACCCTCAGCAGCGCCTTTTGATGACCTATGTCTGGAAGGCGATCGAGGATGCGGGCTATTTGGCACAGAGCCTGTCGGGCAGTAAGACGGGGATTTTCGTCGGAACGGGAAGCAGCGGGTACAGCGGACTGATCACGCAGGCGAACTTCCCGATTGAAGGGTACTCGTCCACGGGCGTCGTGCCGTCGGTCGGACCGAACCGCACGAGCTATGCCCTGAACCTTCACGGCCCGAGCGAGCCGGTGGAGACCGCTTGTTCAAGTTCGCTGGTCGCCATCCACCGCGCCGTCAGCGCGATGCAGAACGGCGACTGCGACATGGCGGTCGTCGGCGGTGTGAACACGATCGTAACCCCGGAGGCGCACATCAGCTTCAACAAGGCCGGCATGCTATCTGAAGACGGACGCTGCAAGACGTTCTCGGACGCGGCGAACGGCTATGTGCGCGGCGAAGGGGTCGGCATGCTCGTTTTGAAAAAGCTGTCGGTTGCCGAGCGCGACGGAGATCATATCTACGGCTTGATTCGCTCGACGGCGGTCAACCACGGGGGACGCGCGAACTCGCTGACGGCTCCCAACCCGAAGGCCCAAGCGGACCTGCTGATCAATGCGTACGACAAAGCCGGCATCGACCCGCGGACCGTCACCTACATCGAGGCGCACGGAACGGGCACCGAATTGGGCGACCCGATTGAGATCAACGGATTGAAGAGCGCGTTCCAAGAGTTGTACAGAAGAACAGGGACGCAAGAGGTCGAGAGCGTTCACTGCGGGCTGGGTTCGGTGAAAACGAACATCGGCCACCTTGAACTCGCGGCCGGCATCGCAGGCGTGATCAAAGTGCTGCTGCAGCTCCGTCACCGGACGCTGGCACCTACGCTGCATTGCGAAACGGTCAATCCCTACATCCAACTGGAGGGCAGCCCGTTCTATCTCGTGCGGGAGGCGAAGCGATGGGAGGCTCTGCAAGACGCAGCCGGCCAAGACCTGCCGCGCCGTGCGGGCGTCAGTTCCTTCGGGTTCGGCGGCGTCAACGCGCATGTCGTGATCGAGGAGTATCTGCCGAAGGAGCAGCCGAGATCGAAGACGGAGACCTCCACCGAGAACCCGGTCGTCATCGCGCTGTCAGCCAAGAATGAACAGCGCCTGCAGGAGCAGGTGCGGCAACTGTGCAACGCCCTCGTTGCGCAGGAGTTTGCCGACGAAGACCTCGCATCCATCGCCTACACGCTGCAAGTTGGGCGCGATGCGATGGAAGAGCGCCTGGCGCTGGTCGTCACGTCGGTTGAAGAGATGGAGCGCAGATTGCAGGCGTTCTTGCAAGGGCAGCCCGGGCTGAACGGTGTCTGGCGAGGACAGGTCAAGCGCGGCAAGGCGAGCTCGGCCGAAGCGGCCGCTCATCCGGAATCGCGAGGGGCGGAGCAGATCGCCGAACTCTGGGTGAAGGGCCAGTTTTCTGACTGGAACCGACTCTACGGCGAGAACCGACCGCGCCGTCTCAGCCTGCCGACCTATCCGTTCGCGAAGGAGCGCCACTGGATTTCGCAAGCGCAGGATGCCTATGAAGCGCTGCTGTTTGAACCGATCTGGACCGAGCAGGCGGTGGTCCCGCAATCTTCACCACCGTCTCTCGCGCAGCATCTTGTGCTGCTCTGCGAGGTCGAGGCGAAGCTCGATTCGTTGCAGTATCGCATCCTGCAAGCCGGCTCCGCTGCGCTTGCAGAACGCTTCCAAGCGTATGCGGCACAGGTGTTCACGGAGATTCAGACCCTTCTGCAGAACAAGCCGAAGGGCAAGGTGCTGATGCAGATCGCCGTGCCGTCACAGGCGGATTCGCAGCTGTTCACCGCGCTGTCCGGCCTGTTGCGAACGGCGCAGTTGGAGAACCCGAACTTCATCGGGCAAGTGATCGAAGTGGAGTCGGGCGCAGGGCTTGAAGCGAGACTGCAAGAGAACCTGCACGCCCTGCAAGACGACCATGTCCGCTATCAAAACGGCAAGCGTCTTGTTGCCGGGTGGCGCGAAGTGGAGATCGATCAAGAGCGCGCCCCGGTTCCGTGGCGTTCAGGAGGCATCTACCTGCTTACGGGCGGCGCCGGCGGGATCGGGATGATCGTCGCCGAGGAGATCGCACGGCAGGCCGCCAACCCGACCCTGATTCTCGCGGGCCGATCCCCGCTGTCGGACGCTGGTCAGGCCCGTCTGCGGAAACTGCGGGGCATGGGCGCATGCGTGGAATATCGACAAGTCGACGTGAGCTCTGCTCCTGAGGTGACACGCCTGATCGAAGGCATCTGTGAAAAATACGGCACCCTGCACGGCATCTTGCATGGTGCGGGCGTCAACCGGGATCAGTTCATTTTCAAGAAAACACAAGAGGAGCTGGCCGAGGTGCTGGCTCCCAAGGTTGCAGGTCTGGTGCATCTGGATGCGGCCAGCAAAGGCCTGAACCTCGACTTCTTCGTGCTCTTCTCCTCCGTCGCAGCCGTCTTCGGCAATCTCGGACAGGCCGACTACGCGACGGCGAACGCATTCCTGGATGCCTTTGCGAACTCTCGCGGCGGACGCATCTTGTCCATCAACTGGCCGCTCTGGCAAGAGGGCGGAATGCGCGTTGACGAAGAGACGGAAAAGCTGCTGCTGCAACGCATGGGGATGATCCCTCTGCGAACTCAAACCGGGTTGCAGGCCTTGTATCGCGGTCTAGCAACCGGCAAAGATCAGGTGATGGTGTTGGAAGGCAAACGTGCACAAATCAAGCAGACCTTGCACTCAGAACCGGTTCACGCAACGTCCGCTTCCTCGACGGCGGTCCTGCCGCCGCTGGAAGCAGCCCTGCTGCACATGGTTTCCGAGTTGCTCAACGTGAAGGGGAACGAGATCGATCCGGATGCCCAACTGACGGAATACGGCTTCGATCCGTACCTGCTCAGCGAACTGGCGCAGAAGATCAACCGTCAATACGGGCTGGAACTCACGTCGGCTTCGCTCTATGAGACCACGCTTCGTCAAGTGGCAGAACGCATCGAGGCACGCGCAGCCAAAGCCGAAGCCGCAGAGGTCGTCACGCCTGCCAAGGAGCAAGACGCCGCACTGCGCGCCAAGACCTTGCATGCGCTAAAAGTTCTCTTCAGCGAGACCACCGACATCCGCGCGAACCAGCTGGATGCCGAAGAGCCGCTGGAGAGCTACGGGATCGATTCGCTGATGATCTCCAAGCTCAACCAGAAGCTCGCCGTGATCTTTGGCGATCTGTCCAAGACGCTCTTCTTTGAATACCGCACGCTGGGCGCGCTGGCCGACTATTTTGTCGAGGAAGAACGGACGGCCTGCCAGCGGTGGACGGGGTATGAAGCACCCGTCGCAGCGGATGCATCTGTTGCACAGCCGCCGGCAAGACCGGTCGAACGGATCGCGCCTGTAGCGCCATTGCCGACGAAACCGAACGAGCGTGAACCGATTGCGATCATCGGGATCTCCGGCCGCTATCCCAAGTCGCCTTCGCTACAGCACTATTGGGAGAATCTAAAAGCGGGCCGAGACTGCGTCTCCGAGGTTCCGAGCGAACGCTGGTCGCTGGATGATTATTACCATCCGAATCAAGACGAAGCGATGAGACAAGGCAAAAGCTATAGCAAATGGGGCGGTTTTGTAGACGGATTCGCAGACTTCGATCCGCAGTTCTTCAACCTGTCGCCCCGAGAGACGATCAACATCGACCCGCAGGAGCGCCTCTTCTTGGAAGAGAGCTGGAAGGCGCTGGAGGATGCCGGATATACCAAGGAGCGCATCGCGGACCAGCACGAAGGCCGCGTCGGGGTGTTTGTCGGCGTGACCAAAACCGGCTTTGAGCTGTATGGGCCGGATCTGTGGAAGCAAGGGGAGAAGATCTTCCCGCGCACGTCTTTTGCTTCCGTTGCGAACCGCGTGTCGTATTTCCTCAACCTCAACGGGCCGAGCATGCCGGTGGATACGATGTGCTCCTCTTCGCTGAGCGCGATTCATGAGGCTTGCGAGCACTTGTATCGCGGGGACTGCGAGATGGCGATCGCGGGCGGGGTGAACCTGTACCTGCATCCTTCCACCTACGTGTTCCTCAGTGCGCAGCGCATGCTCTCGACGGACGGGCAATGCAAGAGCTTAGGGCTGAACGGCAACGGATTCGTGCCGGGCGAAGGTGTGGGCGCAGTATTGCTCAAGCCGTTGTCGCAAGCGCTCGCGGACGGCGACCAGATTCATGCGCTGATCCGAGCCTCCCGCGTGAACCACGGCGGCAAGACCAACGGGTACACCGTGCCCAACCCGACTGCGCAAGGCGACCTGATCTTCGAGACCTTGCAGCGGGCCGGACTCAACGCGCGCCAAGTCAGCTACATCGAAGCGCACGGCACGGGCACAGAGCTCGGCGATCCGATCGAGATCACCGGGCTGACACAAGCTTTCCGACGCCATACGAAGGACACCGGATTCTGCGCGATCGGCTCGGTGAAGTCGAACATCGGACATCTGGAAGCGGCAGCCGGCATCGCGGGACTTGCGAAGATCGTCATGCAGATGAAGCATGGCCAACTTGCGCCGAGCCTGCATGCGCAAGAGTTGAACCCGAACATTCAGTTTGGGAAAACGCCGTTTGTGGTGCAGCAGGAGCTGACCGACTGGAAGCGTCCGGTGGTAGAGATCGACGGCAAAGAACAGGAAGGTCCGCGCATCGCAGGTCTGTCCTCGTTTGGTGCAGGGGGTGCCAATGCGCACATCCTCATCGAAGAGTACAGACCTGAGCAAGCGTCTGGGATGCAGGCGCGGGTCACGCCGCAGAACCCGGCTGTGATCGTGCTGTCGGCTCGCCAGGAAGAGCAGCTTCGCCAACAGGCTCTGCAGCTGCTGGCAGCCGTCGAGGACGGGCGAATCACGGAGGCCAATCTGTCCGATGCGGCCTACACGCTGCAGGTGGGACGCGAGCCGATGGAAGAGCGGCTGGCGCTGGTCGTTGGCTCTCTGCAAGAGATGACTGACAAGCTGAAGCGCTATGCAGCTGGCGAGACGGGCGTAGAAGACCTGTATCGCGGGCAATTCAGACGCAACAATGAGGATCTGATGCTGTTTGCCGCCGATGAAGACATGGCGCTGACGATTGAAGCGTGGATTGCAAAGCGCAAGTTCGGCAAACTCCTTTCCTTGTGGGTCAAGGGATTGACCTTAGATTGGAAAAAGCTGCACGGTGCACACCAGCCCCGCCTGATCAGTCTCCCGTCGTACCCGTTCGCCAAACAACGCATCTGGCTCCCGGCGATCCGTGTAGCACCGGCAGCACCGGTAGCACCAGTCGCACCAGTCGCACCGGAGGGCGAACTCAAGCCGATCGGACCGGCCAAAGCGTCGTCGAACCGTTCCGGCAGATCGAACCGTTCCGTCCGAACGAACGGGATCGCGCTGCAGCCGCTGTCGGCTGTCCGCGAGCCGTCCTCGGAACGGTCAGCACCCCGTCGACCGATCCAACTGTCACCTGTAGGTCAAGCGACGACGGCACCGGCCCCTGTGGAGATCAAAGTGGCGGTGCCTGTACCGTCTGTTCCGGCATCCATCCCGGCGGAGTCTTTGCAAAAAGAGCTGCAAGCGACCCTGGCCGAAGCGCTGTTCTTGCAGCCGAGCGACGTCGACGTGAACAAGGCATTCGTGGACATGGGGCTGGACTCCATCGTCGGTGTGGAATGGGTTCGCGTGATCAATCAACAGTACAGCACGGACATCCCGGCGACCAAAGTCTATGACTACCCGTCCATCCGCGAGTTTGCCGGCTACATCGAAAACGTGTTGAGCAAAAACGCACCAAGAGCGGCAACGGCACCTGTACCAGCACCGACACCAACGCCGACGCCTGCACCGCAAATCAAAGCTCCCAAGGCGGCTCCTTCCGTCTCGGCGGCCACCCTGCACGAAGAATTGCGCGCAAGTCTCGCAGACGCGTTGTTCCTGCAAGCGGCCGACATCGACCTCGACAAAAAGTTCGTCGACATGGGGCTGGATTCCATCGTCGGAGTGGAATGGATTCGCGTAATCAACCAGCAGTACGGCACCGACATCCCGGCGACCAAAGTCTATGACTACCCGACCGTCCGCGAATTGGCCACCTATCTGTCAAAATCCCTGAAGGTGCAGCCGAGCGAACCTAGCCAGCCAGAGATCAAAACGGCGAGCCCGATCCCCAGTGCCCCGTCCGCAGAGGCGTTGCAAGAAGAACTGCGCACCAGTCTCGCAGACGCGCTGTTCCTGCAGCCAAGCGACATCGACCTCGACAGGAAGTTCGTCGACATGGGCCTGGACTCCATCGTCGGAGTGGAATGGATTCGCGTAATCAACCAGCAACATGGCACCGACATCCCGGCGACCAAAGTCTACGACTACCCGACCCTTCGCGAATTCGCCGCCTACTTGAGCAAGCAGCTGCACAAGCATCCGATCGCGGAACAGCCGGCAACGGAGCTCTCCGTAGACGATCTGCTCTTGCAGGTGTATGAAGGGAATCTCGACAGCGAACAAGCCGATCAATTGCTTCAGCAGTTCAAAATCAAGGAGGAAGTAAAATGACCAAACAAGAGATCTTTGAAGTCATCGTCCGCAATACCCGTGAAGTGCTCCCGGAGCTAGAAGGTCACACCTTCCAGCCGACGGACCAACTGGCCAATCTTGGCGCGAATTCGGTGGATCGCGCGGAGATCGTCATGATGACCATCGAAGAGCTGGACCTGAAGATCCCGCGCGTCGAGCTGTCCACGGCGAAAAACATCGGTGAACTGGTCGAGGTCCTCTATGGCAAGCTCCAGACCGCCTGAGTTGCTCATCACGGGCCTTGGCGTCACCTCGGCCATCGGGCAGGGCAAGTCGGATTTTACCTCCGCTCTGCTGGCAGGCCGCCATGCGTTCGGCGTGATGCAACGCCAGGGCAGACAAAAAGGAACCTCCTTCCTCGGAGCGGAGGTTCCTTCCTTGTCTCTTCCGGAGCGTTTTACCAAACGGCTGTTGCGCACGCTCTCTTTTTCCGGGCAAGTGGCGCTGGCCACCTTGCAAGAGGCGTGGGACGAAGCGCAGCTCAGCACGGTCGACCCGTCCCGCATCGGCCTTGTGGTAGGCGGCTCCAACCTGCAGCAGCGCGAACTGCTGCAAACGCATGAATCCTACGGGGACCAGCTCGACTTTCTGCGTCCGACCTACGGACTCTCTTTTCTGGACAGCGACCTGAGCGGCCTGTGTACCGAACAGTTCGGCATACGCGGGTTCGGCTACACGATCGGCGGGGCTTCGGCCAGCGGACAGTTGGCGGTCTTGCAGGCCGCTGAAGCGGTTCGTTCGGGACAAGTTGATGTCTGCCTCGCGATGGGAGGCTTGATGGATCTGTCCTACATGGAGCTTCAGGGATTACGAGCACTCGGCGCGATGGGAAGCGACCGCTATGCGGACGACCCAGCTCGGGCATGCCGTCCGTTTGACAAGGGACGCGACGGGTTCATTTACGGGGAAGGATGCGGCGTCATCGTGATCGAACGGGCCGAACATGCGATCCAACGGCAGGTCCGACCCTACGCGAGCGTGGTCGCCTGGGGCCTGGCGATGGATGCCAACCGCAACCCGAACCCCTCGTGCGAGGGGGAGGTTCGAGTGATTCGACAAGCGCTGGAACGAGCGGGCCTGTCACCCGAGGAGATCGACTACATCAACCCGCATGGAACGGGATCGGGGATCGGCGATGAGACCGAATTGCAGGCTCTGCGCGAATGCGGGCTGCTTGCGGCGCGCATCAACGCCACCAAGTCGATTACGGGCCACGGGCTGACGGCGGCCGGCGCTGTGGAGATCGTCGCCACGCTGCTGCAGATGAGAGCGTCTCAGCTGCATCCGACCCGCAACTTGGAGGACCCGATGGACGTCGAGTTCAACTGGGTACGTGGAGAAGCGGAGCCGCATGACATGCACAGAGCCCTGAGCCTGAGCATGGGATTTGGCGGCGTTAACACCGCCATCTGTTTACAACGAGTATGAGGAGGACGACTATGGTTGCCGTCGGTATCGAAGCGATGAATGTGTTCGGGGGGACCGCGTATCTCGATGTCATGGATCTGGCCACACATCGAAACCTGGACAACCCCAGATTTGAAAATTTGCTGATGAAGCAAAAGGCGGTCGCCTTGGCGTTTGAAGACCCGGTGACATTTGCCGTCAACGCGGCCAAGCCGGTGGTCGATGCGCTGTCCGAGGAAGAAAAAAACCGCATCGAACTGCTGATCACCTGCACGGAATCCGGGATCGACTTCGGCAAGTCGCTCAGCACCTACGTGCATCATCATCTGGGACTGAGCCGTACCTGCCGCCTGTTCGAGATCAAGCAAGCCTGCTATTCGGGCACAGCCGGATTCCAGATGGCGATCAACTTCATCCTCTCCCAAGTCTCGCCCGGAGCCAAAGCGCTCGTCGTCGCCACGGACATCTCCCGGTTCCTGGCCGTCGAAGGCGGAGATGCGCTCAGCGAAGACTGGTCGTTCGCCGAACCGAGCGGCGGCGCAGGTGCGGTGGCGCTTCTGGTCAGCGACAAGCCGCACGTGTTCCAAGTCGATGTCGGAGCCAACGGATATTACGGCTACGAGGTGATGGACACCTGCCGCCCGGTGGCCGACAGCGAAGCGGGCGACGCGGACCTCTCCCTGCTCTCGTATCTGGATTGCTGCGAGAATGCGTTCCTGGAATACCAGCGCCGCGTCGCCGATGTCGAGTACCGCGACACGTTCCAGTACCTGTCCTTCCACACGCCGTTTGGCGGCATGGTCAAAGGCGCGCACCGCACGATGATGCGCAAGATCGCCAAGGTCAAAGGCCCGGAGATCGAAGCCGATTTCCAACAGCGCGTGGTGCCGGGTCTGACCTACTGCCAGCGCGTGGGCAACATCATGGGGGCCACCGTTCTGCTCTCCTTGGCGAGCACGATCGACAACGGGCAGTTTGAAGGGAACAAGCGCATCGGGATCTTCTCCTATGGCTCGGGCTGCTGCTCCGAATTTTACAGCGGCGTCGTCACCCCTCGCAGTCAAGAAGTCCTGCGCGGCTTCAAGCTTCAAGAGCAACTGAACAGCCGTTACCGACTGTCGATGGACGAATATGAAAAGATTCTCCACAGCAGCAGCGCCGTCAAATTCGGCACCCGCAATGTCAAGCTGGACTTGAACCTGATCCCGGGCGCCCTCGCTTCCGGGCAAGCCGGACAGCGCCTGTATCTGGAAGAGATCTCAGAATTCCATCGAGAATACCGGTGGTGCTGATGAACACGGCCGCCTACGAGACGATCCGGGTGCGGATGCAAGGCCCGGTGTGCTTTTTGCAGTTCAACCGTCCCGAGGCGAAGAACACGATCAACGAGCGCTTGGTGTACGAGTGTCGCCAGGTGATCGATCACTGCCGGGAACAGGCTTCGATCCTCGTGCTGGAGGGGTTGCCGGACGTGTTCTGCTTCGGGGCCGATTTTCAAGAGCTGCATGAGAAAAAGGCGAGCGGGCAGAGCCTCGACCCGTCACCGGAGCCGCTGTACGACTTGTGGCTCGATCTGGCGACTGGCCCGTTTATCACCATCTCGCACGTTCGCGGCAAGGTCAACGCAGGCGGCGTCGGGTTTGTCGCCACCTGCGATATCGTGCTGGCGGATGAAACGGCGGAGTTCTCCTTGTCCGAATTGCTCTTCGGACTTCTGCCAGCATGCGTGCTGCCGTTTTTGATCCGGCGGATCGGTTTTCAGAAGGCGAACTATCTGACGCTGATGACGCAGCCGGTCAACGTCCGACAAGCCGTGGAGTGGGGGCTTGTCGATGCCTGCGATGCAGAGAGCGAGACATTGCTTCGCAAGCATCTCATGCGGCTGCGCTATGTGCCCAAGCGCGGCATCGAGCGATACAAGCGCTTGATGAACAGCTTGCAGGACGGTCTGCACCGCGCCAAGCCGTTGGCGCTCGAAGCGAACCGGGAAGTGTTTGCAGATCCGCGCAACCAAGAGCTGATTTTCCGTTATATCGAAACAGGTCAATTCCCGTGGGAGAGCTGATCCACGGAGAGTGGAGGAGAACATGGCGAATCCAGTGGTGGAGTGCAGAGAGATCGAGACGGGGATCGTGCAAGTGACCTTGCAGGATCGGGAACAGAAGAACACCTTTACCGAAGGGCTGGTGCGCGGCCTGATCGAAGCGTTTGAGGAGATCGCCGCGAATGAACGCTGCAAGGCGGTCATCCTCACCGGCTATGGCAATTATTTTTGCTCCGGCGGCACGATGGAAGGGCTGCTGGCGATTCATGAAGGAAGAGGCCGGTTCACCGATGCGAACGTCTTCGCGCTCGCCTTGGAGTGCAAGGTTCCGGTGATCGCCGCGATGCAAGGGCACGCGATCGGCGGCGGGTTTGTCGTCGGGCTGTTTGCCGACTTTGTGATCTTGAGCCGTGAGAGCGTGTACACGACCAGTTTTATGCGATTTGGATTCACACCCGGTATGGGGGCTACCTACATCGTGCCGAAGAAGTTGGGCTTCTCCCTCGGAGAAGAGATGCTGATGAGCGCCAACAATTACAGAGGCGCCGATTTGGAAAAAAGGGGCGTGCCGTTCCCCGTCGTTCCGCGTGAAGACGTGATGAACCGGGCGCTGCAGCTGGCGCGCCAACTGGCAGAAAAACCGAGAGTGTCGCTGATCACCTTGAAGGACCATCTGGTCCGACCGATCCGGGAGGAACTGCCTCGCGTGATCGAGCAAGAGATGGCCATGCATGAAAAGACATTCCATAAACCGGAAGTGAAAGACAGAATCATCTCCCTGTTCGGAAATTAACAAGCACTCGCCGTGCTTGCGACTATACATTTTGCTGTAAAAGAGGGGTTCAGATGAAGATACAAGAGATCTTACGTGCGCTTGAAGCCAAAGAGATCAGCCCTGAAGAGGCCAAACAGGTCCTTGCAGGGGCTCGATCCCACGAGTTGCAAATGTCCGCCCCCCTTGCGAATGCTGTGCGCGAACTGTCCGTTGATCCGGCGGTTCGCCTGCAGCCGGAATCGCTAGGCCATCCGCTGTTCCAAACGAGATACCGCACCATTTGGAGTTACTTTGCCGGCTCGATGTATCGAGGGATCGCATCTAAGGAGATGGTGGTGCGCATGGGGCAGGCCGGTCTGCTGGCCTTTTTTGGCAGCGCCGGTTTTCAGGTGCATGAACTGGAGCCCGTCCTGCAGCGCATTCAGGCGCGGCTGGGTTCGGACAAGCCGTATGGCATGTGCCTGATCGCCAACCTGAACGACCCGGACGAAGAGCGGCGCACAGCGGAACTGTACGTCGAGTACGGCGTGAAGGCGATCGAAGTGTCCGCCTTCTCCGCTCCGACGCTCCCGCTGGTCTATCTGCGCCTCAAGGGCCTGTCCCGTCAAAACGGCCGGCTGATCTTCCCGCGCAGTCTGATCGCCAAATGCTCGCATCTGGACACGGCGCGCGTGTTTCTCTCGCCGCCGCCGGAGCCGCTCGTCCAGCAGCTGCTGCGCTACGGCCTGATCAGCGAGGAAGAAGCCGCCCTGTCGCAAACGATTCCGCTGGTCGACGACCTCGCGATCGAAGCGGACTCGGGCGGTCACACGAACCAAGGCGTATCGTTCTCCCTCCTGCCCGCCATCCGCGCGCTCAAAGACCAACTCCAGCGGCAGTACCGCTACCAAGAGGAGATTCTCATCGGCTGCGGCGGAGGGGTCGGCACGCCGGAAGCGGTCGCGTCGGCCTTCATGCTCGGGGCTGATTTTATTTTCACAGGATCGATCAATCAATGCACGGTGGAGAGCGGGGCCCATCCGGTCGTCAAGGACCTGCTGCAGTCCGTTTCGATCCACGACATGGCGATCACGGTTGCAGGCGATATGTTTGAGATCGGCGCGAAGGTGCAGGTGGTGAAAAAACACACCCAGTTCGCCGCCCGCGCCAACAAGCTGCACCAGCTGTTCCACCAATACAACTCGATCGACGAGATTCCGCTGTCGATCCGGCATGAGATCGAAACGAAATATTTTAAGAAGACGTTTGAGGAAGTCTGGGATCTCGTCTGCGCCTACAAGCGCGCCAAACATCCGGAGCAGCTCGAAGAGGCGGCCGAGAACCCGCGTTTCAAGATGGGGCTGATCTTCAAGTGGTATTTTGCCCATTCCGCACAGGCGACCCTGCGAGGGGATGAGCAGGAGCGGGATAATTTTCAGATCTTCTGCGGCCCGGCGATGGGGGCGTTCAACAGGTGGGTACAAGGCACGCCGTATGAGTCTTGGCAGCAGCGCCATGTGAACACGGTGGCAGAACTGCTGATGCGCAAGGCGTGTGAACATCTGGAATCCCGTCAGTCCACGTCCGTTTCGGCAGCCGGCGCAGAAGCGGTGCCGAGTTTTGAAGGGGCGGCGATCGCGATCATCGGGCTGAGCGGTCAATTCCCGAAGTCCAAGAATGCAGACGAGTTCTGGAACAACCTCGCACAAGGCCGCGACTGCATCTCCGAGATTCCGGCGACGCGCTGGTCGCTCGACGAGCACTACTCGCCGGACCCGAGCGCACCGGGCAAAACCTACTCCAAGTGGATGGGCGTGCTGGAGGATGCGGACAAGTTCGACCCGCTGTTCTTCAACATCTCGCCTGCCGAAGCGGAGTTGATGGACCCGCAGCAGCGGCTATTTTTGGAGAGCGCATGGCAGGCCATCGAAGACGCCGGCATCGCGCCGTCCTCTCTGTCCGGCAGCCGAACCGGCGTGTTCGTCGGCTGCGGCACGAACGACTACGGGCAGGCGCTGAACCATCAAGGCTTGAACGCACAAGGCCTGATGGGGGCGGTTTCCTCGATCCTCAGCGCTCGCATCTCGTATCTGCTCAACCTCAAAGGCCCTTGCCTTGCGATCGACACCGCCTGCTCCTCCTCGCTGGTGGCGATGGCCGAAGCCTGCAACAGCCTGCTGCTCGGAACGAGCGACTTGGCATTGAGCGGCGGGGTGTACGCGGCGGCCGGGCCTACCTTGCACATCATGACGAGCAAGGCGGGCATGTTGTCGCCCGACGGACGCTGCTATTCGTTTGATACGCGCGCCAACGGCTTTGTGCCGGGGGAGGGCGTGGGCGTCTTGGTGCTCAAGCGCCTTGAAGATGCTGTGCGGGACGAAGACCCGATCTATGGCGTGATTCGCGGCTGGGGTGTCAACCAGGACGGCAAGACGAACGGGATCACCGCGCCGAGCGTCAATTCGCAGATCCAGCTGGAGCAGGACGTGTATGAACGATTTGGCATCGACCCGGAGACGATCTCCCTGATCGAAGCGCATGGGACGGGCACGAAGCTTGGCGACCCGATTGAAGTGGAGGCGCTGACCGAGTCCTTCCGGCACTTCACGGAGAAAACCGGCTATTGCGCTCTCGGTTCGGTGAAAAGCAACATCGGACACCTGCTGACGGCAGCCGGAGTGGCCGGGGTGATCAAGGTGCTGCTGGCCATGAAGCATCGACAGGTGCCGCCGACGGTGCATTTTAACCAATTGAACGAGCACATTCGGCTCGCGAAGAGTCCTTTTTACATCAATACCGACCTGATTCCATGGGAGGTGCCAGCCGGGATGCCGCGCCGTGCCGGGGTGAGCTCTTTCGGATTCAGCGGGACGAACGCGCATGTCGTCATCGAAGAGCATTTGGAAAAAGAGAGGCTGGCTTCGGCAGCGGGAGAAGCGGATGCGCCGTTGCTCTTTGTGTTGTCTGCCATGACCGAGGAACAGCTGCGGACGTATGCAGCCTCGATGGCGGGCTTCCTCGAACGGGAGCGCGACCTGAGCCTTGCGAGCATCGTGTACACCCTGCAGACGGGACGCGATGCAAGAGAGGTGCGGCTGGCGTTTGTGGCCCGTTCGAGAGACGAAGCGCGTCAGAATTTTGAAACCTATGCAGAGGGGCGGATACTCCCCGGTCTCTTGACGTCGCAGTCGGGAACGGGGCAGGAGGAGGCGCAGGGCATTGCAAACAAGCCGCTGCAAGAGATCGCCGAACTCTGGGTGAAGGGCGTCCGACTCGACTGGTCGGAACTCTATGCCGATTCGAGACCGCGCCGTGCTCATCTGCCGACCTATCCGTTTGCCAGAGAGCGCTTCTGGGTGCCGGAGCCGGATATGGAGGAAGGGGAGGCTTCGACGATGACAGCCGCCCTGCATCCGCTGCTGCACAGCAATACCTCCAAACTGACGGAGCAACGCTTCTCCTCGACGTTTACCGGGCGAGAATTTTTCCTGTCCGATCATCAGGTGCAAGGGCGGAAGGTGCTGCCGGGTGTCGCCTATCTGGAAATGGCGCGCGCCGCGCTGGAGCAGGCCGCCGACATGCCGTCGATCTCTTTGAAAAATGTGGTCTGGGCGCGTCCGATCATCGCAGAAGAAGACGCGGTGTCGGTGCAGATCGGGCTGTTCCCGGAAGAGAACGGCGAGATCGGATTTGAAGTGTACAGCGGCTTGGACGGCGAGATCGTACACAGCCAAGGGCGCGCGGTACCGGCTCTGTCGGACGTCGAGGCTCCCGTGCTCGATCTTGCTTCTCTGCAAGCGCAGTGCGGGCAGCGCGAACGAGGCGCGGCGGAATGCTATGACTTGTACCGCCGAGCGGGCCTTGAGTACGGGCCGGCTTTCCAAGGGATGGAGCACCTCTATGTCGGGCAGGAGATGATCTTGGCCCGCTTGTCGCTGCCAGCCGCCGTCGCGAGCACCGCGCGTCAGTTCATCCTGCACCCGAGCCTGCTGGACTCGACTCTGCAGACGGCCATCGGCTTCCTGACTGACGAAACGACGCTCCAGCCGGCCCTGCCGTTCGCGCTGGAGGAGCTGGAGATCTTCGGGCCTTGCACCACTTCGATGTGGGCCTTCGTGCGCCGCAGTGAAGGTAACAAGCCAGGGGACAAGGTACACAAGCTCGATCTCGACCTGTGCGACGAGAGCGGAAGCGTCCGCGTGCGGATGAAGGGCTATTCCTCCCGCATACTCGACCGCGAGCGAGGAGCCGAGGCGGGGACGCTGATGCTCAGACCGGACTGGACAGAGCGTCCGGTCAATCTGCAGGCTGTACAGACGGTGTATGCGGACCATCTGGTGATGCTCTGCGAAGTGGACGCTGAGATCGAACAGAGCGGGATGCGGAGCCTGATCTTGCAGACAGAGGAAAAAGGGCTTGCCCAACGCTTCGAGGCCTATGCAGCACATGCGTTTGAGGCGATCAAGTCGATTTTGCAAGAAAGACGCAAAGGGAAGGTGCTCGTGCAGATCGTCGTTCCGGCGCAAGGGGACGGGCAGGTCTTCACCGGCCTCTCTGCACTGCTGAAGACCGCTCAGCTGGAGAATCCGAACCTTGTCGGGCAGCTGATCGAAGTTGACGATGCGAGCAACCTTGCGGAGACCTTGCGAGAAAATGCTCGCTGTGCAGGCGACGCACACGTCCGTTACCAAGGCGGCAAACGCTGGGGAACAGGATGGAGCGAAGTCGAGCCGGGCGAAGAGGTGTTGCGCATTCCATGGAAGGACCAAGGCGTCTACCTGCTCACAGGGGGCGCAGGGGGCCTAGGCCGCATTTTTGCTGGCGAAATCGCACGGCAAGTGAAAGGGGCGACGCTCGTCCTGACGGGACGGGGGCCGCTGAGCGCTGAGAAACAGGCAGAACTTCAGTCCTTGGACGCAAATGTTGTGTACAGGCAAGTGGACGTGACCGACTTCGCGGGGGTCATGCAGCTGATCGAGAGCATTCAATCTGAGCATGGCGCTCTGCACGGCATCCTGCACAGCGCAGGCGTGATTCGCGACAACTTGATCCTCAAGAAGACGACAGCGGAGTTGCAGGACGTGCTGGCTCCCAAGGCGGCCGGTGCCGTGCATCTCGATGAGGCGACGCAACATCTGCCGCTCGACTTCTTCGTGACGTTCTCCTCGGTGGCCGGAGCCATCGGCAACCCGGGACAAGCGGACTATGCGACGGCCAATGCCTTCCTCGATGCTTTTGCGGGGTATCGAAACGAGCGGGTCGCAAATGGCAAACGCTCCGGCCGGACGCTGTCGATCAACTGGCCGCTCTGGCAAGAAGGCGGGATGCAGGTGGAGCAGGAGACGGAGCAGACGGTGCGAGAGACCCTCGGTATGATCCCGATGCAGACGGCAACCGGGATTCGCGCCTTGTATCAGGGCATGGCTTCCGAGCAAGACCAGATTCTTGTCGTCGAAGGCGATCTGGATCGCATCCGCGCCGTTTTTGCAAAAACAGCACCGACAGCCGCAGCTGGGCCAGTGTCTAGGCTGGAAGAAGGGCCGACTCTCATTTCGAGCGATTTTGAAGAGAGAGCGATCGAGTATTTCAAGACGTTGCTCTCTTCCGTCCTGAAGATGCCAGCCAGCCGGATTGAAGCCAATGCGCCTTTTGAAAAATACGGCATCGATTCGATTCTGGTCATGCAGCTGACCAACCAACTGGAAAAGACGTTTGGCTCCTTGCCGAAAACGCTGTTCTTTGAATACCAAAACCTCCGCGAGCTGACCGGATACTTCCTGGACGCCCATCGTGTTCTCTTGCAGCAGCTCTTGGACATCGGGGAGCAGGAGCGGGTTTCGGAATCCGCTTCGGTGGCGGCCACGTCCACTCCTGAGCCGTCGGTTGTCAGCAGCCGCAGACGTTCGAGGCTGGCCGCGAGTTCGACGGCTGTGCATGCAGCGCCGGTCGCGCAACCTGCGAAGGCGGCCAAGGGAGAACAGGACATCGCGATCATCGGCGTCTCCGGCCGCTATCCGGGGGCGCGCAACCTTCAGGAGTTTTGGCAAAATCTGCGGGATGGCAAGGACTGCATCACGGAGATTCCAAAAGACCGATGGGATCACAGCCTCTATTTTGACCCGGACAAAAGCAAGCCGGGCAAGACGAACAGCAAATGGGGCGGATTTATTGACGGCGTGGATCAATTCGATCCGAAGTTCTTCAACATCTCCCCGCGCGAGGCGGAGATCATGGACCCGCAGGAGCGACTGTTCCTGCAGACCGTCTACGAGGCGCTGGAAGATGCGGGGTATACGCGCGAGATGCTCGCCAAACATCGCGGGCTGGGGCTTGACGGCAACGTCGGGGTCTATGTCGGCGTGATGTACGAAGAGTATCAGCTGTACGGCGCAGAGGAGACGATCCTCGGCCGACCGCTTGCCCTGTCTGGCAACCCCTCGTCGATCGCCAACCGGGTGTCGTACTTCTTCAACCTGCACGGGCCGAGCCTTGCCGTCGATACGATGTGCTCGTCTTCGCTGACGTCGATTCATCTGGCCTGCCAGAGCTTGCAGCAAGGCGGCTGTGAACTGGCGATCGCCGGCGGTGTCAACGTCTCGATTCACCCGAACAAGTACCTGCTGCTCGGCCAAGGCAAGTTCGCGTCGAGCAAGGGCAGATGCGAGAGTTTTGGCGAAGGGGGCGACGGCTACGTGCCGGGCGAAGGCGTGGGCGCGGTGCTGCTCAAGCCTCTGTCCAAGGCGATTGAAGACGGAGATCAGATCCACGGCATGATCAAGGCCACCGCGATCAACCACGGGGGCAAAACCAACGGGTACACCGTCCCGAACCCGAATGCGCAGGCGAATGTGATCGAGCAGGCGTTGCGCAAGGCAGGGCTTGACCCGAGCATGGTCTCTTACATCGAAGCGCACGGAACCGGCACCTCGCTTGGCGACCCGATTGAGATCGCCGGCTTGACCAAGGCTTTCCAAGCAGGGAAAAACGCTAAACTGCAATCCTGTGCCATCGGCTCGGCCAAGTCGAACATCGGGCACTGTGAGAGCGCGGCGGGCATCGCCGGCGTTACGAAGGTGCTGTTGCAACTGAAGCATCGTCAACTTGCACCATCGCTGCACGCCAAGGTGCTCAACCCGAACATCGACTTTGACGCGACCCCGTTCGTCGTGCAGCAGGAGCTGGCGGAGTGGAAGCGCCCGCTGGTGGAGATCGGCGGTCAGGTTCGCGAAGTGCCGCGCATCGCTGGCATCTCATCGTTTGGAGCGGGCGGTTCCAACGCGCACGTGATCATCGAGGAGTACGTACCGGCAGAGTCGCTGCGCACGCCTGTCGAGGTGACGCCGCAGAATCCGGCCGTGATCGTGTTGTCGGCCAAGAACGAAGAACGGTTGCAGGAGCTGGCCGCGCGCCTGCTTCACGCCATCGAGACGCAGCCGTTCACAGATGCGGACCTCGCTGACATCGCCTACACCTTGCAGATCGGTCGAGAAGCGCACGATGCGCGCATGGCGCTGCTCGTCGACTCGCTTCAAGACCTCGCGACCAAGTTGCGCGCCTGCGTGTCCGGCCAAGAGGATGTCCCAACCCTCTATCGCGGCCATGTCAAAGCCAACCGAGACACCCTCTCGCTCTTCCTCGCCGATGAAGAGCTGCAGGAAGCGATTGAAAAATGGATTCAGCGCCGCAAGCACGTCAAGCTCGTCGACCTGTGGGTCAAAGGATTGGAGCTGGACTGGAACAAGCTCTACGGCGAACACAAGCCGCGCCGCATCAGCCTGCCGACCTATCCGTTTGCCAAACAGCGCTACTGGGTGCCGGAAGGAACGGCTGGAGCGGCACGCACCCTGATGTCTTCGAGCGTCGTGGAAAACCTTGAAGTGCTGGCCCCGGTCTCGACAAACCTGCAAGCAAGGGTGCAAGAGGGAAGCGATGGCACGCTCAACATCGAACTGTGCGACGCCCAAGGGAACATCTGCGTTCGCCTGACTGGACTGCAGGCTGAACCTGCACAAGCGAAACCTGCACAAGCCAAGAAGCAGCCGGAATCCTTCGAGTTGATGACATTCCGAGAAATCTGGCAAGAGAAATCCCTGCCTTCTGTCACAGCCCGGAACGCTGGAACGCTCGTCTGCTTCCTGTCCGATCCGGCACTACAGCAAACGGTGCGGGAGGCGCTCAAGTCCCTGAGCCCGAGCCTGCAAGTCGAGTTCATCGCACAGGGAAGCTCGATTCCAGAGTCCTTCCAACGCATGCAGGAGGAGCGTCGAGACGTCTTCGGGATGCTGTACCTGTGGCCGCTTGAAGACAAGGCTCTGATCCGAGAGTATTCCAGTATCGTGAACATCCTGAAGTTCCTCGACGCTTCCGGTCTGAAGCCCGAACGCCTGCTGCTGGCTGGGCAATTCGAGAACGGAGTGGAGCGAAGCTACTTCGAATCGTGGATCGGCTTTGAAAGATCTTTGGGCCTAGTGCTGCCTAACACGAAGGTGACGGCGGTCTTGCAGGCGGGCTCTTCCTCGCTTCAAGACTGGATGCCGCTGCTCTGGCGTGAACTCCATGCCCCGCAAGCGCAAAGCGTCCTGTATGAAGCAGGCAAGCGCCACATCTGCACCGTCCAGCCGACCCGCCTTGAAGCGGGCCAACGCACGGTGCGGGCAGGCGGCACCTACCTGATCACCGGCGGTCTCGGTGCGCTCGGCTACTTGTTCGCGGAGCATCTGGCCCAAAAACAGCCTGTGAACCTCATCCTCACCGGCCGCTCCGAGCTCGACGAAGAGAAGCGCAGCAAGCTGAGCGATCTGGAGACGCTGGGCAGCCAAGTCTTCTACCTGCAAGCGGACGTATGTGACGAAGAGCAGATGCGAGCCGGGCTGGTTCGTGCACGCGATCGCTTCGGACCTCTGCACGGCGTGCTGCACGCAGCAGGATTGTCCGGGGACGAGAGCCTTTTTGCCAAGGACATCAAGGCGTTTGAACGGGTTCTGAGCCCGAAGATCGCAGGAACCCTGCTGCTCGACGAATTGCTGGCGGAGGAGACCGAGCTTGATTTTGTCTGCTACTTCTCCTCGTCATCCGCCGTGTTGGGCGATTTCGGTTCCTGCGACTACGCGATCGGCAACCGCTTCCAGATGGCCTACGCGCAACACCGTCACGAACAGCAGTTGCCGGGCCAGACGCTGGTGATCAACTGGCCGCTCTGGAAAGAAGGCGGAATGGGTCTTGATGAAGGAGAGATCACAGCGAACTACCTGAAGTCGAGCGGACAGCGCTTCTTGGAAGCGGAAGAGGGAGTGGAGCTCTTTGACCTGATCCTCTCGCAGAACGACGTGCAGCAGCTGGTCCTCGTCGGGCAGCCAAGCCGCGTCGAACGCTTCCTCGGAATGGCTGCACAAGCGCCGACAGCGGTTCAACCCACTACGCCGCCGCCGACTATCAGCGTCTCGTCGGGCACAGCGATGCGTCCGGAGTTGCAAGGATTCTCGCTTGAGCAATGCATCGAGTGGGATCTCAAAGAACAGGTCAGCCAGATCCTGAAAATCTCCCGCGACGAACTCGATGTCGAGGAAAATCTGGTCGACTTCGGGTTTGACTCGATCAGCTTGGCCGAGCTTGGCAACCGTCTTTCCAAGCAATACGGCCTCGAAGTGACGCCGGCCTTGTTCTTTAGCCACTCCACGTTGGAAAAATTGACCCTGCACTTCCTGCGCGAACACGAGGCGTTGATGACGCAGCACTACCTTGAACCGACTGCCGAACCAGCCCCCGAACCGACACCCGTTCCGGTTGTCGCTCCGGCCCGGCAAGAAGTCGCGGTGACAAAAGAGATTCTCGTGCCGCCGCCGACATCCGGCGTTCAAGAACCGATCGCCGTGATCGGGATGAGCGGACGCTTCCCGCAAGCGGACAGCGTGCAGGACTTCTGGCAGAACCTCAAAGCGGGCAAGAACGCGATCACCGAGATTCCTTCGGATCGCTGGGACTGGCAAAGTGACTTTGAAGAAGGCAAAATCACGTCCAAATGGGGCGGATTCGTAAAAGACGTCGACTGCTTCGATCCGCTGTTCTTCGAGATCTCGCCGAGAGAAGCGGAGTACATGGACCCGAAACAACGCCTGTTCTTGGAGGAAGCATGGCATGCGCTCGAAGATGCCGGCTACATGGGCGATCAGATTCGCGGCAAGTTGTGCGGCGTCTACGTCGGTGTCGAAGAGGGTGAATACGGCTTCCTGACAGGGGATGGCGGCCCGCTCAACGGCAATCAAAATGCGACGTTGGCCGCCCGCATCGCCTACGCCCTCGACTTGAAGGGGCCGAATCTGGCGTTGACCGCCGCTTGCTCCTCCGGGCTGGTTGCGCTCCATCAAGCCTGCCAAGCCTTGCGCGCAGGGGACTGCGACGTGGCGCTGGCCGGCGGGGTCAATCTTTTGATCTCCCCGATAATCTACCAAGGGATGAGCAGGATCGACATGCTGTCCCCGGACGGACACTCGTATGTGTTTGATTCGCGTGCGAACGGGTTGGTGCCGAGCGAAGCCGTTGCCGTCGTCGTGCTCAAGCCTCTGTCCAAAGCGATCGCCGATCGCGACCAGATCTACGGCTGCATCACAGCGACCGGAGTCAACTACAACGGCCAATCGAATGGTATCACATCGCCGAACCCGGACGCTCAAGCCGATCTGATCCGCAGCGTGTATGACCGTTATGGAATCGATTCGTCTGACATCCAGTTCGTCATGTCGCACAGCACCGGGTCGAAGCTAGGCGATCCGATGGAGATCCAAGCGCTGACCAGCGCCTTCCGCAAGCCTGGCGCTCAAACGCAGAACTGTGTGCTCTCCTCGATCAAGCCGCTCATCGGGCACACGTTTGCCGCATCGGGCATCGTCAGCCTGATCAGCATGCTGATGGCGATGCGCGAACGCACCCTGTTGGGCTTGCACGGATTCGAATCGAGCAACGAGTACATCCGATTTGAGGAGAGTCCGTTCGTCGTCAGCACCGAGAACCGAGCGTGGACGACGCAGGAAGGCCGCCCGCGAGTCGGCGCGATCAGCACGACAGGGATCAGCGGCACGAATGCCCATGCCGTGATCGAAGAATACATTCCGACCGCGATGGCTGTGCAGGTAGAACGACCGGGCGCAGCACAGCAACTGGTGATCCTCTCGGCCCGAAACCACGACCGCCTGCAGCACATGGCGGCTCGTCTGTCCGAGCATCTCGCGAGCGAAGCGGGCCGATCCCTGACGCTCGCCCAGATCGCCTACACGCTGCAAGTCGGTCGCGAGCCGATGAAAAAGCGCGCAGCCTTCATCGTCTCTTCCAAAGAAGAACTGCTGCAGCGCTTGCAGGAATACATCTCCTCGCCTGTTGTGGACGAGACCCGTCCTGCACCGGATCGTCACCAAGCCAGAGCCCTTGTGGAAACCGCGCTGCAAGAGCGCAATCTTGAGCAGCTGGCCGCCCTCTGGCTCTCCGGCAGCAAAGTGCTGTGGCAGCGACTACATGACGGCAAGAACGTGCAGCGCGTCTCGCTGCCGACCTATCCATTTGTGAAGCGTAGATGCTGGGTGGAGGGGCCGAAACCGCAAGAAAAGGAATTTGCCATCTCCAACAAGGCGGCCGAGTTCTATACGCGCGTCGTCGAAAGCGGAGACTCCGGTTTTCAAGAAGAGTATCTGACCTTCTGCCCGTTTGAGGAAAAAATCCCCGGCTTCTCGATCAGCCGCGTGTACCTGAACCCGGAACAATATCCGGCCGAACTTGAGATGGTGCGCAGCAAGCAGATCGAGATGCGCCGCGTGCTGTTCAGCCGAGGCGATTTCCAGCGCGCGCACGCTCTGCTTGACATCGGATGCGCTCATGGGACAGACGTGATTCAGCTGGCCAAGCGCTACCCGCATCTGAAAACGCAGGGCTTTACGATCACGGAGGCGCAGGCGGACCTTGGCAACCGGAGAATTCAAGAACTGAACTTGGGCGCACAAGCTGCCATCTTCCATGGAGACAGCTCCAAAGACCGATTCCCAGGTCGCTACGACATGATGATCGGGATCGAAGTCAGCTGCCACATCCCTGACAAGCAGGGGCTGTTCCAGAACATGTCCTCGGCCCTCAACGAAGGGGGGCAGGTGCTGATGATGGACTTCATCGCGAACCTGCGCGGAGCCATCGCCGATCCGAGCATCGACATCTACATCCCGACTGTACAAGGCTGGATCGACCTGCTGGCGGAGCATCACCTCGTTCTTGACGAAGTGATTGACGTCTCCAAGCAGGTCGCCAACTCTCTGCATGATCCTGAGCACGCGGAGAATACGAAAGGTCTGCCGGAAGTCGTACAAAATTCCATTCGGAACTTTGCCAATAGCTCGATCTCGCTTGAGAAAGGCTGGATCAGCTACTGTCTGTTCGTCATCAGCAAAAATTCAGCTCTCAGCCCGGCAGAACTGCGAGAGCACAACGCAAAGCAGATGTCCAACAGGACGCCGTATCCGGAAGCTCGGCGCAACATGTTGCAACAAATCTAAAGGAGTGAGGGAGCATGAGTTCCGGGATGACCAGAACTGAGATCAAAGAGATCCTGTTCGAGATCTTCGAACAGACCTTGGGTTTGGAACGCACCGAACTGGAGCAATCGGATACCTTCAAGGAACTGGGGATCGGATCGCTCAATGCGGTTGAACTGCTCGAAGCGATCAACGTCCGGTTCGACCTGAACCTGCCGACCAGCATCGTATTTGAATGTGCAGACCTTGAGTCTCTGGCGGTCTACATGGAAAAGCAGTTCCATACCCTCGTACAACCTGCAAAACAAGCACAGCCGACGGTATCGGCACCAACGCCGACACCGAAACCAACACCAGCACCAGCACCAGCACCGACACCCACTCCGCCCACTCGCGAAGTACGGGTCGAGACCGATGAGATCGCCATCATCGGTCTCTCCGTCCGGAGTGCCGGGGCGAGCGATCAAGAAGAATTCTGGAACCTGGTTCGCGACGGGAAAAAATGCATCAGCGAAGTGAGCGATCCGAAATGGCTGGAATACATCCAAGCCCATTCGTCCAATCCGTTTCCGATCAACTATGGCAAGATGGACGACATCGACCGCTTCGACCCGCTCTTTTTTAACATCTCGGCCATCGAAGCTGAGAAGATGGACGTCACCCAGCGTATTTTGCTGGAAGAAACATACAAGTCTTTAGAAGATGCCGGCTACACCCCGACGCAGCTGCGCGGGCAGCCCGTCGGCACCTTTATCGGCACCGCCGGTTCCTCGGCGCTCGCTCAAGATTTTTCCCATTATTCCATGCTCGGATATGACATCAGCATCCTCGCGGCTCGCATGGCGTACTATCTGGATCTGAAAGGGCCGGCGCTGGCGGTGAACACGGCCTGCTCCTCGTCGATGGTGGCGATCGACCTGGCCTGCCAGCAGTTGAAGAGCGGGGAGATCAACCTCGCCATCGCAGGCGGAATCACGGTCTACTGCCATCCGGGCTCGTTCATCTCCATGCACAACGCCGGGATGCTGTCTCCCAATGGCGAGTGTCGTCCGTTTGACGATGGAGCGAACGGCATCGTCGTCGGCGACGGCGTCGGGGTCTTGATTCTCAAGCGCCTCTGCGATGCCGAGCGGGACAACGACCACATCTACGGCATCATCCAAGGCAGCGGCACCAACCAAGACGGCCAGACCTCCGGCATCACCGCGCCGAGCTTCCTCGCGCAGAGCCAGCTGCAAGAATCGATCTACCGCAAGTACGAGATCGACGTGGAAGACATTCAATACATCGAAGCGCATGGCACGGGCACCAAGCTTGGCGATCCGATCGAGATTCACGCCCTTAACAACACCTTCCGCAAGTTCACGACTCAGAAAGGCTTCTGCGGAATCGGTTCGCTCAAGGCGAACATCGGTCACACGACGGCTGCAGCAGGCGTGCTGGGCGTGATCAAAGTCTTGATGAGCATGAAGCATGGAGAGATGCCGCCCTCCATCCAGTATGCACAGGGCAACAAGCACATCGACTTTGCCAATAGCCCGGTCTATGTCAACACAGCTCGTCGCGAGTGGACGCCCAATCGAAATGGCAAGCGCCTGGCTGCCGTCAACTCGTTCGGCTACAGCGGCACGAATGCCCATGTGGTGATCGAAGACTATCCCAATCCGTCGCGTGCGGTTGCAGCGCAGATCAACGAAGCGATGCCAGGTCTGTTCGTGCTGTCGGCCCAAAGTGCAGAATCGCTGCAAGCCAATGCCGATGCCGCGCTCCGCTACCTCCGCTCTCACCCGGACGTCTCGCTCCCCGACTTCCTGTACACCTACCAAGTGGCGAGAGAGAGCATGGCACAACGGCTTGCCATCGTTGTCAAAGACCGGGACCAGCTGATCGGCCAGCTCGAACGCTACCTAGCAGGGGCCGGCAAGTCTGGAGAAGTCTTCGTGGGCACCGTCGGCAAGAACGGCAGCGTCAACGGGATCAATCCGGCCGACACCGAAGAGGGACAAGCGTTCCTCCTGAGCCTGTTGCACAACCGCAAGCTCAAGACGGTTGCAGAACTGTGGGTCAACGGCAACCGGATCGACTGGGAAGGGCTCTACCCGGCGGGGACGGTCAAGCGACTGACCGGACTGCCGACCTATTCGTTTGCACAAGAGCGCTACCCGTTGCCTGCTTTTGAAATCGTGCAGACAGGCTTCGGCAAGCAGGCAAAATCTGCCGTCAACGCCTTGCATCCGCTGCTCCATCGCAACACGTCAGACCTGACCGAAATGCGCTACAGCACCATCTTCACCGGCGAGGAGACCTTCCTTCGCGATCGGACGGTGCCGGAATTCGCCCTGTTGGAGATGGCGCGCGCGGCTGTGGAACAGGCGTCCGGCGCTCTGAAGGAAGGTCTCACCCGCCTTCGTTTGCAAAATATCGTCTGGGAGTCGCCGCTCGCAGTGGATGCTGACGGGTCGCAGGTGCACATCGCACTGTACCCGGCCGCTAATGGCGAGATCTCCTTTGAGATCTACAACGACGAGGAAGAGTTGCACGCATCAGGAAGCGCCGTGCTGACAGAGGACGAAGCGCCACTCCTCGATGCGTCCACCTTGCAGGAGCGGGGCGCGCGCGTCACGCTGCCGATGGTGCCTTCGCAGTTTCTGCTCCATCCGCACTTGCCGGATGCCGTGCTGCAAGGGAGTGTGCCCGCCACCTTGCAAGAGGTCGCGATCTATGCCCCTTGCCCCTCCTCCATGTGGGTTGTGGCAGACGACGGCAACTTCACGTTCTGCGACGAACAAGGCAAGGTCTGTCTGCAAATCAGCGGTCTGCAAACGCAGAAGAACCGCCCGCAAGCGGTCTCTCCATCCGCCGAGCCGTTTGCCTTGATGACCTTTGAGGAGATCTGGCAAGAACAAGCTCGAAACAACCACGCGCCGTCCAACTTGAACACGCTGCTCTGCTTCCTCTCGAATGCGGAGGCTCAGCGTGCGGTCGTGGAAGCGGTGCAGGCGCGAAGTCCGCAGACGCAGGTCCTTTTCGTCGCGCAAGGGACATCCTGCCAGCAGGCGCTCCGCAGCGTCCAAGAACAGCAGGGGGAAGTTGATGCTTTGCTCTACCTCTGGCCGCTGGAAGACGCTTCGCTCGTGGAGGACACGAAACCGATCCTCGACATCGTACAAGCCCTTGCGACGACGAAGCTTAAAGCCAAGAGCCTGATGCTCGTCGGCCAGCACCGAAATGCGACCGAGCGTGCGTTCCTTGAATCATGGATCGGCTTTGAGCGCTCCTTGGGCTTGGTGCTCCCGGATACCCGAGCGGCTGTCGTGATGCAAGAAGCCGGGGCCGTTTCCTTGCAGGAGAACATGCATCTCCTTCTGGACGAGCTCAATGCTTCCAAAATCGAAAGCGTCCTCTACCAAAACGGCAAGCGCCACGTCTGCAAGGTACAGCCGACCCGCATCCAAGCCGGCTCTTCCACCTTGCTGAAATCGGGTGGCACTTACCTGATCACCGGCGGGCTCGGCGGTCTGGGCTACCTGCTCGCCGAGCATCTGGCTGGCAAACACCCGGTCAACCTGATCCTGACCGGGCGCTCGGCGCTCGATGCTGCCAAACAGGCGAAGATCGAAGCGCTTGAAAAACGAGGCAGCCGCGTCTTCTATCTGCAAGCGGACGTCTGTGACCGCACGCGTATGGAGGCGGGGCTTGCAGAAGCCCGGTCGCAGTTCGACCGTGTTCACGGCGTCCTGCACGCAGCCGGCCTCGTCAGAGCCGAGAGCATTCTCGACAAGGATGACCGCCGGTTCCAGCAAGTGCTCGACCCGAAGATCAAAGGAACGCTTCTGCTCGACGAACTGCTGCAAGGGGAGCCGGAACTTGATTTTACCTGCTACTTCTCCTCTTCGTCGGCGATCATCGGGGACTTCGGCTCGTGCGACTATGCGATTGCCAACCGCTTCCAAATGGCCTATGGCGAGCTGCGCAACGGGACAACATTCGTCATCAACTGGCCGCTTTGGAAAGCCGGGGGCATGCATTTTGAGAAGAAAGAAAACACGGAAGCCTACTTCAAGACCAGCGGGCAACGCTTCTTGGAAGTGGAAGAGGGCCTTGCGATCTTTGACCGCATCCTGTCGCAGAACCGCACCCAGCATCTTGTGATGGTCGGCCAGCCGAGCCGCATCGAACGTATGCTGGGCCTCGCGAAGTCGGCAGCGCCCACTCCGGTGCCAGTGCATTCCGGCAGCAACACCTCTTCCGGCAAGGGAAGACGTCCGGAGATGAAAGGATTCACGCTCGAACAGTGCGTGGAGTGGGATCTCAAAGAGCAGATCAGCTCCGTTCTCAAGATTCCGCGCACCAAACTGGACGTCGAGGAGAACTTGGCCGATTTCGGGTTTGATTCGATCAGCTTGGCCGAGTTTGCCGGTTTCC
Source organism: Paenibacillus tyrphae (assembly GCF_024158745.1). GTDB lineage: Bacteria > Bacillota > Bacilli > Paenibacillales > NBRC-103111 > Paenibacillus_G > Paenibacillus_G tyrfis_A. The sequence goes on along the minus strand of NZ_JAMZAW010000020.1, from coordinate 86,335 downwards.
TGTCGAAACACTACAGCATTGCCGTGACGCCCGCCTTGTTCTTTGAGCATTCCACGATCAGAGCTCTGACCCAGTTTTATGCGGTCACACATGGGGAGGCAATGCGGGACTTCTACCAAGAGCAAGCGGCATCCGCACCGGCGATCGCGGCAGCACCTGTCGCTCCAATCGTCAGCACCCCGTCCAAGCGCCCTTCGCGCAAAAAGACCGGCAAGGCGCGATTCGCGGCCGGAGGAGCGGTGCGCAGTGCGCAGGAGCCGATTGCCATTGTCGGGATTAGCGGCAGATTCCCGCAGGCGAGCAACGTGCAGGAACTGTGGAAAAACATCCGAGACGGGAAGGAAGCGATCACGGTCGTCCCGTCTGACCGCTGGGACTGGCGGGAAGAGAAGGGCATGGGCAAATGGGGCGGATTTGTCCCGGACGTCGACCGCTTCGATCCCTTGTTCTTTAAGATCTCGCCCAAAGAAGCGGAGTACATCGATCCGAAACAGCGCCTGTTCCTGCAGGAAGCATGGCATGCGTTGGAAGATGCCGGCTATATGGGCGAGCGCATTCGTGGAACCGCATGCGGCGTCTATGTCGGGGTGGAAGAGGGAGAGTACGGGTTCTTGGCCGGAGAGGACAGTCCGCTGAACAGCAACCAGAACGCCACGCTCGCGGCCCGCATCTCCTATGCGCTCAACCTCAAGGGCCCGAACATGGCGATCACCGCCGCCTGCTCGTCCGGTCTCGTCGCGATTCACCAAGCCTGCCAAGCCCTGCGCCAAGGCGAATGCGACATGGCGCTGGCCGGCGGTGTCAGCCTGTTGATCTCGCCGATGATCCACAACGGCATGGGCAAGCTCGACATGCTCTCCCCGGATGGCACCTGCTTTGTGTTCGACGGGCGTGCAAATGGCCTGGTGCCGAGCGAAGCGGTAGCTGTCGTCGTGCTCAAGCCGCTGAGCAAAGCGCTGGAGGATGGCGATCAGATCTACGGCTGCATCAAGGGCAGCGCCGTCAACTACGACGGCCAGACCAACGGCATCACCGCGCCGAGCCCTGCGAGCCAAGCAGACCTGCTTCATCAAGTCTACAAGCGCTTCGGCATCAACCCGGCCGACATCCAGTATGTGCTCTCCCACAGCGTCGGTTCCAGATTGGGAGACCCCATCGAGGTGCAGGCGCTCACCAACGCCTTCCGCCGACACACCGACCGGACGCAATACTGCGCGCTCAGCTCGATCAAGCCGTTGATCGGGCATACGTTCGCCGCATCCGGCGTCGTCAGCTTGATCTCCATGCTGATGGCGATGAAAGAGCGGACGATTCCGGCTCTGCACAACTATGAGTCGAGCAACGACTACATCAACCTGACAGACAGCCCGTTCGTGATTCATACCAAGAACAGATCGTGGACCACGGCCGATGAGCGCCCGCGCCTCGGTGCAGTCAGCACGACCGGCATCAGCGGCACGAACGCGCATCTTGTGGTCGAAGAATACATCCCGGCGCAGCAAGAGGCGGTCGATCACGAACCGACGGATGCACCGCAGATCATCGTCCTCTCCGCGAAGAATCGCGAGCGTCTGGACGAGGTTGCCGCACAGCTGCTCGCGTTCCTCGAAGCCGACGAGAGCTTGAAGCTGCCTGACATCGCGCACACGCTGCAAGTCGGCCGTGACGAGATGGAGGCGCGACTTGCGATGGTGGTACAAAGCCGCGACGAGCTGATGCAAGGTCTGCGAGGCTATTTGAAAAAAGGCGACGCGCCCATCGCGCTCTATCTCGGCGACCTGAACGAGTCTCATTCCGAGATCCTCGATCTTCTGGCCGGGATCACCGGAGAGACCGTTCTTCGAGCCTTGCTGGCAGAGAGCAATCTTGGAAAATTAGCCCTCTACTGGGCGAAAGGCGGCAAGATTCCTTGGGAAGCGCTGCAAGGCGGAGCGTCCGCCCGTCGCATCTCCTTGCCGACCTATCCGTTTGAGCGCCGCCGCTGCTGGCTGACCGCTCCGACAATCGCAAGACGAGAGCTGGCAACGCAGAGCCTGCCAGCAGTCGCTGCAGCTTCTGCTTCCGAGGCGGTTCCCGTCTGTGAGGAACAAGACCTCGCCATCGCGGAGGATCTGCAGGAGCGAGTCATCGGCATCATCTCCGAACTGGTGGGCCTCACGCCTGCGGAGCTGAAGGTGAACAAGCCGCTCGACCACTACGGGTTTGACTCGATTCTGTACATGCAGCTGCTACGGCAGATACAAACGCAGATCGACCCGTTCTTCTCCTTCGTCAAACTGAGCGAATGCCGATCGATGGAAGACCTGATTCGAGAGCTGGTCCCCAATGGGGCGACCAAGGCGAAACCGAAAGCGGAGATCGTGAGCCAGACTCCCGCACCGCCGCAAGCACCGCTTGCAGCACCGCCGGCCCACAAGCCCGTGCAGACCAGCTTGTCGCAGTTCCCGGAACTCGTCCTGCTGAACCAAGCCACGGAAGGTCGTCCGATCTTCTGGATGCACGGGACGGCAGGCGGCGTCGGCATCTACTCGATGATCGCCAAAGTGAGCAACCGACCCTTCTACGGCATCAAAGCGCGTGGTTGGATGAGCAACCGCACCCCGATCCGAGGCATCTACGCGATGGCCGCGTATTACGTGCACATCATTCAGACCGTGCAGCCGGAAGGGCCGTATGACCTCGGCGGCTATTCGCTCGGCGGCCTCCTCGCCTACGAAGTGGCCCGTCAGTTGCAGGAACTGGGGCAAAAAGTGAACTCCATCATGTTCCTCGACACCTTGTATTCGGACAAAATCTACACCAAGACCATGTTGCCGGAAGCGATGTTCGATAGAAAAACCGCGATCCTGCAATCGTTCAACATGACCCTGCTCACCGAGATTCAGCACGAGCCGGAGAAGATTCCGACCACATTGATTCACCGTGATGATCTGGACCCGACGCTCTCGGATGAGGAATATTCCAAGCAGTTGCTGACCCTGGCCCGCGAGCGCGGCTACAAGCGCACGGAAGACTACCTGAACACCATGATTCAGAGTAGTTCTGACGTGCAGGAAGCGTTCGACCGCAGCGGATTTACCATCTTGCCGTTGCCCAATCCGCAAGAGGTCAGCGCCTATTTCTTCCGCAACAAAAGCGGCTCGTTCCTCGGGGCGCTGGAACCGTACTTCAATGTCAAGACGAGCCCCGTATTCGACCAAGGGGATTATTGGACCGAATTTGAACGTCAGATCGACGATTTCCACCTGTTCGACATCGACTCGTCCAACCACATGATGCTGCTCTCGGAACCAAAAGCAGCTGCGTCGATCCTTGCCTTCTGCCAAGAGCTCTACTCTGCATTCGGCCTGGCACCGACGTTCCTTGAAACGTTTGCCCACGAGCATCGCAGTCTCGTCGGCACCACTTCATAACGCCAAAAAGGGATTCTCACGCGGGTCGTGAGAATCCCTTTTTTTTCTTCAAAATTAGTCTTTTTTGATCGCGAAGGTCAGTTCCGCTTCAGCGGCCAGCTCGCCGTCGACATAAGCGACGGCCTGTCCTTTGCCGATGACGCCTTTGAGTTTCGTGATCGAGACTTCGATGCGCAGTTGGTCGCCCGGAACGACTTGGCGGCGGAAGCGAGCACCGTCAATCCCGGCCAGGAAGGCGATCTTGCCTTTAAAGTCCGGCACGCTCAACATCGCGACGCCTCCAACCTGTGTCATCGCCTCGACGACCAGCACCCCCGGCATCACCGGAAATCCTGGGAAATGCCCTTGGAAAAACGGTTCGTTGATGCTGACATTCTTGATCCCGACCGCCTTTTGACCTTCCTCAACCGATTCAATTCGATCGACAAGCAGGAACGGATAGCGATGCGGCAACGTTTCGAGAATTTGGTTCGCGTTCATGAACGGATGCCCTCCTTTTATACGATATCTGGTAATGGATATGAGTATTATAGCATTCACAAGAAGAGAAAAGAAGGCATGAGGGAGGACAGGCCCGCGTTCAGGTCTTTAGGCTTAGATCGTCCGAAAGTACCGTCCCCAATGAGGTCTCCGTCCGTCGAGATCCACAAAATCATAGACCTCCGACAGCCCCCACGCACTCAGCGTTTGCCCGGCAAACCGCCCGACATCGGGGTCGCAGATGAGCGCCCGAATCGCGCGCGCCACATACCGCGATGAAGCCGCTGCATATTCACAAAAAATTTATAGATGCCTGTAAAGAAAAGAACATACCACTTACACAGTATCCCTTTAATACTGATCGTTTGGGGATACGCTCGTTGTATCGTTACTTAAGGAAATTGAATCTAAAATATTTTAGCAAAGCATCATCAAGACATGGTTACGATGCAGAGCAAAAATCGAGAAGCAGCGGCATAGGGGAGCAGAACCATCCTGTGACCAGAACTCCATTTCAAAGAGTTCAATTTGATGCACATCGGATTGACGGCGTTTTTGCTATTGAATTAGTGACGCCTGATGGAGACATCGTTGTTAAAGTTTTGGAACGCTTCTGGATTTTAACATTGATTGATGTCGCCACTCGATGCGTTATTGGTAAGGCGATTAGCTTAAATAAGGAATATAGCGCGAGCGATGTTATGACTTGCATTCGAAACGCCATAATGCCTTACCTGCCAATCACGCTTGCCATTGACGGGTTATCGTTTAATGAGAACGGCGGTTATCATTCAGAGGTTTTCCCGGAGCTGGAATGGGCTGTTTTTGATGTAATATGTTTCGATAATGCGAAATCTCACTTGGGTAATTTAGTTAAGGACCGACTAAGAAGTAAGAATTTACCAAAAGATCGTAAAGATGTATTGGAACAAGTAATTAAAACAAACGAAGCTCTGGATAGAGCTCGGCAGTTGGTCAGGGAAGAAAAGGACAAACAGTCAGGCAGCATGGAAGATTTTCTATCAAAATACAGGACAATTACCTTTTAAGCTGATAAGTTAGGGAGGGAAAGGCATGAATAGACCAGTGATTCCAGCAGGAACTCATCCCATTGAACAAGGGGGATATATCCTTCCTACTATGGAAGTAAAATGACTTATGGAGAGTTTGACCAAAATCGTAATTAATCGGCTTCCAGGCATGATCGTGTACGGAAGACCACGGATTGGTAAAAGTAAATCCATCGAATTTGCATTAAACTATTTGCCAATGCAATTGGGGACGCTCTTTCCGATTTTGAGGACAAAATGTAGTAGCTATCGCGTACCAACCGAAGAAAAGTTTTTTGGAGATATGCTTTCAGATTTAAAATTTCCATTTCCAGCGAAAAGAAATCCATCTGCGATGCGACAACAAATCGTAAATCTGATGTTAGAGCAGGGCGAACGATCCAGGATGCGCCGAATCATGCTTGTGATCGATGAGGATTTCATGTTTTTACGATATTCTGGCACAAAAGGAATTGGAAAACCCTTTTTGCAACTATCAGTTCTCCGGTCATTAGATCGTTTTGCAGAGAGAGTCAATATAATTGACGAAAATGGAAGAAGATTCCATTTTAAAGCAACAGCTTTTAAACATAGATTTGGTCTTAAGATCATGAAAGCTGGACTAAATATGGCACAAGTGCACCAATTAATTGCGAATGTAACCTCAGAGATGCCAATGATCTATGCAAGAAAAATCTTAAAGGAATCGCTACAAAATAATGGGTAGTTCCCAAAGGCTATAATAAAGTTAAGAGACGACGTAAAACTTTAAAAGAACAATCGGAATACATTCTTGTCATTTATCGGTACAAATTCTTGTCATCCGACAGGCGCGTGGGGTGTAACTCGAGGTATTAAACAGTTTATAGACATATGTACAAAATACGGGTTTTGTGAATATGTAATATAGAATCGATTTGGATTTTAATGTTTAATGCCTTTTTACTGTTTTTTTAATAATGACTCACTCTAACCGCTATTTGGTTTTTTAGCTTTCTCAAAAACCAAAAATAAATTAAATAATGTTATGAAAATGTGTACCAGCTTATTTTTAAACATTTGATTGAATTAATGCGCCCCGTGGAATTTTAGGCTGAACCTGTTTAACGAAATCGTCTTTCTTCCAAAGCACCATCGTGACCTGAAGCTTGCTTCTTGTACGCTTTAAATTTTGGTAAGTCTCTCAAGGCACTAGTTGCGATTTTCCACGAGCCGGAGCTATTTTGATAAAAGTGCCACCGGCCCAACCGGCCAAATTGGCATTATTCATGTCAAAACCATATTGCCCGACGGCGTTGTCCCGGGCTGAAATTTGTGGCAGCTCGCTCGCGTGAATGGAAATCTGCTGCCGGTTTATGAGAGAACATGCTCCACCCTCCCCTTCATCATAAAAATTACTATCAGATTACAACAGAAATTGATAAAATACCATTATTTACAAATTAAAAAAATCCTTGTTTTGGCAAATCGTTCACTTCAACCGCGACCCGAATGCCGGATTCAATCGCCCCTTGTAACCAGCCGTGGGTAAGGCTTGTATGTTCCCCGGCGAAGTGAACACGTCCTTCAGGCATTGCAATAAATGGATGCAGCTCCGTTTGTTGACCCGGATTGAACATCGCCCAATCTCCGCAGGAATATGGGTTTTGGGCCCAACTATTGGAAAAGCCTCTCACAAATTCTCGATAAACGACATCCCCATGGATCGCTTTAAGGTTCATTAAGGCATACCGAATTCGCCCTTCGTTCGGTAGACCGTCCCACGACATAACATCTTCCCCCATGGTATAGCTCGCCAATAGGACAGCCGGCCCCGGTTCGCCGATTCCATGGCTAGGATAGTACGCGAACCGGATCGGCAGGTCCGTTATCGTTCTGCCCCCATGTTGGCCAGCCCTTTCCCAGAATCTGCTTTTGAATTCCAATCCGATTTTTGTAGCGGCGGAATAGTGCAGCTCTCGAATCGCTTTCCATTTCTGGTGCGAAAAAGAATGCCGGGGCTCTACTTCGACGAATTTCAGAACGGTAAACGGAATGGACACTATCGCAATGTCGCCGGATATGGAATATCGATCCGATGATTTTTCATCGACCGCTTGGATCGTCACCTCGTCCGAATGTTGAATAATTCTGGTTATTCTTCGCTGAAACAGGATGTCTTCTTGCAATTGTGGAATAAAAGCCCGTGGCAGCAGATCGCTGCCTCCTACAATCTCGTACAAGCGTTGCCGTACTAGTGGCATAAAAAATTGCAAAGTTCCCAGGAAAGCCTGCTGCATCAATCCTTCCAAACCGAGAAGTACTCCGATCATCTCGATCGCCCCCTCGGACAGTCCGGTTCCGAATGAATGAGGATAATATTTTAAGAAAGCGTACAGCGAATACCGATCGAATGTCTTAACGACCAAAGGCCAATGACGGACCGGGTCTTGATTGATGAAATCAAAGATGGGCCGTACCGCCATATCGAGCAATTGTTGGGCGGTTTTCCCCTTTTCATGAGGGGCGACCGGGTATTGGAGTACATCCGGCTGACGAAGGTAATTCGACAGCTTTGTTTTAATCCCGTTCACATAGATGATGTCATTGGGCGTTTCGTTAATAAACGGTTGAAGCGGCAGATTGAATTTCCGAATATACTCCATGACTAAATAGTGAAATTCGGGTATGCGCATCGCTCCTGCATCCAGATACAATCCGTTCGTAAACGGGGCCCGCAAAGTGTAGACACGTCCTCCGACCCGGTTGTCCGCCTCCAAGATTTTTACGTTATGCCCAACATCCTTCAGCAAGGAAGCGGCGACAAGCCCCGACAAGCCAGCACCTACAATTACGATGCTTTTGGGGACTGTTGATTTTCGGAGCCCGTGCCTGATCATTTCGATCATTTCGTTCGGGGAAAGTGAAGTTGGGATGGTTGAAGCACCTCCAAAGCTCTCTCAACTGAGGATGGCCGTCTCCCGCTCCCGCTCCGCGTACGGTAACGCAGCCCTCCCCCACGCTATCGCAACAGCTTTCGCTTTTGCGCCGATGTCCAATTCTTACTCTACCTTGACATGTACGACGGAACAGGCGTTATATCCGTAACCTTTTCGATTCCATTTGGCTGCTGCCGGTTGAACGGATCCGAATGAATCCGTCGCTCTCGACATAATCGTATATTCTCCTTTTTGATCCGCGATCCAAGTATAGTTCCAAAATGTCCAGCTGTACGCATTTTGCGACATGGGTTGAACAACAGCAGGTCTCCAATTCTCCCCTGCGTCCGTCGAGATCTCAACATTGCTAATGCAGCCTGTTCCTGTCCAGGCCAATCCGTAAATTTGATGCATCCCTTTGTCCAGCACACTGCGATTTAACGGTTGCTGAATGATGGAATTCACCTGGATTGTTGTAACGGGGGTTTTCCCTGTATCGCTGTCTTTTTCCGGATAATACATATAATCGATGTCTTGAAAAGGCCCGCTAAAGTGAGTACGAATGACGGTAATGCTTCGGAGCCATTTGACGGAAGCCATGGCGTACCATTGGGGTACGATTAACCGCAGCGGATAACCGTTCTTGTATGGTATCGGTTCCCCATTTAGCGCATAAGCAATTAACGTATCCGGATGCATCGCTTTCTCCAAAGGAAGGCTTCTTGCAAATACGAACTCTCCTTCCAGATCGGGGCGTCTCCCGGAATCGTGTCCTTCAAATACGATTTCCTTTGCGGACGCTTGCAGTCCGGTCAATCGGAGCAGGTCTCTTAACGGGACTCCTCTCCAGAGGCCTTGGCTAATGGCTCCACTTCCCCATTGTTCGCCAAATACTCTCGGTCGAAAAAGTCCTCTGTTGTTTCCTGCACACTCCAAAGGCACTGTCAATTCTTTAAACGGCATACGGAGCAGTTCTTCATATTGGAAGGTTCGAGGTCTTTGTACTTCCCCGCCTACACACAGCACAAACGACTGCTCGGAAATACGAGGATAAGGAAAATGATTTCTTAGATAAAAGTAGAATTCCGGCGTAATCGCTCCAGAAACAAAATGGATCGGATGTTCTTGAATCTCCGAAACCAATCCTCGAGTAATCGGATAAGGCTTTATGACAGGTGAATGCAATGGTACCACCCCAAACCAATATATATGAGGGTACCGTACAAATGATGATAAGGCGTGAATCGCTTCGCTTGCGGAGCCCAAAAAGAAAATCTCCCCAAAGGAATGGGAAGATTTGCAGAAATGACTAATGACTAATGGATGCTGACGGGTATAGCGTTGTTCCTCCAATCGAAACTTTTATATTGCTGGATAATGGAACGTTCGTTTCATCTATAATGGTTCTCCACCAGTCCCAGGCAAGACCTGTACATTCTTTTGCAAAAATTTTGATGTTCTTGGAATTAGGCGGAAGCGGAATCTCTGTCGAGAAATGCGCTGTTTTATCTCGACCGCTTCCTTCCCAAGTTCTATGAGTAATGAGTTCTTGTCCATTGGCATCAAATGTAAATTCGTCCCAAGACACTTCAAACTGAGCTACATATGCGCCACGATGATCCAGCGTTATTTTGCCTTTGGCATATTCCGTAGTTTTAGTCTCAATATATTCCGTGTTGTTGCGAACAGCGGCAATTGAATTATCTTTCAAAAAGACACTTGTATAGGAAATGGGGTAAGCCGGATTCTTCGTGCTAAATTGTGCATTGTCCTTAATTACATTTTGGATGACATTGAAGTCTTTCGTGACGATCTGATTATGCGTCTGTGCATCGCCGCCTAATACAACAGCAGTAAACGAACTGTTTTCATAAATATCTTTGTACTGTCCGCTAGCTTGGATGCTGGCATTCTGGAGCAATGCCTTAAATGCAGCTTGCACGTCACTGCTCTTCGAGGTTGTCTCCAATTTCACGTAAATGGTTCTGCCATAAGCTACGTTGGATACCATAAGCGGCGGAGCCTCTTTGCTTATCCCTTTACGGACTAATTCGGCAAATGTCACGTTTTTATCAAAAAGGTCCGATGGATTGTTAGGAAGAGCTGCACTTACGGTATAAAAGATTTGCTTATACGCAGCTACCATCACTTTTTTCTCGCCGCTTGCAACCGCATTGAAGTCGATTCCGAGCGTATTGTTCAGCACTTGAGCGTTCACATTAAGCGCGCTGGAAATTTGATTTTTGCTGTAAACCATAGATTCTGCATACTGTAACCTTGCAGGCAATGTATGAGTGCCCGAATACTTCTCAACCCAAGTCGACACTAACTGATCGACGGCACCAGAAACGCTGCTGTAAACTGGATTTGGAACCGAAATTGTATTTTCACTCTTCAACCCAGGCAAATCAATACTGATATTTAAAGGTTTTCTTGGGCTCATAATCAGGTCAGGCTGATTATCAGAAAAAGCCCGATTTGCAAGCTGTATTGCGCCTGGATAAGTGCGACTCGTCATCGAATCAATAATGGATATATCTACCGGTGAGGTTGCGAGTGATTTTTTCTCGCGTTCAACCACGATAAATTTACCATTGGTTTGGAGACCTTCTTTGGGAACAAAACTACTGATTTGATCACCTTTTACGGCCAAAACTTCATTACGATCATAATTTAGGCTCGCGATCCCGGCATCAATATCATGAAGTTCGTTTGCTGCAGCGAAGGAAATACTTGAATAAGTAAGCACATTTAAACTAACTAATAGACTTACGAGCACTCTCGTTCTTTTAACATGTTTTGAAATCTTCATAAAGGCCCCCTCCTTTTTTTGTAAAATAATAGCACTTGTATTAACTGTATCGGTATTTTGGCATGGAATTATTAGATTTCTAGAAAAATATACCAAACAAAAAAATCCGCGATATACGCGGATCTGTTCATAATCCCGGTTGTTCATTCGGCGGATTGGCCTGGATATAGGCAATAAACTCCCGGGATGCATAAGAAAGGTATTTATCCCGTGGATAAATAAGCGCCAGCTCCCAAGCCATCTGCGGATGGGAAATCGAAACGGTATGAACGGCAAGATGATGCAAACGGCTCGCCATCGATCTGGGGATCAATGAAATTCCCAATTGAGAAGCCACCATCTCGCAGCAGAAATCCCACAGGGAGGTCATATGAGCCACCTCGGGTTCGAACCCGGCCTGCAAGCATGCTTGCCAAACGACGTCATGAAGGGCGAATTCCTTGGTGAACAGAATAAACGGCTCATTCTTTAATTCGACTAAACTGACGGATGCTCTTCCGGCAAGCCAGTGTTGACTGCTTACGATGACAACCAGCTCTTCAGATAACAACGAAACCGTTTCATACAGCCGAGTGTTCACCGGCAGCACCGTGACTCCAAAATCGATATTTCCTTGCTCCATCTGCGTCTCTACCTGTTTCGCGCTGTATTCTACCATTTGAATCTCAATCCCGGGATATCTCTTCTTGAATCCGGCAATGATTTTCGGGAAAAGCAATGCGCTGATTGTAGGCATGATCCCCATTTTCACGGTTCCTCTTTGTACTTGAACCAGTTCATTAACAGAAGAAGCTAACTCGTCCAGCAACTGCAAAATGGTCAAAGCCTTCTCGTTAACCAACTTTCCTGTATCCGTGAGTACAATCTCCCTCTCGGAACGGTCAAGCAAAATAACGCCCAATTCGTCTTCCAGGCTTTTGATCATCTTGCTGATGGATGGTTGAGAAACAAACAGGACCTGCGAAGCTTTTGTAAAATTTTTATGCTTGGCCACCTCTGCAAAATATTGAAGCTGTCTTATATCCATCCGATCCGGATCTGCCTCCTTCCCCTATAGGCAAAGCGGTATCCAAACCATTCCTCCTCCGGCTCAAGATTATGATATGCCGTCCACGCAAAAAACAGCACCGACGCGTCGCTAAACGCATGGTGCTGTTCGGAAAATGCCGGCGAATTAAACCGGATATACCGGGTGCTTCCGCTCGGAGAAGACGACAGCCTTGGACGAATAAGCCTCGAATCGATTCACTAACTCGTCGCGTAACGAATTGGCCGGAACAATCCCGTCAATGATCATTTCGGAGGCTAGCCGGTAAATATCAATATCCTGCTTATATTCCTCCCGCTTTTGTTCGATAAAGGAGGCCCGCTCGTTTTCGGGGAGTTGGGCAATTTTATTGGCATAGACAGCGTTGACCGCCGCTTCCGGTCCCATCACCGCAATTTGAGCCGTAGGCAAGGCGAGACAGCAATCCGGTTCAAATGCAGGACCAGCCATCGCATAGAGGCCCGCTCCGTATGCTTTACGGACGATCACCGAGATTTTAGGTACGCTCGCTTCGGACATGGCCGAAATCATTTTTGCGCCATGGCGGATAATGCCTGCCCGCTCTACCTTGGTGCCGATCATAAAACCGGGGACATCGGCGAGAAACAGAAGCGGGATATGAAACGCGTCGCACAGGGTAATAAATCGGGCTGCCTTATCCGCCGAATCGTGAAACAGCACGCCTCCTTTCACCCGCGGCTGATTGGCAACGATCCCAACCGGTTTTCCGTTCATTCGGGCCAATCCCGTAATCAGTTCGCCGGCAAACAGCTTCTTCATCTCAAAGAATGACCCCTCGTCAATAATCCGGTCAATCAGGTCATACATATTAAACGGGGCATTCTGATTGGACGGGATGAGCTCTTCCAATGATTTCTCAAAGGATTGTGGTGCCGCTGCTTCCATCACCGGCGGTTTTTCGGAATAATTGGCGGGAAAATAGGAGAGGTATCGCCGTGCCATCGAAATGGCTTCTTCTTCGTTTTTGGCCAGCACATCACCGCATCCGGATACCGAGCAATGCATGCGCGCGCCGCCCATTTCTTCTAACGTAACCTTTTCTCCGATAACCATCTCCGCCATCCGCGGGGAACCGAGATACATGGATGCATTTCCATCCACCATAATCACGATATCGCAAAATGCCGGAATGTAGGCTCCGCCTGCAGCCGAAGGACCGAAGAGCAAGCAGATTTGGGGGATTTTACCCGACAATTTGACCTGATTGTAAAAAATACGGCCAGCCCCGCGTCGTCCGGGGAACATCTCGACCTGGTCCGTAATGCGGGCACCCGCAGAATCTACGAGGTAAATCAACGGCACTCTCATTTTGTCGGCCGTCTCTTGGATTCGAATGATCTTCTCTACCGTACGCGACCCCCAAGAACCGGCTTTGACGGTGGAATCATTGGCCATCGCACAAACGATTCTCCCGTTAATCTTTCCAATCGCCGTAACCACGCCATCCGCCGGAAGGTCTTCTGCCGCGCAGTTGGCAAATAACGCATCCTCCAGCTCGAAACCCGGATCAAACAATAGCTTCAAACGGTCGCGGACAAATCGTTTTCCTTGTGCCGCATTCTTTTGATGATAAGTCTGCGCCCCCCCTTGGAAGACCCGTGAAATACGTTCCTGCAGCTCCTCCGGCTTTATTTCCCTAGACATCCCCTATTCCTCCTTATCTCCAAAATGCTATTACTCGCCCTTAAATATGGGGGGACGCTTATTTTTGAACGCCTCCAGTCCTTCCAGGCGGTCCTTTGTCGGAATCGTGACTTCATAGGCATTTTGCTCAATCGCCAGCCCGGTGCTCAGATCCGCATCAAACCCCTTATCGATGGCGAACTTGGCCTGCGCCACGGCGACAGGAGCATTTCGAACAATTCTGCCCGCGATTTCCAGTGCTTTATCGAGAAGGGATTCAGGCGGTGTCGCATACTCTACCAACCCCATGTCCCTTGCCTCTTTGGCATCGATTTTTCTTGCGGTGAAAATGAGCTCTTTGGCGCGCCCCTTCCCGATCAGCCTCGGCAACCGCTGCGTTCCGCCAGCGCCGGGAATAATCCCAAGCGAAGTTTCCGTAAGGGCAAATGTTGCCGTTTCGGAGGCGATCCGAATATCGCAGGCCAACGCTAATTCCGCTCCCCCGCCAAAAGCGGCTCCGTTCACGGCGGCAATGACCGGCTGGGGCAAGGCTTCCAAATCATTGATGCACTCGCGAATCAAAGCAACCGTCCTGCGCACCTGGTTCACGTCCATGCCTGCGCGCTCTTTTAAATCGGCACCTGCGCAAAAGGCTTTCTCTCCAGCCCCTGTGATTACGATACAGCGAACAGACCGGTCAAATTTACATGCCGCAGCCGCCTCCCGCAATTGTTCCAGCATCTTGATCGATAGCGCATTAGCGGCTTCCGGCCGGTTTAAAGTGATGAGTACAATTCCGTTTCCGATGCTGGTGACTAATACAGTTTTTTCCATAGTCCCCCTCCTTCCCTGAACCGAACCCTGAGCCTGAGCCTGCCTATCCGTTCTCGTTCGGACCGCCGACCTGAAGATTACGGCTTGGTAAAGCTCTTCCGATCTTGTCCTGAATAAACCGGGCCGCGGAGAGCAGCTTTTCCGGATTTACCCCTGTTTGAATCCCCATTGCCTCCAGCATGTAAAGCAAATCTTCCGAAGCCACATTGCCCGAGGCCCCGGGCGCATACGGGCATCCGCCCAAACCGCCGACGGAGGCATCAAACGTCGTGATCCCCATGTCCATGGACACCAGAATATTAGCAAGCGCCGTCCCGCGCGTATCGTGAAAGTGCAGGGCCAGTGTTTTGGCATCAAAACGCTTTAAAAGAACATCCAATACATCTTGCACCTGCTTAGGATTTGCAATGCCGATCGTATCCCCGAGCGACAACTCGTCAATCCCCATGTCGAACAACGTTTCCGATACCCGGATCACCTCCTCGACGGAAACAGGACCTTCATAAGGACACCCGAAGACGGTTGACACATAACCGCGGACCGACTTTCCTGCGGAAAGAGCTTCTTGCACCACTTCTCTTAAGATAGGAAAAGTAGCGCTTATCGACTTGTTGATGTTCTTGTGATTATGGGTTTCGCTGGCGGACATAAAGACGGCCACTTCATCCACATCGGCTTCCAACGCTCGCTCCAGACCTTGACGATTCGGAACGAGGGCTGAATAAACGATGCCAGGCACCCGTTCGATTCCTTTCGCAACTTCAGCGGCATCTGCCAGCGCCGGGATCCACTTGGGATTCACAAACGAAGTGATCTCAATAGACTTCATTCCGGTGCCGGACAACTGGTTGATCCAAGCTATTTTATCCTCTGTAGAAACAAAGACCTTCTCATTCTGCAACCCGTCCCTCGGACCAACCTCTTTGATCGTTACATTCGCCGGCCAGTTCATTTCTCCGACCTCCAGCATGCGTTTAATCCAGCTCGATCAATAGATCTCCTTCATCCACAAAGTCGCCTTCGCTCACTTTTACTTCTTTTACCGTACCGCCGGAACTTATCGTGACCGGGATCTCCATTTTCATCGATTCCAAAATGGCCACATCTTGTCCCGCTTCGACTTGATCCCCTTGCTTGACCAGAATTTTGTACACATTCCCCGCCATAAACGCCACGATTTTGCCCACCTGAATAACCTCCTGTTTTACGATCGTAAATACTTATCGACGAAACCCGTTGATGTATCGCCTAAACGGAATGCGGGATGCGCGATGACTTCTTGCAGCATCGGGATGTTTGTTTTGATTCCCTGAACCTGATAATGGGCTAACGCCTCTTGAAGCCGGTCAATCGCCGCGTCTCGATCCTTCCCTTTGACCACGAGCTTGGCAATCATCGGATCATAGAAAGGCGTGACCACGGAGCCCTCATGTACAGCCAGCTCATGGCGGATTCCCGGTCCTTCGGGTATGGCAAACTTCGTAATTGTTCCCGGAGATGGGAAGAACGTCTTCGGATCTTCCGCGTAAATCCGCACTTCAATCGCATGACCGTCGCGTTCCACATCGGATTGGCTGAAATTCAAGGAATGTCCGGCCGCAATTCGCAGTTGCTCTGCAACCAAGTCCAAGCCGGTAATCTCTTCTGTAATCGTATGCTCGACCTGTAGACGAGTATTCATTTCAAGGAAATAGAAATTTTTGTTCCCGTCAACTAAAAACTCGATGGTTCCTGCATTCCGGTATCCGATGGATTGAGCCGCCCTTACCGCCGCTTCTCCCATTTTGCTGCGTGTGAGTTCATCCAAATAGGTGGAAGGAGCCTCCTCCACTACTTTTTGATGGCGGCGCTGAATGGAACATTCCCGTTCCCATAAATAGACGGTATTCCCGTAGGAATCGGCCAAAATCTGAATTTCGATGTGCCGGGGATTTTCCACAACCTTCTCTATATACATGGCCCCATCTCCGAAGAAATCTGTGGCGCGCTTCCGGTTCCCTTCAAATGCTTTCTGAATTTCCGATTCGCTGCGAACGATCTGCATGCCGATCCCGCCACCGCCGGCCGAAGCCTTGAGCATGACCGGATAGCCGATACGGCTGGCTGTCCGTACCGCTTCTTCCGCATCCGCTAACGGATAGGAAATGCCGGGGACGACAGGCACACCTGCCTTTTCCATGATACTCCGGGCTTCAATTTTACTGCCCATGCGGGAGATGACGTCCGCCGACGGACCGATGAATACGATACCGGCTTCCTCGCAGCGGCGGGCAAATTCGGCATTTTCCGAGAGAAGGCCGTATCCGGGGTGAATCGCGTCCGCGTTGGAAAGATGGGCGATTTCCAAAATTTTATCGATATTCAAGTAGCTCTCCGCTACTTTGGGACCTCCCACCCTGTAGACCTCATCTGCCATCTTGACATGAGGGGCCTCCTTATCCGCTTCCGAGTAGATGCAGACGGTGGCAATACCCAGCGATTTGCAAGTACGGATCACCCGGGAGGCAATTTCCCCCCGGTTGGCGATTAGAATCTTCTTGAACATAGAATCCATCCCCTTTAACAGCCGATCTGACGTGCAATCACCATACGTTGGATTTCCGAAGTGCCTTCCCCGATCTCCAAAAGCTTGGCGTCCCGGAAGAACCGCTCCACCTGGTATTCCTTCATATAGCCATACCCGCCATGGATCTGAACGGCTTGATCGCACACCTTCATGCACATTTCCGAAGCGAATAATTTGGCCATCGCCGCTTCTTTCTTGAAGCCTCTTCCTTGATCTTTTAGCCAGGCCGCTTTATACACCATGTTGCGTGCCACTTCAATCGTCATGGCCATGTCGGCCAGTTTGAATTGGATGGCTTGAAAGGCGGATAAGCTATGGCCAAATTGTTTTCTTACTTTGGCATATTGGAGCGATTTTTCGTAAGCCCCTTGGGCGATCCCGACCGCCATGGCTCCGATCCCGATTCTCCCACCGTCAAGCGTAGCTAAAAATTGCTTGAATCCGTTTCCTTCTTTCCCTAAGAGATTTTCTTTGGGAACGGCTACATTGTCCAAAACCAACTCCGTTGTATTCGAGGCGTGAAGACCCATCTTTTCGTAATTGCTGGTGACCGTAAAGCCCGGCGCATCTGTAGGCACGATAAACGCACTGATTCCATCCGTCCCTTTGGAGCGATCCGTTACGGCTGTGAGCGCCAGGTTTTTGGCAAAGCTTGCATTGGTAATAAAGCATTTGGAACCGGAAATAATCCACTGATCCCCTTGCCGCTTCGCTGTCGTTTGGGTTCCGCCTGCATCGGAACCTGCGTTCGGTTCCGTCAGTCCAAACGCGCCCAAGTATTCTCCTGTACAAAGGGGGATTAAGTATTTTTCCTTTTGCTCGTGCGTTCCGAATAAATGGATGGGCGCCCCGCCTAACGAAATATGGGCGGAATACGTGATCCCTGTGGAGGCGCATACCCGGCTTAATTCTTCTACCGCGATAGCAAAGCTTATGGTATCGGCTCCCCCGCCGCCATATTGTTCGGGAAAAGGCAGGCCCATGACCCCCAGCTTCGTTAATTTATCGAAAACATCCTCCGGAAATTGCTTTGTACGATCCCGTTCATCTGCGCCCGGAGCCACCTCGCCTTCCGCAAAATCGCACATCATCTTCTTGATCAACGCTTGCTCTTCGCTTAAATCAAAGTGCATGATTTCATCGCCCCTAACTTAAACATTCTGAGTTGTTAATAGAGTCCGGTTTCCATGCCATAGCCTTCAATCTTTTGCTTGACTCTCTTCAAGAAGCGGCCGCACACAAGACCGTCCAACACCCGGTGATCCAAGGAAAGACAAATGTTCATCATATCGCGGACGGCAATCATGTTATTTATGACGATCGGACGTTTTACGATGGCTTCGACGCTTAGAATGGCCACTTGCGGAGGATTGATGATGGGAGCTGAAAGGACGGAGCCGAAAGAGCCTGTGTTATTGACGGTAAACGTTCCGCCGGTAATATCCTCCAGTGCTAACTTGCCGTCCCTCGCCTTCTTGACCAATTCGTCTATGGCTTTGGCAAGGCCGAAAATGCTTTTTTGGTCGGCGTTCTTAATGACGGGAACGAATAGCGCTTGATCGGTGGCGACGG
This sequence comes from Paenibacillus tyrphae, assembly GCF_024158745.1. Lineage (GTDB taxonomy): Bacteria > Bacillota > Bacilli > Paenibacillales > NBRC-103111 > Paenibacillus_G > Paenibacillus_G tyrfis_A. The sequence goes on along the minus strand of NZ_JAMZAW010000020.1, from coordinate 67,999 downwards.
CAATCGAGAGATGAACCGCTTTTTTGACGATCATGTGATCGTTTGCCCACTGCGAATTTAAGATGGGGAATTCCTTCAGGGCTTCTACAACCGACTTGATAAAGAATGGCAAATAAGTTAAATGGATGCCTTCTTTTTGCTTAAACTCCTCTTTGATCCGGTCCCGATAACGTACCAGATTGGTGACATCGCATTCGACCATAAGCCAAGCGTGGGGGATCTCCTGCTTGCTTTTTACCATTCGTTCGGCAATCGTTCTGCGGATAGCGGTAACCGGAATCGTCTCGTCGGCTTGATTTGACGGAAAATGGACGGCAGACAAGGCCTCAACCGAACCGGACGGTTTCGGAATTTCGCGGGCCGATTCTACCGGTTGGGACGGCTTAGACGGAGATGGAGGTTCTGCTTTTGGAACGGGAGCGGCTACAGCCTGCCTCTTTCCTTGCAAAATCTCCAAGATGTCTTTTCTGGTGATGCGTCCGGCAGCGCCTGATCCTTCCATACGGGAAAGATCCAGGTTGTTTTCTTGCGCCAGTTTAAGCACAGCCGGCGAATAGCGCGGGCTCATGGCTGCCTGCGCTGTCACATCATCGGCTCCTTGATCTTGAGCGGCGGCTGGCGTCTTGGATTCAACCGGCGTGCTCGCTTGCTCTTCCACCGCAATACGGCAGATCAAAGCTCCCACCGGTACCGTTTCGCTTTCTTGAACGACAATTTCGGATATCGTGCCGCTAAAAGTAGAAGGAACCTCCGCATTCACTTTATCGGTAATCACTTCGCATACGGGCTCGTATTTTTTGATTTTGTCCCCGATGTTGACGAGCCACTTGGAGATGGTTCCTTCTGTTACACTTTCCCCTAACTGGGGCATAACAATGTTCTCGGCCATACTCTCCTCCCGATCGGATCAAAATTCGGCCAATTGTTTCATGGCCTGATATACTTTATCCGGATTGAGCATGAAGAATTTCTCCATTGGCTTACTATATGGCATAGCGGGGACATCCGGACCGCAAAGGCGTTTGATCGGGGCATCCAATTCAAAAAGGCATTCCTCTGCGAGCACAGCTGCAACTTCCGCCCCAACGCCGCCCTCTTTGTTGTCTTCATGAATAATTAACACTTTACCGGTTTTACGGGCAGCCTCTACAATCGATTCCTTATCCAAAGGATAGAGGGTGCGCAAATCCAGAATGTGAGCGCTGTATCCTTCCCGGGAAAGCTTTTCTGCCGCTTCCAACGCAAAATGCAAGGCAAGTCCGTAAGAAATAACCGTAAGGTCTTCTCCTTGCCGCTTAATATCCGACTTCCCGATGGGAACCATGTAATCCGAGTCCGGCACTTCTCCTTTGATCGACCGATAACATCGCTTATGTTCAAAGAAAAGAACGGGATCTTCATCGCGGATGGCTGCTTTTAGCAGTCCTTTGGCATCATAAGGCGTGGAAGGTGTGACCACTTTTAACCCGGGAATATTGCAAAACATGGCTTCGACGCTTTGCGAATGATAAAGGGCGCCGTGAACTCCCCCTCCGTAAGGGGCACGAATGACCAAGGGACAGTTCCAATCCCCGTTCGAGCGGTATCTCATTTTGGCAGCTTCATTCACAATTTGGTTGACGGCAGGCATGATATACTCGGCAAACTGAATTTCGGCTACAGGCCTTAATCCGTAAGCGGCTGCCCCAACCGATACACCGACAATGGCCGCTTCCGATAGCGGCGTATCGATAACCCGTTGTTCGCCAAATTCCTCATAGAATCCCTGTGTAACCCGAAACACACCCCCGCGTAGCCCGACGTCTTCTCCTAATACGAATACCCTCGGATCTCGCTGCATTTCCTCCCGAAGAGCTTGGCTCACTGCATCAAGATAGGAAATCACGGCCATTTCTCACTCCCCCTATTCTGCATAAACGTGTTTAAGGGCATCTTCCGGAGCCGAATCCGGGGCATTCTCCGCATATTCCGTGGCCCCATCGACTTCCGTGAGCATCCGGTCATGGATTTCCTTTTCTTGATGTTCGTCCAATATCTCCAAATCTTTAAGATAATGGCCGAAGGATACGAGCGGGTCCTTCTTCCTGGCTTCTTCCACTTCTTCGCGGGAACGGTAGGTTCGATCATCGTCGTCGCTTGAATGAGGAACTAAACGATAGACGACCACCTCGATCAGCGTTGGCCCTTCTCCTCTTTTGGCCCGATCGGCCGCCTCTTTCGTGACCTTATATACTTCCAAGGGATCATTGCCATCCACACTGATGCCGGGAAAGCCGTAACCTTTTGCCCGATCCGCGATACTTTCACAAGCCGCCTGCTTGGAATAGGGGACAGAAATGGCATACTTGTTATTCTCGCAGAAGAAAATGACAGGCAGCTTGTGCACCCCGGCAAAGTTTGCCGCTTCGTGAAACTCCCCTTGATTGCTGGCCCCTTCCCCGAAGGCCGTTAACACGACAAACTTTTCCCCTTCTATACTTCCAGATAAAGCGATTCCAACAGCATGCGGCACTTGACTTGTTACGACGCTGGACCCCGTAAGGATGTTCAATCGTTTACTCCCATAATGCCCTGGCATTTGGCGTCCGCCGCTGTTCGGATCTCCCGCCTTGGCAAAAGCGGAAAGCATCAATTCCTTTGCCGTCATCCCGAATACAATGACCATTCCCATGTCCCGATAATACGGACAAAGAAAATCTTTCGTTGGATCCAGCGCATAAGCCGCTCCTACCTGTGCCGCTTCATGACCTTGGCAAGAAACGAGAAAAGGGATCTTTCCCGCACGATTCAGAAGCCACATCCGTTCATCTACTTTTCGCGCCAAAACCATATGCTGATACATTTCAAGAACCTGCTGATCCGATAACCCTAATGCTTGGTGCCGGTTCTTGACTTGACCGTTTCCGGTTTCATTCATATCGTATCCCTCCGACAATGGTGCCGCTGCATATTGCGGTTTCCTTTATTTTTACATACCGTCATTCCAATCGTGAAATATATATTGTGCATAGAAACTATGCAAAAAAAATATAGCCACGTTGGTTTTGTTGGCTGGCGATACAATTCGTATCCTAAAATCCACCTATGTCATTGCACGCAGTATTTTCCGAACTTCGTTTTTAGATTACGTAATAATTATTATGTAAACTTAACGACCGAGACAAGCCTTTCCACTCGACCGAGTTTATAGTATGCTAGCCATATAAGGAAGGAGAGGGAATCTATGGTGAAACAACTGATCGTCGGAGACGCCATGCATGAGCTGGCCACTACGCGCCGCATCCTGGAGCGCTTGCCCGAGGAGCATATGACGTGGAAGCCGCACGTGAAATCGATGACGTTGGGCGGGCTGTCCACGCACCTGATCAACCTGCTGAACTGGCAAGTCGCGATTTTTCTTTACCCCGAATTCGATCTTTCGACCGTGCCGCTTCGGCGGGAACCTTTGGAAAGACGCGAAGACGTGCTGGAGGAATTCGACGCGAACGTCGTCAAGCTTGAAAAGCTGTTAGCCGAAAGCGATGAGAAAACGCTCGGCGAGGAATGGACCTTGCGGAACGGCGACCATATCATCCTGCGCCAACCGCGGGCGATCGCGCTTCGCACCTTCGGATTAAGCCACATGGTCCACCATCGGGCACAGCTCGGGGTTTATTTGCGGCTTCTCGATATTCCGGTGCCGGGCCTCTACGGTCCCTCCGCCGACGAGGAAGGCAAATGAACTAAGACGCGCCAAAAAGTCGCAGGGCATCGACATGACCGCCGGTACTCTGCGACTTTTTTTTCGGGACGAAAAAAAAGAAATACTCACCCTTCACAAGTATTTCCGATAGGAGTCAATAATACGTTCGTAATGGTCCCCGTACTTTTCCGCCAGCTCCTTACTGAAATCCCGCTCAATCTGTTCCATAACGATGTCGTGATAGAACGTATTTTGCAACAATTCAACAAGCGAGGGATGGTCGGTTTCCAGGACTGTAGGTCTGAGCCCATGCCCAAAACTGCCAAGCAGGGTCGAGCGGGAATCGCAAAGAATGGAGAATTTTCTGGCAAGGGCATTGTTCCAATCGTCGCTTCGTTTGTGTACCAGAACATTCTTCAGCCGCGCATGGCATTCGCCGATCGAGATCAGTGTGACGGCGAGGCCTCGTTTCTCCGCTTCCATCAACGGTTCTTCCACCCAGTGAATATCTTCAGACCAAATATCGACGATGATGCTTTTGTCTGCATTCGATACCAAACGCCGAATCGCGGTTTCAATCGCTTTGTCCCCTTGCCAACTATAGAAGGACGGCGAAGTCCGCGGGGGCGAGTGCAACTGTTCCAGAAGCAATCTCGTCGTTTGTTCAAATTCCGTATGCAGCAATCGAACAACCTGCTCAATAGGCACGGCATCATACAGAACAGGTTCGGTTTCTATCATCCGGCACATGCCCTTGTCAGTCAATGAACGAAGTGCAGCATATACATTTGTGCGGGAAACAGAAACTTTTTTGGCTACCTCATATCCGGATATTTTCGGCTCCTCATGAAGCACCATGTAACATCTTGCCTCCAGATCCGACAAACCGATTTTGCGAAGTTCGTCAATCAAAGGGTTACCTCCCTTCTGTATTTATGGGTATTTCAAAATACTACTACCATTTGTTGTAAAAGTCAATATGCCCTGCTTCCAACAAACGTTCGGGCCCAAAATAGCCACTCATCCAGGGAAGCAATAGCCGCCTCGGGAGCAAGCTCGGCAACCCGCACCACACGTACCTCTGCATCCAATTCCGCTGCTCTGGCCATTTTGTAATTCCTGTCGAGCTGTAGTAGATGAATCGGATTGAAATACTCCCTCCACAAGGTAATCCGTCCGTCGATGACGTGCAGCAAGCTGATATAGGATTGTGTATACTCATACCCGTTCTGCTTTACAATGCCTCTGCTATCCATTTCAGCGAAAACGATTTCTTGTTCCACTTCGCCTCCGCCGGCCGCGTAAACACGAATGTTGAAAATGTCCCATGACGAGTACATCCCATTTTCTTTTCCAATAAACTGCTCCAGCAATTGAATCAGGTTTTCTTTGCCCTGGACGCGAGCGCCCTGCAGTCCGAACGGCATCTCATAGACAATATCGTTGGCCATGAATACCCCCACCCCACGACATCCTGTTTTGCTTCCAGTTCCAAAAATTGTCTTACGAGCTTTGCAGCTTCCATTGCCCTTCCCTCTTTCTTCGATTTTTTCGTACTCACACCCCAAGTATAGCGTCCCCTTTGCCTCTGAATATTGAATGGAATGCGCAGGTTTTGGTCAAAAATCGCCATAAAAAAACGCCGGGTAGCAATTGATTGCACTGCCGCCGGCGGTTCGGGCTAACGTTATCGTGTCATTTCATAAAGCAGAAGCATACTCATTGGAGTCAATCCGGTCACTCTTTTAAATAACTTGGTGAAGTGGGCCTGGTGGAAAATCCGACTTGAGCGGCGACATCCCTCATACTCATGTTTCCGCAGCGAATGAACTGCTTGGAACGCTCGATCCGCAAATGAATCAAATATTGATGAGGCGTCATACCCGTTTGCTTTTTAAAAAGCCGAACCAAATGTGACAAACTGATATTGGCAACGATCGCAAGTTCTTGAAGGGATATGTCTTTTTCCAAATTCATCTGCATGTATTCTATGACTGTTGAGACTTGCTTGTTGGTCGACGTGGATGACTTCAAGTTCCGATTGACGCTCGCCGTATAGTGCCGGAGTAAATGGACCGCCGTCATCGTCGCAATCGAATCGCTGTAAAGCTTTCCGCTTGCACCGCCGTTACGCAGCTTCTCCAGCATCCAACTGGCAAGCAATAGAAGCTTGCCGTCTTGAACAAGCAGTCGCTGTTCCAGCCTCCGTTTGTCCGCATGTCCAAAACCCGATTCATCCGCTACCCCATCGAGAAACGAAGGATTCACCTCTAATTTTATGAAAGATAAGGTGCTTCCCCATTGGCAGTACATGTTCTCTCCAGCGGGTAAAATTTGAATTTGCCCGGATGTGATTATCTTCTCATGCTGGTTGGCCGCTTCAAAGATTCGCAGCTTCAAAGGTTCCCGGGAGACATGCAAAGCTATCACATGTTTAGAATGCAACGAAGCGTCGTGCATTAGACCGGGAGGGATATTATCCCATTGGGAAAGCTTGAAAATTAGAAGCAACGTGCGCAACGGAAACAACGCGCGCAACTAAAGCATCGAGAACAACCAAAGCAGTTGAAGCAGTTGAAACAATTAAAACAGTTGAAGCAGATGAAGCCTCCGAAACCAAAACAGCTGAAGAAGCATAGACGAGCATCCGAGCCGGGTCGAGCTTGAATGTGAGAAGGTACCATCTCACTGGTTCTAAAATCGGAAAGGCTCAATTTTTGAAGATCTTTTTTGAAATCATCCATTTTTTTAACCTCCGTTGCAGATCTCACCGGAACACACTTTATGTTATGAACTGGATTCCGCTCTTGTTACGGTTGGCAAGCTTCTTTTTCAAAAACTGGTTTTGACCATTTTCGACGATAACGAGTTAAGTCGCGCAAGTTTCGAATTCGTTCTTCAGGAACAAAGCTTCCTTCGATGAGTCCGCATCGATGTAATTGAGCGATCCATACATCATCTTTGACATCGGTTTTCTTGCCCAGTCAATCGACAGGTGGACTCTAGAATGTTCCATATTGGTTTCCAATATACCCCTGTACTTTCCATGATTAGGCTCCGGGTTCGAACACCAAAAACTTTTCGACTTGCAACCCCATTTTCATCCATGGTGGTGAACGCGAGGCTATGTGCGATTAGACTGAGAAAATGTGCTCTATGCATGGCTTCGCAGAATGGCATAGCGCCGTAAATAATCCTCTGTATAAAATAAGATATTTCCCCATATAAAACAGCCTGTTTTAGTTCAAACGTACAGAGGAGCAGATATATGATTCATTTAGCGGACATCCTGACAGATGGCATTGTCAAACAGTTTCCTGGAAAATTTTGAGCGAACGCGATAGACTCTGCAAAGCAGATTAGCTTTTTATAATCGCCCGAAAGGGTGGCTATGGAAAGCCTTTTTTATCGGTTTTATGAATCGGTAATACAACGATCGTGGGGCACTGGGAGATCGCCCTATCCGGCCAGCTTGGCCAAGTGATTAGCGATCTTCTTTACGCTTAACAGAGGGCGCTCATACCGGCAAGTTTCAGAACTTGTTGTCCATAGCATTCAATATTGATGAATGAACTTCCACCATAAGGATAACCTAAAAAAACATGTTAAATATTCACTTCCGGAGACAAAACATGCGAAATCTTCATTACCTTCTACTGCGTACCATCACAATAGCTTTGCTGCTTTTGACCGTGACTCATGGAATGGCTCATTCGGCTCCCTATGATGACCCGCCCTTACCGATTGTGGCTGACCAAGGAATGTATACGATAGAGGTTTACCCTCAACGTCATCAACTGGTTGTGTGGGCGTATGGACAGCGATTCAAAACATACCCCATTGCCGTCGGCAATCCATCCACTCCTACCCCGGTTGGAGAATACCAAGTTATTTATAAGGGTAAAGATTGGGGGCCTTCCTTTGGCCCGCGTTGGCTTGGTCTAAACGTGCCTTGGGGATATTACGGTATTCACGGGACAAATAAGCCTTACTCTATTGGGCAGCATTTGAGCCATGGCTGCATCCGCATGCGCAATAGCGATGTCATTGAATTGTACGACATGATTCCGCTCGGCACCGTAGTAAAAATTCACGGGCATGTATTGGGAGATCCGAATCATGGACCAAGGGATTTGGCGGAGGGCGACGTCGGAGGTGACGTGCAGCTCATTCAATCCCGTTTGAAAAGTGCTGGTTACTTCAATGGAATATGTAACGGCAAGTTCCGCTCCAATACAACCGCGGCCGTAAAACAATTTCAACGCGATCACCGCTTGGCGCCTAACGGTGTCGTCTCGGTAAAGGTGTACGAAAAGTTGGGATTGTTGGAATAAAAAACGCACCGGGCGCATGATGCATATGGAGATGAATTATGGATACGATTTGGCAATACTCCATCCGAACTTTGTTAGGTTTTATTGTATTGCTGCTATTAACGCGCATTTTAGGAAAAAAACAATTAAGTCAAATGACGTTTTTTACTTATATTACAGGTATTGCTCTCGGAAACATAGCCGGTGAAATGGTTGTAAATAAAGAAATTAAAGTCGTTGCCGGTATCACGGCGATGACCATATGGGCGTTACTAACGATAATGATTGAGCAGCTAAGTCTTAAATCTCCAATGATTCGAGTTTTACTCGACGGAGAACCGGCAATCGTCATCAAAAAAGGATCTGCAGCTACCTGTTCAAGAGCGTTTGTATCTTCCAACCGAGCTTATTGCCGATGGCAAAATCGTAAAAAAGAATTTAAAGGAACTGCAATTAAATCGCGAGTGGCTTGAAGAGCAAATCAAGCGGTTAGGTGCGCAGTCCATTCATGAGGTGTTTTTTGCCGAGCTGCAAAGTGACGGGAGTATTACTCTGGATAAAAAGTCGAACGGAAGGCCCGTCCGTATCGAATTCGGCCCAATGCATTCTTTCATACCCTTTTGGGAAAAATACTCAATATATTCAAGATAAGGCAGGCTAAAAATTTGCTGTGGATCATAATGGGATTACTTCTACTATTTATCATTCAGATTGCACTGATTGTCATCATCGAACACCATCGTCCTCAAAAAGCTATTGCATGGATTATCATTCAGTTTATTTTCCCACTCATCGGAATTCCGTTGTATTTTTTTATCGCGAAGAAATATTCCTCCCGACCGAAATACACAAGCACAGATTTGGAACGAATCAAGACGGACTTGTTGGTTCATTGCAGGAAGCGGGCTGCTGAAGAATCGCTTAATGAATCCATTGGGTTTCAAAAGGGGCTGCTTACTTCACTCCAAAACATACCGTCCGCCCCAATCACCGTTCACAATGAGACAAGCGTATTCCCTGATGGCGCTCACGCCTTTGAAGCCATGTTGGAAGCGATGAATGCGGCAATGGACCATATCCATATCGAGTTTTACATTGTCCGCGATGACCATATCGGCACTCGCTTTCAGCAATTGATGATTGAAAAAGCAAAACAAGGGGTCAAGGTACGCCTTCTTTATGACGGGATCGGCAGCCATCAATTGAATGAGGACTATTTGACACAACTGCATGACGCCGGCGTCGAGACGGGATGCTTTTCCCCCTTATGGAGGGCATTCATCGACAGGCGCCTCAATTACCGCAATCATAGAAAAATCTTGGTCGTCGACGGAAAAATTTGCTTCTTCGGCGGCTTGAATATTGGGGACGAATATTTGGGGAAAGACTCGAATCTTGGGTTCTGGCGCGATACTCATCTAAGCGTGAAAGGCGATGCGGTGTTATGGCTTCAGTATACATTTGTAACCGATTGGTTCTATGTCAAAGGAGCAGCATTAACCGGATCCAATTACTTTCCAATGGATGGTTCACCAGGGAAAGAGATGGTGCAAATCATTAAAAGCGGCCCGGATGGGCATAGAGATACGATGCTGGAGGTGTTTTTCTCTTGCATCGTTTCGGCAAGGGAACGGATCTATATGGAGACGCCTTATTTTATTCCCGATCCGAGCATCTTGATGGCATTAAAGACGGCTGCGGCGAGCGGAGTTGACGTTCGCATCATTATTCCGGCGGTTTCCGACTCCAAAATTGTGCAATGGGCGACTTTATCCTTTGTCCAGGAGCTGCTTGAGGCGGGAGTTCGTTTTTTTCAGTATGACAAAGGGTTCATTCATGCCAAAGTGATGATTGTCGATGACTTGGCTTGCTGCGGCACGGCCAATATGGATATGCGCAGCTTTTTTGACCAATTCGAAGTCCATGCCGTATTTTTTGAGCGCAAGGTCGTTGATCGCTTCGAGGAAGATTTCGAGCGGGACTTACAGGCAAGTTCGGAGATCTTGCTTGCAGAATTCCGTAAACGGCATGCAATCCAGAAAATAAAAGAGTCTCTTGCCCGGGCGCTCTCGCCGTTATTTTGATGCACGCAGGAGGTCGGCTCCAACCAAAAAGGCCCCTGATCCAAATCAGGAGCCTGCAAGAACTGGCGGATTATACTTTTTGAATTTCCTGCTTGTAGCGGCGGAAAGAAAATCCGCTGCCCCCGCCGCGCATCCCGTAAAGAAAATTGGCCGCTGTACAAGCGACGACATGAGGGTTGGTCCGCAGAGGACGGTTCCATTTCCGGCACTGTTGGATTTGCTGAAGACGCTCGTCGGCAATGCCTTTTTTCGATAATGCTTCGTCAAACTCTTTCTGTGCCGCTTGCTTGGCTTTGAACAGCATCATTTGGATGCGGCTGTATACGTTGACCGCACCGTCACCCGTCGTTTCGATAGGCAGGAAGATCGCATCGGGATACTTCTCGGTAATCAGCGACTGGACCCCGTCCGACACGCCGGAGGACGGCATGCACCCGAACGGCTTGACGGAGATCGTCATGTTGACTTTCCGCTTCGCGACGTTCAGAATCAGCTTGCCTACTTCCATATGGCCCTCCCCGCCCCGCAGATGGTTGTTATAGTGCTCATGGGCAACGCGGGCAATCTCCTCCATGTTGGGCAAATGGTAATCATACAAGCCGAGCGCCCTTGCGTAAGATTGGAACATTACACGGAGAACGCGGTCCGCCAGCCCAAGCATGCGCAAGCGCAAGAACGGATTTTTCCCCTGCAAACCGTATTTGCCGGAATCGGCCCCGCGCAGATGCATACGCCTGACGGTATCGTAGCGTCCCTCCCAAATCAGGTACAGAATCCAGGCCGCCATCGACTGCACTTCCACCTCGGCTCCCTCGCTCTCCAAAAAGCGCTGCAGCTGGTAGTTGCCGTCCCCCTCGGTGGTCATCGCCCAAAATTCCCCGATAATGCTCACTTTCGGTTTGACCCGGGTGCGGTCCACCTGGATCGTTTCCAGCACCCGGCGGCTTGTGACGAGCGCCGGCCGCAGCCGTTTGCGCCCGCTCAGAGCTTCATAAATAAGCCGCTTGCACCGTTCCAGGGCGGCATCGGTCGAACCGGGTTCTACCTCGTATGGGCGAATGCGGTAAGCGAGTGCGTTTAAGATATCTCCCAGCAGCACGGCTTTCAGAAAGCTGAGAAAAAACGACGTATCCAGCTTGAGCGCCGATTCCCCGCCTGTCGCCTGCTTCAGCCCGTCCGTCTGCTGGAACAGGAGAACCCGAAAGCCGTCAAACCCGGCATCGCGCAAAGCTTTCCGGTACTCCGTCACGTAGGTGCCGAACCGGCACGGGCCGCAAGAACCGCTCGTAATGAACAGGTAATTGCGAACGATTTCCTCCTTCGACTTTCCTTCTACATCGCGCAGGTGGTGCAAATATTTGATCAGATTGCCGACCGTAAAGTACGTCGGATTGCACTGGCCGCGGTTGCCGAATTCTTTTCCAAACCGCAAAGACTCGTTATCCGGACATTCCATATGCTTGACGGTATACCCGAGCCCCTTGAGCGCCCCTTCCACCAAATAATCGTGCGCCATCGTCAGCCCGCCGAACAGCAGCGTCGTCGCTGATTTGTCTTTGGCCAAAAACTGGCGCGGAACGGGATCGAACCACTGGTGCCGGTTTGCCTGATCCAACCCCAACGCTTTTTCCTGTTCCTTTTGAAATTGCAGCAGCTTCTCCTCAAGGGACAATTGATTTTCGGTCTTTTTCTTTTTGCCCGCGTTCGCCATGATCGGATTCACTCCTTCATTTAGTCGTTAGTCTCAAATAACCTCTGCTTGATCGTCTTGCTTCATGCCCATCAGCTCGGCGCGTTTTTGCTCCAATCGCGCCACAAGTTCCGCTTTTTTACGGGCCAAGTCCTGCAGCCGCTCCTCATGAAGTCCCAGACTGTGGGCGTAAGTCTTGACGCGGATTTTGATCGAACCGCTCGGTTTGTTGGCGTCGATATCGTGCAAGGCGGAGAACGGCGTGCCCGCCGCCGAAATAATGGAGTCGATCAACCCGTAGGTAGGCGCATCATGCCCGCATTTGAAGCTGGATAGATCGAGCACCGCCACGTTCGGATGACGCGCGGCGAATTTAGCGGCCCACACCTTTTGCACGCTGTTGGAACTGAAGTTTTCCGGCCACACATCCGTTACCTCAAGCGCGTAGTTCACTCTTCCGCTCTGTAGATCTTCCTTGAAGAACCGACTCAGCCAAGCCTCGTCTTTCGGAATCGAACGCATGGACAAAATGGGATATCCGAGCACCTGAAATTCCTCCAGCACGCCATGATTCAGACCGGGATCGGAATGGTACGGCCGGCCGATCATTAGAATGGCGAGACGGTTTTCCCGCTCGACCTGCTCCAGGATGGATTTGCCCTTTTCCTGCATTTCTTCATCGAACAGTTCCATCGCCCTCAAGCCCTGTTCGGCGGCAAAGTCGCTTTCATCCTCGGTCATCTGCAAATACTCCGCAAACGCCTCATACAGCTGCTTCTTCATCATGTTCGGTTCGGTGAAGGTTACGGCCGGGTCCAGATAGACGACCCCTCTCGTTTCAAAAAAGTTCACCTCTTTGGTAAACGCAGCCTTGATGACATTCGGGGCTCCGGCTACGATCGGGCAGCTGGCGGAGTCCATTACATTTTGCAGGTGAGTCGGAATGTGAGTGATGCACGGGAACACAATGTAGTCGAGCGGCGCTTTCGCATGGTGCTTGAACAGCAGGTTGTGCACATGAGCTTGGGCCACTTTGGAAGGGTAGCATGGATCGATCGATCCGTATTTGCCGCCTTCCTGCCACATTTCCTCGCTCGTATTGTCGCTGAACACGATGTTCCGCTGGTCGATACCCAGCGTTTCGAAATAAGTCCGCCAAAACGGCGCGGTCGACCAAATGTTCAGCACCTTCGGAATGCCGATGCGGATTTGGCTTCGCCTTCCCGCGGCTTCGGCGGAAGAACGGTGAAACTGCCTCCGGTAAGACGTTCTGCGCATGCCGCCAAGCCCGAGCAAGCTTCGTTTCAGACGGACGTCTTCCACCTGCGTCCCGGCTTCGGGCAGCGGCTCCGCATCGTAGAAATGCTGGTACATGCGGCGCGCCTCATAGTCCACCAGATTGGGGTAATGCTTCTTCAACTCTTGCCGATCCCGGGTCAGCTTGACGACGGCCTCCTTGTCCTCCACCGTTCCTTTTTCGCAACTGAAACCGGAAATATAACGGGCGGTTTTTCCGTCCGGCGTCTCGGAGTCAATAAAGGTGCGGCTGCATTGGTTGGGGCAAAAATGGCAACGTGTAGACTCGTCGTTTCGCGACACATAGCGCAGATTAATGGCCGCGTCGAGCCCGAGAAATGTAGAATACCCCCGCCGTTTCACGACGCGCAGCGTCTCCATGGCCGCCCCGATCGCGCCCGCTTCCCCGGGATGGGGATGCACATACACTTCGGCATCGGGAACCCGCTGCTGAATATAGTCGACCTGTGCCTTGACGGCGGCCAAGTTATACTGCGTCCCCCCCTGCAGGACGAATTTCCGCCCCAATTCGGACATGCGCGGAACTTGAACAACGTACTGCCATACGTTTTTCGGCAAAACCATGGCCAAACCGGCCAGCAATTCTTCCTTGGAATATCCCTCTTTCTGAAAGTTGACCCGGTCCGCATCCAAAAATACCGCGCAGCCATACGAAAATTTCGGGCTCAGCTCCGCGCTGAAAGCCGTATCGGCATATTCCTGGACCGGAATACCGAACTGATCCGCCATCGCTTGCAGCAGCATCCCGTTTCCGGCGGAGCATTGGTTGGACAGCTTGAAGTTACGGATATCCCCGTTTTTGAGAAACAGCACTTTGATATCTTGGCCGCCGATATCGCAAATCACGTCGATGTCCCCGAACTGATGAACGGCGCTCATCATATGGGCAACCGTTTCCACAATGTTGACATCCGCCTGCAGCGTTTTTTCCAGTACGTCCGCGGCGTAACCGGTCGCGCCGAACCCGATAACCTCTAGCTCGGCCCCCTGAGCCCGCACTTTGTCGCGGATGCGCATCAGCATTTCTTTGGTATCTTCCAGCGGGTTGCCTTTGGACAGCTGGTATTCCTTTAGCAAAATGGTACCCTCTTCATCGACAAGGACCGCTTTGGACGAGGTGGACCCGCCGTCAAGACCGATGGCGGCGCGCACCTTCTGCTGCGGGCTAAATGCGACCGGGGAAAATTTAGGAATCCGGTATTGCTCGCGGAATTGTTCCAATTCGCTCCGGCCCGCTGCGAGAGGAGGACCGGCTTTTTCGCCGAGCTTAGCCTTCCGGCCGTGGGCAATAAACTCCTTAAGCCCTTCCAGCCCCGTATACAGGCCCACTTCGGCCGGCTCATGCATGCCGTACAGCACAGCACCGTAAGCCGCATAATACTGGGAATTGTCGGGAACAAATATCAATTCCTCGACAGACACGTCTTTCGGGTACTCGTACCCCCGTTCCCGCCAGGTTTGCGGAATTCTAAGCCTCCAGCATTCCTGCAGGAAAGGCAAATACGTGTTCGGTCCCCCCAACAGCAGCACACGGTGCCGAAGTGTATTCCCGCGGGTCAGCACGGAAAGATTCTGCATGACGATGGCATCCGCCAAGGAGCACATGATTTCCGGTGAAGGAATCCCGCTTTTGACGAGGTTGACGATATCCGTTTCGGCGAATACGCCGCATTTGGCTGCGACATGATGCAGCTTGCTGTCGTCGAAATGCAGCTTGCCCACTTCGTCCATCGGCATACCGACCTTGATCATGCACTTATCGATGGTCGCGCCGGTACCGGACGCGCACTTGTCATTCATCGACGTCAACGCCTGTTTGTTGCCGGTCTCCGTATTCTCCTTGAAAATGATGATCTTGGCGTCTTGTCCTCCGAGTTCGATCACACTTCCTACATCGGGATGAAGATGCTCCACCGCCATCGTAACCGCATTGACTTCCTGCACGAATTTGGCCCCGATATGCGGAGCGATGGGACTGCTCCCCGAGCCCGTAGCAAAAACGCGGATATTTTCAGGCCTGACATCCGGAAACTCGTTTCCGATCGCGACCAGAAAGTCCAGCGCTTTTTCCGCCTGCTTCGTGTGATGCCGCTGATAGTCCGCCCAAACGATCTCCTTCGTGCGTGGGTCAACCACGGTCGCTTTTACCGTAGTCGAGCCCACGTCTAGCCCGATGATCATGGAATCCAACCTTGGGTTCATGCGATTCATGAATACAACTCCTCGCGTTCCAATTCAAACCATCCTTAGCATTTACGTAAATGTGATATTTATCACACTTACACGATTTTTGTTAAGGAAATGTTGACATGCATATTGGCTATAGATTTGGCCACAATTTTCGCATTCTTGCTTCAAGATCTGCAGCATCATGCCTAAAAAAAGCACGCAGCAGGTTATCCTGTGCGCGCTTGGACTATTCGCTATTTTTTCTCTAACTCATCGGGTACATCATATTTATTGATATGTGCGGTGATCGCCTCGACGGCTTCGTTTACATCCGTCGTTGCGGGTACTTCATTCACCACATCATCCGTCTGGTCATAAAAATTCAACCGGTTCGCCTCGGACGCTTGCTCTTTGTCGTTTTCTGTCATCCTTAAGATGCCTCCTTCTTAGCATACGTTCGCCTTTACTATGCACAAAGTTAATTTTTGTTATGCATACTTCATGCCAACGCGTAAACTAGTCTCTCCTTCTTACGGGGCCGTAGTCTGTGTCGCCTTCTTGAAGATCGCAATGGCTTCCTTTAGCTGGGCGGTTGCTTCATCCACATTCGCCTGCGTGAAGCCTTCTTGCTTCAGCTTTCTCATGATATGAATCGAAGCCTCGGCCAGATGTCCCTTTTCCTTACGGTATTCGTTACCGGTTTGCTGCAGGAGCATCTTCGCTTCGTCAAGCAATTGCTGCAGCTCGGAAGTATCCACCTGGCGATTGTCCCCTACCTGAACGGTCGATTCAAGCGTCTGCGGCTTGCCATTATAGGTGATTATTGCTTTGATCGTTGCCGTGCCTTCTTTTACTCCCTTAATCCGAATACGACTTCCGGATTCGCTCACCTTCTGGGCCGCATCGCCAATAACCTCCCACTGATAGGAAGCCTCCTCTTCGGGAACCGCATAACCATTTCCGAAGTTGCTCAGCAGCTTAATCGTTCTTTCCTGGACCGGCGTGGAGAAGAAGTGATATTGTCCGCGCCAAGCAACCTTGGCCCCCTTCTTCAACACGGCCGACTTATTAAACACTTGCAAGAAATAAGACTTGCCATAAGCTTGCGTAAATGCTACCGGCTGATCATCAGCGAGATATTGCAATTGTCCAAGTCCGTAATGGCGATCGAGCGATACAAGAAGCTGATGCTGACTTCCGTCTTGTACAGCCGAGCTAAGCCAGTACTTGTCTACGTCAGGATGCTCGGATTTCATGCCGGAGTCGCTATACTTGCCTGCTTCGCCTCTTGCGACCTCCGTCTCTCCTGCATAATAACGAATTTCGTGATTCCATGCGCCATTGACGGATTGCAAGCCATAATAGCGATACAAGGTGATGTCTTCCAAAGGCTGAATCTCAGTATGGACTTGTACTTTACCGCCCTCAACCTCATACGTGACCGTTTCTTGCAGGATCTCGCGCCCGCTGCCGTCCTGCTCCTTCGTGTTAAAGCCTTGGATCCGATTGACAACCTCGACCTTCACCTTTTTGCCGGAAATGACCTTTCCGTCCTTAGGCTCCTTCCCGTCAACCCATACGTTATATTGTACGGTTCTGCCTGTCGCAGAGCTGTTCTCGCCGCCGTCGTAATTGTGGTTGCCACCGGTAAAATCCTGTCCGTTGCCATTGCCGTTCTGATTGGCGCCTACAATATACGGACCGACCCAATCGGACACATCCGGCCACAGCATAACGGAAGAACGGGCCAAGTCAGGACTGGCATCCTTGTTCACATTCGGGCTGAGGCGCCATTCTTTCATTCCATACAGCTTGTTGGCACCGGCATGATCAAACACCATCCACAGATCATTTCCGCTATTGTATTTGTGCGCAATCTTGACGGTGCTGCCTTCCTTCACGA
Source organism: Paenibacillus tyrphae (assembly GCF_024158745.1). Classification (GTDB taxonomy): domain Bacteria; phylum Bacillota; class Bacilli; order Paenibacillales; family NBRC-103111; genus Paenibacillus_G; species Paenibacillus_G tyrfis_A. The sequence goes on along the minus strand of NZ_JAMZAW010000020.1, from coordinate 50,841 downwards.
CATATTGGGTACCTCCCTGCAGCGGATCGCGAAGAACCGGGCTATCGAATCCCTTATTGATTTGGAGAGGCGCTTCCGTCCCCTTTAACCGATGAGATGTCCACGGGGCGACCTCGACCGCTACAGATTCTGCTTCAAAAGGCCCCACCTGTGCACGGAGCACAGCGGTACCCGCTTGTACGGATCGAATCTTGCCTTCCGGCAATACTTCTATGACGCCGGGGTCCGAGCTGGTGAACACGGCCTCCGCCCGCTTCTGCGCTATATCATTCCGGTCGATGATACCCGGTGACCATACCGCGCCGATATCCATCGTCGCCAGTTTGGATGGAAGCGTTATCGCATAATCGGGCACAGCTTTGTCCGGACCTTCCCCTGCGTTCTGTAGAGCAATGTCACGATAGACGGTTTGCCGGTCGCGAATGTCAACCTTCACCTCTCGCCCTTGCATTCCCGGTTTCTCCACGACGAATGCATTTTGCGTCGCATATAATTCCTTTATTTCAAATTTTCCGTACACATCTGTCGTTACGACGGTTCCTCCCCGATCGGTTAACGTAGCACCGGCTATACCGTTTCCGTCACCATCAACCACACGCCCCGCAAAGTTCCCCGTTGGAGCTATAAATGTTCCTTTGGCAAACTTGTATATGTCCTTGTACATTTGTTTAGCCGCCGGAAACTCGGAATGGTAGAGATCATACAGAGCGTAAACATCTTGATAATAGGCAATCAGCGCATCGTTCATAAATTGCTTCTTAACGCCTGTAATCAGGTAATTGTAAAAGGCCTGACGATACCTTGGAAGGTCAATCATGCGCTGATCGAATTCTACTTCTACGCCTGCTTCATTAGCGTAAGCAATATCCGCGGTCTCCTCTACACGAGCCATTGTCGAGCTTTCATCGGAATAATGGTCCGGTTGAATCGCGGAAAAATCAAATCCGAGCCGCTGTCCATTGCCCTTCTCCCTCGCGCCGAACCACGGGGTCCAGCCCAGACGCAGACCTCGTTCCCGCAAATATTCCGAAGCATACTTTACACTTTCCTGCTCGCCGGCTACGGTCGTATCCAAGTCTTTCTGAAGCCAATAGAACCCGCTCAGCCTCAAATGCTTATATTTCTGCTGTTCGAAGCGCGCCGTCATCGTATCGACATACCAACGGATCAATGCTTTTCGCGTATCCAGGCTTTCCAGATTTTTAACGGTTCCGTCTCCATCGAAATCGCCGAAATCTTTGCTTTGTGGATCGGGGAACGGCAAGGTGAGATACACATTGACTCTCTTGCCCGGATCTTTCAAATCGCCGCTTACCTGCTCCACCGCCGCCTCAAGACCATCCAGCTGTATGCCCTTCTCGAATACCCGATCCATCGCCCATTTCCAATCCTGCAGGGTACCGGGCCGGCTGCCGGCTGCCCAATCGTAATAACGTCCCAAGCTCCCTTTGTATGGAGAGTAGGCCGTGAGCATAAGAAAGGTGTCAAAAAAATAGTCTTCTGCAACGCCTTTGTCATTCAGATAACCTACATAGGGCAGGAACCGGTCCTTGTCATAGTCCCCACCTTCATGCCATCATAATCGTCCGGGTTATAGTAGCCTGTGTAGATGAGCGCAATGTTCGAAGCGCCGTTGGATTTTTCACTGTTTTTGGGTAAATAAGCCGCTTGGCTGACTGACGGGAAAAAGGACATTACGATTACGGAAACAAGCATGAGTAAAGCAATCAGCAAACAATTCCTTTTCTTTAAGTTCATCATCTACGAGCTCACTCTCCTTTTGATCAGGTGAAACGCTTACAAAAAATAGCTCTATATTTCCTTTATCATCCCTTTCTTCTAAAATATCCAGCTGAATGTGGAAGATATATCCTTCATCATCATATCAAATTGGCGGATTAATTCAATCACTTCCTTTCCCAATTTTTCAAACAAAAAAATGCAGCCTCTCCTCCATGTTGGAGGCAGGCCGCATTGTAAAGAACTATGCGCGAATTTGATATTTAGTCATACGCCGCTGCCGTTTTCTATTCCACGCATACAACACCATAAAACAGAGAACACTCATTCCCGTGTCCAGCAGCCCCGCTTCCGGCCCGAAGTCCCCACCGGTCAGCCATCCTAAATGCTTTTGAAACGAAGCCACGAATACCCCATTCACATCGTTCCCGCTGACGGCTAGTCCATAAAGGCTGCCCTGCGCGTAGTTCCAAGCAAGATGATAGCCGATCGGCATCCATAAGCTGCCCGTTATCGTGAACATATAAGAAAATAACAGTCCGATCAGAAAAATATTGAAAACCGCCAAGGCCGATACGTCGTTATTTCCAAGATGAATCAAAGCGAACAACATCGCCGACAGCATATAAGCAAAGGGCAGCCGGTATTTTAAAGCTTCCATCGTTTTCATGATGTATCCTCGGAAAAACATTTCCTCCGAGAAACCGACCCATATAAACATAATCAGACTCCAGATCAGGCTGGATGCGCTCCAGGAAGGATTGATCCGAAGCGTAACCGCACCGGCCGCCACCAGAATCCCCGCGATGATCGACATGAAACCGAAGCCCAGTACAATGCCGACACCGAACTCACGAACTCCCGCCAACGTCAAGCGCATACCCAGGTCCCGTAAGCTTCGTTTTTTCAGGAGCATCCAGATTAGAAGCGTGGCTGCAATTCCCCCCAGCGGTGTAATCAGTTCCGGTCGAACAGATGAAACGAGTGACTTGCCGCCCCATTTGACCGACAGTATGAGTACAATCGCGAATTGCAAACCCACGAACAAGAGCAAGGATAAGAACAAATCCCACCCGAGCCGCATCTGGCCTGCGTTGTTTTTGAAAAGCTTCCGCAACTTGCCATCCCTCCGCAGCATGAACTTATCAATACTAACCTATTAACTTTCCTATGTTCACGCCAAAAAAGCAAGTCCTTGGAAGGACTTGCAGAAAAATTTAAGATATTGTTCCCCTATAAGCAAATGCGCGGAATCTACTCAAAAAACTCGGCTGCCGTCAATAATCTCTGCTGTAGTCATTCGCGTTGCCTCATAAATGGAGACCCCTGAGTTTTTCAAAAATTGCTGCACGGTATAGTAGCCAACCGCGTACCCGGCGGCATAGGAAAGCACGACGGGCGGATAACCTTGTTCCCTTGCGATCTCATCGCCGAACATATAGCTGCTCACTTCTGCAAATCCCTTGACCTCTAACGCTTGACGAATGACCTCGATGGAATAAAGCAAGTCTTCTACATCGTACGATGTCGCCCAGGAACCCAGCCTATTCTCACCGTACAGCGTACTGGCAAAAGAATCCGCCAGCCCTTCAATGATGATGTAATCCCCTACGCTTACGTTGCCGTGATCCCAGTCAAAATAAGAAAAACGAATATTATGATGAAGCTCGTGGGCAACAATCGCCGGGATTCTCGGGATGTTATAATCGTTGGGATAGATCATCAGCTGAATATAGCCGGGGATTCCCCCAAAGCCGGAATAACCCTTGGTGTAAGCAAGTTTTTGAGGATCGGCCAGATAAGCGCCAAAACGTAGCGATGTAGCATTTACTCGCAAACCAGCTTCCCCCATACGATTGAGACAATGAAGCAGCGTATGCTCGGCTACATGGTTGATATCGATTTCTTTGAGCTTCTTTAAGCCTGTTTGCCCGATGTCCGTCTCTTTCATGTCCAGATCGACCTTTTTGGGGATGAGCTGCCGAATGATCAGCACAATAACGACTGCCAGGATAATGAGCATAAATTTATCCATCCGCTTGATCCCCTCTTTTTCTCGTTAAGTAATAGTCGATGAGCTGATCCACCGTTTCTTCCGGGTACTGTTCCGGGCTTTGAAGCACATGAATGATCAGCCCTTCGATAAAGCAATAAACAATCTCCGCTTCCAATTCCCGATTACAGTCTGGCTGAAGGTAACCAAGCTCCCCCATAAGATCGACAATCATCCCCATGATATACCTTGTATAATGATTCATCTGCTGCTGCAATTCAAGAAGCTCCGGATTGCTGAAGGACTGGCCTAGAAACGCAACCCACACCCTTCGCTCCGATAACTCCTCCTGATTGACGGGAACGAGAAATTTCATCAGTCTTCTGACCGCTTCTTCATCCGAACCCTGAAAAGCTTTCGTACGAGTCATGGCTCTCTCATGTACCCGATCCAACACCAGCTTCATGGAATAATAAATTAATAGATCTTTTGACGAAAAATGATGCTGGATCATTCCGGCCGAAATGCTTGCTTCATCTGCGATTTGTTGGATCGATGCTTTATCCAACCCATGCTTTAATATCACACGCCAAGCAGCGGATGCGATCTGGTTTTTCCTCTCCGTAAGATCGACTTTTTTGGGCATGGAAAAATACTCCTTTCAGTTTTTACAATATGGTCATATTGCAAAAATGCACCGCAGGTGTCGACAGACTTCCCAAATCCTGCTAGAATGCACTATAGATCTCCCCCCTATAAAAGAATAAAGGTGAAAAATCATGCTATCCTTTTCCAGATTGAGTAAATGCAAACCCCCGATCCCGTAATTTCTTTGCCGGCTCATTGAGATTTTCGAATTATAGGGGGATTGGCTGTGCAAAGAAAAATCTCAACACCATCATTATGGCTGTTAATCATTCTTGTTGGTTTTCCGCAAATTAGCGAAACAATCTATACACCTTCATTACCGGATATCGCGAAAAGCCTGCATACAACCGACAATGCGATCCAGCTGACACTCAGCATTTATTTCCTCGGTTTCGCCGCTGGCGTTTTTTGCTGGGGAAGGCTTTCGGATTCCATCGGGCGACGTCCTGCTATGCTTTGGGGAATCTTGGTTTATTCTCTGGGCAGCTTGGGATGTTACCTGTCCGGTTCGGCGGAATGGCTGCTCGTAAGCCGGTTCATTCAGGCTTTTGGCGCCAGCACCGGTTCGGTAGTGACTCAAACCATACTACGTGAGAGTATCGATGGAGCTAAGCGACATGCCGTGTTTGCTCAGATCTCTGCGGCACTTGCCTTTACACCGGCCATCGGGCCGTTGATTGGAGGATGGGTTGATCAAGCGTTCGGCTTTAGAGCCGTGTTCTTCACGCTTGTCGGGATGAGCGCCGCCATTTTTACGTACACCTTGGTTTCTCTGCCCGAGACAAGGGTGTCCACGAGCTCCGGGGTTCATACGTTTTCAGTAGCCAAGCGCTTGGTGTCTGACCGAAGAGTATGGTCATTCGGGTTTCTCATCGGAGCGGCAAACGGCATATTGTTTAGTTACTATGCCGAGGCCCCGTTCATTTTTATCGAGTTTTTTCATATGAATCCGGGCGTATTCGGTTTTTTGGGAATTTTCGTGGCGCTGTCCTCCATCCTCGGTGCGATGCTTTCGAAGAAATTGCTAACCCGGGTCCCGGCGGAAAAAATTATTTTTCTCGGTTCCCTCGTTACGATGGCCGGAGCCGTAGGTCTCACCGTTCTTGCACTTTATGGCATAAGCCCTTCCGCAGCAGGATTGGCGTTCATGGTCGCTTCGATCTTCATCCTCCTGTTGGGAATCGGTATGGCTATTCCGAACTGCCTGAGTCTGGCGCTCGTCAATTATGGCGATGTCCTTGGTACCGCGGGCGCCATTTTCGGATTAGGTTATTACGTGGTGATCAGCCTTATCACCAGCGGAATGAGCTATCTTCACAACGGTTCGTTACTCATCATGCCTATATATTTTCTCGTATTGGCAGTTAGTATGGCCCTTGTGAGTAAAAAGCTGTAAGCATCGGAAGCCGGTTCTCTCGAAGCAGAGAGTCGGCTTCTCTGCATTATGCCCTCTGTCGATGGTCAAAAAAAATAGGCTCCCAAGGGGGAGCCTGCTTGAGCAGTTGTTCGTTAAAGCATCAACTTAGTTTTCTACAATGATTTTGACGGCTTGACCGATTGGCGGTAAGCTCTTGGTCAAGATCGGACCATAGAAGGCATACACTTTATCGCCTTTTTTAAGCTGATTTGATGCAACCGGCTGATTATCCTTCGTTCCGATCACAGGTGTTTCCCCTGTCACATTCAGGACTACCGTGTCATGCGATCCGTCGCTAAGCTTATTCCCTTTAATCGTAAGACGCGTTGTCCCCTCCGCCGAAGAGGTCACCTCCTCGATCTCGCCTGCCGTACCTAAAGTTTGTTGCGCGGCAGGGCTTTGTTTCACGATAATCTTTTTCGCATGAGTCATCGGCGGCATGCTCATGGCCATCGCCAGACCGTGCTCCGCTTCGATGAACATGCCGAGCTGCAGATCGGCAAGCGTCAGCTTTTGGTTCGTGTCGGATACGATCTCCGTTTCGTCGGAAATATTCAGTCGGACGCCGTGCCCATAGCCGTTAAGGCCGATCTCTCCGCCTTTATCGCGGTAGGTAATGCTAGTAACCGTTCCTTGCTTGGTTGTGCTAGCCGCCTGTTCACCGTTTTCTTGCTTCTTGGAATTGATATTGATCGTACCCGTTGCGTCCACCTTCACTTGAAGCTTCATCACCTTTTCGAAATAGGACAACGGAACATACGTTTTCTCATTCGTTAATTCCGGTGCCACCTCGAGCGGAACGAGCATTTTGGCAAAGCCGTATTGGCCTTGTCCGATCTGAAGGGTTAGCCATTGGTTGCCTTGAATCATTTCCAGCGACTGCGTTTCCTGCTTCCAGGTCAGCTTATAGCCAAGCGCTTCGGCGGCAGCGCGAATCGGTATCATAATTTGATTTTTGGCGCCGACGTATATCGGGTTCTCTTCGGGAGAGAATCCTTTTCCATTGATGACGAGAACAAATTTAAGACCGCCGTAGGAATCCTGCGGAGTAGGAGCGGAAATCGGCAGCGGTTTTACCGTAGATGGCTCGCTTGGAGCGGCGGACACGACGTTAGTGGCAAGGAGCGCGCCGGCCAGGACAGCCCCGAGTACTTTGAATGGTTTCATGATGTCATATACCTCCTGTATGAACCTTATGTAAGATAACAACCCATGGAGCCAGCGCTCCATATTTGCTGTTCTCAATCTCCTAAACGCGACGTCAGGCTAAAATGTTGCACGACAGGAATTCCAAGCAAAAAAAACGCCTGCTCTAGAAGTGAAGGGCAAGCGTACTGGTATCGTTTCCCAATGGTGTCGGTCAAAGAAGCCTTTTCTCCATACATATACTGCTGGGGCAATCCACATATTCTCCAAAAGGGGCGATATCGATAAATCCGAATTTCTTGTAAAGCGCGATCGATTCGGGCTGCATGGGCCCGGTTTCGAGGAGTAAGGATGTAAATCCCGCCCGCGCCGCTTCCTGCTCCAAGAAAGACAAGATACTTGACGCAATCCCTTTATTTCTGAAAGAAGGATCTACAAAAATCCGTTTCAATTCGGCAGCCTGTGCATCTAAAGGGCGGTAAGCCCCGCAGCCGGTAGCCACACCGTTCCAATAGGCAAGGACGAACACAACCTCATCAACCTTAGCCCCTTCCAAATCAACGCCAAACACTTCATCGGCAGGGTACAACGAATATAAGTAATCGTCCAGTTTGGCAATCAATGCGATCAAATGCTCATGGTTCGGCTCCACGACTTGTATAGTTAGCGTCTCCATTCTCTGCTCCCTCTGTATGAAATCTAGTTCCGATTATACAGAATCCACTTTATTCCGGCAACTATCATATCTTGATTTGTTAAATAATATTACATGAGCTGATGTCGCCGATAGAAAATAAAATGCCATGAAGCCAAAACGCCTCAAACTAAAGAAGGCCGTCGCAAAATTGCCTCGACAGCCTGAGTCCCTATGAGTTAGATTACTTCTGCCCGCATACCATAAACATCGGCGTTGACCGGCTTAATACTTGCTGCTTCTCATCCAACACTCGCTCCGACAAATGTTCCACGCTGAACGCATCGCTGTAGCCTTCGGCTTTCAGCGCGTGCAGATCCCATGCCGGACGGCATTCCCTCGTTAACGGCAGCAGCAGGCTGAGTCGGTCGGATTCCTCCCAATCGACATGTCTGGGCGGACTGCCCCAGCCTCTCGCTTCATACTCGCGCAGATCCGCATCCCGCCTCGCCCGCATTTCGTCGTCAACCAAATGACGGTTCCAGTTGGCATCGAATACGAGCAACCGGCCGCCCGGACGCAGCACCTTTAGCCACTCGCCGTAAGCCGCCTGCGGCGCATGAAGCGTCCATGTCAGGTTGCGGCACACGATCAAGTCCAAGCTATTGGGCTTCAGCTCCAGCTTGTGCGAGTCCATTTTGCGGAACTGCGGCTCCACCCCTGCCTGCTCGGCATTGCGGCGCGCGCATGTCAGCATATTTTCCGTGCAGTCGATGCCCAGAACGTGGTGGCCGGCCTGCGACAAAATAATCGTGAAAAAACCAGGCCCGCAGCCGATATCCAGCACATCGAGACGCTCCTTCGGCGGAGCGTATTCCAGAATCAAATCAAGCCAGGCCTGCTTTTCAGGACCGTTCAGTTCCTTTTGGATGCTGTCGCTATACAGCTCCGCTTCGCCGTTCCAATACGTTTCGACTTCATTTTGAATGGTCATCCCGTTGCTCCTTCTTTGCTATGATCATAAAACGTCTTTCGCTTTGATAGCCGTATTTCAAATGCTGCATTGTCATCTTGTAGCCGGACGTAAAATCACGGCGAATTTCCTGAATACGAAATCCGGCTCGCTGCAAAGCCTCTTGATCCGCCTCCGGACGCAGGACCTGGACGAACGGCAGTTTGCCCAGCAGCTCCTTCTCCCGATCGGACCGGCTTCTCACTCTCAGCTCCGTAAGGAGGATAAGCGTCCATCCGAGGGCGTACCACAGCTTGTTGAAGGGCGCCGGTTTCTCCGGCTCCTCCCGGTACAAATAATTGCCGTCGAATACGATTAGCGTGCCGCCCGGCTTTAGGACGCGGTACCATTCCGCATAGGCTCCGTACGGGTCGGGCAGCGTCCAGACGACATCGCGGCATACGACCGCATCGAAGGCGTTGTCCTTTTCGGCATGGAGACGGGCCGCGTCGCCCAAATAGGCTTTCACGTCAACGCCAGACGCCTTAAAATTGCGCGATGCCGTCTCGATCATCCCCTGCGAGGCGTCGACAGCCGTAACGCGATGGCCCATTTTAGAGAGCAGGATCGAAAAAAATCCGGGTCCGGTCCCCATATCCAGGACGGTTTGCCCCTCCCTGCCGCCCAACCCTTCGTTCAACAGCGATGTCCACATGGATACGGTCCGTCGGCTGCGGAACTGCGCCTTGACTGCTTTATCGTAGCCGTCGGAGCTGGACGTCCAGTACTTGGAAATGTCTTTCAACATAGCGTCTCTCCTAGAAGTTTATCAATAATTTATAGTTACTTGACATCCAGCTCGTTCCAAACGACCGGTAAGTAAGCGGTCTGCCCAAGCTTAAAACCTTTGACCCTGTTATTGACGACAAAAATGTCATCCGGATAATAAACCGGCAGAACCATCGCTTGCTGGAACATCCGGCCGAATAGCGCATCATACTTATCCTGTCTTGCTTTGGCACCCGTCGCTCCCATCGCTTCGTCGATCAAAGCTTCCAATTGCGGATCTGCCCAAGCGACGGCCGGAGCACTCCCCGTCCGATGGAATAGCGACAGCAGGAAATAGTGCGGGTTCTGGGAATCCGCATACGTGCGGTAAATGAGCATATCGTACTGCTTGTTCTTCCATAGCGCATCGTAATAGGCATTCGCTTCCAGCACCTTCAGGCTGACGCCGATGCCGATTTCCTTAAGCTGGGACTGGACAAACTCGGCGATTGATTTCCATTCCGGGAACTCGGTTTGCTGCAGCACAAAATTCAATTCGAGCGGCTTGCCGTTTTTCTCGACGATGCCGTCGCCGTTCGTATCCGCAAAGCCCGCTTCTTTAAGCAATTGCTTCGCTTGCTCCGGCTCATAGCCGTACCATCGGATATTCTCTACGGTCACATAAGGCACGGTAGCCGGGAACAAGCCTTGCGCTTCCTTGCCCATGCCGCCCATCAGCTTGTCGACAATGCTTTTTTTATTGACAGCCAGATTGATCGCCTTGCGGACGTTCACATCCTGCAGGAACGGGTTGGAGCCATTAAAGACGACAAAATGCGAATTCGAGCCGGGAGCGGATTGTACGGTTAATGAGTCGGATTTTTGAGCGACCTGAATACTTTCAGGCGCAATTTTGCCCATCTGCCCGCCGGAAATGTCGACCGAGCCGTTTTGCAGCGCCAGCAGGCGGGATTGCGGATCGTTGACGACCTTCAGCACGATTTTGTTCAGCAACGGTGCTTTTCCCCAGTAATTGGGGTTTCGTACCAGCACGGCCTGCTGATCCTTCGTATAGCTTTCGACCTTCCACGCGCCGGTGCCGATGGGCTTGACGAACTTGCCTTTGACATCTCCTGCCGGCTCAACAGCCGAAGGAGAAAGGATGCGTACCGGTCTGGCATACGTCAGCTCGGTCAGAAACGGATAAAACGCCTGGCTAAATGTCATCTTGACCGTGTGGGCATCAACGACCGCAATTTCCTGCAGCGCCTTCGCCACATTGATGGAGGAATTGGCCGGGTCCTTGTACCAACGCTCGAACGAGAACTTGACCGCCGCCGCATTAAATTCGGTGCCGTCGGAAAATTTGACGTCTTTGCGCAGCTTGAACGTATATTCCTTGCCGTCGGGAGATATGGTCCACGATTCGGCTAACGAAGGCAAAATTTCGCCTTTCTCGCCGTATTCAACCAAGGAATCGTAGATCATCGGATGCACCTGAATCGAGCCTTTGTAAGTCCCGGCATCGAGCTGGTCGATCCCTGGATCGGAAGCGATGGCGACGACCACCTGTTTATCGCCCGGCGTCCCGGCGCTTCCTCTTCCCTCAGCCGTCTGGCTTGTGCCGCCTTTATCTCCGGCCGAGCAGCCGGTAACGAGCACCAGCAGAACGCATAAAAAGATTAAAACGGCTTGTATTGCAAAAAATCGTTTGTTGCGGCCTGCGCTGTTCTGTTTCATCTTCGTTGCCCCTATTCTTTAACGATTTGATTCACATAGAGATGGCAGGCAGCCTCGTGAAACGGCCGCTTTCGTTCGAGTGCGGGCTCGACCGTAGTGCAGACCGGCATCGCCGCCGGACAACGGCTGCAAAACCGACAGCCCTGCGTAACGCCCTCTCCCTGCGGCATTGCCGGTTCGCCGAACGGCCTCCCTGTCCTGCTCCGCCTGAGCCTCGGATCTTGCACCGGAACCGCGTCCAACAGCGCACGGGTATACGGATGCAGCGCCTCTTCGGCGATACGGGCTGCCGGGAGCGTCTCCACGATTTGCCCCCTATACATAACGGTTACCCGGTCGCAGAAGCGGGATACGGACGATAAATCGTGAGTAATATACAGATACGACAGTCCGAGACGTATCTTCAGTTCCTCAAGGAGCACCAGCATCTGCCGGCGAAGCTTGAAATCGAGGCTCGAAAACGGCTCGTCGCAGATCAGCAGCTCCGGTTGAAGGACAAGCGCCCGTGCGATGTTTACCCGCTGCAGCTGCCCGCCGCTTAATTCGTGAGGGTACCGCTTCGCATAGGCCGCCCCCAGCCCGACCATGTCCAGACTTTCCAGTACGACGCGTCTGCGTTCGTTCGCTGCCATGCCTCGGTAATTGCTTAGCGGCTCGCCGACTATTCGTTCCACCGTAAACAGCGGATCGAACGAGGAGTAGCTGTTCTGGAACACCATCTGCATCCTGCCGCGAATCGTCCGCAGCCGTTTGAATCCCCATCGGGTTACATCTTCCCCGCCGAACAGCAGACGGCCTTCGGTCGCCGTTTCGAGACCGAGCAGCAGACGGGCAAGCGTACTCTTGCCGCTGCCGCTTTCGCCTACGAGCCCGAGCGTCTCCCCCTTGTCCACATGCAGACTGACCCGGTCCACGGCGGGCGTAGCATCGTTGGCCGACGGAAACCATCGCCCTTCCCGTTTATATACCTTCGTCAGTCCTTCCGTCTCGATCAGCCTCACAACGCTCCTGTCCCCTTCCAAGCTCCGCCCGTTTACCTGCATTCGAGCAATTCTCTGGTGTAAGCATGCCGCGGACGGGCAAATATTTCGAACACATGGCCCGATTCGACGATCCGCCCGCCTTTCATGACATAAACCTCGTCGGCGATTTCGGCCACGACGCCCAAGTCGTGAGTGATGAGCAAAATGCCCATGCCGCTCTCCCTCCTAAGCCGGTCAAGCTCATGCAATATTTGCGCTTGAACCGTGACATCGAGCGCGGTCGTCGGCTCATCGGCGATCAAGAGCTTAGCTCCGGAGACAAGGGCGATAGCGATCATCACGCGCTGGCACATGCCCCCGGACAACTGGAAAGGAAACTTGCGCAGCAGCGTCTCCGGCTTAGGCAGCCCTGCCCGGCGCAGTTGGTCGACGGCCAGCTTCTTGGCCTCAGCTCCTTGCACTTTCAGGTGCCGCCGGATGGTTTCGATTAGCTGCCTGCCGATCGTCAGAACCGGATTCAGCGCATTCGCCGGGTCCTGAAAAATCATCGCCACCGCGCTGCCTCTGTACCGGCGCAGTTCCCTTGCGGACAGCCGGCGGAGGTCCGTGCCGTCCAGCCAAATCTCCCCCTCCGCGGTATGCCGGCGAGGGTCGAGCAGGCCGGGCACGGCTTGGGCCAGCGTGCTTTTGCCGCTGCCGCTTTCCCCGACGAGCGCGACGATCCGCCCTTCCTTTACCTCCAGGCTGACCTCGTCCACGGCACGCACAACAGGCCCGGAGGCATGGCGTTCCGATGCGTGAAACGACACGCTCAGCCGATGGATTCGCAGTATCGCCGGAATTTCTGCCGCTTCCTGCATATGGCTCCGTTCGACCCGCGGTGCTGCCTCTTGCGTCATTACCGACATCGCGATTCCCCCTTGCTCATGTATTGTTGATGCCGTGTGCTGACTTATCCCGTGCCGCGCAGCATTTTGCGCAGCCCCTCCCCGACCAGATTGAAGCCGAGTACGACGATCATCACGGTCAGTCCCGGAAAAAGCATCAACTGCGGATCGGTCTGCATGTACGGCCGCGAATCGCTCAGCATCACGCCCCATTCAGGCGTGGGCGGCTGTGCGCCGAGACCGAGGAACGAGAGACCGGACACGGATAAAATAATCGTCCCGATCTCTACCGAAGCGAGCACGATAATCGGACTGACCGCATGAGGCAACACATGGCGCAGCACAATCTGCAAGTGCGTCGCGCCGCCGGCCCGCGCCGCCGTTATGTAGTCCTTTTCCTTGATCTGCAGCACCATCCCGCGTATAATGCGCGCGTAGCTCGTCCACCAGACGGAAGCGAACGCCAGCAGCAGGTTAAGCAAGCCGGGCCCGAGCATACCTGTAATCGCCAAGGACAGAATCAGACTTGGAAAAGCGAGCAGAATATCGATAAACCGCATGATGAGATGATCGACTTTGCCGCCGACGTAACCGGCAACGATGCCGACCGGTACGGAGACCGCAAGCATCATGCCCAGCACGGCAACGGAATAAAACAGCGAAGTGCGCGTTCCATACATCAGACGGGATAGGATATCCCGCCCCATTTGATCCGTGCCGAAAGGGTAATCCGGCGAAGGTCCGGTCAGCTTCATGTCCAGATTCACCTTCAGCGGATCCCAGGGCGCGATGTACGGCGCAAAGATGCCGACCGCGATAAAACCGATCACGATCAGTCCGCCGGTCCAAAACGCGGCATTGCCCGGAATTTTTCGCCCCCGTTTCATGCCGGATGATCTCCTTTCTTTTTGCATATGACGGCTCTTCGCGCGGTACTGCTCAACGCAGCCGGATTCTCGGGTCGATCATCCGGTAGCCCAAATCGACGACCAGATTGACGCTTACGACGAAGACGGCCATCAGCAGCACGTACCCCTGAATAACAATAAAATCTTTTTTAAATATCGCATCGACGGCAAATTTGCCGATACCCGGCCAAGAAAATATCGTCTCGACGATCACCGATCCGCCGAGCAGCCCCCCGATATTGATGCCGAGCATCGTCATCACCGGAAGCAGGGCATTGACGACAGCATGCCGTCCGATGACGAGACATTCCTGCAAGCCTTTGGCCCGCGCCGCCTTGATATAACTGGTACCGAGCACTTCCAGCAGACCGGAGCGGATCACCCGGATATAGTTGCCCGCCATCCCGACTCCCAGCGTGAGCGCAGGCAGCACCACACTTCGGAACCCGTCCATGCCCATGACCGGAAACAGCTTAAGCTTGACCGAGCCGTAATAAACAAGCAGCAGGCCGAGCCAGTAGCCGGGCATCGAAATGCCCAGCATCGCGATGACTCCTGCCAAACGGTCCGCCCACGAATGCGGATACAGCGCCGCACCGATTCCTAGGGGAAGCGAGATGGCCAACATCGCTACAAGCGCCCACATCCCGAGCAGCAGCGTTGCCGGAAGCCTATCCGTCAACTCCTGCCAAACCGGGAGATTGCTGCTGTACGAACGACCAAGGTCCAGATGCAACACCCGCCATAGCCAGGCCGCGTACTGCTTGTATACGGGGTCGTTCAACCCCATGGTTTCCCTCGCCGCGTCGATCGCTTCTTGCGTAGGCTGCACCCCTGACGCTCCGCGCAGCATAATTTCCGCAGGATCGCCCGGAGTCAAATTCATAAGCGCAAAGGTTATGCAAGTAACGCCGATGAATACCGGAATCATATGCAGCACCCGCCGCAAAAAATAAGCTATCATGTTCACCACTTTCTGAGCTGTCAGTACCGACGGGATATAAGTAATAATTACGATTATGATAGTTGTTAAAGCGTACTTCTTAAGCGCGCCCGCAGAAACCATGTCATGGCAGCAAGCTTGGAAGGTCATTAACGTTATTACTTCGTAATTATTACTATTTGATATCTTATATTGCTCTACTGCGGATTGTCAATCCAAAAAAACTCGTCACATGTTGCATTCTGCCAAAATAAAAAAGAAGACGTATCCCGCGCTTTCTTGCAGCTCGGGATACGTCCTCAAAATAATCCTTCAACAGCTTTCACAATAAGCTGGCGCTCAGTCCTACAGCTCCGCCCGGAAGCGCTCCAGCTCACGGCGTACTTCGGCAGCGGTTGCAAGCTGCAGCCACTGCGGCGCCCGCTCCCGGCACGTCTCGGCGTTCAGTTGGGCGAGCGCGCGTTTCACCTTCGGCAGCGCTCCCGTTTCCATGCTCCACTCGTCGAGACCGAGCCCGAGCAGGAGAGGCGCCGCCAGCGGGTCGCCGGCCATGCCGCCGCACATCCCCGTCCACTTGCCGTGCCGGTGGGCCGCTTCGATCACCCGGCGAATCAGCTCCAGCACCGCCGGGTGGAAATAATCGTACAGCTCCGCGACCTTCTCGTTCATCCGGTCGACGGCCAGTGTGTACTGGACGAGATCGTTCGTCCCGATGCTGAAGAAATCTACCTCGCGCGCAAAGCTGTCGGCCATCACCGCCGTGGACGGAACCTCGACCATGATGCCCAGCTCGACGTTCCGGTCGAAATCGACGCCTTCGCGGCGCAGCTCCTCCATCGCCTCGTGCGCTGCACCTCTCGCCTTTCTCCATTCGTCCATACTGGAGATCATCGGAAACATGATCTTGACGCTGCCATGCGCACTGGCCCGCAAAATCGCCCGCAGCTGCGTTCTCAGCAGCTCGGGACGATCGAGGCCGATCCGAATGGCGCGGTAGCCGAGAAACGGGTTTGTCTCTTTGGGCAGCTCAAGCGCCGGAAGCTCCTTATCTCCGCCGATGTCAAGCGTACGGATGATCACGGGACGGCCCGCCATCGCTTCCGCGACGCGCCGGTATGCGGCATATTGCGCTTCTTCATCCGGAAGCCGCGACGCGCCCATGAACAGAAACTCCGTCCGGTACAGCCCGATGCCGTCCGCGCCGGCTTCCGCAGCCGCCTCAGCCTCCGGAACGGTGCCGATATTGGCGGCCAGCTCCACCCGCCGGCCGTCTGCGGTTACCGCCGGGCGGGAGCGGAACGCCTCAAGCTCGTCCCGAAGCGCACGCTCCTGCTCCTGCAGCTCCGCCGCCTCCCGGAGGTAAGTGTCCTCCGGGTTGCGGACGCACAGGCCTGCGCTCCCGTCGACGACCAATGTCTCGCCGTCCCGGACGGCGTCCAATGCGTCGCCCGCCCCGACGACCGCGGGGATGCCCAGCGACCGGGCCAAAATCGCCGTATGCGACGTCTTCCCGCCGACCCGCGTGACGAAGGCCAGCACGACGCGCGGATCGAGCTGCACCGTATCCGACGGCGCCAGATCGTCGGCGACTAGAATCACGGGCTCGCGAAGCTCCGAGAGCCGGACCGCAGCCCCTCCGCGCAGGCTGGACAGCAAGCGGCCCCCGATGTCCCGGATATCCGCCGCGCGCTCCCGCATATATTCGTTTGCCATGCTTTCCAGCCGCGCCGCGTAAAATTCGGTGACCTCCCGGACCGCCCGGGCCGCCGATACATACAGCTCCGCGACCTTCTGTTCCATCGCCGGATAAAACTTGGGATCGTCGAGAAACCGCAGCTGGCCCGCAATAATTCCGGCCTTGTCATCCCCGAGCGTCAGCTTCGTCCGCTCCACCATAGCTTGCAGCTCCGACGCGCAGGCCCCCTTCGCCTGGCGCAGCCTTGCCGTTTCCGCCGCCACCTCATCCGGACCGATGCTTTCGAGTTCCGGCTCCATGCCTGCCGCCGCTCCCGGCGAATACCGCAGCGCGCTTCCGATCTGCACGCCTTCCGACACGCCGATGCCTGAAATCCGCTGCTCCCTCATCACGATTCACCGAACTTGCTTTCGATCAGCTCGGCCAATGCCTGCAAGCATTCCTGCTCGTCCGGGCCACTGACTTCCAAAGTAACGCGGGCACCTTTCTCCAGCCCAAGGGTCATCAGGTCCAGCATGCTTTTTCCGTCGGCTTCTTCGCCGCTCTCGCTGCGCACCTTGAGGTCCGAGCGAAATTCGTTAGCCTTGTCTACGAACAGCTGGGCCGGCCGGACATGAAAGCCCTGTTCGTTTCGTATGATTATCTCTTTCGTCACCATGCAGCATGCCTCCTAACCTATAATTTTTATATATTTAATAGGATATCAATTAGTTCAAAAGCGGGATGCGTTCCTTATACCGTTCGATCAAGGCAGCATTATGGCGGTCGGCCCCGTCGATATTGCCGCTTAGGAAGACCGGCGGCTGGAAGCCTCGCTCCGCCATCCGTTCAATGGCCGAAGCCAGCACGGCATTGAGCAGCGCGGCTCCGATTACCGTGGACGTCGGGGTGAACGGAATCGGAACGTCCGGATGGTTCAACACCGCATCGCCTTTAACCGCATAATTGTTAAGGACCAAATCCACGGCATCGTACAGATGCTTGCCGCTCGTATGCCGCGAAGGCTGGCTCTGCGAATACTCCAGCGAGGTGATGCCGATCGTAAATGCGCCCTTTTCCTTCGCCGCCAGCACGACGTCGACCGGAACCGGATTGCGCCCGGAGGTTGACAGCACGAACGCGACCTCGCCAGGACGGATGTCCTGCTCCTCCATAAACGTGCGGGCCAGTCCGTTCTGTCTTTCCAGCTCCGAGGAGCGGACCGCCCCTTCATGCAGCATGAGCGGCTCCACGAAGATCGGCCGGATCGGGACCAGACCGCCTGCGCGGTAGAACACTTCCTCCGTCAAAATATGCGAGTGGCCGCATCCGAACAAATGAACGACGCCTCCGCTGATGATGCAGTCGGCCGTCCGCTCCGCGGCCTGCCGCATCGCGTCCGTTTCGGTCGTTTCTACCTGGTTCAACATGTGCCGGATATGATTGAAGTACGTTTGGATCATAGCTGCCTTCACCTGCTTTTCTTTAGGGTGTGGGTTGCTGCCACCGCTTGGCATCGTTCACGATACGGGCCATGACGTCGAGACTCGCCTCCAGGATAGCCCGCCCTTTCTCCGAAGTGGCCAGCGTCGCGTCGCCGAGAACGGCGGACGAGGTGAACGTCTCCCACGGCGTTGGCGTACAATCGGCCTCCACGCCGATATCCGGGATGTCGCAGATCGCCCGGCTCATGTCGACATGCTCGCCGGCCATGTACAACATATACGAGGTTTCAATCTCGCAAGCGTGAAAATATGAAGCATGGTTGCTGGAAGACTCGCGGACCTGCGCCGTAATGTCTTTGACACCGGGATAAAAGAAGTAATAAACCTTCAGCTCGGGCACCCGTTCCGCCAGCTTGCGGGCCGCTTCCTTCAAGGCCGTCGCGTTGCCGAGATGGCCGTTCAGCATGACGAAGATGCGGAAGCCTTGCCGGAACAAGCTTTCGCCGATATCGCACAGCAAGGCGATCAGCGCCTCGTTGGACACGTTGATGCTGCCCGGAAAATTGCGCAGGCTCCATACCTGGCCGTAAGGCAATGTCGGCAGAACGAAGCTGCCGGTCCGTTCGGCCAGCTTGGCGGCCAGCCGCTCCGCCAGCAGATTGTCCGTCCCGAGCGGAAGATGGGGCCCGTGCGCTTCTACAGCGCCGATTGGCAGAATCGCAGCCTGCGCCCGGATGATTTTCTCCTTGACGTCAAACGAATTTTCGTATTGAAGCTGCATGAGCGCCCCTCCTCACCGTTTAAAGGCGAAGCAGTTCGCCGGATTCGTCACAAAAAACTTTTCCACCAGCTTATCCCCGTCGAACCCGGCCTTGTTCGCCTCGTCGATAAAGCGCGGCACCCATTGGGCGATGATATATTCCAAGCCGAGCCCGTAATCGTAGTGCTTGTAGTACGTTTTCCGGGCCGTATCGCCGCTGATCAGAATTTGGTCCTCGTGACCTTTGCGCACCAGCTCCAGCAGGAGATGAATCCGCGTGCTCTCTGGCGCATATTTGATTTTGGCGATGCCGTCGAAGCACAGATAGGCGCCGGTATTCGCCATTTGCTCGTGGTAATACGGATCGGGATTCCGGTCCATGTGGCCGAAGCTGACGTACGCCAGATTCACGTTCTCGCTCCGCAGCAGCTCGATCTGCTCCAGGCCCATCGTGCCGACCTCCGTATGGGAGTGGACCGGCGCTTTCGTCTCGTGGTGCGCCCGGGCGACGGCCCGCAGCGTCTTCTCCTCCAGCGGCGTAATCCGGTTGTAGCCGGTGCCGAATTTCACTTGACCGCCCTTGAACGGCGTTCCTTCCAGCCCTTCCTCCACTTCGCGGATGACGAAATCCGCCAGCTCGTTGATGCTTTTCGCATCGATCCACTCGTAATACGTATTGTAATTGCCGATGATCGGCTTCAGCTCTTCCTTCACTTTCGCGTTCCACAGAAAGCTTTTGTTGAAGCCGGCCGTGCCGACGATCTGAACGCCGGTTTCCTCCATGATGGCGTAAACCGCATCAACGTCGCGTCCGTAATCGACGGCTGTGGCGTCGATGATCGTTTGTCCGCCGTGGCGTTTGAAGTCCAGCACGTCCAGCTTCGATTTTTCCTTGTCATCCAGCAGCAGGTCGTCTTCTCCCCGCTCCGCCCAGAAGGCCGGACGGCAAACGATATGCTCGTGGGAATACGTAAAGCCTAGCTGTTCCTTAGGGATATCTCCACACAAAGTCCGAACGAAACTCATCTCTCTGTGACCTCCTTATCGCGCCGCGGCGGGCGAACCGGCCGGGGCCGAATGGCGATTTTGGTTAAAACAGCAGCTTCGCAAGCAGGCTGATGATCGGTCCGATAATAAACATGTCGGAGTCTGCCGCCCACATGGCCGTATCCGGAATCGTCGAAGCGATGAAAAATTTGACCATCGCGTACTGGCCCCAAGCGACGACGGTTGCGGTGACAAAGCCGGCGAGCACCGCACCGCGCGCTCCCCCGGTCGCGTTCCCGAAGACGCCTGCCGTAGCGCCGTGGAAGAACAGCACGATCATCGTCGGCACGAAGATGTAAGCGACCGTGTTGCCGAGAACGATGAGCCAGATCAGAGCCCCGACAAAGGCTCCCATAAACCCGAGAATAACGGCGTTCGGCGCATAAGGGAACGCAACCGGGCAATCGAGCGCAGGCTTCGCGCCGGGAACGATCTTGGTGGCGATCCCGTTAAACGCCGGTACCAGCTCGCCAATGAACATGCGCACGCCCATGAGAACGATTGCAATCCCGCCGGCAAACGTGAGCGATTGAAGCATCGCGTAGATGATGAAGTTCTGCTCGCCCGCTTTGGCGACCAGCTCTTTCGCGCCCGGCGTATCTTTCATGACGACGACGATCGCGCCGATCAGGAACAGCAGCCCCATGCTGAGCGCCGTAATGACGTTGGAGTCGCGCAGAAACTCGAAGCCCTTCGGCACTTTGATTTTTTCCGCGTCGTTCTCTTTGTTCCCGAACCACTTGCCGAGCAGCGCGCCAAGCAGCGCAACCGATGCCGACGTATGCCCGAGGGCGATGTTGTCGTTGCCCGTAATTTTGCGGACGAACGGCTGGGTGAGCGCAGGTTGCAGCGTCCAATACAGACCGAGAATAATGGATAAGAACAAGACCAGCTTGCCGAAAGAAACGTTGCCTGCCGAATGGACCACGATGCCTGCGAATACGGTCGATGTCCAGAACATCATGTGACCGGTCAAGTAAATGAATTTAAACTTCGTAAACCGCGCGAGCAGGACGTTGATCAAAAAGCCGATGAACATCGCCAGCGTGACCGCGCTTCCGAATTTGGAGTTGAACGTCTGCTGCCCCATAAATTGGCCGAGCGATTCGGCTTGCAGCCCGAACACTTCCTTCCACATCGGCTCGAACACGTTGAGCGCATTGACGATAACGCCCGCTCCCGCCCCGATGATAAGGAAGCCGATAACGGCCTTGAACGTCCCGCTGATCACCTGGCTTGTCGTCTTTTTCTGAAGCAGGAGACCGGCCAGTACGATGAAACCGAGCAAAATGGCAGGCGTACCGAAGACGTTGGTCGCAATCCAAAAAATGACTTCCATGTAAAATCCCCCTTTAAGGATTAGATGGTGTCTTTCAACTTCTCTTTAATTTCGTTCAGATCGAAATAGTTGTTCACAATGACGATATTGGCAGAGTGCCCCTGCAGGCTTTGCGCCAGCTCGTTGCTGGTGATGATATGATCGGCGGCCATGCCGGAGGCCGAAGAAACGTCCGTATGCTCCACATCGGCGCTTACCCCCAATTCCCTCAGCACGCTTTCCACGTTCATCCGCAAAATAAGACTCGTTCCTTGACCTAAACCGCATACGCATAAAATTTTCATGCTTCGTTCCTCCTTAAGATAATGTTTTCGATGTCTTCCGGGCTTCTGGCTTCCCTGAAACACTGTACATGGTTCGGGTCGTTCAAAATCAGCGTCAGCCTGCGCAGCAAGGCGATATGGTCGGCATTGGAGGCCGAACCGAGCGCGAAAACCAGATCCACCGGATCGTTCGTTTGATGGCCGAACACGACCGGCTGTTTCAACCGGACGAAAGCGACGGACGCCTCATGGACGCCGTCCTCGGCTTTCGCGTGCGGCAAGGCAATGTGCGGGGCGAGCACAAAGTACGGCCCCTTGTCGCGGTACGCCTGCACCATCGCCTCGACGTAGGAGGCGTCGGCTGCTCCCCCGCTGACGAGCAGCGAGCCTGCGGCCCGAATCGCTTCCTCCGCCGATTGCACCTCCACCTCGAGATCGATCAGTTCCCTTTCCAAAAATTTCATCCGTTTCTCTCCTCCCTGCTACAATTCCTTGCTATGACGTGTGCTTCAGTGCCTCGAGAAGGATATCCTTCACTTCTTCCTCCCGCAGCAGCATCGTCAGCTGGGATAGCGCCCGCAAATGCGATTCGCCGTCCGCGCTGGCGAGCACCAGCACGAGCCGGATCTGATGACGGGCCTCCGGGCCGAACGGGACGGCGCGCTCCAGCTTCAGCAGACTCATGCCGAGCCGCAGGACACCCTCCTCCGGCTTCGCGTGAGCGATAGCCACCCCCGGACTGACGACGATATACGGTCCGTAGCTGTCGACTTTGGCGATCATTGCTTTCACGTACCGCTGTTCGATGAAGCCTCTGCGCAGCAGCGGCTCGGCTGCCAGCTCAATGGAGGCCTTCCAATCGGCCGCCTCATTCCGTAACACCAAGTGCTCCGGCGGCAGCAAGCCGGCGAGCGATGGCTTCTCTTCTTCCGGCCCCGGAGAGCGTCCGGCGGACAAGTAGCGCTGGAGCTCCCGCAGCAGGCCTTCTTCGTCCGAGATCCGGGCGTACTTCCGCACCATCTCCAGAATCGCCTGCGCGGAGCGGCCCTGCGGCGCATCCATCTGCCCCGATACCCGGTTCACCTGATGAAGCAGGTGCGCTTTATCGGCATCCGATAAAATGGGATGCACCGTAAACGCCGGCGCCGGGCTATCCTGCAGAGGAACGGTCGAGAACAGCAGATCTACCGATTCCGCCGGAAACGATTCATAATCCCGAAGCGACATGATGGCTTCGATATCCAGTGCCGGAAACAGCTGCTCCAGCTGGATTCTTAGCATGCGCGCGGCAGAAATGCCGTTGACGCATACGATTGCTGCTTTTTTTCGCCGGACGGGCATGGCGTTTTCCCGGCGCATCCAGCCTCCGAAATGCATCGCCAAGTAGGCAACCTCATTGTCGTCGACCGGTTTCCCCAAATGCTCTTCTAGTGGTTTTACGCATTTTCTGGAAATCTCGAATATTTCCCCGTATTTCGATTTCATCGCTTCCGCGAGCGGATTGTCGATCTCCAGCCCGAATTTGATCCGGTAATAGGCCGGCTTCAAATGGATCAGCAGCCGCTGCTCCAGCTCGTCGCGGTGCTGAAAAAAAATGCATGCATGCCGCTCGAACAAATCGATCATCTGCCGGATCAACCGCTTTAACAGCAGGACGGTTTCGTCGGCGTCGCCATCCTTGCCAGGATCGGCCAACACCTCCCCGCCGCTGGCCCGATTCACCCGCGCCCCCAACAGTTGGAGGGCCAAGTAACAGATCTCATCTTCCGGAAATTCGAGGTCAAACATTCGTCCGAGCTCAACCGCCAGTTGGACGGCCCCCGCGTATTCCGGCGTTTGCTTCAAGGCCTCTTTTTCGTCGGCGTCGAGTGTAATGCGGTGTCCCTGCTGAAGCCGGTTCGCGTAAACGAGCAATCTGGTGGTGAGACTAAACACCATATCGTCGGTGAATTCCAGCCCGAGCGTTTTCTCGCAGCGGGTGACGAGCTCGTACACTTCCGCGAGCTGTTCCTCTTGGAAGAACGGAAGCTTGCGGTGAACCACGTTGGCATTGACCAGCCCTTGGAACTGCGAGACGAAGCTTTTCCAGCTGACGTGATGGAGCACTTGGGACATATAGTACGACAACGCCTTGCGCTGGTCGGCCTCTCTCCCTTCGACGCTGTAACCGTTCTTTTTATCGAACACGACCTCAAGCTGAAAAGCGGCAAGCTCTTTCTTCACCTGCTTCAGCTCGTTCAACCCGGTTCCGCGGCTGACCAATAAAAAGTCCGTGATCTCTTGCATAAACAGCGGTTCCCTGCGGGTGAGCAACTGAATCGCCACCCAGGCTTTCCGTTCCCGCGGGGACAAGTAATAATCGTCCTTCTCAACTTCATGCGCCATGGAAGGGATGCGGGAGCGGCTTTCCTCCGGCAGCAGGTACCCCCGGCCGCGAACATATTCGACAGGAGCGAGTTCGTGGCCCGAGAGCCACTCGTTGACGGCTTGCAGATCGTAGTAGACCGTCCGCTTGGAGATATCGAATTTCTTCATGATTTCGCGGACGGACACGTAATCTCCGGTTTCCTGCAGCATGGCGAGCATGCCGGCGCGCCTTTGGTCCAGAATCGCCCATCCCCCCTTCCGTCAGTCTATCTTTCAAATCTAGTATGTTATCTGACGCTCTTATTATACAATTAGCCTTTGCGCCATAAACAGAACAACTATTGTCGTCCGTTCCGTGCAAAAATTGCACTGTCGCTTTCCGGAAACTTTTCATACCTAATCTCGTATAAAAGTATAACTAACCTAAAGGAGGTTTTTCGGATGTATCTTCTAGCTATACTGCTCCCTCCTGTCGCCGTTCTATTTTGCGGAAAACCGATACAGGCCCTTCTTAACTTCATTCTGACGCTCTTCTTCTGGCTGCCTGGCGCCATTCATGCCTGTCTGGTCGTTCACGAGCGCAAGCAGGATCAACGGATGGAAAGAATGTCCCGGAACATGTACAGGTAATTTGATATAGGAAGCGGGTCGCCACAAAGACACTTCTCTCATCGGAAGTGTTTTTTTTTTAAGGGTTGGATTTTGTTGTTGACTCTAACGTTACGTTATACTCTATAGTGATTGTTGAAAGGAGGTCGCAAGATTTCGGTGAAGGTAAAAGAGGTTGCGGATTTAGTCGGCATCAGTGTGCGCACACTTCATCATTACGATGCGATTGGGCTGTTGACCCCGGATGGGACGACGGAAGCCGGTTATCGCTTGTACTCCGACGAAAATCTCGAAATGCTGCAGCAGATCTTATTTTTCAGAGAACTTGACTTCCCTTTAACGAAAATCAAAGAAATCATTCACAGCCCTTCCTTTGACCGTCTGGAAGCGCTGGAGCTGCACCGGAACATGCTGCTCGACAAACGCAGCAAACTCGACAAAATGATAGCCACGATCGATAAAACGATGCGACATACGAGAGGAGAAATTCAGATGACGACGAAAGAAAAATTCGAAGGCTTTGACTTTAGCCGTAATCCTTATGAACAAGAAGCCCGCGAACGCTGGGGCGATGAAGCGGTCGACAAGGCCAACGCCAAAGTCGGCTCCATGTCGAAAGACGAACAGGAAGCGATGGCCCAAACGATGAATGGGATCTACGCCAAGCTTGCCGAACTTCGCAGCGGCTCGCCGGATTCCGCGGAGGCGCAGGCGGCCATTAAAGAATGGTACGATCTATTGAACCAAATGGGCTCTTACTCGCTCGAAGCCTTCAAATGCTTGGGGCAAATGTATGTCGATGATGAGCGTTTTACTAAAAACATCGACCGCTTCGGAGACGGCTTGGCGAAATTTATGCGCGATGCGATGGCCGTTTACGCGGATACGAACCAGAAATAATACGATGGGCAGTCCCGCAAGTCATTCCCGGATGACTTCGGGGCTGCTTTTTTTCGTTGTTGTTTCCTATCCCTCCTCCTCGCAAGAACAAGCCTCGAATAATCGCTTTTTGGATCGGTTAAGCTAAACCATGGAAAGGATGGGATTCGCAGATGGAGCATTTGGAATGTGACTTTTCTCCTTTAAAAAAGGATCTCAAGGAACAATTAACCGATATCCTTCACAGCATCGGACAAGTCGTCTCCAGCCTGGACGAGGTCAATACGTGCCTGCTTAACGAGATCGAACACATTTCCAAGTGGTTCTCCAAGACGGGAGCGCTTGCTTCGACCTATTATTTGAACTGCTTTCTGTCGCCCTATACGAGCAAGTATAAAGAGATTTCCCGTTCGGTGAACCATCTGAGTCTCAAACGTCAAGGTGCCCTTATCGTCATCCAGCGGGAAGACAGCATCGATTCGTGGATCACCCCCGGGATCCTTCTGTCCGCAGAAATTACCAGTTCCTTACTGGAGTCCATCTTCGTTCCGGGCAGCCCGCTGCATGACGGGGCCGTATTTATACGCTCCAATCAGATCGTCTCGGCCGCCAACATCCTCCCTCTGACCGAACGCACCTTCCCCAATCAAAAGCTGGGAACCCGTCACCGCGCCGCCATCGGACTGTCGGAGCGGACCGATGCGTTAATCATCGTCGTATCCGAGGAGACCGGGAAAACCTCCTTTTGCCTGAACGGCCATCTCTATCCTTTCTCCATCCCCTCTCCCGTTTAATCGAAAATACGTCTTCCCCTTTTTTCCATGAATTTGTATCCGATTTGAAGGGCTTCTCCGTCCGGGGCCGTCTAAAGGTTTGTATATATACTACAAAGAGATGCCTTTTATGCGGGCTCGCTTTCAAAAGGCGCTTTCGACGGATGAGGTGTATGACGATTGAAGTATGTTCTAGAGTTTTTGCAATTCCGGTTAATCGTGTTCCTGATGATCCTGATTGTGCTGAGCGGAACGGGGGTAGGTATCACTTACGGTTCTTCGCTGACATGGCTCGCCATTGCGGGCGGAATCGTGCTGTTCGGACTGATTGAATACGTCGTGCATCGGTATATCATGCATGAACTCCCCGCCCTGCTTCCGAAGGCTTATGAAGGGCACGTGGCGCATCATCAGCATCCGAACGACGACCGGTATTTGTTCGGTTCCGTCTGGTACGAGGTCGTTACGTATCCCTTGCTGCTGCTGCTTTTTTGGGCACTGACGGGAGAGCTTCATCTGGCTTTGTCGGTCGTCTTCGGGACGGTTCTCTGCCAGATGTACTACCAATGGAAGCATTTTGTTTCCCACCGCCCTATCGTGCCTCTCACGCCTTGGGGCAAATGGTTGAAAAAGAAGCATTTGCTGCATCACTATTTGGATGAGCACGCATGGTACGGCGTATCCAACCCGGTCATGGACGTTGTCATGGGAACGAACAAAGTGGCGCCGGATGCCAAAGCGGCGAAGCGCTCTCTGGACAGCAGCACGGAGAACATGTAAACGTGGGGCAAGCGGAAGGAGACGGATCAATCGTCTAATGAGGAGGTATTTCTGATGGGCAAGAGCAGCGTAAGAGCGCTTGTGATCGTCTTGGCGTTGGCGATTGGAGCTTATGCCGTCTATCAGTACGGCTTGAACAATCCTCTGACCACCGATTTCATCAAGAAAAAGCTGAGAAGTCCCGATTTTCACCTGGAGCCGTGGATTTATTTTCTGTATATCCATATCGCTACGGCTTTGCTCGCGCTGGTAATCGGTCCGATCCAGCTGTTCCTGAAGCCTTCGGGCATGAAGCGGCGCCGCCGCCACCTGCTGCTTGGCTATGTTTATGTGCTTTCCATTACGATAAGCGGTCTCGTCAATCTTTTTCTGGCTTGGCATGCAACGGGCGGATGGGTCTCGGGACTCGGCTTTTTCTTGCTCGACGTGCTGTGGATCGCTGCCACGTTTATGGCGGTCCATAAAATATCGATCAACGACGTTCAGGCGCACAAGGAATGGATGCTGCGGAGCTTTGCGCTCACGTTCGCAGCCGTGACGCTTAGACTATGGCTCCCGCTGCTGATCGCGCTCAATCATGGCAGCTTTGTTCCGGCCTATCAAATCGTAGCTTGGCTGTGCTGGATTCCGAATCTTATCTTTATCGAAACGCTCATACGTCTGCGTTGGAAGCGCGGCACCCGTCGGTACAACGGTATATCCCGCCACATACGCTGATTGGCAATAAAAACGGCCCGAAGGCAGCATAATGCGCCTCGGGCCGTTTTTGCGCTGGCTCTACACTTGTTCAGCTCTTCTCCGGTTGGGTCCGGGTTCTTTATAGCATGGCTTTCTTGCTTGCTACTATAGAAACTGGCCAACTGGAAAATCAAGATTAATCGTGGTATGACGCAATTGTGATTCATTCGCTTTAGCTTTCTCTGAAAACAGACGCATCAAAACGACAACGTCCAAGGACTCGCTAGATAAAGCACCCTCATCCCGACTGCCAATGAGTACCACATCTGGCACAATAGGCCAAGCGCCAGCACGATTATAGAAATAAGATAAAGATGGTTTACAAGTGAATATGCCAAAATCGATGTCGCTTTGTTTTTCAATCCATTGAGTGGCGGCAGCGACTGTACGTAAACCTAACCCTTGACCATGATACTCGGGATCTGTAGCCACGCAGCTAAGTCCGGCAATATTGAATGTTTGTCCATCGTGCTTAATCGTCTTATGCACCACACCTGCATAGCTGACCAGCTTTCCATCGATGCAGGAATAAAATGAGCGTGCATGATGTTCTTTATCGTGAGCTTCCGGAATCGTTGCACCCGGCATTGGACAAACATCCGGCCAAACCCGATGTAAAATGATAGCAATCTCACGTCGTAATGCATCAGACGCATGGTTATAATAGATGGATTGCACCCTATCCGTTGTCACAGGTTCATCTCACACTTTCTGAACATGTTCATATTGACCTTAACACGAAACGAGTCAGCGTTCACCGGCAATTGAAAGCCGGGTTTCCCTCAGAACGAGGAGCTTAAGGCATGCTGCGGCCCCGGGAGGTGACATAGAGCGTGTACCACTCTTCCCGCGTCAGCGTCACCCGCTCCGCTTCGCCGCAAGCCCGGATGCGGTCGGGACGCACGGTGCCGATCACCGGCTGGATCCCTGCGGGATGGCGCAGCAGAAATGCCAGCACGATCGCTTCGGGCGATACGTCCTTCTGCTCGGCCATACGGCTGACCAAGGCTGCGGTGGCCCGAACGGATTCAGGCTGTCCGGACAAGTCGCCGCCCGTGAACAGGCCCCGTGCGAGCGGGCTCCATGCCTGGATCTGGATATGCTCCATCTGGCAAAATTCCATCGTCCCTTCCGGGAACGAGACGCCGGTGCCCTGCGGCTGGTTCAGATGCACGCCAGCATCCAGCCAGTCCAGCTTGAGCAGGCTCATTTCCAGCTGATTCGCGATCAGCGGCTGCCGGATCGCGGACTGCAGGAAGCGGATTTGCGCCGCACTCATGTTCGAGACTCCGAACGCTTTCACTTTGCCTTTTTCGTGCAGCCGCCGGAACGCTTCCGCCACCTCTTCCGGTTCCATCAGCGGATCGGGCCGGTGCAGCAGCAAAATATCCAGTGTGTCGATGCCGAGCCGGCTTAAAATCCCGTCGACACTCGCTTCAATGTGCTCCTTCGAGAAATCGTACCGCCCCGGAACTCCCTCTTCCTCGAAGCGGATGCCGCATTTCGATTGAATCATGATCCGCTCTCGCAGGTCGGGACGCTCCTTCAACACTTGACCGAACACTTGCTCGGCCTTGCCTTTGGTGTAAATATTTGCGTGATCGAACATATTGATGCCCGCGGAGAGCGCCGCCTCCACCGCTTCGTGCGCCTGCTTGACATGCTCCGCCGTATACGGCTCCCGGTCCCAGCTTCCGCCAAGCCCCATGCAGCCGAGCACGATCCGGCTGGCGGAAAATCCGTGTTTATGCAATGGAATCGATTTGTTCATACGTATGTACGCTCCTCTGCCTTGTTCTCGTAAGTCTGTCGTTATTATATGTCATGCTCGGGAACGGCTGCAACGGTGCGCCGGACTTAGGTAGCGAGAAACCGGTCCAAAATGTCATCGATGCGGCCGGCTTCGATGGTCTCTTTCGTTTTATTCGGGCCGTCGACCACGGTCAAGGAATGATCAAACAGCGTCATCCGGCCTTCCTCCGTCACTTTCATCAAGAAATAAACTTTGTTGAACGGCGATTCCGGGGCGTATTGCGTCACGTCGCATACCTCGGCAAAATCTTCGAGCTGCTTAGGCTCCAGATCAAACCTGTACAAGATGGTCCAGTCCCGATCCTCCTTTTTCTCTAAAACATAACTGTTCTGCAGCTCAGGGTACGGTCTGATCCGGTAAAAGCCGTCCGCGTCCTGAATCTCCTCCCCGGTTATGGGGACAGGACGTCGCGGGGAATTGCCGCCAAAGCCGACGTCCACCAAATAGGGACGCCCCTCCAAACGAACGAGATTGGTCGCATGTGAGCCTTCCGTCCCCCATTGGCCTTCTCCACGATAGACGGTTGCGGCAACCATATGGGTCTCGAATCCGGTCCGGCGCAGCAGCTCGCTGAACAGTCCGTTTAACTCATAGCAGACGCCTCCCCTCCGCCGGTTGACAAGTTTCTCGAAGAGATCGCCCGTCTGAAGCGCGATCGGAATGCCGCGCAGAATATCCAAATTTTCAAAAGGAATTCGGGTCACGTGCCGCTTCTGCAGCTGCGTCAAGCTTTCCAAGGTCTGTTGAACGGGCTCTGCCACTTCGATACGCTGCAAGTAAATACTTACATCCATTTCCATTCCCCCCACTTCCCATGTTTGGAATTAATTTTGCGGCACCTCGGCGCGCAGCAGCTGTCTTACGAAGACGGCAAACAGGATCAACGAAACCGCCACCGATACGGCGCTAACCGTAAACAAGGCCTGGTACCCCGTATGCTGGGAAACCCAACCGAGGGCGATCGCCCCAAGCCCGATGCCCAGGTCAAACGCGGTAAAGAACGAAGCGTTGGCCACCCCTTTGCGGTCCGCTGGCGCCAGACGCAGGGTCGCCGCTTGCAGCGCCGGCTGCGCGGAACCGAATCCGATCCCGTACAATACGGCCGCGACGATCACGCCGGTCAGCCCGCTGGCGAAGCTCAATACGAGCAGCGCCGCCATCGTCGTCCCAAGCGCCGGGATAATGATAAACGACTCGCCGTACCGGTCGGAGAGCTTACCGGCGATGGGGCGAATCAGCGTCAGCGCCACGGCGTAGACCAGAAAAAAAGTACCCGGATTCACCTTGATTGATTCGGCGAAAAGCGGCAAGAAGGTCGTAATGCCTCCATAAGGAACGGCCAGAAAGAAAATCGCCACCGTCACGGACAATACCGACTTTTCCACCAATTGAATGCGCCCGGTGACCGCTTTCGGCTGAAACGGCATTTTGGTTCCAAGAGCCAGAAGCAGAGCCATAGCCGCAAAGCCGGTAGCGTACAGGAACAGACCGTGGAACGAAAGCTTTTGCAGCATCCATATGCCAAGCATCGGACCGATAGCCATAGCTACGGTCATTGCCATCCCGTACCAGCCCATCCCTTCCCCGCGCCGGGCTGGCGGAATCACATCCGTAATGGCCGTCCCGACGGCCGTTGTAGACAGCGCCCAGCTCATGCCGTGCACGATCCGCAGCGCAAGCAAAACGACGATACCGCCTGCCCAGCTGTACAAATACATCGCCACGACGAAGAGCAGCAGTCCCCAGACGATAAACGGCCTGCGGCCGTACCGGTCGAGCAAGCCTCCTACAATCGGGCGAAAAATAACCGCAGACAACGTGAATACCCCGACGACAAATCCGACCTGCGACTCGCTGCCGCCTAATTGCTTGATGAACAGCGGCATCGTTGGCAGCAGCAAATAAAAGCCCGTGAACAGAAACAGCATGCCTGCCGTCAGCTGAATGAACGGCTTGGTCCATAGTCGTTCCATCTTTTGTTTCCTCCTTGATGTTGTCAAATTCTAAGCTACATGCATGATGCCGTCTACTCCTCGGCTGCTTTCAAGCGCTCCAGTTCCTTCGATACCCACTCCGCATCCGCCAGCCCGACATGCTTCCGGTGATCGAGCATTCGCAGCACTTGCGCACGTTTCCGCTCGTCCATCTTCTTGCTGGAGATCATGCGGGCTACGGAATCGACATATTTCAAGTTGTGCTGAAGGTAATTCAGGTACTGTTCTAAAGACGCCAGTCGGACTTCTTTTGTGACAAATGGAAAATTGGACATCTTAAAATGAAACATCAGCTCCGTCTCCGCCGTGTAATCCAGCGGGCTGTCCATCAGTTCAAAAAAACGTTCTCTTCCGGCCTCCGTCAGCTTGTAAATTTTTCGCGCTCTCCCGCCCTCCTGCTCCTCAAGCCGGAGGCTGATCCACCCATGCTCCACCAACCGGGAAAGGAGCGGATACAGCGTTCCCGAGCTGATCTGCCGGACCGGACCAACGGCGCGCTTCAGTCTTTCTTGAAGCTGATAGCCGTGAGTGTCTCCTATCATCAACTCCCCTAAAACGAACAAGTCGTACATCGTGAACCTCCTCTTTTTATATCGTATCGACATATCGTTACGATATAGTATAGGTCGAAGCGGCGATCGGTTCAACCATGAAAATGTATTTTAAAGCTTCAAACCGGCGCATGAAAAAACAGCCGCCCGCAAGCAGCTGTTTCCTTTTTCTGGCTATGTTCCTACCGGCTGGCCCGCCTCCACGCGCTTCAACAGCCGCTCCAGCAGCTCAGGCTCTTTTTCCTTAATCGCCTCCAGCTTGGCGGGCATCTTCGCATAAATGCGGTCATCGCCTTTCATTTCCGCGATGGCCAGCTGGTCACGCAGCAGCTTGGACTTGTTCGCGAGCTCTTCGAACGACTGCTGCAGCTCGTCGTCCCGCTCGATGATGCCTTGCTGCGTAAAGTACCGGATTCGGTCCGCCATCACCTTTTTGTGCTCCCAGAGCAAATGCAGATGCCTTATGGCATTGGGCCACACCAACGAGGGATGCCGCTCCGCAGCGGCCTTGAAATACAGCTGGAGATACTCGTATGTCTCCAGACCGAATACTTCGCCGTCCGGGTTATAGTTGATCCGGTTCAAATGAGTCTCGCTGTTCAAATAATCGCGCAGCTGATCCGCGACCGCCACCGGATCGAATGCAAAAGGATGCTCCCCGTTGAACCGGTAAAAAAACGTATGGTGATCCGCTTCAAGTCCGCTTTCGATAAGCCGCCTCATCGATTCGCAGGCGCTAATAAATTCCTCGAACGGGATTTTGATCGTCCGGTACACCTGATTGAAGTCGAACATCGACACATCGAATGTTCGTTCCTTCAAGTCGTATCCGGAGAGCATCAGATGATGGGGAAAAGCATCTCCATCATAGGCAGGGCTGGCCGTAATTTTCGATTCGTCGATGAAGACGATCGCATAGTAGCCTTGCTTTATGCGCCCGATCA
This sequence comes from Paenibacillus tyrphae, assembly GCF_024158745.1. Classification (GTDB taxonomy): domain Bacteria; phylum Bacillota; class Bacilli; order Paenibacillales; family NBRC-103111; genus Paenibacillus_G; species Paenibacillus_G tyrfis_A. The sequence continues at coordinate 18,105 of NZ_JAMZAW010000020.1, read as the reverse complement.
TAAACTCGAGAAGCTCATCCGGCCGATAGCCCGACAACAGCTCATAATTGACGGCGCAGGTCAGCAGAAACGGATTGCTGAAATTCAACTCGTTCGGCTTGCCCCGGTAAAAATCGAAAAAAAACGTCCGCCGTTTCTCCAGAAAATGTTTTGTGCACGACATTTGGATGAAATTGGTATAGTACCAAGGCAGCGTCTCCTCGTAATTGTGCGTAATCGATAACGTATACGCCCAGCGCAAGAAGCCTTTGATCGGCGGCGGCTGCAGCGGCAATTGATGCCGATTCATAACATTAACTCCCCCCTGCCATTTTTAAGTAGAAGCGGTTGTTTTCGCCTGCGGGGTCATCCGGTGGCTACTTCTTTGCCGTACAGCTTGGCAATGCTTTCTTCAAGCGGGAGGTCCGCCACCGTGAAATCGACAACCGGAAACCGGTCGAGCAGCATCCGGGATACCGGCTTCAAATGCTCCTTCGGCAGCTCGATTACCGCGTGATACGAGTCGCGCTTCGTGACGCAGCCGAGCGGCCTCAGGCTTTCTTCCGGCACCGGCTCGGAAAACTGAACGTTCAGCACCTTGACTTCGTTGAACAGCTCGTTGATTTTCTTAAAATCGCCGTCATACAAAATCCGGCCTTCGTTAATGACGATCGTGCGCTTGCAGACGTCCTCGATATCTTTCATATAATGGCTGGTCAAAATTAAGGTTGCCTTGAATTGCTCATTGTAATAGGTCAGAAACTCCCGGATCTTCTTCTGCGAGATCAGATCGAGGCCGATTGTCGGCTCGTCCAGAAACAACAGCTTGGGGCTGTGGATCAGCGCGGCGATCAGCTCCATCTTCATCCGTTCGCCGAGCGACAGCCGCCGCACTTGGACCTGCAGCAAGTGCTTAACATCCAGCATCTCCGACAGCTCGGCAAGCATCCGCTCGTAGGCGTCGTCCGGAATCTGGTAAATGCATTTGTTCAGGTAGATCGATTCGATGGCGGGCAAATCGACCCACAGCTGATTTTTTTGCCCCATAACCAGCGAAAAGATGCGCTTGAATTCGTTCTTGCGCTCCCATGGCGTATGACCGAACACCGACGCTTCCCCGCCGGTCGGATGCAGAATCCCGGAAAGCATCTTCAGCGTCGTCGTCTTCCCGGCTCCGTTCGGCCCGATGAAGCCGACGCATTCCCCAGAGGCGATCTCGAACGAAATCGACTTGACCGCTTCCTTCGTCAACGTTTTGCGGGAAAACAAATTTTTCAAGGAATGCCGGAGACCCGCTTCCTTCGTGTAATAATCGTAGCTTTTGTGCAGTCCGCTCACCCGGATCCGTTCCATGGCGTCCTCCTGATCTTTTGGCAAGGCTGGTGGATTAGACGTAACGCTCTTTGGGGGCCGTATCAAATTCCCTCCCATAGCGGCAGGCTGTAATACGCTGCTTTCGCAGCCGTTCGTGGCAGGCCTGCAAAGACGCGGCCGGAAATCCGTCCTCCTCCCAATCGTCATAGCCGATGCCGAATCCGCATCGCTTCCAAAAGGCGGCGTTGCTTTCCTCGTGATATCCGAACGGCTCAAGCAGCAGCAGCGGCGTAGCATACACCAGCGAATCGTTCAAAGTAGCGCCTCCCGGCTTGCTGATAATTGCCCGGCTTAGGCGAACGAGCTCCAAATAAGCAGCGTAGTCCGGCAGTCTGCGCCGTTCGACCGTCCCCTTCCGTCTCACGAGCTCCAGCATCGGAGGATAGGTATGTATTCCCCCGGCATCCTTAATCCACGGACTCCACTCGGGATCCACCATAAAATAGCGGGTTTCCCCGTCGTCTTCCTGCACTTCGCTCTCGTCATACGCAATGATATCCAGCCTGCAGCCGCCGCGCCGCAGCCGCTCGATTTTGTCCCAGTAGGTGCCGATCCCCCAGCCGCCGCCATGAATAAGAAACCGGTCGTTCCGTGCCTCGAAAGATGCGGCCTCTGCGTCCGGCGGCGTGATCAAATAACCGGGGCTTTCCAGCTCGGGATCGTAAAACTGCACATTGCAGTACTGGTGGTAGGAATACTTATAAACCTTATACGAAGGGGTGTCACAAGCATCCATATGAATCCATTCGATATGGACCGGAAACCCGGCGATTTCCTTGTAGGCTTCCAGAATAGGCAGCCAAAACCCCGTAAAAGCGATGAACGTCGCGCAGCCCGTTTGCCGCCAATGCGAGTGCAGCCGGCGGACCGCCGAATCGTCGAGATTTGGGCTGATGTCTTTGGCCATCCTATGCCCGGTCAAGGCGACGGAAAAATTGTTGTGAAACGCTTTTTTATACCCGTTGATTTTGCTGCGGGTCTCCTCGCGATAAAGCGTTTCAAGCACCTGCACTTCCGCCCGTATATGTTGGCGCGCAAGGTATTCCCGCAGATGAATGGCAGGAATATAGGCGCCGAGCGAATTGCCCGAGGCCAACAGCGTGATCGCGTCTTTGGTCATGGACAGCCCCCTGCCCTTCCGTTAATGGAATACTGTAACCGAGAGGTCGTGCAGCACTTGCTTCAGCCGCTCTAGCGTTTCTTCCCGGATCTCCTCCGTCTGTCCGATCACCGACACATACAACCGGCCCTTCGGCTTCCCCGACGACCGTCCCCACGGGCTGCCGTTCACGGTTAACGTACCTGAGGAAAGCGGCATGATGCCGCTTTGCCGCAGCGGGGTAAACAACAGCTGCTCATCTTCCAGCGCTTGAAGCAGTAGTTCAAAACGGAATTGCTCCGGCAAGGCGACGGACAGATACGTAAGCCAGCCCTTGAGATTCCAGCCTGCAAGCAGCCGGTCCAGATGGGCATTGATGAGTCCCATTGACATCCGGGCGTTAATCTCGACGATTGGGACAAGCTCTCCGTCCTCCAACATCATCGAGTCGAAGCAAACGTATCCAAAATAGCCGTCCAGATACAGCTCGTGCAGGGCGGCCTCGAGCATGCGAAAATACCCTTTTTGTTCGAGGGAGTTCACAAAGGCGGCTTCCGCCGTAATGGAGCCCCCGTAATTTTGCTGGCGGTTCATCATCCGCTGGACGGAAATCAGCTGCCGGGAACCGTCCGGCTCAAGCAGCCATTGGCTGGAGAAGTCGGCCGCCTTGGGCAATAGCGGTTCGAGCAAAAAGAGCGTCTGGGAACCGGCTTCTTCTTGCTTCCGCAGGTACGAAACGATCCGCTTCAGCAGCGACGGACTTTCGATCAGCAAGTTGCCTTTGCCGGAAACGCCGAAGGGGTCCTTGATCAGAAAAGCGCCATTATGCAGCAGCTCGGTACCGTATTGCTCCACTTCCTCCGTACTCATGGCCGGCATCCCGTACGTGTGCAGTCCCATGTCCTCCAGCAGCCGATGGTGGTACAGCTTGGAATTTACGCGCTTCACCACTGCCAAATCCGGAAGCGAGTTGGCAAAAATTCCTTTCCCCGCGTACTCATGCGCCTCCTCCGTTACCGCATACGGCACAAGCATATACGGCTTGTCCGCTTCGGTGCCGGGGATTCCATCCCGGGAAGCGAGCTGAAAGATGCACGACGCGAAATGCTCCGTGCGCAGCGCTACTTCGGCCTCCGGCGAAGTCAAGTCCACAATGCTGCGGTGGTGGAACGAGACGCCCAACTTATCGAAATAGTCCAGCAGCGCGTCATCGATCCGGCAGCGGGTAACCAATATATCGTCAGGCCCGCATAGCGGGAAAAGCAATTCATCCATGCAAAGAACGATCCGGTCCCTTTCCGGATCGGGAATTCGGGGCAGCATCGACAACAGAGCATCTCTCCAGCGCGTTTCCGGGTCAAACGTGCCCATGACCGTTTTGCGCAAAGCGACGGCGGCTTTACTCGACAGCATGCTCGTATGCGCCCTCGACCGGAGCACACCGGTTTAAGAAGTCGATAAACGTGCCTATGGAGCGAAGATGGACATAATCGAATTCATCGTAATCGATCTCGATCTTTAGCTCTTCCTCTATCTTGACCATAAAGTTGAGCATTTGCAGCGAATCCAGCCCGACATCGTTGTTCAAATCCGTTTCGAGCGTAAGCCTTTCCCGCAGCGACGGGTTGTCCTCCTTAATTTGGCACAAAATTTGGACGATCGTATTGAACACATGAATTCCCTCCTCTTGGCATATAAGGTACTTTAGGCTCATTCCTTTTCATTATGGCATATCGGTACAGAGGTGGGGAGGGATAAATTTCCACTATTATGGGATACAATCCATTTCATTTTCCAGGTTGAGAGGAAAGTTTGCGCAAAGGATCACGTAAGTGGAGGGCGTCTAGGCCGCAAGACCTTGCTCTTCGTCAACCGATCCTGCCGGTGTCGATGATTGCGGCGAAACAAGTCGACCGGGGCCAAGCTGCTTTTGTCATGGTATACGAGGGTATGGTATAATCTGATCGAATAAAGCGAATGCGACGAGGTGAATCCATTGTTTCGACGTGCAACGGTAGTTCTGGCTTCAACCGCCCTTCTGCTGATGCTGAGTGCTTGCGGAGGCAGCAAGCCGGCGGCGGAGTCTCATGGCCCGCATCAAACGCCGAGCGGCGATTTGCAAGAAAAGACGGCTTCGCTGAGCACGCTGCCCTCCTTCTTGGACAAGCAGCCGGAGCAGATGAAGAAAGCGTATTTGGTCGCGGCCCAGACGAAGGATTTGCTGCGCAATATCCCCTGTTATTGCGGCTGCGGCGAAAGCGCAGGGCATCAAAGCAACATGAACTGCTTCATTAAAGAAACCGCCTCCGACGGTTCGGTTGTGTGGGACGATCACGCCACCCGCTGCGGCGTATGTCTGGAAATTGCCGTTAAATCCGCGCAATGGCAGCAGCAGGGCCAATCGGCCAAAGACATCCGCGAGCAGATCGACAAGCAGTATCAAAAAGGCTACGCCAAACCGACTCCGACTCCCCTGCCCGCTTAATCAGCCTGGCAAGCCGGAAACGCCGCTGCTATGATTCAAGCAGTCGGCGTTTTTTGGCATCGGCAATTGATCGCATGGATTCCCAATAACAATTGACAGACCAGTTAATGCTCTTCCATAATTAGATTTAAGGAACCGGACAGTTTCATGATATCGAACAAAAAAAGTTTACATAATTATTATTATGTAAACAATATACGCGGAAAGCGGTCATTTAACAAGAACAGAAATACAAGCGGAGGCGATATCCTCTGAAGAGCGATCACGTTCGCCTTGGTCTGCGGAAATTACCCGCTGGGGTCCCCACCAAGTAATCGAACTGAGCATCTCTGACTCAACTTTCAAATTTGCGGGGAGAACAGCGACTGGAAGCGGCCCCCTCCCTTGTGCACTTCTATTACATCATTGGCCGCTTACTCAGCAAGTCCGCTACATTACATAACATTTATTATGTAAACTATTTATTCGTATGGAGGCGGTTCGCATGAATATTATCAAAATCAAAGACCGAAGCGAGCTGGAGAAAAAATTGCCCTCCATGCCATGGTATGTGGAGAAATTCATCAATTACAAGCTGCCCGACCTCTCTCCTTCCTCGCTGCTCGAATATGTACGGGACTACGATACCTTTTTTTCATGGCTGCTTGCGGAAGGGCTATCGTCCGCGCCAACAGTAAAGGACGTGCCGCTCGTCGACTTGGAACGGCTGCATATGGACAGCATTGACAATTTCAAAATGTTCCTCGCCACGCGCAAAGAAAATTCGAACGGCAAGACGACAATCGCCCGCAAGCTGTCTTCGCTGCGTTCGCTATTCCATTATTTAAGCCAAATTGCCGAGGACGAGAACTTCTATCCGCTGTTAAAGCGCAACGTGATGGCCAAAGTCGAAATCAAGCGCACGCATAAGCCGAAGGATACCGCGGCCAAGCTGGAAGGGAAGCTGCTGCAGGAATCGGAAATTGCGGAATTTATCGAGTACGTACAAACCGGCTATCCGGTTGATGTCGCCAAAAACAAGCAGGCGCTCTACTCCTACGAGCTCAACAAGGTCCGCGACGTCTGCATCATCAGCCTGATCCTGAATTCGGGCCTCCGCGTATCCGAGGTTTTTAATCTCAATGTCGAAGACATCGACTTGAAGAAAAAGCTGACATATGTATACCGCAAAGGTAAAAACGACGATACGTTCAAGACGCCGGTTTATTTCCGGCAGGAAGCCGTGGACTGCTTGTCCGCGTATTTGGAGCAGCGCCAGCTGGCATACAAAGCGCCCAAACGGGAAAAAGCCCTCTTCCTTGCCGTCGCCAACGGCAAAAAAGAAGGCGAGCGCATGACCAAGCGCGCCATACAGGAGATGGTGATCAAATACGCCAAACGGTTCGGCAAGCCTTACTTGTCCGTGCATAAGCTGCGCCACTCGTTCGCGACCGACTATTACCTGCGCAACGACTTGTACAAAACGCAGGAGCAATTGGGGCACGCGTCGCCGGAAACAACACAGATCTATGCCCACCTGACCGATAAAACGATGGCCGAAGCGATCGACAAGCCTTCGGAATAACGCCTGTAAGCCGGTCCCCGTATCGCTCGGGGCCGGCTTGTTTATTGCTGCTTTCCTTTGCTTACCCAATATTTGATCTCGGTGCCTTTGGGGACTTGAGTATGGGCGGCCGGCTCCTGCTTGAACACCGTGCCTTCCTCGCGTTCGTTGGCCACGATGTCAAATTTGAAATGCAGTCCGGCCGCGATGGCCTGCTTGCCGGCCGTATCGTTCTGTAGTCCGATCAAATTAGGCACGATCACGATTTCGTCTTCCGCTTTTTTCTGATTTGGGTCATTTGCAACTTCAGGCCCGGCTGGTATGTCGTACGTCTGATGCGACGGCTGCAAGGGAGCGTGATGCTCGGTTTGGGCCGGCGAGGCTCCTTTGCCCGAAGGCTCCTCTTGATCCTTCCCCAGCCATACGAAAGCTGCGGCCCCTCCCAAGCAGGCAATTGCCGTTCCGACCAGAAGCTTACGGCCTGCCCGTCCCAAGCTTCTCCGGGGCGGAGCCTCCTCCTCTTCAACCGGATCTTCCTCTTCGTACGCTCTCTCCGGTTCTGTCTTTTCCCGGACCTGTCTATCCGATACCGGCATGGACACCTCCTGCCTGATGGCCGTGTCCTGCCGCAAGCTCTGCAGCACGAGCATAAACGAAGCTAGCGTTTCCTGATCGTTCCACACCCGGCGCAGCGTGGAAATCAGCAGCTCCTGTTCTACGCGCGGAATCGCCGTAAGCGCCTCGCGAAGACTGTGCTCTATCGTATCGAACGAAACCGGGATCGATTCGGAATGGGTCAGGATCTGGTACAGCAGGCAGCCGAGACCTTGAGCGCCGCGTTGCGTGTGTGTCCCTTTTTCCCAATAATTAATGATCTTGAGCTGGCCGTCATCGTTGAGCCACAGGTTCGCCGCATGTACGGAACAGCCGGATATCCCTTCCTCAAGCGCATCCATCAGGCCTTTTCCAAGCTCAAGCACTTTGGAGACCGCTTCCTCCGGGGTAAAACGATGCCCCTTCAGCTCTTGGATAAACGGCTTGCCGTCGAACGTCTTCAGCACGGCAAAAATATAATTCGGCTCCATCCCAACATCGAGGATATGTAAAAAACGATTGTCGCTAAGCGGCGCAACCTCGCGCAGCTTGCGGATATACGCCTCTTTGGCGGCTTCGTCCGTGCTTTCCACGACGAAAAAAACGACGTCTCTTCGCAAAGGCAAATCTTTCCCACTGTATAGCATTCCGCTTAACATCGGAAGAATCGGCTCGGTTAGCACGTAACGTTGATTGATGGATTTCTCCATGGAAACCTCCTTCAAACGTCATAATTATAGTATTCGGCAGCCGAATGATTTTTGTGAGGCGTGTTATGACAAAAGAACATAAACGTGTCGAAATTTATAATAAACGTCATTAAATATTAATGACACATATAATCAATCGAATGAATTGTAAACGTTCATAATTGTCACAAATGGTCAATAATATCCCCGGCTGTCAGCGATGCGGGAAGCTCGCGGCTGGCGGCCGCCCGGTCTCCGGCGGCGCCATGAAGATATGACCCTAGCGCTGCCGCCTCGGAACCGCGCCAGCCTTGGGCCAACAAGCTAGCGATGATTCCCGCCAGCACATCCCCGGCTCCTCCGGTGGCCATTCCTGCATTGCCGGTTGGGTTGACATAAACGTTCCCTTCGGGATCGGCAATCACCGTCCGCGCCCCCTTCAGGACAAGCGTTACGCCGGTGCGCGCCGCATAACGGCGGGCCGTCTCAATGCGATCCCGCTGGACAGCCGGTACGGTGGAGCCGATCAAGCGCGCCATTTCCCCCGGGTGCGGCGTCAGCACAACCGGTGCGCCGCGCTTCGGCCAAGCTACGGCATCTCCCGCAGCGGCCAGTATATTAAGCGCATCCGCATCAAGTACGAGGGGACAATCGGTTCCCTCCCATAGCGTACGCAAGAAGGCCGTGTCCTGTGCCCATCGTCCGACGCCCGGACCGAAGAGCAGCGCGTCTTTTCCGACAGCGAGCTGTGCCAGAGCTTCCGCCCGGACGGCGCTCCAGTCTCCTCTCTGCTCATCCGCCAGCCCCGCAAGCATGGCCTCTGGCATCTGGCCGAACATCGGCTCGGCCAGCCGATCCGGCAGGGCCCACGTAACCAAGCCGCTTCCGCCGCGAAGCGCGGCTCTGGCGGACAGCAGTCCTGCCCCGCTCATGGATCGGCTGCCTGCGGCAACGAGCACGTGGCCGTAGGTGCCTTTATGCGAATCGGCCCGCCGCAGCCGGTAATCCTCAAACCGGAGCTGCCGTGACAGGAACGGCTCTTCGATCCGGAACGTGCAGACATTCGCTTCAGCAGCCGCCTTCTGAGGGATGCCGATATAACGCACCTTCACCTCGCCGGCAAGCTCTGCGCCCGGATACTGCTCCAAGCCGCACTTCGTAAAAGCCAGCGCAACGGTACGGGTCGCCCGGATGCAAGGATCGGAGACTTGCCCGGTATCCGCGTCCAAGCCACTCGGCAAGTCAACGGAGAGGATAGGCAGTCCGGAAAGATTCGCTGATCCGATCAAAGCGGCATACGCCTCTCTCGGCGCCCCGCGGCTGCCGGTCCCGAGCAGCGCATCAATGATGCCGCTATAGCCTCTCCAATCGATTGGCGACGAATCGTATACTTCGTAAGGTATTCCTAACCGGGACGCGATGTCCCGCTGAATCGCCGCTTCCCCACGGAACGATTCCGGGGATTCGGCATATATGATTTTAACGTCGTAACCCGCTTCGATCAAATGTCTGGCGGCTACAAGCCCATCCCCGCCGTTATTGCCCTTCCCTGCGAGAACGGCCAAAGCCCCACTGCGGCCGTCGAACAGCTCCATGCCTTCTTCCGCCACGGCCCGGCCTGCATTCTCCATCAGCACAAGCGCCGGGATGCCGACCGTTTGAATCGTATGCAGATCGATCCTTCTCATTTCTTCCGCCGTGACGACAAACATGGCCTCCGCCCTCCCGCGGTTTGGGTTTCCTGCTATTATACCATATTTGATCGGCAGCTTGCTTGCCACAATAAAGTATACATAATATTTATTATGTAAACTATAAACATTCCAGTTTGGACAAACTCATACTGATTTTTCTCCCTACTCACGGATCAATAAGTTTTGAATGAAACTGAATACAATGATCGAATAACGAGAGTGTCAAATAAAGTAGCAAAAACCGTTGTGCTGTACGGGACCTGCTGATGTACGGCTTGTCCACACGGGAATGCTCTGGCGTTGGAGCGAGCCGAGGGCTTGACAATAATAAAGCGGTGGTTGCTGCACCCACCGCTCCCGTTTTTTATAACGAAAAGCAAACGGCGACATCCTGATGTTCGTCCAAAAAGTGCGCATTAAAGACGGGCATCAGCACGGATATTTTGGTCATGATATCACCTCTTCTATTCTGCAAACTGCTCCTTCCCCGCTTTATGCTGCCCGGTCTTTTAAGGCATCACAACCACTTTCTCTTTACAGGATGCACAGTACTTCGCATACTGGATGCAAGTCTCCAATGAATCGTCCGGTTCCATCGGCCACCAGCGGATCGCCCCCGCAGGCGCTTGGGAAGCGAAAAACTCCACTTCCTTGGGGATACGGCCCACAACGATAACCTGGGTGTTCTTAAAGCCCGACCCCATACCCATTTGGAGGGTCTTCCTTAATTGAGTATGCTCCGTTTCCGGATGAGAGTATGGAATCGGGAACAATATCGAAACTCGGGTAGTGTCTTCATGAATGACGTGAGCCGTTTTGCGGGCGGGATCGTGTACGGAGGTCTCCCATATACGGCTGTACGGCAGACGCTCCGGCAGTTCCAGCTCGGTCAGCCTCGAATGAATTCTATCGTGGTAAACTCGTTCCAGTTCTCTAACCAAAATCTGGATCTGCTTATTTCTTAGAAAAGTGGTGTTGTTTCCCCTTTCGTTCCGATATTGGATATAGAGTAAATCGGGAACGGCCGCAAACTTGGTACAAAGAAACGTCCGAATCAGCATGTCGTAATCGTCGGCCACCAGCAACTCATCGCGATGGCCCCCGACCAGATGATAACAATCCCGGGACCATGCGCGAGGATGATTCGGCAACCCGACTAAATGACGGACCGTATTGCCGTTGATTGTCGTATGTCTGTGCGCATTTTGCCAGCGGTTCATTGCATGCAGCCAGACCCGATAAAATACACTGTATCCAAAACCGCAATCCCAGCCGTACCAATGCGCATGAAGGTTCTCTGCGTACACCTCGGTGCAATCCCCGTAAACCAAGCCGCATTCGGGATTTTGCTGAAATGCCCGAACAATCTTCTCCAGGCAATCGGGCATCAGCTCATCATCATGATCCACCTCGACTAAGATTTCCCCTGTACAAAGACCTGCGGCATACCTTTTGAGCGCTCCAATATAGCCATTGCGGGAATCCTGGCGATATCTGCGCACGCGAGGATCTTTCAAAGGAAGCAAGTCATTCTTGTAAGTTTCCTCGTTATCTCCGGAATCGTCCACAATGACCCATTCCCAGTTCGGGTAAGTCTGATTTAATAGCGATCGATAAGGACGTTGAATTCTTTCTTTTGACCTGTAGCTGGCCGTGAATACGGATATCAGAGGCGTATCGGAAGAAAAACGGTTAGGAGGAACGGCTTTGTTTTCAGGGAGAGGATCCGTCCCACTGAGCCAGCAATAGAACAATTTATACGATTCGAGTTCGTCAGGCGAATGGAAGTGCAGCCAACGTTTTTTTTCCTGAACAGGCAGCGATTTTAGAGTTGTAAAAGCATTCCATTCATCTCCTATGGAAACATAGACGCGTGGCTTCCGGGGGCCGGCATCGACTAATGGAGCATCAGGCCCATACATTTTCACGGTGATGTGGTTTTCTGCCAACCTCAAGATCGGTTCTTTCAATTTATTCTTCGAAATCTTGTCTGTCACAAACAGATGAACCGTCAATAAAGGAGTGAAGTCCGACGACAAGTTGATTCCCCTTTCCCAGATGTCGAACACAAGCTAGAGCCAAGTGCCGATCTATTCTCTTTTTACACATACGCAGTGTATTCCGCCGTTCTAATATTTGTCCGCCTAAAAGCCTTGTATGAACGCACATTTCGCTTAAGAACGCATACTCTGGGAGGTAACGATTCTATCGTCCATTGCGGGACAGAACTCTTTTTTTAGAAAGGTGGAGTTATCTTGGAGCATGCGTTGGTTAGTGTCGTCATTCCCGCTTATAACCGGCCCCATACGCTAAAAATCGCCATTGACAGCGTACTCGAACAAACCTACCCGAATATCGAAATCGTCATCTGTGACGACAGCTCTAATAACGAAGTGCAACAAATGCTGGAAGCCGCTTATCTGCCGTCTTATCCCCAAATCAAATATCACAAAAACGAGAAAAACCTTTTTCTTGAAAACTGGCACAAATGCTTCGATCTGGCCTCGGGGGAATATATCAATTACCTGATGGATGACGACGTATTTCATAAAGAGAAGATCGCCAAAATGCTCCGTTTTTTTCACGAATTCGAAAACATCACGCTGGTCACCTCCTACCGGCAAACCATCAATGAATCGGGGAGCTTTCTTGCGCCCATCGCCGCAACGGTCAGACTCTACGAAGAGACGAGAGTGATGGATGGAAAAATGCTGGGGAACATCGCGTTAACCCGCTGCTTAAATGTGATCGGCGAGCCGACGACCGTTTTATTTAAAAAGGCGGACCTTCCCGAACCGTTCGGAGTATACCGCGGGAAGCAATATTCGCTGATCAACGATATGGCTGCCTGGTTATCACTGTTGTCCAAAGGAAAAGCGGTTTATATTCCGGAAGCGCTCAGCTACTTTCGGTTACATGCTAACCAAAACAACAGCACGCTTGGCTTTAAAGCGTTCAGTGAATGGCTCGATATCACGATCGCCTCCAGAGAAGAGGGTTTTCTCGAAACGGAGGAGTTGTACAAAACCGCCCTTCTCGCTTACCGCAAACGCGTGCAGGGATACCCGCAATTTGCAGCGGACATTCAGCGGATCGATACGATCTTGAATACGATAGAATGAAGCACTGCGAAAATCGGAGAGCCAGTTATTCGCCGTTCCACCCATTCGTGGGGTTCATACTATAAGGTGTACACATGGATTGGAAAATGGATTCCAGTGAGAAGAGGTTGCCTCATGTATGAAATTCCGTTCTTGCGACCGAACTTAGTCAAAAAGGAGCGGTTGCTTTCTTATTTTGAAAACATAGAAGCAAGCCGGATTTACTCCAATTACGGACCCTTAAATCATCTGTTTGAAACGCGTGTGATTGCCCAAATGTTCGGTGGCATCGGCGCAGCCGTGACGGTGCATAACGCTACAATCGGGCTGATGCTGGCGATTTCGCAAAGCAAGCGGCCCCGGGGCAAATATGCGGTGATGCCCAGCTTTACTTTTGCAGCGACCCCTCTAGCCGCCGAGTGGTGCGGGCTTGAGCCATATTTTCTGGATATTGAACCGGACGATTGGCAAATGAACAGAGCGCAATTGGAGGAGACGGTCGAGCGGCTGGGCGAGCAGATCGCGGTCGTCGTTCCTTACGCCACTTTCGGTTCGGCTATCGATTTATCCATATACGATAAACTGCTGCAGGAAGGAATTCCGGTCGTCATCGATGCGGCTGCCAGCTTTGGAACGACTGTTGCGGAAGATGCTGCACAATTCGGCAAAGGCTTCGGTGGAGCCGTGGTGTTCAGCTTTCACGCGACCAAAACGTTTGGCGTCGGAGAAGGCGGGCTAGTGTATAGCGCGGACCAGAATCTCATTCAGCGAATCCGCCGGGCCGGAAACTTCGGTTTCTCCAGCTCAAGGGAATCTGTGATGTTAGGCTTAAACAGCAAAATATCCGAATATACGGCCGCTATCGCCTTGGCTACTCTCGAAGGGTTCCAGGCAGTACAGGAGCGAAGAAAAACGATCATTGACTATTATCGCCGTAAACTGCAGCAGAAGGATTTATTGCAGCGCGGATGGTTAGCCCAAAAGATGCAAGGCCAGGTGCCCCTGCAATTTTTCTCTCTGCTGAGCCCGGACTCTCTCGGCAACCGGGAAGTCATCCGGCGGTTAGCCTCCCATTCGATTGAAGCCCGAACTTACTTCTCCCCGGCATGCCATCAGCAGAAGCAGTTTCAAAGCTGCCCCCACTCCGATCTTCGGGTGACGGAACGGATTGCAGAACATATTGTCAGTCTGCCGCTCTGGGAGGAAATGAATGAGGCCACCGTTGGGCGAATTGCGAACGTGCTTGGAAGCATTACCGAGGAGAATGGTGCCATATGAGAAAGATCGTCATCTGGGGATCGGGCGGACACGCCCGCGAGGTCAACTGGCTTTGCGACGAGCTGGGTGTGCAGGTGCTGGGGTTTCTGGACGAACGGCCAGAAATGAAGGGCCAACTGGTGAATGGAGTTTCCGTATTGGGAACGCTTGACGATATCGAAGCGATGCGGCATGAGGTCGAGATCTTATGTGCCGGGGTCGGGGACCCGGCGTTAAAGAAGCGGTTCGCTTACGATACCATCCGGTCGGGATTCCTCATCGCAGACCCGCTGGTCCATCCGCGTGTCCGTTTGTCGACGAGAAATATCGTCGGGCAAGGCAGCATGATTTGCGAAGGGGCCATCCTTACCGATAATATCCAGATCGGATGCCATGTGATCATCAATCGAAGCGCCAACATCAGTCATGATACGGTCATTGACGATTATGTCACCATCGCCCCGGGTGTGAATCTGGCGGGCAACGTGGCCGTAGGCGAAGGAGCCTACATCGGCATCGGCTCCTCGGTTCGGGAGAAATGCCGCATCGGCTGCTGGTCTATGATTGGCGGCGGAGCCTTTGTCAAAGGCGATATCCCCGACTTTACTATGGCTGCGGGGGTGCCGGCCGTCATCAAAAAACGGCTTGATAAGAAATAGGAAGGGAGAAAAATCATTTGGTTGACCATCTCAAACACCAAGGTCCTTACTATTGTCCTTATTGCAATAATACGATTGTACGCTTTCGCCCGTGGCCGGATATTTACGATTTTCCCAAGTGCCAGTATGAAATGTGGAACAAGCAGACCGCCATGTGTCCCGTGTGCTCCTCTTTCGACAGGGAAAGATTGTATAAATTCTATATTGAACGGGAAACGGATCTGCTCGTGAGGCCGCAAAAATTACTGCACATTGCACCCGAGAAAAATTTAAGAAAATGGTTAAAAAGGCATCCGAACATTTCCTATATATGCGGCGATTTAATGCCTCAGGATGCGGAAATGGAGCGGGTAGATTTAACGGCCATGCCTTACGCTGACGGAACATTCGATGCCGTTATTTGTAGCCATGTATTAGAACATATCACCGAAGATCACAAAGCGATGGCAGAAATCTACCGCGTATTGAAACCGGACGGCTGGAGCATTCTGCAAGTGCCGATCGCTTCAAACTTCGAGGAAATTCTGGAAGACCCGGCGGTGACCTCGCCTCAAGCAAGAAAAGAACACTTCGGCCAAGACGATCATGTACGCATTTATAATCGCAAAGGATTCGTTGAACGATTGGAAGCGGCCGGGTTTCATGTCGTTTTATTTAATTTGGCGGAAAAATACGGTGTGGAGGAAGTAAACCTGTACGGTTTGTCCGAGAAAGATACGCTGTATATCGGGACCAAGCAGACTGTTCCCGAACAATGAATCGACTGTCCCCCAATTACGATTAGAAGAGCCGGCTGCCGCTTGGCAGACGGCTTTTTTGCGGTGAACGGGCGAAGTCGTGATCAACACGAAACTTGGCGAAAGCATCGATCGAATGCCTTGCCGCTTACTTCCAGGAAGCCAAGGGATTGCGGCAATAGCCCCTTCCCGTAGCCGACATCGAAGCCTCAGAGCCTGCTTCACCTCTTCCCTCAGACCATCTGCGAAGCTTGCGAAATCAACTCCGCCGAAACGACCATGTCCCCGTCGAGGAACAGCACGATCTCCTCCCCGGGCTTCTTTGGCGCAGATGTTTCGCCCGACATCGCGACCGAGCGCTTCCCCGAGGCTGATCCCTTCGCGCCGAAAAACATACGGTGATTACCGGGCCGTCGGCGACGAATCCCTGAGAACGCGGTAAGTTTCGTGCAGCACTCACGCCAGCGTATTTTTCTTGTTAAAAATAGGTTATGCGGCAAAAGAGGCTTTTACGGCTATTTCAAAATATACGATTTCACCTCTGCAAGAGCCGAGGCTCGCTGCGAATTATCACATACTATATTAAAGGCTTCGCGATCTTAAGTTTTTTTGAGAGTGGAGCTACATTAGTATATGGAGGTGATATCCAGTTGGCCGAATCCGCATTTAGAGCTCGAGCATTGGCGAACCAAATTATTACAATATCCGGACCTTTTAACGTAGCCTTTCCAACCGTTGAGTATGATTTGAACGGTGAGTATAACCCAGCGACTTCAACCTTCGTCTCCAGCCAGGGCGGCGTGTATACTATTAGCGTCAGCCTTCTGCTCTTGCCGGACCCTTCCGTGGAATACGTTGCACTCGCATTGGCAGGACCTAACCAATCCGGAATGATATTCATCCGAGATACGGATCATCCGGACCTGCCTTTCACAGTAAACTTCACCGCTCAAATGAATTTCGCTCCGGGTGACAGCTTGGGGGTATTTCTTCAACCCAACGCCGGAACGGTTACTGTGATAGCCGAGTCCAACTTTACTCATTTGGAGGCTGCACGGACAGATGGAGCAGTTGGGCCAACAGGACCTCAAGGGCCTCAAGGACCTCAGGGAGGAGGACCTCAAGGACCTCAAGGACCTCGTGGTACGCAGGGAACTCAAGGACCTCAGGGACCTCAAGGGCCTCAAGGACAGCGCGGGCTTCAAGGTGTTCAAGGACCTCAAGGCACTCAAGGACCTCGCGGCACTCAAGGTGCTCAAGGACCTCAAGGGCCTCAAGGACAGCGCGGACCTCAAGGCTTCCAAGGACCTCAAGGCACTCAAGGACCTCGCGGCGCTCAAGGTGCTCAAGGACCTCAAGGGCCTCAAGGACCTCGTGGCGTTCAAGGCTTCCAAGGACCTCAAGGCACTCAAGGGCCTCAAGGTGCTCAAGGTGCTCAAGGACCTCGCGGCGTTCAAGGCTTCCAAGGGCCTCAAGGACCTCAAGGTGCTCAAGGCGCTCAAGGACCTCGCGGCGTTCAAGGCTTCCAAGGGCCTCAAGGCGTTCAAGGACCTCAAGGCGTTCAAGGGCCTCAAGGACCTCAAGGCGTTCAAGGATCTCAGGGCGAACAAGGATCTCAAGGGCCTCAGGGTATCCAAGGACCTCAAGGCGATCAAGGACCTCAAGGGCCTCAGGGCATCCAAGGACCTCAGGGTGACCAAGGACCTCAAGGCGACCAAGGACCTCAAGGACCTCAGGGCGAACAAGGACCTCAAGGACCTCAAGGCGATCAAGGACCTCAAGGAGACCAAGGACCTCAAGGAGACCAAGGACCTCAAGGACCTCAGGGCGAACAAGGACCTCAAGGACCTCAAGGCGATCAAGGGCCTCAAGGACCTCAAGGCGATCAAGGGCCTCAAGGACCTCAAGGACCTCAAGGAGACCAAGGACCTCAAGGTGACCAAGGACCTCAGGGTGACCAAGGACCTCAAGGTGATACCGGTGCTCAAGGACCTCAAGGCGACCAAGGGCCGCAAGGGGCTACTGGCGATCAAGGACCTCAGGGCGAACAAGGACCTCAAGGTGCTACTGGCGATCAAGGACCTCAAGGCGATCAAGGACCGCAAGGGGCTACCGGCGATCAAGGGCCTCAGGGTGACCAAGGGCCGCAAGGGGCTACTGGTGCTCAAGGACCTCAAGGCGATCAAGGACCGCAAGGGGCTACTGGCGCTCAAGGACCTCAGGGTGATCAAGGACCTCAAGGGGCTACTGGCGCTCAAGGACCTCAAGGCGACCAAGGGCCGCAAGGTGCTACTGGTGATCAAGGACCGCAAGGGGCTACCGGTGCTCAAGGACCTCAGGGTGATCAAGGACCGCAAGGGGCTACTGGTGATCAAGGACCGCAAGGGGCTACCGGTGCTCAAGGACCTCAAGGCGACCAAGGACCGCAAGGTGTAACTGGCGCTCAAGGACCTCAGGGCGATCAAGGACCGCAAGGTGCTACTGGCGCTCAAGGACCTCAGGGTGATCAAGGACCGCAAGGTGCTACCGGTGCTCAAGGGCCTCAGGGTGATCAAGGACCGCAAGGTGTTACCGGTGCTCAAGGACCTCAAGGCGATCAAGGGCCGCAAGGGGCTACTGGCGCTCAAGGACCTCAAGGCGACCAAGGACCGCAAGGGGCTACTGGCGCTCAAGGACCTCAAGGAGACCAAGGACCGCAAGGGGCTACTGGCGCTCAAGGACCTCAAGGCGATCAAGGGCCGCAAGGTGCTACGGGTGCTCAAGGACCTCAAGGCGACCAAGGACCGCAAGGTGCTACTGGCGCTCAAGGACCTCAGGGTGATCAAGGACCGCAAGGTGCTACGGGTGCTCAAGGACCTCAGGGTGATCAAGGACCGCAAGGTGCTACCGGTGCT
>NZ_JAMZAW010000002.1 GCF_024158745.1 Paenibacillus tyrphae | reverse complement strand
GCCCGATGGCAACATCGAGTACCTGGGCCGGATCGACCATCAGGTGAAAATCCGCGGTTACCGGATCGAGCTGGGCGAGCTTGAAGCGGAGCTGCTGGCTGTGGAAGCGATACAGGAGGCCGTAGTTATGGCCCGCGATGACGGCCAAGGCCAGAAGCTGCTGTGCGCTTACTTTGTGGCATCGCAGGAACTGACGGCAGGCGAATTGCGTGAGGCGCTATCGAAAGAGCTGCCAAGCTATATGGTGCCGACGTACTTTGTGCAGGTCGAGCGGATGCCGCTCACGGCCAGTGGCAAAATCGACCGAAAGGCACTGCCGTCACCGGAGATAGCTGTACAATCGGGGCAAGATTATGCGGCGCCGCGCACGCCGACGGAGAAGCAGCTTGCGCGCATTTGGCAGGATGTGCTGGGACTGGAGAGGGTCGGTGTCAAGGACAATTTCTTCGACATCGGCGGACATTCGCTGCGTGCTACCGCGATGGTGGCGCGTATCTACAAAGAAATGAATGTTCAGATCCCGCTGCGGGAGGTGTTCCGCGCTCCAACCATCGAACAATTGGCAAAAGCAGCAGAGAGCTTGCAGCAATCGGCGTATGCAACGATTCCGGTGGCGCCCGTTATGGAGTATTACCCGGTAACATCGACGCAAAAGCAGCTTTATCTGCTTAGCCACCAGGCAGGAGGAGAGGTGAGCTACAACATGCCGACCGTGCTTTTGGTGAAGGGCGAACTTGACCGCGGGCGGTTGGAGAACTCTTTCCTTCGTCTGATTGAGCGGCATGAGACGCTGCGAACCGGCTTTGGCATCGTGGATGGCCAAGTCGTACAGCGGGTTTACGACGATGCCGATTTTATTCTGGAATTTGTGCAAATACCGGAAGCGGAGGCGGATCATCATATTCGCAGCTTCGTCCGCCCGTTTGACTTGCAGCGTCCGCCGCTGATCCGCGTGCGTCTTATCGAACTGGAGCCGGCCCGCCACCTGCTGTTGATCGACATGCACCATATCATTACCGACGGTGTATCGTCGCAAATTATCGTTCAGGAGGTTGCGCAATTCTATAACGGTCAAGAGCCGTCTCCACTCACGCTTCAGTATAAGGATTACGCCGTATGGCAGCAGGAAGCGGCGTCTTCCGAGCGCCGCCGCAAGCAAGAGGAGTTTTGGCTGGATCATATGTCGGGTACGCTGCCGGTGCTGGATTTGCCTATCGCCTATCCAAGACCTGCCCAGCGCAGCTTTGAAGGGGCGAATCTCGAATTTACGGTAGAGCCGCAAACCGCGGAACTACTGCTTAAACTGGCTGCCGAAACCGGTACGACAATGTATATGGTTCTGCTCGCCGCCTATACGGTGCTGTTGTCCAAGTACAGCGGCCAGGAAGATATCATTATCGGCTCGCCGGTGGCGGGACGGTTGTCCACCGATCTGGAAGGAATCGTTGGCATGTTCGTCAATACGATACCGCTCCGCAATTATCCGGCGAGGGATAAAAGCTTTCTCAGCTATGTGCAAGAAGTCAAGGAACGGACCTTGCTGGCGTTCGAGCATCAGGAATATCCGCTGGAGGAGCTGATGGAACGTTTGAATGTTCCGCGCAATCCGAGCCGCAATCCGCTTTTTGACGCTGCATTTATGTTTGACAATTTAGAACGCCAGGAATCAACCATGGAATCGCTGACCTTTGAGGCTTACGCTCAAGAGCTTGCAACAGCCAAATTCGATCTGACTTTAACGATGAGCGTGGCCGAGGAAGGGCTGCTGGGCATCATCGAATATTCAACGAAGCTGTTTAACAGGCAGGTCGTGGAGCTGCTTTCCAGGCATTTTACAACGTTGCTGGCTGAGATTGGGCGCAATCCTGCGCAGGCCATTAACGATTTGGAATTCGGAAGCCGCCTTGTGCAAAGCAAGCCGGTACAGGAAACGATTCATTTTACATTCTGATTCGGAGGTGGCCCCATGCAAATCATGTTTGAGAACGAAAGGACGTATTGGCAGGACAGGTTCGATAGCGAGGACCGGGTAGCGGCTTTTCCTTATAAAAGCGCCCGAAACGATGCTCCTGAAGGGATCCAGCATGTATCGAACATATTTGCGCCGGAGATTTCCGGCCGGATCGCCGCGATTACTGGCGGGGGAGCGCCGCTTCCCGTATTTATGGTCTTGATGGCGGGTGTCCAGGCGCTGCTCTATGCTTACACGAATGAAGAGCAACTGATTGTCGGTTCGCCTCCAGTCCCGGCTCCAGGCGACAGCGCCGCTCCAGTAAACCCGCTATTGCTGATCAAAACCCGGATCGTCCCGGATACGAACTTCCGCAGCTTGCTGAACAGCCTGAGAAGCTCGGTCTCCGAAGCCATTGAGCATCAAAACCTGCCTTACTGGAATTACACCGGACAGGTGCAAATCCCGCTGCTTGCCAGCGGGATTCCCCTGATCGCCACGTGGGTAACGCTCAATCAGCTTCACACCCAGGACCATGCCGAGAAAGTGGTTGCCGAGCTTGCGTTCCACTTTGACTGGCAGGATGGGATGGCTTCCGTGCAGGTTTCGTATGAGGGCAGCAAGTATGAGGAGGGGTTCATCCGACAGCTGCTTGCCCATTTGCACAAGCTCTTTTCCGTGGTATTGTTTGAATCCGAGCTGCCCCTCCTGCAAGCCGATTTTCTATCGGAGGAAGAGAAGGAGCAGCTGCTTGAGCGATTCAACCCGGCTGCAGCTACGTATCCACGGGAGTCCACGATCCACCAGTTATTTGAAGAACAAGTCCGGCGCCTGCCTGATCAGACCGCCGTGGTGTGCGGCGGGGAATCGCTGACTTACCTGGAGCTTGCCGGACGGTCCAGCGCTATTGCCGCGGCTTTGGAGAAAACGGGCATACAGCAGGAAGAGCTTGTCGGCATTATCGCTGGGCGTTCCATCGACATGATTGCCGGCATCCTCGGCATTCTGAAAGCCGGGGGCGCTTATGTGCCGATTGATCCGGATTATCCGGACGAGCGTATTCGTTACTTGCTGGAAGACTCCGGCGTCCGGGTGCTGCTGTCCTCTAAGGCTTCCCGCGAAAGAGCGGAAGCTTTCTCAGACGTCATCGAACAGATCTTGGATATCAACGAGGCGTCTGTGAAGGCCCCGCTGGCGGACGTTGAAGCACGTAGCGCAGGCTTAGCAGCCACACATGACCCGCAGCAGCTCGCCTATATCATGTATACATCGGGGTCGACGGGAAGGCCGAAGGGTGTTATGGTCGAGCACCGCAGCGTCGTGCGGCTCGTGAAACAGACGAATTATGTCGAGCTGGATGAAAACACGCGGATTCTGCAAACCGGCGCGGCCGTCTTCGATGCCTCCACTTTTGAAGTTTGGGGCGCTTTGTTGAATGGGGGCACGCTTTATCTCGTTGATAAGGACGTTATCTTGAGTGCGGCAAAGCTGAAGGAAGCGGTCCAAGCCTATGGAATCACGACGTTGTGGCTGACGTCCCCGTTGTTTTGTCAATTGGTCCAGCAGGACATCGGCCTGTTTAGCGGTCTGCACACGCTTATTGTCGGTGGGGATGTTTTGTCCGTGCCCCATGTCAACCGTGTGCTTCGCGAGCATCCGTCACTGCATTTTATCAATGGATATGGACCTACGGAGAATACCACGTTTTCCACCACGCATAGGGTTGTCGGGGAACAAACGGAAGCTGTGCCGATCGGCCGTCCGATTGCTCACTCCACCGCTTATGTCGTCAACGCGGCAAACAAGCTGGCTCCTATTGGCGCATGGGGGGAACTGCTCGTCGGCGGGGACGGCGTAGCACGCGGCTACTTGAACCAGCCGGAGTTGACGGCCGGGAAGTTTATCCCGAATCCGTTTGCCGGCGGAGGCCGCTGCTATCGTACAGGAGACTTGGCCAGATGGCGTCCTGATGGCGCGTTGGAGTATAAGGGAAGAATCGACGAGCAGGTGAAAATCCGCGGTTTCCGCATTGAGCTTTCGGAAATCGAAGTCGAGCTGCTTAAGATCGGGAGCGTACAGGAAGCGGTGGTGGTCGCCCGCGAAGAGGAAGGTGGCGGGAAATATTTGTGCGCCTACTACTCGGCGGAGGAAGCCATCCCGGCGAGCCGTATACGGAGCGAGCTGCTGCAGGAGCTTCCGGAATACATGATACCGGCTCATTTTGTTCAGCTGGAGCACCTTCCGCTAAATCCGAACGGCAAGGTGGACCGGCGGGCGCTGCCGGAACCGGTTGCATCGCTGATCGAAGGCGAGGATTACGAAGCTCCGAATACCCCAATGGAAACGAAGCTCGTTAAAATCTACCAAGAAGTGCTGGGGCTTGAGCGTGTAAGTGTGAAAGACAACTTCTTTGACATCGGGGGCCATTCCTTAAAGGTGCTGCAATTGACAGAAAAAATCTATGATGAGCTTCAGGTGGATATCCCCATTCGCGTCGTCTATGATTATCCTTCGGTCGAAGCGTTGGCTGCGGAACTCCTGCAGCTTGAGTTTACCAAGTACGAATATCACCGCGGCAGCAACATCATCAAGCTCAATAGCCCTGGTTTTCTCAATGTGTTCTGCTTCCCGCCAGTGCTTGGATACGGCATGATGTTTTCAGATATGGCCAGGCACCTGGACAACCACTGCACGGTATACACGGTTGATTTCATCGATGATTACAAGGATCATGCAGACTTGTATGATTCCTACATCGAATCGATTCTGCGCATTCAGGAGCAAGGACCGTATGTGCTTCTCGGTTATTCGGCAGGAGGCAATCTGGTCTTTGAAGTAGCGAAAGCGATGGAGAAGAAGGGCTACGAAGTGTCTGATGTCCTGATCGTGGATTCGACAAGACGGAATTATGCTTTTGGCTTGCCTGAGAGGCTCGATTATGAAATCGACTACTTATTTGCGTATGTGCCTGAGCCGTACAACCAAGTCCTAAACGCCCCCGTGACCAAGGAGAAAGTCAGGAAGAAAATTTATGCTTTCCACCACTATTTAAGCGATCTTGTCAACTCAGGGACGGTTCAAGCAAACATCCATAGCTTGCTTGAAGAAAATTCGGATATTGGGGAAGAAGCAAAATATAACCGCTTT
The DNA here is from genome assembly GCF_024158745.1 of Paenibacillus tyrphae. Taxonomy (GTDB): domain Bacteria; phylum Bacillota; class Bacilli; order Paenibacillales; family NBRC-103111; genus Paenibacillus_G; species Paenibacillus_G tyrfis_A. The sequence continues at coordinate 547,675 of NZ_JAMZAW010000002.1, read as the reverse complement.
CTTTGGAAGGATGCGACCCAAACCCGGTATACGGAATATGAGCTGAAGGGCGGGCATTTGGATCTGCTTTTCCCTGGTTTTGTAGAGGATAATGCAAAAGTCATTCAAGGCATCGTGAAGGAAATCGTCGAACGGACGGAACAGCTGTAGCAATTGGGCTAATGAAACGGCAAAGGCACCTCCCTTTTTGTGGTACGCCAGCATGGGCGTCATCTCTAGGGTGAAAGTCCCGAACGGGCAAATCGCCGAAAAAACGTCCGGTACCCGGATGGAATCTCATTGGTGTAGCGGGACGAATATCAACTGATTAATCCTGATCGAGCGGGGTCTTTTTAAGGCCCGCGAATCGATCGGGATTCTTTTTTTGGATTGGCAAGAGGCTGGCTGGGGAATTTTGCTTTTGCAAACGTTGCGTCTCCGGACTGCGAACCTGTGTTATAATGATGAAGGAATAACGGTTCATGGGAGAGATGAAGCTTGGAGCAGTTGAAGGATACAAACGATATGCATGATAACAATGCGACGCTTCCGCGGGTGTTGCTCGTCGACGGGATGGCACTGCTGTTCCGCGCTTTTTACGCCACTTCCTACAGCGGATATATTATGAGGACGAGCGCGGGGACGCCGACGAACGCCGTATTCGGATTCGTGAAATATTTTTGGGACGCGGTTCAGCGGTTTGAGCCGACGCACATCGTATGCTGCTGGGACATGGGGAGCAAAACGTTCCGCAGCGAGCAATTCACGGAATACAAGGCGAACCGGGTCGATTGCCCGGAAGAGCTTATTCCCCAGTTCGACCTTGTCAAAGAAGTGACGTCCAGCTTCGGCGTCATCAACGTTGGCATCTCCGGGTACGAGGCCGACGACTGCATCGGCACGCTGGCAAAGCACTATAGTCAGGACGCGGAAGTATACATACTGACAGGGGATCACGATATGCTGCAGCTCGTGGCCGAGCGGGTACGGGTCGTGATTATGAAGAAGGGCCAAGGCAATTACGCCGTCTACAGCCCGGAATCGCTGTTTGAGGAAATGCAGCTGACACCGAAGCAATTTATCGATCTCAAAGGGCTCATGGGCGACACGGCGGATAATTACCCGGGCGTAAAAGGCATCGGAGAAAAGACGGCGCTCAAGCTGCTGGTAGAGTACGAATCCATCGAAGGGATTTTGGAAAATCTTGCGCTGCTGCCGAAGGGCGTCCGCTCCAAGATCGAGACGCAGCTCGACATGCTGCATCTCTCGCGAAGCCTCGCGACAATATGCTGCGAAGCTCCCGTCGCCTGCGCGCTGGAAAGCTGTTTCTGGGAAATGGACCGGCAATCGGTCCTGAGCAAGTTTGAAGAGCTCGAATTCAGGGGATTAATGAAATTGATCGGATAATGAAAAGGGGCGCCTATCTTATGGAACAACAATATGCCAAACAATCGCGATGCTACAAAACTTCCCGGGTGTTCCCGACTGATGTCAACAATCACAATACGTTGTTCGGCGGCAAGTTGATGGCTTATATCGACGATATCGCTTCGATTTCGGCTTCCAAGCATTGCCGGGAAAACGTCGTTACCGCATCCACCGATTCCGTCGACTTTTTGTCGCCTGTGCGGCCTACGGACTCGGTCTGTCTCGAATCGTTCGTCACGTGGACCGGCAAAAGTTCGATGGAAGTATTTGTAAAAGTCATCACCGAGGACCTGATTAGCGGCGAGCGGAAAATTGCGGCAACGGCCTTCCTGACCTTCGTCGCGTTAAATGACGACCAGCGGCCCGTTCCGGTGCCGCAAGTCATCCCGGAGACGGAAGAAGAGAAGCGGCTGCACGAAACGGCGAAGCACCGGGCGGAAATGCGCAGAATCCGCCGGGAGCAGAGCAAGGCGTTCGCCGACTACTTGATTACGGATTTTCCTTGGGAATAATCGAAGTTGGGAATGAATCAGACCTCCGAAGGCTGCCGATGCGGCCCGGAGGTCTGTTCTGTTTTATCTTGGATGGAGCGCAGGATTATCAGGATTCGGCAGTCAGACCCCCGCGACCGTCTCCGCTTCAGGTATTTGCCTCACCGCGCCGACGTCTTTGGGCAGGAGCAGAGCTGCGGCGCCCAGCAGCGGGAGGAAGGCGCAGAGCTGAATGACGAAGGAGACGCTCGTCTTATCGATCAGCGCGCCCAAGACGACAGATCCGAGCCCGCCGAGCCCGAAGGCCAAGCCGAAAAACAGTCCGGCGACGGTCCCGACCTTCCCGGGGAGCAGCTCCTGGGCGTACACGATAATCACCGTAAACCCCGACATCAGGATGGCGCCGATCATAAAGCAAAGCACGGCGGCCCAGAACGGCGTGGCATAAGGCAGCAGCAGCGAGAACGGCGCCGTACCGAGAATGGAAAACCAGATGATCCGCTTCCGCCCGAAACGGTCGGCAAGCGGGCCGCCGAACAGCGTCCCGAGCATGCCGGCCGCTTGCAGCACGAACAAGCAAAGCTGGGCCTTTTCCAAGGACAACCCGTACCGCTCCATATAATAAAAGGCATAATAGCCGGTCATCCCGGCAATATACACAAATTTGGAGAACAGCAAGACAATCAGCAATCCGATGGCGAAGGAGACATATCCTTTTTTCAAGGGCTTCGTATTGGCTTGTAATGCGCTCCGTTTCTTGGAAGCCTGAGCGGCAAGATGCCGCCGGTACCAGCCCGAGACGATGCCTTGCAGCACGATTCCCAATACGGCGGCGAACGAGAACAAGAGCAGCCCTCGTTGTCCTTGAGGCACCACGAGCCAGGCGACGATTAAGGGAGCCAGCGCCTGTCCGGTGTTGCCCCCAACCTGAAAGATGGACTGGGCCAGTCCTCTTCCTTTGGCGGAGGCAAGATGGGCAACCCGCGAAGATTCGGGATGCAGCACGGACGAGCCGACGCCCAGCAGCAAGGCGGAGGCAATCAGCATCCACCAATTGGCCGAATAGGCGAACCCGATCATGCCGAGCAGCGAGAAAACCATGCCCGCCGGAAGCAGCAGCGGCGTCGGACGCTTGTCGGTGTAATAGCCGACCAAAGGCTGCAATACGGAGGCCGTGACGTTCAGTGCGAAGGCGATCCAGCCGATTTGCGCGAAGCTGAGCTGCATCGATTGCTGGAAGATCGGAAATACCGCAGGGATGGCGGACTGCATCGCGTCGTTCAGCAGATGTGCCAGGCTGACCCCGGTCAGCGCGAGCATGCCGGACGAAGCGGTTTTGTTTAACGTGTCTTTAGCGTTCATAGGCACCTATCCTTTTTTCTTTCTAATCTTAAGGGAGGAGACGGACGAAGTCGCCGCAAAAATTGCTTAACGTCCGAGCAATTTTTGCTATAATGGCGGGAAGGAGGGAGACCGGACATGCAATTTAAATTAACGACGCCGAACATGGAACTATGGCGCATCGAGAATACGTTTGAGAATATCCCCCATGCCCACGCCGATTTTTACCAAATTACCATTCCGGTCACCGGCACGTGCCGCTTGACGCAGGAGCGGAGAGTGTATTCGATCAGCGGAGGCCGCGCGTTGATCCAGCATCCGGGGGAGGAGCATCATTTTTCGCTCGGTCCGGATGGAGGCGTATATATCGTGCAGGTTCGGAAGCAATTGCTTGCTGAAGGATGGCGGGAACAGGAGCCGGAGCTGGATTCGCGGCCGCTTTTTAACCCCGAAGACATAAAAAAACAAATGAAAGCCTGGACTTCCGAGCTGCTGCTTCGCGACGGTCCCGACCCGCTGGCGGTGGAAGAAACCGAAGGACGGGTGCTGACTTATATACGGCGCGTGGTGGGGAAAAACGATTCACGCGTCTCCGGCGGGCTGAACGGACGACAAGCCGATCGGGCACTCGCATCGGGGATGGCGAATATCCTGGAGTTTATTCATGCGCATTATACGGAGCGGCTGACGATGGAGAGGCTTGCTTCGCTCGTTTACCAGAGCAAGTTTCACTTTATCCGCTCTTTTACGCAGACGGTGGGCGTGACGCCCTATCAATATATTTTGCGCTTGCGGATCGAACAGGCGAAGGAGCAGTTGGCGAGGACGCGAGCCAGCGTCACGGAAATCAGCTACAGCTTGGGATTTTCGAGTCCAAGCCAACTGTACCGGGCCTTTGCCAAAGCGACAGGCGTCACTCCGGAGCAGTACCGCAAAGGAGCTGCCCCCCGCTAAGGCGTCCATATCTGAAAAAAAGCCTATTTCATCTAGGGAAACTCCCTTCGAATTCGTGCAACCTTGAGATATAATCGAAAGACCAGGATCGGGAAGAGGGGACCACGCATGAGCAACATCAACGTATGGGAAAACGCCGAGCCCGGCGTGAAACGGAAAATATTCGAGCCGGGAGCCGGCATCATGATGATGGAAGTGCATTTCGAGGAAGGGGCCGAAGGGTACGTGCACAGCCACCCGCACGAGCAGCTGTCGTACTGCTTGAAGGGCCGGCTGGAATTCACGGTGGACGGGGAAACGAAAGTGATCGCGGCGGGAGAGACGATCTATATCCCGAGCGGGGCGAAGCACGGCTGCCGGGCATTGGAGGCGAGCGCGCTGCTCGACTCGTTCACGCCGGTGCGCGAGGATCTGGTCAAGAGATAACGGGGAAAAGCCGCCCGGATGCCGTATTTAGCGGTGTCCGGCGGCTTTTTTTATCTGCAGGTTCCGGGTGTATCAAATGTCCGAGAAGCTGATCGGTCCGACAACCTCGCTCAGAAACGCCCGCAGCTCGTTGGCTTCCTCTTCGCTGAGCTTGTACGCATGCTCCAAGTATCCTTCTTCCTCCAGATCGTCCGGTCCGATGACCGCCGTCCGTCCCGTCTGCATGTCGGTAACTAATTTCTTTCCATAAAAACGATTCGTGCTCGTAATCGCCAGATCGAACCGCCGCAGCGTTTCGCCGACTACGCATACGAAGCGGGTTTTCGTTTCCTCCGTACCGTCGTACAAGTAATCAAACTCCGTCATGACGCATCCTCCGATACTTAAATTCCTGAAGCTAACCGAATTATAACAGATTTGCCGACCAAGCCGCAAAAACGGTCCGTCAGCCGGGGAAGCCGCCTTTTTTCCAATTCGGTTCACGTTTTCAATTCCGGGGAAACGTGATACAATCGAGTGAAGCGTTAAATCGTAGAATTCTATTTTCATAGAGATGGAAACGGAGGCTTTAAGCGAATGTCCAAGGGAAAAATGAGAAGCGATATGATCAAAAAGGGCTTTGACCGCGCTCCGCACCGCAGCTTGCTGCGTGCCGCCGGCGTCAAAGAGGAGGACTTCGACAAGCCGTTTATCGCGGTTTGCAACTCGTATATTGACATCGTTCCGGGTCACGTCCACCTGCAGGAATTCGGCAAGCTTGTAAAAGAAGCGATTCGCGAAGCGGGCGGCGTGCCGTTTGAATTTAACACGATCGGCGTAGACGACGGCATTGCCATGGGGCATATCGGCATGCGCTATTCCTTGCCGAGCCGCGAGATTATTGCGGATTCTCTCGAAACGGTCGTGTCCGCGCACTGGTTCGACGGTATGGTCTGCATTCCGAACTGCGACAAAATTACACCGGGCATGATGATGGGCGCGCTGCGCGTCAACATTCCGACGGTCTTCGTCAGCGGCGGTCCGATGAAAGCGGGTAAAACGAGCGACGGCCGTTCGATTTCGCTATCCTCCGTGTTCGAGGGCGTGGGCGCCTACCAAGCCGGCAAAATCGACGATAAAGGTCTGCTTGAGCTTGAGCAATACGGCTGTCCGACCTGCGGCTCCTGCTCCGGCATGTTCACGGCCAACTCGATGAACTGTCTGGCGGAAGCTCTTGGCCTGGCGCTCCCGGGCAACGGCACGATCTTGGCGGTTTCCGAAGACCGCAAAGAATTCGTGAAGCGTTCCGCGAAGCAGCTCATGGAGCTGATTCAAAAGGATATCAAGCCGCGCGATATCGTAACGATGGAAGCGATCGACAATGCGTTCGCGCTGGATATGGCGATGGGCGGCTCGACCAATACCGTGCTGCATACGCTCGCTTTGGCGCACGAAGCGGGCTTTGAATACCCGATCGAGCGGATCAACGAAGTGGCGAAGCGCATCCCGCACTTGGCCAAAATCGCTCCGGCCTCCGATTATCATATCGAGGACGTGCACAACGCAGGAGGCGTGAGTGCCGTCCTGAACGAATTGTTCAAAAAGCCGGGCGCGCTGTACGGCGACCGCATCACCGTGACCGGCAAAACGTTGCGCGAAAACGTCGCCGGCTGCGACATTTTGAATACGGATGTCATCCGTACGCTGGACAATCCGCACTCGGAGCAAGGCGGCTTGGCGGTCCTGTTCGGCAACCTGGCGCCGAACGGCTCGATCATCAAGGTCGGCGCGGTGGACAAGTCCGTCGGCGGCTATCACAAAGGGTCGGCTATCTGCTTCGATTCGCAGGAAGCGGCGCTGGAAGGCATCGCCAACGGCAAAGTAAAAGAAGGCCATGTCGTCGTCATCCGTTACGAAGGCCCGAAAGGCGGTCCCGGCATGCCGGAAATGCTCGCCCCGACCTCGCAAATCGTCGGGATGGGACTCGGCGCGAAAGTCGGCCTCATTACGGACGGCCGTTTCTCCGGCGCATCGCGCGGGATCAGCATCGGCCACATCTCGCCGGAAGCGGCGGAAGGCGGCCCGATCGCATTCGTCGAGGACGGCGATATCATCGAGCTCGATCTCGTTAACCGCAAAATCGAGCTGCTGGTCAGCGACGAGGAATTCGAACGCCGCCGCGCGAACTGGAAAGGCTTCGAGCCGAAGGTGAAAACGGGCTATCTGGCCCGCTATTCCAAGCTCGTAACCTCGGCCAGCACCGGCGGAGTCATGAAAATCTAAGAAGCAAAAATAGCGGCTCACCGGAAGCGATTCCGGCGGGCCGTTTTATATTGGCGGGGAAAAACTTACTGAGCTAAAAGCAACTGTTGAATCTATCGTTTCCCGATAGCGGAACGATCATCATTTCCCGTGCTGTTTGTAACGGCAAGTTTAAAGGCCATCCCACAAGGAATGGCCTGAGCTTGTTGAGAAAGTAGACTTTAACAAAAATAGAGATGCAAACGGAGGTGGGGTATCCACTGGAGAAGCGACAGCGGCCGCCTTTGTCTTCGGGAAATGTCCGCTGATAAGCGGCTTTAATAAAAATTTCCCGAGGACAACAGCGGTCGGAAGTGGATACCCCACCCCTCGTAACCTCTATTCTCCCATTTGACCACTTATTCAACACTCTGAGGCGATCCCAAAAGGAATGGCCTAATTTTTATGGACGAACAGGATTCTTGAAGATTTCAATAAGGCTGGTAAAACTATCGCCAGCGTGACCGTTTTCCATGCCTCGCTTGAAGATATCCAGCACTGCGGCTGGCAAGGCAATGTCGATGCCGGCATCTTCAGCCGTATGAACGACGTGCTCGACGCTCGCCAATCCCATGGCAAGTCGGTCCACGTCGCCAGGGTGCTTGCCCTCGTCGAGACGCGGCGTGTAGAACTCGACGAACTTCGGCAGCGACGATAAGGCCGCCGAAGCATAGGGCAGGAACTGCTCCGCCGTAATGCCGTTTGCGTTGGCTACAGCAAGTGCGTGTAGGTAACTAAGCATGGACGTCCAGAATATATCCATCTGAATCTGGTAGTACACCATGGCTAGCCCGGGATCCTCACCCCGATAGTCGGTACCAGTCAGTACTTCCAGCGTCTCCCTATGGGCCTCGAAGACTTCTCTTGGACTGCTATAGTATGTGTATGACTCCGGCTTACCGATACCTGAAGGCGGAGTCTGCACGCCGCCGGTGACATGCCGGGCTCCACGATCGGCTAACCACTTGGCCGCCTCGCGTACTTTCTCTGGGGTATCCGAACTCAGGTTGACGAGCACCTTGCCGGACAAGTTAGCCGAAGACGGTTCGAGAATGGCGTACATCACATCGTAGTCTGTAAGACTGAGGATCACGAGTTCATTAGCGGCTAACGCCTCGTCGACTGTGGACGCTCGGATGGCTCCTTTCGCTACAAGCTCGTCTGCTTTACTTGGGGTCCGGTTCCACACGGTTACCGCATAGCCGGATTCAAGGAAAACGCCCGCCATCGCCTGGCCCATCGGCCCTAATCCCATGACGGTCACCGATTTGCGATTCGTGGCTGCACTCGCATTGTCGACACTAATGACTTCTTTTGGGTTGCTGCTGTTCAATGGAAAAACTCCTTTCGTAATGAGACTAAGCAGATCATAAAGGATTACACTAGTGTCAATGTCAATACGCAAAAAAAAGGCCCGGGAGCGTTTATTCATGCTCCAGGGCCGCATCTGTGTTAGACGGTTTTCTTTTTGCTAATCGTAAAGGAGATTTGCCTCTCCAATAATCTCTTCAATCCATGAAGCGCTTCGATTTGACGATTCACATTGGCTAGTTTCTCTTCATACGTTGCCAGCATCTCCTCACAATATTCATATTCGTCAGGCTCTGCCGCTTCCGTCTTGAACAAGGCTCCGATCTCATCTGTTGTTAATCCAAGCTTCAAATATAACTGAATCGCCTTGACTCGTTCTACGGCGGATTCGTCGAAATCCCGATAATCGTTCTCCAGCCTATCGGCGCGTAGAAGACCTTTATTTTCATAATGTCGGATGGATCGTACGCTGACATTGGATAATCGCGATAATTCGCTTGTTTTCATTCCTCACGGGCCTCCTTCGAGATGCATGAGGTTCTTAAAATTAAATGGTTTTTGCTGCATTCAAGAAACGCATTCTGTAATAGTTCAATTCGTTCCCCCAGTTCATCTGCAATATCGATAAACTCTAGGTGCACTCCAAAATCGATCTTACTCTTCGTCCTTAGTGCTCTTTCTTTTAATTTCTGACTTAACACAATCAATAATTAACAATATGCTGAAGTAAATAACAACTAATAATCCAACACGGGATAGAAATTGGGCAATGTAGTCACTTACAAACCCTTGAAAGTTCTCCAACACAGAGTAAAAGTATACCGATGGAAGCCTGATGCAAATTAGCATTATTCCGCCAAAAATTCCGAATAATAAATTTAGTTTTCGCTCCATAACATCACCCTTTGGACCCTAGAGTAACCAAATTTGGTTTAAAGTTGTAACGCCATTATAAAATTTCACATCGTAAGTAGCAAATAGAAGACAAAAGGTATCGAGTTAATGTGGTTTTCTGGCGGGAGTTAACGGAACATTGGTGAAAAAACAAAGAGCCGACGGAAAAGTGAACCGTCGACTGAAGCGATAAATATTACTTCAACAGGAAAACCCGATCCCACTCCGGCTCCCTATCTTGCATGACAGCCAGCAGCGCAAGCGTAACGCCCGCGGCCCCGTCCAGCAATCCGGCGAAATGCAGCTTTTCGCCAGCCTCCAGCTCTGCAAAGCCGTAAGGCGCACTAGCATCATAGGACTGAACAATCCGATCGACGAGACGGTCGCGTAAAGGAATCAGTTCCGCGGTTCCCGTGTCTGCGATCATCCGCTGCGTCATCTGCAGAAGACCGGCATAGCCGTGGCAAAAGGTGGCGGAATGCAAGTTCCACAGCCGTTCGGGACGCTGGGCTGTGCCAAGGAACGATTGAACCGCCGCTTGCCTCCACGCCGGTTCCCCGAGCGATTGCCCCGCGAGCCACAGCGTACGCGCGACGCCGGGCCCGCCGTAGCACCAAGCTTCGCGGGGCGGCGAACCGCTTGCGGCGCCCGCTGCCTGCTCCTGCCACGATACATGCGCGGGCCAATAGGGGCCGTACTCATCCTCGATCGTAAACCGCATCAACCACTCGGCGATGGATCGGATGGTTTCCCGCCCGCCCTCCACTTCTACGCCTTGCTGATGCGCAAGGGAGAGCAGGGCCAAGGGACCCGGAATGCCATGGGAAACTCCGCAGTTGAAGTAACCCTCGGGATATAACTCCTGATCGGAGGATGAAATTAGCCGGTCGGGCGAAATATACCACCCCGGAACCTGCGTGCTTTGCATCTCCTTGCACCCGCACAGCTCAACCATATATTCAAGCACCTGCGTAAGCGCAATGCGCATCTCGGGCTGCTCTTTAAAGTGCAGCAAATAACGGCCTATGCCGCTTAAACCCTGCATCACGTCGTAATCGGACATGAGCACGCCTTCCTTTATATTTCTCCGGACAACATACATGTACTCGGGGAACATACGCAGGAAAAAGTCGTTGAGCGACCGAAGCATATTCCCGTACCGGGTGCCCTGCCGCGACAAAGCCTGGATGCTCGTAACGACACCGGCCATACCGCTCCAGAGGGATAGGGATTCGATTCCTTGCCGTTCCAGAGCTTGCTGTATGAGAACAACATAACGGTGACCTGCGACGTCCCATTGGCCATCGGGCTCCAGGCGATCCAATTCGCCGAACAACAAGCATAAGCCCGAATATCCCCGAGCAAGGTGCAGCCCGTTCCATTTCACGTAGAACTTCCCTTGTTCGATCCGTTTCTGTTCTTCCGCGAGGGCGAATCGCTCGATTTCTTCCGGGTCCTTCAATCGCCGGGCCGTCTCCATCACAATCGAGCGGACCCGTTCGATTCGTTCGGCGCCTTCAAGCGGCAGCCACTTGGCCTCGCAAGTTTCTTTCAGGTTCATTCCGATTTCTCCCTTCGGATCATGGTTGCCTGCTTTAATCAAACGGCAGAACGCGCTTTGCGCTCATGATCGGCGTCCAAATAAGCATTCGCTTGCATCATATAGAGCTCCGCATACATCCCGTTCTGCTGCATGAGCTGTTGATGATTGCCCTGCTCGACCACGGAGCCTTGATCCATCATGAGGATATGATCGGCGTACCGGATGGCGGAGTAACGGTGAGAAATGAAGATACCCAACCGGTCGCGGACCAACTCCCGGAACGCCTGAAACACCTGCAGCTCGGTTTCCGGATCGAGCATGGAGCTGGGCTCGTCCAGCACATAGAGCTCAGCCTCGCGCATGAAAGCTCTGGCGATGGCAATCCGCTGCCACTGTCCTCCGGAGAGCTGCTGCCCTTCGTCAAACAAGCGTCCGAGCTGGGTGGCAAGACCTGCCGGCATCGATTGGACCAAGCCGGCGATGCCCGCCCGCTCCGCCGCCTTCCACAATTCGGCGTCCTCCTCCATTTTGGCGACGTTGCCAAAACCGATATTTTGCCGGACCTGCATCTCATATTGGACAAAATCCTGGAACACGACGCCGACCTTGCGGCGAAAAGCTTCGCAGTCCATGTCGCGGATCGAGACGCCGTTGATGAGAATGTCTCCTTCGAAGGAGTCGTACAACTGCGTCAGCAGCTTCATCAGGGTGGTCTTCCCGGACCCGTTGCGCCCTACAATCGCAAGCGTTTCACCTCGCTGCAGGGAAAAGCTGACATTCCGCAGAGCCGGATAACTGCTGCCGGGATAACGGAAAGACACATTGCGGAATTCCACCGACTGGATGACGGACGCATTCGTTGCACGGGAAGCCTCCGAAGCTCCGATACTTCTGGCGGAAGGATCGGAGGACTGCAAATCCAGGAAAGCGAACAACTGCTGTAAAAATAAATTGTGCTGGCATAAGGAAAGGATGCCCTGCGTCAAATTTTGCGACGAAACCAGGGTTAACGTCATGGCTTGGGTATAGCTGACCACATGGCCGATCAAAATTTCGCGTTTGTAGGCAGACCATAAGACCATGAGAAACATGAACGCGTTGACCCCTTGCTGGATAACTTGAAAAATCGCTCCCACGCCGAGCCGCTTCTTGATCATGCGCTTGTCTTCCGCCAAAAACTGCCGTAGAAGCTCGTGATATTTGCCGAGCAAATAACCGCCCAGTTGAAACAGCTTGATCTCCTTGAAAGAAATATCCCTTGTCAGCAGCACGGACAAATACCAGGTGTGCCGCATTTTCGGGGCCCGGTTCCATTGAAGCATAAACTCCTGCTGCCCGATTCTCAGAAACGAATAGAAGGAGGTCAAGGGAATGAGGATCAGGAGAAAAGCCGCCCACCATTTCCACGAAATGAGCATAGCCGCGGTCGAGAATAACGTAATGGACGCCGTAACAATGGACAAAATCTGCTGCAGGATTTGATACGGCCGATGACCGGCCTCGTTCTGGGCGCGTTTCAGGGCGTCCTGCACCTGGGAGTTCTCAAAATCGCTAAGCGAAAGGGAAATCGACTTCTCCATAATGAGCATGTTGATCCGATTGCTAAGCAGCGTTTCGAATAATTTGCTGATGAAATTTTGAGCCAGCGACAGCGCTTCATTAAATGCGGTAAACGTAATGAGCCAAATAAAGGGCCAAAGCACGGTCTGAAAACCCGTATCCCAGGCGGAGCCTATGCTGTTGATCAAGGTTTGGAGCAGCAGCAGCGAGATGACCGGCGAGGCGCCGCGCAGGATGTTAATAACTAGAATCAGCAAAAAATACGGTTTATGCGTTTGCCACAGCAATTGGAACACGCGGGGCCAATAGCGAAAGGATTGCATAATATTCGTTAGATTTACGGTTAGGGATGCTTCTTCCGCAGCCGAGCTCATGGCTGATTCCTCCTCACATGCTGCAAGCTGTATAACGTATGTCTGGCCAGAGTCAACACCTTCTGCTCTTCCTCTCGTTGGATGCCGAACAGCCGGTTTAGATGCATATGGATCACGCTTTGCATCAGATCCCCCCGAGTATTGGTCAAGGTTCCTTCCGCTTGGCAAAGCCGGATTCCTTCCGCGTACCGGGCTATCGCCTCGCCGCGGGCTTGGAGCATCGGCAGGATGGCCGCTCCGTCAGGAAGATGGCGAAGCTGGGCAAAGTCTCCTCTGGCATCCCCGAATTTCATAAGAAACGGCCGATGCTGACGAAACAGCTCCAAATGCTCCTTATGCTGTACCATCGTGTTAAGCCAGTCGAATTGCTCGAAGAAGGACAGCCCGAACCGTTCCATAATGTCAATGACGCTGATGACAGCCAGCAAATGCGGGTTCAGGCTGAGGTGACCCGATTGTCTGGCGTGAATCCATTCGGCCGCGACCCGGCTGTCGAGACAGAACAGCCGCTCCGCTGCTCCGATCAACGTCCGCCCCCCGTACCGTTCGATTTCCGGATCGTAAGTATCGATCACTAGGCGGGACAAGAGCCCGTCTTCCACGCACTGCCGCGTAAACCGGTACAGCTGCGGCAGCAGCGCGGTGTGAAGCTGCTCGGGATGGCCGCAGAAACGCCAGCGAAGATGCGGATCGGGATCGGCATAGCGCATAAAGAAGCTGCCGGCTGCCCACCGCTGCTCCTCCACCTGGCGGCAAAATTCCCGCAGAGGCCCCCCGATAAAAGCGTCGGCGCGATGCTCCGCACCGTACCATTTCAGATACAGCCATTCGCTGCCCGGCATTTTCAATCTCTCGGCGAGCTGGATGGGTGGAGAGGCGAGAGCTCCGCCGAGATCCGGCTGCGCAGAAGCTTGCGGCAGGTCCCGTTTGACGAGAGGAAAAACAAACTCGGTCACGTAGTGCCCGCCTGCGCTCTCGGGAAGAAGCTCAAACGCAAAGCCGGTTTCGGTTAAGACGATCTGCCCTCCAGGCTGAAGCTTCGTATAATCCCGATACACTTCGTCCCGATGAAGCGGGGAATCGAGATCCAGCAGCAAGCGGTTATCCGATTGGGTCAAATAAACGAAGCGCGGCACATTCCACTGCTTTCGGTACGCATCGAAAGCCTGGCGCCACTGCGTTTCGGTTATGTTCGCGTGAAAAGGGGGCAGGTCCCCGTTAAACTTCCAGCAGGCCGCGGCAATGATCGTTTTGCTGTACCTTAACCGCGGCAGGAAAGGAAGCGTTCTTAACTCATTCCATTCAAAAAAATCGATGTTGCGCTGGTTTTCCATCGATAACTCACGCAAAAACCGGTAGACGTTAGGCGAATTCGACGTATTCAGCATATGGTTTGTCACCGGAATAACCCTTCGATTTTTTGCCAGAGACCGCAAATAAAAACCGCTGGATGTAATGCCGACGACTAGATCGGAGAGCGGGATCGTATGCTCCGGATCTTTGGCCGAATTGGTGCCGATGTCGATTTCGTACTCGCGAATGTTCGTACTCAGAGCGACATTGGCTGCGCGGCCGTCTCCCGGAAAATAAACGAGCTCGGCGAGGATCGCATCGGGATGAAGCTTTTGCTCCAATCGGTCAATTTGCTTGAGCTTGTCCACAAAGGAGGAATCAAATAAATCGACAAACCGGCCGACGGACTTGCCCGCACCGTAGGTACCCGTCGTACCTCCGGCAATCAGGAGAAAGTCACCCTCCTCTACCGCTTGGCCGGATCGGGCGGCAAGGCCAAAATACAATTCCAACGACCGTGGCGCGTACTTTTCTTCCATCGGCACAGGTTCAAGCTGCATCACCATGTCGTCGGTCAGCTCCAGTTCCTGTCGCCCCTGCTGGAGGCATGTCATGACCCATTGGGTCAGCAGCATCTTTTTCTTTTGCTGGGCGAAGGAGGGGGTGTTGTCTTCCTTGCGTTTGCCCCGGGGATATTCATATCCGGCCGGAGCGCCAAGCCCGATGTCTGCGTCCAGCAGCTCCAGCAGGGGAACCTCGCGGTAAGCCCCGTATTTCTCCATGAAATCGGCACGGTAGCTTTCCAGATGCGAAAGTCCCAGCCGTTCCCCGGAAATTCGCCAAAGCGCTTCGCCGACGCGCTCGATCTCTTGCGCAACGGATTTGGGGAGGGTTAATTCCTCCATCGAGAGGGCCAGGTCCACTTGCAGGAGATTATCGGCTTCGGCAACGGATTTCATATGCTCTACGAGTTCATGATATAAGGGCTCGCCTTGCCCGATTTCCGTACGGTTATAGCTCGCGATGAGAGCTGCGGCCGTTTCTAGCTTCGCCCTCTCGGCTTCCACGCCTGTGATATCGGCTAAACGCCGCAGTACGTAATCGAATGGCGAGGCGGTCATGAGAGGCGGGCGCAGGTCCGTGATGATGATTTCCTGCTGAACCAGCTGCCATAGAAATTGGTTTATTTGCTCGAGTGACGTATCGGAAAATTGGCTGTGTAGCTTCAAGGCCAACTCGTAAAAGGGGAGGGGCTGACGGGTAAGCTCCATCACCTGCTTCACAGCCGGAGTAAGGCGAACGGAGGTGCTCTCCATAGTGCTTTTGCTTTTCTGCTTGACGCCGTACTTGGTCAGGTAGGGCAGGTAAAGGCGGGAGCCTACGGGATAAGCCAAGGAATTGAGACTGACCTTTAACTGCTTGACGACATCAAACCGGCCCTCCAAGCCGGACAGCACTTTCAACAGCCACTCCATATCAGGGCGGGCTCGTTTGGTGTGGGCCATTACGGGCTGAAGCTCGAACGCATACCGCTCCCCGAAATTTCCGTATGTTACTCCAGAAAATAAACCAAAAGGTGTCGGACGCGAGGTCATACGCAGCAAATAACGCAGAAAGCCTTTTACGGCCTGATCTTGTTTGCGCGGATGCTCCTGGTTGGTTAGATTGGGCAAAGCCTGAAGCAGCGGCAAGCTGGATACGGCAATGGCCTCCCGGATGACAGGCAATTCGGCGTAGGCGGCCAATTTCTCGAACCATGGCTTGCGGCTAAGCGCCTCATCCTCATTTAGATCGACAGAAAGGTTCTGGAATAGTTCCACCGGCAATAAAGGCATCCTCAAAATAAAAAAATCAAGCGCCTGAAAAACGCTTGGATGTGCATGAACTGGCGTCGGTTGAGAGGGGGCCGCTTGAACTGACATGTCGTCTCACCTTCCGTTATCGAGTCGTAAGAGATACTTCGGAAGAACGCGAACGTTCCTCCGAAGTAGTTGCGGGAACACGCGAAAGATTAGCAGCTGCCGTGGGTGTAGCCGCATTGATGTCTGCCTGTAAAGCAGTCCGAGGTAAAGCAAGTATCCGTGAAGCACTTGGAAGTGAAGCATTGAGAAGTAAAGCAAGTGGACGTGAAGAGGCCGATGTTCTGATGTACCGAATTTACCGATTTCACTTCAACATCCAGGTCGAAAATGTTGTTTGCCATACATATCTTCTCCCTTCCAACGGAGAATGTTTCTCCGAAGTTTGTTGCGGCAGCCGGCGAAAGCGGAATGAATGGATGAAATTAGCAGCTGTAGCCGTGGGTGTAGCCGCACATATGTCTGCCGGTATAGCAGTCGGAGGAATAGCAAGTATCGGAATAACATTTGGAAGAATAGCATTGAGAACTATAGCATTCTGACGTGTAAAGCCCAAAATTCGCGTTTACCGAATTAACCGATTTCACTTGGACATCCAGATCGAAATTGTTGTTTGCCATAAGTATCTTCTCCCTTCAAATGTAAAAAAAATTTTAAACCGATTGAAACCGCTTTCGCCTTCGCCTGGCCTCGCCGCACAGAAACGTGAATATGGAAGAATAGAATTGAAAAATATGTATTCAAATCCATATTCGACTATAATATACCGAATAATATATTAATAGTCAATATATTACAAAAATTTTTATAAAAGTTAGTATAGTTGGAAGTAGGGACCTTGTTACGAGCACTAACCTTATTCAACGCGCAAAAGTGCTGAAACATCAAAGAACACGCGCGTTAAAAGGGATGTTTGCGCGAATCATGGAGGTAGTTTAGTATGTGAACTGTTACAAAAAGGAATCATAGTTTGTTTTATCCAAACCATAAAGGAGTGTTACACATAACATGAAGGTATAGCTTATTCGCTCGTAATGCAGCGTCGCGCCGTGCTATTTTGAAAACGTTTACTTTTGTGTAGAGAGTAGAGAATCGTTTCAGGAGGAATAGAGATGAACAATGCAGCGTTATTATCCGAGATCAAACCGTCGGCGTCCTCGCGTACGACCGACTTGTTCGAGAAAATGCAGGAGCATGAGCAGGTGCTGTTTTGCAACGACCCCGCCACAGGCTTGAAAGCGATTATCGCCATCCACGATACGACGCTCGGCCCGGCTTTGGGAGGAACGCGGATGAGGCCCTATGCCACCGTCGAGGAAGCGCTCGAGGATGTTCTGCGTTTATCGAAGGCGATGACCTATAAATGTGCGGCGGCCGATGTGGACTTCGGCGGAGGGAAGGCGGTCATCATCGGAGATCCGGCCAAGGATAAGACCCCGGAATTGTTCCGGGCTTACGGACAATTTATCGATTCGTTGAACGGGAGATTTTATACCGGAACGGATATGGGCACGGTGCTGGACGATTTCGTCCATGCGTGCAAGGAGACGAATTGCATTGCCGGGCTGCCCGAGGAATATGGCGGCGGGGGAGAAACGTCGATTCCGACGGCTTTGGGCGTTCTGTACAGCATGAAAGCCGTAGCCCGAACATTATGGGGGCATGAGGAGTTGCGCGGCAAACGGTTCGCGATTCAAGGCTTGGGGAAGGTCGGCTTTAAAGTCGCCGAGCATTTGCTGCAGGAAGGTGCCGATCTGTATGTGACCGATGTGGATCAAACCGCGGTAGACCAAATTGTGGAAAGAGCCGGTAAGCTCGGCAGAACCGCGACCGCCGTGAAAGGAGAAGAGATCTACGGCGTGGAGGCCGACTTCTTCGTTCCGTGTGCCGTCGGCGGCATTCTTAACGATCGCACGATCGGGCAGCTCAAGGTCCAAGCGATCGCAGGCGCAGCGAACAATCAGCTTCTTCATGAGAGCCACGCCCTCGACCTCAAGCGAAAAGGCATCCTTTACGCCCCCGATTACGTGGTTAACAGCGGCGGCATCATGCAAGTATCGGATGAGCTGTACGGACCGAACAAAGACAGAGTTTTGGCCAAAACGAAAGCGATCTATCATTCGCTGCTCCGCGTGCTCTCGGAAGCCAAGGAAAAGAACATTACAACGGTCGAGGCGGCGAATCTGATCTGCGAGCAGCGAATTCAATCCAGAAAAGGAAGAAACAGCTTCTTTTCTCCGAGAAAGCGCGCCAAATGGCAAATTCGCCACTAACCGCAGGCAGGAAACATAGGAAATAATTACGATTTTCCGGGAGGCTTGTTCATATGGCTACCGTCAAGCTGTGCAGCTCGAATGAGCTGACCAAATCGGAAGCTTTAAAACAAATCGTGCGTGACGGCTCTGTTGATATTTTGGTAAAAGATTGCTTGGGCAATTGCGGGCAATGTTACTTGGAGCGCTTTGTGAAAGTGGATCAACGAATTATCGTTTTGAACGATGAAGAAGAGCTGCTGGACCAGCTTCAGAAAGCAGCTACTACCTCCGAAGCCGACTAACCTCATTTAACGTACTAAAGCGATTTAGCGTTGACACGCGCATACAGCACTGAACATTTTTGAAGAGTTCACAAGTTTGCCATATAATAGCATCAATGATTAGGAATATTATTCTAGGAGGTTATAAAAATGGAAATGGATACTACCTTAGTTAGCGAGCTGCAGCAAGATTTTTTCCCGATCGAGGATTTTGAATATATGGAATTTTACGTTGGCAACGCGAAGCAATCCGCCTATTACATGAGCCGGGCCTTCGGGTTCAAGATTGTTGCCTTCGCCGGGCTGGAAACCGGCCAGCGCGATCGCGTATCCTATGTGCTGGAGCAGCGGAAAATCCGTTTTGTGGTGACGGGCTCGCTTCAGGAGGACCACCCGGTCACGGAATTTATCAAGAAGCATGGCGAAGGAGCGAAGGACGTCGCGTTTCGGGTTGACGACGTTGAAAAGGCTTACGCGGAGGCGATTTCCAGAGGCGGCATTCCCGTGATGGCGCCGCAGGTGCTGACAGACGAACACGGCACCTACAAAAAAGCAATCATCGGCACGTACGGCGATACGGTGCATACCCTCGTGGATCGAAAGAACTATAAGGGCTTGTTTGCACCGGGATATCAGCCCGTCAACTTCTCGTTTCCGTATCAGGATGCGGGGCTCATCGGGATCGACCATGTCGTCGGAAACGTCGAGCAAATGAACGAATGGGTGTCCTACTACGAGAAGGTCATGGGTTTCAAGGAAATGATTCACTACGATGATGAAGATATCAGCACGGAATATTCGGCTTTGATGTCCAAAGTCATTTGCAACGGCGGCCGTATCAAAATGCCGATCAACGAGCCGGCCACCGGCAAGCGCAAGTCGCAAATCGAAGAATATTTGGAGTTTTACAACGGCCCTGGGGTGCAGCACGCAGCTTTATTGACCAACGATATCATCACAACCGTGAAGGTGCTGAAGGAAAACGGCGTGGAATTCCTGGATACGCCGGAAACGTATTACGAAGAGCTGGCGGACCGGGTCGGCGAGATTGACGAAGATATCGAGAAGCTGAAGCAATACCGCATTCTTGTCGACCGCGATGAGGAGGGGTACCTGCTGCAAATCTTTACGAAGCCGCTCGTCGACCGGCCGACTCTGTTCTTTGAAATCATTCAGCGCAAAGGGGCGACCACGTTCGGTGAAGGCAACTTCAAAGCGCTGTTCGAATCGATCGAAAGAGAGCAGGCACGCCGCGGAAATTTGTAATTTTCTTACAAATCTACAGGTTTAAAAGGAAAGGCGGGCGATCGTCACATGATTTCCAGCGCTAAAGCTTTGATGGAGCAGCTCCTCGATTATGCCGGGTTATTTCCGCCCGCCGCCCTGCCTTTGGAGCAGGCGGTCCGCAATTACGCGGCTTACCGGGATGGACAGGACGCTTGGATGTTGGGGCGGTTCATTATCCCCGCCGCACAATTGGAGGAGCTGTCTCCGTATATGCCGATGTTTTCTGAGGACTGGCCGCTGCTGCTGTCGGTTCTTGGAACCCGCAGCCGGGATGCGGAAGAATGCCTTCGGCTGTTTGGCGATACTTTGCGGCAAACGGAGGCTTTCCGGGGGAAGCATGGTTCGTCGGTGAACATCGACGTGCTGGAGCTTCCTCTTCCCCTTGCGGGTGCGGACCCTCGGTTACTGGATGAGATTGCAGCCGGAGCATCGGAACACGGCCTCCGGCTGTTCTTCGAATGGACGTTTCCTTGGAACGGCGATTGGGGGAGCCGGATCGAAGAAGCTCTTGACGCGGTGAAGTGCTGCGCCAGCCAAGGCGGGATGCAGCCAGGTGTAAAGCTGCGGACCGGAGGCGTCACCTCCGACGCGTTTCCGTCGCCGGAGCAGGTAGCTACCGTCCTCATCGGGTGCAGGGACCGCCAGTTGGCGCTAAAGTTCACAGCCGGCCTTCATCACCCGGTTCGCATGTATCGGGAAGAAGTGAAGACCGAGATGCACGGCTTCCTAAACGTGTTTGTTGCAGGGATGCTGGCGCATGGCTACAAGCTGGACCGCGACAAAACCGCCGAAATTTTGGCGGACGACAGTCCCGACAGCTTCGTCTTCCTCCCGGATGCGTTGGGTTGGAGAGCGCTTACAGTTTCAGCCGACGAGGTGCGGAGGCTGCGCAATCAGGCGCTGTGTTCCTACGGAAGCTGCAGCTTCGATGAGCCCCGCGACGAGCTGCGGGAGCTAAAATCAATAGAGTAAAAGGAGCCGTTAAAAGATGCTGCGCTCATTTGTTGAGGTTGCGCCGGAATCGCATTTTCCTATCCAAAATCTTCCCTACGGCGTCTTCCGCTCACGTAACGGCGGTACTCCCCGGATTGGCGCGGCCATCGGGGAGTACGTTCTGGATCTTGCCGTCCTCGATCAGGCGGGCTGCTTCGCCAGGACGGCAGCAGCCGGGCAGGGAATATTCGAGCAAGCGTCGCTGAACGCGTTTATGGCGCTCGGCCGTCCGGCTTGGCAGCAGGTCCGCGCGGAAATTCAGCGGCTGCTGTCGGCCGACGAGCCGGAGCTGCGGGATAATGCGGGGCTGCGGACCGCCGCCCTGCTTCCGCAGAAGGACGTAGAGCTGCTGCTGCCTGTAGAGATTGGCGATTATACGGATTTTTACGCTTCACGGGACCATGCCTTCAATGTAGGAACGATGTTCCGGGGGAAAGAAAACGCCTTGATGCCCAACTGGCATCATCTCCCGGTCGGGTACCATGGCCGGGCCAGCTCGATCGTGCTTAGCGGGACCGACGTGCGCCGCCCCCAAGGGCAGATGAAGCCGCCGGATGCGGCGGCGCCCGTATTCGGGCCGAGCCGTCAGCTGGACTTTGAGCTGGAAATCGGCTGGTTTATGGGGGCAGGCAACCCGCTCGGTACGCCCATCCCCGTCGAACGGGCGGAGGAGCATATTTTCGGACTGGTGCTCGTCAACGATTGGAGCGCCCGGGATATTCAAGCTTGGGAATACCAGCCGCTCGGACCTTTTCTCGCGAAAAATTTCGCGACATCGATTTCGCCCTGGGTTGTGCCGCTCGATGCCTTGGAGCCGTTCCGCATCCGCGGAAGCCGGCAGGAGCCGGAGCCGCTTCCTTACCTGAAGCAGGAGGGAGCACACTCCTTCGATATTAAGCTTGAAGTGTATCTGCAAAGCGCCGATATGGAGCAGGCCGAGCGGATCACGGAGAGCAATGTCAAATACCTGTATTGGAGCATGGCGCAGCAAATCGCTCACCATACGGTAGGCGGCTGCAACCTGCGGGCCGGGGATTTGCTGGCCTCCGGGACGATCAGCGGACCGGATAAGGCAAGCCGCGGATGCATGCTGGAATTGGCCTGGCGCGGAGCCGAGCCTCTTCAGTTAAGCGATGGCATCAAGCGGGTCTGGCTGGAAGACGGCGACCGGCTGACCATGACCGGCTACGCTCAAGGCGACGGGTACCGCATCGGGTTTGGCGAGGTGATGGGCCGGATTCTGCCTTCGTTGAAATAAGCAAGCGCAACTTAACCAAGGAGGTCGTACAAGATGCCGTTCTACCATCGAATGGGGCAAATTCCCAATAAAAGACACGTGCAGTTCAGAAAAGAAGACGGTTCGTTGTTTCGCGAGCAAGTGATGGGCACGAAAGGCTTCTCCGGCATTCAATCGATCCTTTATCATCATGGGGCGCCGACGGAAATCGTCAAAGCCGAATACCTCGGTGCGTGCAGCATTGAGTACGAGGACGACAGCGTGCTCGGGTACCGCCATTTTCAGACGGGAGCGGCTCCGAAGCAAGGCGATGGCGTTCTGGGAAGAACGTACGTTCTCGGCAATGACGATATTCTGCTTGCCGTTTCGAGTCCTACAGAACCAATGAATTATTATTACCGCAACGGCGACGGCGACGAGCTTCTGTTCGTGCATTACGGAACAGGCAAGGTCGAGACCATGTTCGGTACGCTGCGTTACCGTCCGGGCGATTATATCGTCATTCCGATCGGTACGATTTACCGGATTGTGCCGGATGGGGAAGATACCAAATTTTTGGTCGTGGAAACGAACAGCTGGATCAGCACGCCGAAGCGTTACCGCAACGAGCACGGTCAACTGCTGGAGCACAGTCCTTTTTGCGAAAGGGATATCCGGCTGCCGGAGACGCTGGAGACGTACACGGAGCTTGGGGAGTTCGAGGTGCGGTCCAAAACGAGAGGCGCGCTGCATTCGCATATTTACAGCCATCATCCGCTAGACGTCGTCGGCTGGGACGGTTATCTGTATCCGTACATTTTCAATATTGCGGATTTCGAACCGATCACCGGACGCATTCATATGCCGCCTCCGATCCACCAGACGTTCGAAGGGCATCAGTTCGTCGTCTGCTCCTTCGTTCCGAGAATGTACGATTATCATCCGGAAGCCGTACCTACGCCTTATTTCCACAGCAACGTGGACAGCGACGAGGTGCTTTACTATGTAGAGGGCAATTTCATGAGCCGCCGGGGGATCGAAGAAGGGTCCATTACGCTTCATCCGTCGGGAATCCCTCACGGTCCACATCCCGGCACGATCGAGGCGAGCCTGGGCAAAAAAGAAACGAAGGAATTAGCGGTCATGGTGGACACGTTCCGTCCGCTTAAAGTCGTCAAGGCGGCCCACACCTTCGAAGACAAAAACTATCTTTACAGCTGGTCTCATAAATAATCGGCGTGGTGGTGGCATGGTGCGGCGGAATAACGTGCGAAGCGAGGAAGAAATTCATCAGTTATTCGAAGCCATTTTATCGTTGCAAACGAAGGATGAATGCTACGATTTTTTTTCCGATTTGTGTACGGTAAACGAGGTCAAAACGATGGCTCTCAGGCTTGAAGTCGCAAAACAGCTGCTCGAAGGGGCTACTTACTTGGATATTATCGAGGAGACCCAGAAAGGCAGCGCCATCATTTTTCGAGTCAAAAATTGTCTGAAGCATGGAAGGGGAGGCTTCCGGACCATTTTGGAGCGGTTGAATAAGCACGGCAAACAGCCATGAGAAAAAAACGGCACACCTGCCGCAAGAAGCGTTCTGACGGCGAGACCGGTGGATGAGAAACGAAGCGTTGAATCGTTATGGTGCTTGCATTCGTACAGCCCGGTCTCCCGTCGATTGCTTTCTTCTTTGTTTTGAATACGCTTACATCATGACGATTTTGCGTGTCTTACGATTCCGTTCGTGCAGGAGGAATAGTTATGGTAACGAAAAAACCGTCGTTTTTCATGTCAAGCGCGCTCATTGCGGTTATCGTCGTCATTTTGGCGGTAAGCATTCTTCACTACCAAGTCGCTCCGCAAATCCCCATTTTGATGGCATCCATCCTGCTCTCTTTGTATGGCTTTAAATTAGGCTTTACTTGGAAGCAGTTGGAATCAGCTGTCGTCAAAGGCATTTTGTACGGCCTCCCCTCGATCCTCATTTTGTGTCTGATCGGGATCTTGATCGGGATATGGGTGTTGAACGGAACCGTGCCGACCTTGTCTTATTACGGCTTGCATATTCTTTCGCCCAGCTATTTTCTCGTATCGGCGGTCTTAATTTGCGGAGTCGTCTCCGTGCTGACGGGAAGCTCCTGGAGCGCCATCGGCACGATGGGCGTTGCCTTGATGGGGGTCGCCTACGGCATGGGAATTTCTCCCGCTATGGCGGCAGGGGCTGTCGTCTGCGGCTCCGTCTTCGGCGATAAAATATCGCCTCTCTCGGATACGACGAACCTTGCCTCCGCGACGGCCAAGGTGCCTATTTTCGATCATATCCGGCATATGCTGTGGACGACGATTCCAAGCTTGGTATTGACGCTGATCCTGTTTGCTTTTTTTGCCATATCCTCCGACCGTGCCGCAGACACCGCCGGTATTGAAACGATGATCCGCACCCTCAACGAACGCTTCGCGATTACTCCTCTGACGTTGCTCTCGCCGCTGGCGATTATCGTCTTGGCCTTCAAACGATTCGATGCCATTCCAACGCTCGTTGTCGGTTTATTGGTCGCTATCGCGACGGCCTTTTTCACGGTTCCCGGCATTTCGGCAGGCCAGCTCATGAATGTCGCGCACTTTGGCTATAAGTCGGAAACGGGAGTCGAAGCGATCGATAAGCTGCTGTCGCTAGGCGGGCTATCCAGTATGTTGTTTGCCGTCTCGCTTATCATCCTGGCGCTCGCCTTTGGCGGTCTTGTAAAAGAAATCGGTCTGGTTCATACCATTATCGACCGGATTAAGAGCCTCTTGAATAAAAAAGGAAATGTCATCAGCGCGACGGTTTGTTCTTCGATCGGGGTGAATGTTATTATCGGGGAATGCTACTTGTCCATTATTTTGCCCGGACAGATGCTGGAGTCTTCGTACAAGCGGGTGAAGCTCCATCCGAAAAATTTGTCCAGAACGCTCGAAGATGCCGGAACCATCGTCCATCCGATCGTTCCATGGGGAGTGACGGGCGCCTTTATTATGGCTACGCTGAATATCGGTATGGAATATGTTTTCTATTCGTTTATATGTATCATCAATCCGTTATTGGCGATCATTTTCGGTTATACCGGATTCGCCATAACGCCGATTGGCGAAGAAGACGAAAGGGGCGCGTACGAAGAAAAGTTCGAGATCGGAATGAACAACAGCGGCGTGTAGACTGGAAAGAGTTTGCTGGCGTTGGGGCAGCAAGCGCGGGAGCGGTTCGCCGGAGGAGAGGTCCGGCGGATCGCCTTTTGCGGTTGCCCGGCTACTCTTCCACGTAATCGTCGCCGGACGAATCGTGGGTCGGATGCGCGTCGGGATACCCGCGGGAGAGGCCGGCGTGAAGCTCGCGGTTCTCGTAAGTAAACTGGTTGTACGAGCGCTGATCCTCCCGCCACGGCGTGCTCTTGCCGAGCGATTCCGTGAGAAGGCTGCTGCCGTATGGCCCTTCCGGAAATTCCTCCGCCGTCAGGTCGTTGCGCTGGGATTCCACCGTGCTCAGATCGGTATATTTCTTCTGCGGCGCTTCGCTCATAAATCCGTCTTGGTTCGTGTCGTTTGGGCTCATGCTCGATTCCTCTTTTCAATAGGCAAGATGGTTTCTCTTAGCTTGTCCTTAAACCGGAAGATTATCCAAATCATGCTTGTCATCCATGACGTTTCGTGGTAATATAGGTCTAATTTCAAACGTGTACTTGAGAGGAAGCACCTCTTACCCTTTGTCGGGTAAGATGGTGCTTTTTTGCGTTTGAAGCTGCTTTGACAACTTCTTGGGGGAGGTTTTTCGAGTGAATCTGGTGTTTTTGAACAGTTTGGAAAAGGCGACGGAAGAGGGGAATGTCACTACGGCGCAGGTGACGATCGGCGAAAGTCAGGGCACCTGGATGGTGATGTGGAACGAGACGAGAGAAGACGGCCGCAGGGTGCAGGAGTGCTGGTACGAAGGACTGCGATGGGAGGAGATGCTCGCCATTTTCCGCGAGCGGGTGTTTGCCAAGCAATGCGGGGGCTATAAGCCAATTGTGCAGGTGAACGTAAGTGAAATCGACGTACTGGACCGCCGGACGGCGTATATTCAACGATTGCATTTTTACGGGGAGAAGCATGCCAACGAAGAGCTGTTCGACAAACTCCGCGATTGGCGGTTTAAACAAGCAAGCCGCGACGGCAAAGCGGCGTATCTGATCGCGACCAACCGGCTGCTGAAGATGATAAGCGCCTTCGTTCCCTACACGGAAGAAGAGCTGCTGCACCTTCCGGGATTCGGAAAAGCCAAAGCTGCCGCTTATGCAGCCGATATCGTCGCCATCACCGCCGGCTTCCAGCGGGATACGGATTTTCCGCTAACGTGGGTGGCGGAATCGATCGATCCGGGAGAGCTGAATGCCTGGCTGCTTCAGGAAAATGAACGGAAGCGGAAGGCCGAGGAGGAGAAGCGGGAGCTCAAGCATAAGCTGCTCGAAGCCATTGCGCGCGGGGAGAAGCTGGATGAGCTGCTGGAGCAGACCAAGCTTCAGCGGCGCAATTTGGTGCAGCTGTTCGAAGAGCTGGATCGCGAAGGCTACGACCTGCAGAGCTATATCGAAGGACAGCTTGAGCAGGTGCCCGAGCCGGAGCGCGAGCTGGCCTGGCAGGCGTTCCAGCAGCAGGGCGACCGTTATTTGAAGCCGATTCTGCAAACGGTCTACAGCCAGAAGGAGCTGACTGCGCAGGATGCGGAACGCGTCTACGAATGGCTTCGCATGCTGCGGATGAAGTTCCGCCGCGAGAACGAACGGAAGACGGTTGAAGCGAGCTGAGGCGCGGCAGCAGGGTAAAAAAACATTGAACAAGCCCGGCGGGTAAGATAAGATGAATTATAGGAATATGAAGGAGCTGACCGTATGGAGGAGCTTCGGGCTATACTTCACAGCATTATCAAGAACCAGGAAGAAACCAACGCGAAAATAAGCGAGCTGAATCTGCAGTTAAGCGCCAAAATCGGCGAGACGAACGCGCGAATCGACGCCCTTGACGTGAAGATCGATAAAGTCGACGCTCGACTCAGCGCGAAAATCGACGCTCTAGACGCGAAGATCGTCACTCTAGATGCAAAGACCGACGAAGTCAACACGAGTCTCGGCACCAAAATCGACTTTCTCGATGCCCGGCTGGATCGCGTCCATCTGAGTTTGCAGAGCCAGATCGACGATGTCGGTGCGGACGTCAGACATATTAAACGGAGCATGCGTTTGTTCGAAAGCGATATGGATGCGACCTTGGATCGGATTAAACGTCTGGAAGACCATATGGCCAAGCATCCCGAATGAGGAACCTTTCCCAAGGTTCCTTTTTTGCATGTAAAAAAAGGACCGGCTTCACAGCCAATCCTTTTTGCGGAACAATACGAACATGAAAATACCGACAAGCGCCAATACAATGACCGCAGCGACTCCGCCGTACTCCCAGTGCAAGCCGGGAATATAATCAAAGTTCATTCCGTAAACGCCGGTAATGAACGTGAGCGGCATGAAGATGGTTGTCAGTGCCGTAAACACGCGCATGATTTCGTTCGCACGGTTAGCCAGGGAAGATTGGTAAGCCTCCCGCAAGTTCGCCATCAAGTCGCGAAACGTATCGAACGTCTCGGAAATTTTCACGGCGTTTTCGTAAATATCGCCAAAATATTTTTTAAGCGGCTCGCTGACCAGCTTCAGCTCTTTTTTGTGCAGCGTCGCGATGACCTCTTTTTGCGGAACGAGCACTTTCTTGAGCCATAAAATTTCGCTTCGCAGCCCGATGATCTCATTCAAATGCGACTTCTTCGTATGCATAAGAATGTCTTCTTCCAGCTTCTCGATCTTCGCTTCGATCCGGTCCCCGACGTTGGTGTAATTATCGACGATGAGGTCGATCAAGTGATACAGAAACTGGTCGGGCGCCGTAACCTCCTCTTCCCAGAGAATCGGCTTCAAGGCGCGAATTTCGTTGATTTTTTGCCGGGTGATCGTGATGATATAGTGCTTCCCAAGAAATATATTGAGTGCGCGGAGAAAAATTTCCTCGTCATCGAACCGGATGCTGTTGACCACGATAAAATAATGCGAGTCGTACAGCTCGATCTTCGGCCGTTGCTCTTCTTCCGTCAAAACGTCCTCTATGGCGAGCTCGTGAAGATGAAACAAAGGCTGTAAAACGTCCAAGTCCTCCGGCTCGGCATCAATCCAATAAAAGCCGTGCTGAGGCGGATCGATGGTTTGCGTGATGTCTTCCACTAGTGTAAAAATGCCGTCCTGAACCAAGCGTGCCTTCATAGGTTCCACCCTTCCGTATTGATCGGATGGAACGCTCGGCCGTCTGCCTCCTGCGAGAAAACAGACCCTTAAGCTTCAGTCAGGCGCTATTCGTCATCTTACGCACAAAAAAGCATGCGCATTCTCGAACGAATGGCAGACGATCGGGTTCCAAACGATAGATTCAATTGTGTTTGAACGCAGATGCGACTTCCCGGGTCTCCGTCCATTCGATTGCTGCACCCCTTCTTAGCGTGAAATGTCGAATACTTGTATAGTATAACGCGTCATATTCGAGAACACAATGAGTTTGTATTTCATTCGCGCATGGGAATACTTTATGCAAAATCCGGCGGATTGGTGCGGGTTCGGACGGCATCATTTCATGGAAAAGGTTCCGCTTGACGCTTGCTGTGATTTCGATTACATTAGTATTATCGAAAACAACTGAATAGATTCGGTTTCACACTCTTATCAAGAGCAGGTGGAGGGACTAGCCCGATGATACCCGGCAACCGACAGACCTTTGCGTAAACAATACGTTGATGTTTTTTCAGCATGGCAAAGGAATGCACGGTGCTAATTCTTGCGGAAGCCAGGCGGCTTCTGACAGATGAGAGAGGACGATGTAACTATACAAAGGCCTTTCTCGTGCGATAGAGAAAGGCCATTTCTTATGCCTTTTTCAGTCGCAGGAGTGCAGGGAACGACGAATCCAATGACCCGAAGGAGTGAGCCCGATGCCCATCAAAGTACCAGATCATCTGCCGGCCAAGGAAGTGCTTGTCAACGAGAATATTTTCGTCATGGACGAGAGCGTAGCGTTTCGTCAAGATATTCGCCCGTTGCGGATCGTGATCCTAAATCTGATGCCGACGAAAGAAACGACGGAGACCCAATTGCTGCGGCTGATCGGCAACACTCCGCTACAGGTTGAATTCATTCTGCTGCACCCGAAAACGCACACGTCCAAAAACACGTCGCTGGAGCACCTGGAGCAGTTCTACAAAACGTTCGAAGACATCAAGCATGAACGGTTCGACGGCATGATCGTTACAGGCGCGCCGGTCGAGCAGCTCGAATTCGAAGAGGTGAATTATTGGGAAGAATTGACGCAGATTATGGAGTGGAGCAAAACCCATGTCACGTCGACGCTGCATATTTGCTGGGCGGCTCAGGCTGGTCTCTACTACCATTTCGGCGTGCCCAAGTACCCGCTTGAAGAAAAAATATTCGGCGTATTCCCGCATACGATTACCACGCCGAACGTGAAGCTGCTGCGCGGATTCGACGAGCTGTTTCTCGTTCCCCAGTCCCGTCATACCGACGTCCGCCGGGAGGATGTTGCCCGGGTCGAGCAGCTCGACATTTTGACGGAATCGGAGGAAGCGGGCGTCTACATCGCCGCGACGAAGGACGGGAAGCAAATTTTTATTACCGGCCATTCGGAATACGACGCGTGTACGCTCAAATATGAGTACGACCGCGACGTGAACAAAGGGATGGAGATCGCGATTCCGAAAAATTACTACCCGAACAACGATCCGACCCGGTCGCCGCTCAACACCTGGCGGGCACATGCGAACCTGTTGTTTTCCAACTGGCTCAACTATTATGTGTACCAAGAGACGCCGTACGATTTGTATAAGGGGGATTATATGATATGAGCAACTGTTCCAAGCCAGAGTTGAAAATTGAGAGCCGTCTCGCACAGATCGGCTCCCAGGAGGAACCGGTGACGGGGGCGGTCAGCTTCCCGGTATATCAAGCGACGGCGTTCCGTCATCCGAAGCTCGGGCAGAGCACGGGATTCGATTACGCGCGCACGAAAAGCCCGACGCGCAAAGTATTGGAGGATGCGATTGCCGAGTTGGAATCCGGGGACGCGGGCTTTGCCTGCAGCTCCGGCATGGCGGCGCTCCAGACGATCTTTGCGCTATTCAGCCAAGGCGACCATTTGCTTGTTTCCCTCGACTTGTACGGCGGGACGTACCGGATGCTGGAGCGAATCATGTCCCGCTTCGGCGTCACCGCAACGTATGTGGACACGAACGATCTCGATGCGTTGGAAGCGAACCTGCAGCCGGGCACGAAAGCGGTTCTGATCGAAACGCCGACCAATCCGCTCATGATGGTCACGGATTTGGCGCTGGTGTGCGGCTGGGCGAAGAAAAAAGGCATTCTTTCCATCGTCGACAACACGCTGCTTACTCCGTTCTTCCAGCGTCCGATCGAGCTTGGAGCCGATATTGTGATTCACAGTGCGTCCAAGTACCTCGGGGGGCATAACGACGTGCTTGCCGGGTTGATCGTAACGAAAGGCAAGGAGCTGTCCGAGGAAATGGCGTTTCTGCACAATTCGATCGGCGCGGTATTAGGCCCGCAGGACAGTTGGCTGCTGATGCGCGGCATGAAAACATTGGCGATCCGCATGGAGCGCCACGAGTACAACGCCACCCGCATCGCGACGTTCCTGCAGTCCCATCCGCAGGTGGAAGCGGTCTATTATCCGGCGCTCGAAAGCCACCCGGGCCATGACATTCAGAAGAAGCAATCGTCCGGCAATACGGGGATTTTTTCCTTTAAAATGAAAGACGCCTGCTATATCGAACCGATCTTGCGTCACGTGAAGCTGATTGCGTTCGCGGAAAGCTTGGGCGGCGTTGAGTCGCTGATGACGTACCCGGCGGTTCAGACCCATGCCGATATCCCGGAAGACATCCGCCGAAGAGTCGGCGTGGACGATAAACTGCTGCGCTATTCCGTCGGCATCGAGCATGCGGACGACCTGATTGCGGATTTGTCCCGCGCCATCGATTTGGCACAGCAGGAGATTGAAGGAGGGGGACCGGCTCATGGCTGAGAAGACGACGCAAGGGACTCATCCGAACGATCATCATAAGGACCGCGCTTTTGCTACGAAACTGATCCATTTTGGAAGCGAAATCGACCGGACGACCGGCGCTTCCAGCGTTCCGATCTACCAGGCATCGACGTTCCATCAATTTTCGCTCGACGAGCCGCAGGAGTACGATTACTCCCGTTCCGGCAACCCGACCCGGCAGGCGCTGGAGGATTACATTGCGCTGCTGGAAGGGGGCAAGCGGGGCTTCGCGTTCGCTTCGGGCATGGCAGCCATCTCCGGCGCGTTCATGCTGCTGTCGGCGGGGGATCATGTGATCTGCACGGAGGATGTGTACGGGGGCACGTATCGGCTGCTGACGTCCATCCTGACCCGGATGAACATCGAAACGACGTTCGTCGACATGACGGATCTGGACCGGGTGAAAGCGGCGCTTAAGCCGAACACGAAAGCGGTGTTCCTCGAAACGCCGTCGAACCCGACGCTCAAAATTACCGATATTGCCGAAATCGCAGGCTGGGCGAAAGAACATGGCCTGCTGACCATGCTGGACAATACGTTCATGACGCCTTATCATCAGCGACCGATCGAATACGGCATCGATATCGTGCTGCACAGCGCAACGAAGTTCCTTGGCGGCCACAGCGATGTAACCGCAGGGCTGGCCGTTGCCGCGAACGAAAGTCTGGGCCGCCGGCTGAAGCAGATTCAAAACGGGCTCGGGACCATTCTCGGCGTGCAGGACTCGTGGCTTCTCATGCGCGGGATGAAGACCTTGAAGGCCCGCATGGAAGCGCACGAGCAAAGCGCCCGGCAGTTGGCATCCTGGTTGGCGGCTCATCCGTCAATCGAAGCCGTCTATTATCCGGGGCTGCCGAATCATCCCCGTCGGGACATTCACGAGAAGCAGTCGCTCGGCTATGGCGCCGTCGTTTCGTTCGACACCGGCTCCGGCGATCGGACCAAGCGTCTGCTGTCCAAGGTGCGCATCCCGCTCGTCGCCGTCAGCCTAGGGGCGGTCGAGAGTATTCTTTCCTACCCGGCGATGATGTCGCATGCGGCGATGCCGCGCGAGGTCCGGCTGGAGCGCGGAATTACCGACGGGCTCGTCCGGTATTCCGTCGGTCTTGAGGATATCGCCGATATCATTGAAGACCTGGAGCAAGCGTTAGCGGATACGGACCGCTAAACAAAGGAATAAAAGCCGATGATTCAAGGGATCATCGTCCAGAGTGTTGAGAAACCTTGGAAGTAGAAAAACTCAGACAAATAGAGGTGGGGTATATCCCGTAAGAGTTTACGTCCGCCTTTGAAACCCGTGAAAATACCACAAATTCTAATCAAATTCACGGGTTTCAAGAGCGGCTGGAGGGATATACCCCACCGGCGTATGCAGAGAGTTTTATACGCGAAGCGGTTTCTCAACAAGCTCAGCCGATGATTCAGGGGATCATCGGCTTTTCTGTGAAAAAAAGGAATGCCGCCCTATTCACTATAACGAACTCGTGATATGATAGTAGGGACAAGTTGTTGCTGCCGGTTAGGGGGAAATTTATGACATTTTCATTTGCTTCAGGTGAGTGGAAAGAACGAATCCGGATGTTACTCCGGCTGCCTTATCCGAGCAGGGCGCTCCGCTTTTTTCCCCCGGAGTTTACGTTTCGCAATCCGGTGCTCTCGCTGGTCAAACGGTACCGGAGCCAAGGAAAATCGTGCGGGTTTATTTTGCTGTACTTGGAAGATTTTCATCATATGTTTTCCACTTATTCCGAAGCGAGGCTCTGCGCCTTGCAGGGTCGTATCCGGCAGACGATCCTGGAGCTGCTGCCTTCCTGCTTCCGGGACAAAGACGTGATCGGAGTCCGCCAGTTTGCGCTCGACGATTACGGTATTTTCGTTAAAGAACAAGCCGTCTGCGGGTTCGACGAATTGCAGCGCAAGGCGCAGGAACTGCAAAAGGAAGTTTCGCGCAGGCTGCGCATGCATGCGGACACCGACGCACAAGCTCCCGTATCACTGCAAAGCGGGTGCTATATCATCGGTTCGGACCTCGAGAACACGTCCGCCGGCATTCAAGCGGCCTATCATTATGCCCGTTGCATCGCGACGAAAAAGCTGCCGCCGCATTTTTGCCCGACCCGGGAGCATCTGTTGGACATTTTGAAGCAGGAGAGCATTTTCGTTCTCGCCCAACCGATTCTTAATTTGGCCAGCGGCGAATTATATGGCTGGGAAATATTGACCCGCGGTCCGCAAAACTCGCCGTTCCACACGCCCGCCGAGCTGTTCGATATGGCTTACCAAGCCGATCTTTTATCGAGATTCGAATTTCTGGTCATCAAGAAAGCGTTCATGGAAATATCGTTACGGGCGATTCAAGAGCAGGTGTTTATTAACGTGACGCCCGTTTCGCTCGGACATCCGTTGTTTCTGCATCAGCTGCTGGAAACATTGAAGCAATTTCCGGCCATTTCGGCCTCGCAGGTCGTTCTGGAAATTACGGAACGTCACGCGATTCGGGATTTTCAATACATAGGGGCTGTCATGAACGCTTGCCGCGCTCATGGGTTCCGCTTTGCCGTGGACGATGCAGGGGCCGGTTATTCGAGCCTGCAATCGATCTCCGAGCTGGTGCCTGACATCATCAAAATTGACAGATCGGTCATTGCCGAGATCGACCGGATGTCCGTCAAGCAATCGCTGCTGAAGGCGCTGCTGCACTTCGCCGACAACATGAACTGCCAAGTGATCGCCGAAGGCGTGGAACGGCCGGAAGAGCTCAGCATGCTTTGCGAGATGCAGGTGCATATGGTACAAGGCTTTTATTTTGCCCGTCCGCAGCCGCTTGTGACGGACCAGGAACGGGTTCAGCAGCTTCAATTGGTCAAAGAAAAAATCGTAGGCCACCGGCAGATGCATCCCGCTTGAAAGCTTTGTGCCGATGATCACAAATTAGTCACAAAAACGGCCGCCGCTTTCCGCTCCTCGGAAAATGGCGGTCTTTTAGTATGGCAGGAGCGGAGTATTTTATGGTAGGATGAGAGCATAAAGGAGATGAAAGCGATGAGTTCCATCGACCGGATATTGGATAGCGCGCTGGCGGGAAACCGGATCAGTCTGGAAGACTGTATGGCGCTCTATGAATCGGACGAAATCGAAAAAATGGGCCATGTGGCCAACCAAATTATGCTGCGGCATCATCCGGAGCCGGTTACGACTTTCGTGATCGGCCGGAATGTCAATTATACGAACATTTGCGATGTGTACTGCCGTTTTTGCGCCTTCTACCGCGCACCGGGCTCGGCAGAAGGCTACGTGCTGCCGAACGAGGTGATTTTTCAAAAGATACAGGAAACGATCGACGTGGAAGGAACCGAAATTTTGATGCAGGGGGGCACGAACCCGAACCTGCCTTTCAGCTATTACACCGATCTGCTGAAAGAAATCAAGCAGCGGTTCCCGAACATTACGATGCACTCGTTCTCCCCGGCCGAGATTATGAAAATGAAAGAAGTATCAAACGGCCTGTCTCTGGAGGAAGTGATCCGGGCCATTCACGAAGCCGGGCTGGATTCGCTGCCCGGGGGCGGCGCGGAAATTCTCGACGACCGCACCCGCCGCAAAATCAGCCGTCTGAAAGGCTCGTGGCGCGACTGGATGGATGTCATGCAAACGGCCCACAAAGTCGGTATGAACACGACCGGGACGATGGTGATCGGCTTTGGCGAGACGATCGAGGAACGCGCGCTGCACCTGCTTCGCATCCGCGACGCGCAGGATGAATGCATCGCTAACGGCTACAATACGGCTGGCTTCCTGGCCTTCATCTCTTGGACGTTCCAACCGGACAACACGAATCTGAAGGCGGAGAAGCTGGGGCCGCAAGATTACCTTAAAAACGTTGCGATCAGCCGCATCATGCTCGACAACATTAAGAACTTCCAGTCGTCCTGGGTGACGATGGGACCGGAAGTCGGCAAACAGTCGCTGCATTACGGCTGCAACGATTTCGGCTCGACGATGATCGAAGAAAACGTCGTATCCGCGGCAGGGACGACACACAAGGTGAACATCGGATCGACGCTGCAGCTCATTCGGGAAGCGGGCAAAATTCCTGCGCAGCGCAATACACGCTATGAGATTCTGCGCCGCTTCGACGACGAAACGGCTCAGGTGCATAAAGACTTCATTATGCAAAATTAGCACAAAATCAAAGACGCTTGCTCTTCGAACCATCTCAGGCTCGAAGGAAGGCGTCTTTTTGCGTATGTTTATGCACGGCTCGCGCCAACGCTTAGCCTAACCACTGGAAGACACGGTGCTTGGCCTTCTCCTCGGCTCCGCGGCCCAAGCCGTCCTTGCCCGGAAGCAGCAGCTCCGGCTGGACTAGAACCGGGGCGCCGCCGCTTCCGCCCGTACCGCTGCCGATGACGACCCGCGAGCCCCGCGGCACAAGCGGGTACAGAGCGGACATCGCCTCGTTCGTCAGCCGGATGCAGCCGAGCGACCGGTTCGCGCCGATCGATGCTGCGTCCGTGGTGCCGTGAATGGCGATCTCGCCCATCCCCAAGGCAGCGGTGCCGTACACCCCTGGGCGGCTCCCTTGCGGCTCACGGACCCGCTCCAGGACGGTCAAGGCGCCGTCGGGAGTTCGGCCGTCGGCACCCAATCCGACCGACAGCTCCGCTAGCACCACCGGGCCGGCGTTCAGCCGGAGCAAGTGAGCGCTTTTGTCGATCGTGACCGTGACCGGTTCGAAAGGAAGGCTGGCGGAGGCGGTTGCCGCCCCGGATGCACCCACCCACGCGACATTCGGATAAAACCTGCGCGCGGGGTCTTGGGCACGGGCATCGTAAACCCATCCGCCGCTCCCATCAAAAACGGTTCGGACATGAGCCGAACCGGTAATCGTTTCTATAGGCATATAGCTGGCATAGTTATTGGGATAAGGCTGAAACAGCTGTTCGATGGAGGAGGGGGGCGATCCGTGATCCGCAGCGTAAGCGTCAAGCGCCGTCCGGATCAATTGGGCTCCGGCCGTCGTCCGGAGCTTTTGAAATTCCGGGTGAAGGAACCGGATTTTGACCGAAGTATCGACGGCCGGATTGTATTCCGCCAAGACAAATGCCTTGGCCTTAAGCTGCTCGTCGCTCAGCGGCGCCGCTTGATTATCCGCGTTTCGAACGCCGGAGGCGATGCCGTACAGGACGATCGTTTGCTTCGGATGATCGTTTGCAAGCTGCAGCGCTTTCTTATGAAGCGCCTCCTCTACAGCCTTCTGCGGCTCTCCGTAAGGAAAATGCAGGACGTAAGCGGTTTCGACGCTTTCATACGTGACTTCTTTCCCGACGCTCCAAGGCATAAACGCCGACACGACCTTAGAAACGGCGGTCGGTCCGTACAGCAGGGCCAGCAGCAGCACGTTGATGAACAGAAGCACCAGCAGCAGCATTTTTAAGCCGTAGGCAGCACTTTTTCTTTTCGTACCTGGAGAACTCGAGCTTGCACTTATAGCGGCTTGAGGTCCGGGGACAGCGGGAGTTTTCTCCTTCGTCAGCCGCCGGATCGAGCCGGAAGCGGGAAAATAATACGGCGAAGGATACGTGCTCATCGCTTCTTTATAATGCTGCAGCGCTTTACCGATATTGCCGTTGTTCTCGAAATATTGCCCCAGCTTGTAATGCGCCTCGGGGGAGTGCGGATCGAGATAAGTGATCACCTTTTCGTGATACTTGGGGTCGTTGCGGTTAAGGTAAATATTTTTGTGCAGACGAACCAGCTTGTCCGCAGCCGGCGATTTGAACCTTTGGCGAAGATGCTGCATAGCAAACCTCCCAGGATCGTATTTTGTGATTGATACATATTGTATCATAAATGTGTCAAAAAATACAATTGGTATCACGA
Organism: Paenibacillus tyrphae; assembly: GCF_024158745.1. Classification (GTDB taxonomy): domain Bacteria; phylum Bacillota; class Bacilli; order Paenibacillales; family NBRC-103111; genus Paenibacillus_G; species Paenibacillus_G tyrfis_A. Next base: position 510,853 of record NZ_JAMZAW010000002.1, on the reverse strand, counting down.
TAAAGAGATACCTCATCAATTCTCCTCACAGTTATTGCTACGTCCCGGGTGTCTGTACTTTGTATATCTGCGAAGGTCCAGCCATATACTTTAAAGGAATCGTAAGGCCCGAAAGGAGAGTGTGACCCTGGATGAAGCTGTTGACGATCGTAATGGTGAAACGCTCCGAAGCTCAGGCTGACCGGCTTTTGCGTCTTGTCGAGCTTTTCGGCGAACGGCTACATAAGGAGAACAAGATCCGGATCGTTCTGGACCGGCGGAACGGTCTGCAGCGAGTCGAAGTGAGCGCGGTTATGCCGGCTTTTCAGCTGCAGGCCGACGGTCACGCACTTTATGAAGCGGCGGCCGGCGCCCTGGCGGACTATTTATTGGCGGAAGAAGAGCAGCGCCTGCTGCGTCATATGATCCGTCATGAGTTTCATTACAAGCAGGACGAAGAGACGGACAGCATCCTAGGCTATTGCAGCCAAATGCTGGGGGAGCGGAACGATTCGGCGGCGGTCAAATCGGACAAGAGTGAAGCGTATCTGCGGCGGAAAAACAAGCTGACCGTCCTGCTTACCGAATACATCGAAGAGCATACGGAACTGAATTTGGACGGCTTTCTGCGCTTCCGGGCGCCGGATTACTTGAACGAGCTCCGCGAAGTTGTCGAATATGCCGTCGACGAATTCGTCATGGACCGGCAGTATCGCGAATTCATTTCCCTGCTGCAATATTTCGTCTATATTCAGGAAGCGAAAATTCCGTTCGTTCACCTTATTCACAAAGGCGGCAATGAATTTATGCTGCTTGGCGAGCATCTGGAGAAGATCGAAACGAACGATGCGGATGCCGTCGTAACGGTAGAAACGCTCGAGAAAGATATGAATTTCGAGGATATGATTGTCAGCACGCTGATTACGGTATCTCCGCAGCAGATCTATATCCACACCCGCGAGCCGGATTTGCAGGTGATCAAGACGATTCGGCAAATTTTTGAAAATCGTGTGGAACTGTGCGGCTACTGTCGGCTATGCCAAAACCTTGACCGCTCGACGGCGGCTGAATATAATAAGGGGTAAGGCAAAGATCGAAGACACGATCGGTTGAAGTGCTGTCCAGAGAGAGGGGACACCCGGCTGCAATCCCCTTCAGCGAACGTCAATCGGTTACCCCTTTGTAGCCGTGATTTGGAAAACGTCGCCCTCGCCGATAAGACCAGCGGGTGGAGACGCGCAGTATAAATCGCCGGATCATTCCCGTTACCGAATGAGTTGAGGATTCGCAGCATGTTCTTTTTGTTCAACTGATGAGCTGCGGATTGAATTAGGGTGGAACCACGAGCTAAGCGTACTCGTCCCTTTCGGGATGATACGCTTTTTGTATTTTCTACAATTATTGGAGGTAGTGGACATGGCTGTAAAAGTAACTTTCCCCGACGGAGCGGTGAAGGAATATCCGCAGGGAACGACGGTGGAAGAGATCGCAGGCTCGATCAGCTCGGGGCTGAAAAAAAATGCCGTCGTAGGCAAACTCAACGGAAAGCTGGTCGACTTGAGCACGCCGCTGCAAGAAGACGCCGCGCTGCAAATCGTTACGCTGGACAGCGAAGAAGGTCTGGAGGTATACCGTCACAGCACGGCGCATTTGATGGCGCAGGCCATTAAACGGCTGTACGGCAATAAAAGCGTCAAGCTCGGCATCGGACCGGTGATCGAAGACGGGTTCTACTACGATATCGATATGGAAACGTCGATCACCCCGGAAGATCTGAGCAAAATCGAGAAAGAAATGGAGCGCATCGTTCAGGAAAACTTGCCGATCCGCCGCCGGGTGGTCAGCCGCGAGGAAGCGCTGGGCATTTTCGGCGAGCTGGAGGACCCGCTTAAGCTGGAGTTGATCCGCGACCTTCCGGAAGATTCGGTCATTACGATTTATGACCAAGGCGAATTTTTTGACCTGTGCCGCGGACCGCACCTTCCGTCCACCGGACGGATCAAAGCGTTCAAGCTGCTCAGCGTAGCGGGCGCTTACTGGCGCGGCGATTCCAAGAATAAAATGCTGCAGCGCATCTACGGCACGGCGTTCCCGAAAAAATCGGAGCTGGACGAGCATTTGCACTTGTTGGAGGAAGCGAAAAAACGCGACCACCGCAAGCTCGGCAAAGAGCTGAAAATGTTCACCTTCTCCAGCGAAGTTGGCCAAGGCCTTCCGATCTGGCTGCCGCACGGCGCCAAAGTACGACGCACCCTGGAGCGTTATATCGTCGATCTGGAGGAGCGTCTCGGCTACCAGCACGTCTACACGCCGGTGCTTGCCAACGTGGAATTGTACAAAACGAGCGGCCACTGGGAGCATTATCAGGAAGACATGTTCCCTAAGATGGAACTGGACAACGAAGAGCTTGTGCTGCGCCCGATGAACTGCCCGCACCATATGATGGTGTACAAGAGCGACATGCGCAGCTACCGCGACCTGCCGGTGCGGATCGCCGAGCTCGGAACGATGCACCGCTACGAGATGTCCGGAGCGCTTACCGGCCTGCACCGCGTGCGCGCGATGACGCTCAATGACGCGCATATTTTCTGCCGCCCGGATCAAATCAAGGAAGAGTTCGCGCGCGTCGTGAACCTGATCCGTCAAGTGTACGAGGACTTCGGCATTAAGGAATACCGTTTCCGTCTGTCGTACCGTGATCCGAAAGATACGGAGAAATATTTCCAAAACGACGAAATGTGGGAAATGTCGCAGCGGATGCTTCGCGAGGTGGTCGAGGAGCTCGGTCTGCCGTTCTTCGAAGCGGAAGGCGAGGCGGCCTTCTACGGTCCGAAGCTGGACGTGCAGATCAAGACCGCGCTCAAGAAAGAAGAGACGCTGTCGACCGCGCAGCTCGACTTCCTGCTGCCGGAGCGCTTCCAATTAGAGTACATCGGAACCGACGGCCAGAAGCATCGTCCGGTCGTTATTCACCGCGGCATTATTTCGACCATGGAACGGATGACCGCTTTCCTGCTCGAAAACTTTGCCGGCGCGCTGCCGACATGGCTGTGTCCGGTCCAGGCGAAGGTGCTTCCCGTCTCCGGCAACTTCGACGAATACGCCAAAGAAGTCGAAGCGAAGCTGCAAAACGCCGGTATCCGGGTCGAAGCCGATCTGCGCAACGAGAAGCTCGGATATAAAATTCGCGAAGCGCAGCTTGAGAAAATTCCGTACATGCTCGTTGTCGGCGAAAATGAGGTGCAAGCGTCCGGCGCTTCCGTCCGCAAGCGCGGTCAAGGCGACCTCGGCGCACACAGCGTAGATAGCGTCATCGAGATGATCCGGGAAGACATTCGGACCAAGCAAGCGTAAGCTGCTATACGATAGGATTTGCAGAAAGCCTGCTCCTTGTTGTGAAGGGGGCAGGCTCTTTGCACTTTGACCAAGGGAAGCAGTTTTTAAAGCGGGCTTGTAGGTTGATTGCTTGTGGCTTGCTTATTTCGCGTTAAATATTTTCCCAGCTGCATGGAAGGCCGCTCGATCATAAACCAGCAAACTGCCGCTACAATGAGCGCTCCTATAAAGGATAGGGACAGGATCATGGAATTGGACAATCGCCCGTGCAAAGCGTGAGCAAGCGTCAACATCACCACCAGATGAGTTAAATATAAGCTGTACGATATTTTGCCCAGGAAGACGAGCACGGGATGTGTTAACCAGTCGGAAAATTTGGAAGAAGCGAGCGAAGCAACGATGAACACGGATGCGCCCACGGCAATGCCGTACTCGGATAAGTAAAAATTATAGGGCGTATCGAACAGCCTTTTGAAGAAATCCTTATTTAGCACTTCCGAATAATTATAAAAGAGCAATGCGGAGATCAACACGGTCCATTTCAAGGAAGCCTTTGAATGACGGTACATATCCATCAATTGCTTTCTATGCTTGGCAATTAACGAACCGATGATGAAGAGCGATAAATAATGCAAGGAATCAAAGTAGCTTGAATGGTATCCATTGCTTGGAAGCTTAAATAACATTCCATCCAATCCGGCAATGAAAGTAAGGAGCAAGCAAACGATCAGAGAGACGAGGGGTTTGAAGTTTTTGACCATGAGGACAATGAACGGAAAGACGATCGAGATGCGCAGCTCGTGAATGAGTGTCCAGATCACAGGATTATAAGATATCGTATGAGGGTTACCGATGAATAAAATATGCTCCGCGATTAACGAGGGATCGGAAGCGTTCTTCCACGATTGGTTGATAAAGGAATTGAATTCAGGCAAAATACCTTGATATAAAACAATGGCAATATAAATTATGATACAAATTGTAACTAAATAAGGAACATAAATTCGGAACAATCTTTTAATAAGGAATGAAAAATAAGGGGGTGAATTTCCGTTCAAAACCGGCAGCGACAACACGAATCCGCTGAGCAGAAAAAATAAAATGACCGCCCCATGCCCGTTGACAAACAATCTGGCAGGCGTGACTTCAAGAAATGTGGTCAATGCATTCTTTTGCGGCATAGCCAGCAAGAGATGATGAAATAAAACTGTAAGCGCTGCCAAACCTCTTAACGAATCTAATTGTTTGAACCGCAAGCTTCCCATATTGCGATCCCTCCTTTTATGAAAATAATACAAAACGTATCGTTCGGCCGCCAATAGTTAAACAAAATTTTATAATCAGCTTGGCTTGCGACGGCATAGGGACCGTGTATAGATCTTGCGAATGTTGGAGAGCCTCTTCTAATAAGGGGAGGTTTAAACCAAGCATATGCTACCAAAAACCGCAAGCCATGCCAAATGGATCTTGTTCATCTTGTTGATGCTGTCCTTCTTGATATGGTTTGAAAAACAACAGGATTACAAGCGGTCTACCGCGCCGAACAATGAGCTGCCGATCGCCGCTTTACCCGTATCCTTGCATTCGCCCGGTGTCAACAAGCCGGAGGTTAAGCAGCCCGACTCCCAGCCCGTATCTGCCGCAAGCGGCCGCCGGACGATGAATTACAAGCTGTTTCCCCACAAGGGACAAGATTTATCCAACTATAAAGCCGTCGAGGTGACGGCAACCGGATACTATGCCGGACGGGAGTCGACTGGCAAAAACCCCGGGCATCCCGAATACGGAGTCACGTTTTCCGGAATGAAGGTTACCCGGGACGTCGAATCGTTCTCCACGATCGCCGCAGATCCGAAGGTGTTTCCGATCGGAACGGTGCTGTACATTCCCGGCTACGGCTACGGGATTGTCGCGGATACGGGTAGTGCCATCAAAGGCAACCGGATTGACTTGTATTTCGAGACGAAGGATCAGGTGTATAAAGAGTGGGGCAAAAAAACGTTGAATGTCTTCGTGGTCAAAAAGGGCGACGGAAAAATTAACGAAGCGCTCTGGAACCAACTGAAAAGCGAGCTGCTGTTTTAAAAATTTTCTAAGCATAACATCCCTCCATGATATCCATAATAAAGGATGTCAGGGGAGGTGATGGCGATGGCTAAAAATAAAAATCAAAATTTTAATTTAAATCTCAATAAAAACCTGAAGACCGATACGGAATTTTCCGAAGAGGTTGTGGCAAATAACGTGAAGCAGGCGGCTCAAAACAACCCGAGCGAGAGCGCCAGCGAATCGGCAAGACAATAAGGAAATAAGCAGATCCAAGGAGGAAGCCCGAATGAAAATTTCGAGGCTTCCTCTTTTCGCTTGATGGGAGTCAGTACGAAATTCGTTATTTTCAAAGCGCGGATTTTGGTGTAAACTGATACTAATAATGTGATTATATCTAACATCATAGGATAGGTGAAGTTTTATGTTGAATGCTGTGCCATCAGGGGGTTCAGTAAGGACGAACCAGCGGAAAGCGGCGGAAGTGTATCCTTTTCTTGAAGCGTATATCGCTCGTAAGGAAGAGCAGCTGGCCGAGCTGGAACAAACCATCGAACGTTACGAGAAAAAGCGGATGATGGAAGAACGAAGCTATCAAATGATGTCAGCTTTTCGGCGATTATTTGCAGGGAAAAAGCCGGATCATCATCTGGCCGTCGAATATATTCACTACGTCAAAAAGCCTATGGAACAAATTCGCGTGCTGCGACTGGAGATTGAGCAGGCCCGCGCCATTTTGAATGAAAGTGAACCGAACGATTTGGTGGCCGTCAGCGAAGAGTTGTCGAGAGCGCTGGATTAAACCAAGAAAACAATCGTGACAGTATAAAGCGTCTGTTCGCCGTTTGTTGGCGTCGGAGGCTTATTTTTGTTTCCGCATATTGACAAAAACGGCTTGCCCCCTTATGTTTCTAACGAAGGTCGACGGTTATCCGGCCGATAGACATGGAAAGGGATGAAGCGATGATGATAAGGAAGTTCGAAGATTTTGTATACGAACGCCCGGATATGGATCAACTGACGGAACAGATGAACGAATCGCTGCAGCAGTTCTCCGAGGCGGGTTCACCGGAGGAGCAGCAGGCTCTTCTGACCCGGATGAACGAGCTTCGGAGCCATTTCGAGTCGATGGCCGCGATCGCCCGTATCCGGCATACCATCGATACGAACGACCCGTTCTATAAAGCGGAGCAGGATTTTTTCGACCAGCAGACGCCGGTTTATCAAGGCTTCCTGTCGAAGTATTATGCGGCATTGGCCGAATCGCCTTACCGGGCGGCGTTGGAAGAGCAGTGGGGCCAACAATTGTTCCGGATCGCCGAGAGAACCATGAAAACGTTCGCGCCCGAAGTGATTGACGAGCTGCGGCAGGAGAACAAGCTTGTCTCCGACTATATTAAACTGACCGCCTCCGCGTCGATTTCGTTTGACGGCCGCGAGCTCAATCTGGCTCAGCTCACGCCTTACACGCTGTCTACCGACCGGGAGACGCGCAAGCGCGCACTGGATGCGGGATACGCTTTTTTTGCGGAGCACGAGACGACCCTTGACGAAATCTACGACAGTCTCGTCCAAGTGCGGACGAGCATCGCCCGAAAGCTCGGCTATCCGAACTTCGTTCAGCTTGGATACGACCGCCTGAAGCGTTCGGACTACGACGCGGCCGATGTAGCCGTTTTCCGGGAGCAGGTGCGGGAGCATCTGGTGCCGCTTGCTTCGCGCATCCGAGAGCAGCAGCGGCGCATGCTTGGCGTGGACCGGTTAACATACTATGACGCCAAGTATCGTTTTCCGAAGGGCAACCCGAGGCCTAAAGGCGATGCGGATTGGATCGTCGACAACGCCAAGCGGATGTATGCCGAGCTGTCGCCAGAAACCGACGCTTTCTTCCGGATGATGACGGACCGCGGATTAATGGATCTCGTCAGCAAAACCGGCAAAGCGGTCGGCGGGTACTGCTCGTATATCAAAGCGGAGCAGGTGCCTTTTATTTTCTCAAACTTCAACGGAACGAGCGGAGATGTCGACGTGCTGACGCACGAGGCCGGACATGCGTTCCAGCATTACATGAGCCGCCATCATGAGGTGCCGGAATACTTGCATCCGACGCTTGAGGCGTGCGAGATTCATTCGATGAGCATGGAGTTTTTCGCCTGGCCTTGGATGGAGCTGTTTTTCCGCGAAGATACGGACAAATACAAGTATAAGCATTTGAGCGAGGCTATTTTGTTCATTCCTTACGGTACCGCGGTCGATGAATTCCAGCACTTCGTGTACGAGCACCCTGAAGCGACCCCGGCGGAGCGCAAAGCCAAGTGGCGCGAGCTGGAATCGGTCTATCGTCCGGATTTGGCGCTGGAGGAGAACGATTTGCTGAATCGCGGCGGGTACTGGTATCAGCAGCGGCACATTTTCCGTACGCCGTTTTATTATATCGACTACACGCTGGCGCAAATTTGCGCGCTCCAATTCTGGTCCCACGCGCAAAGCGACAGCAAGCGGGCCTGGGACGATTACGTCAGGCTTTGCCGGGAAGGCGGCAGCCGTTCGTTCAGCGAGCTGGTGGAGGTGGCGGGGCTGCTTTCGCCGTTTGCGGAAGGCACGGTCGAGTCGGTCATCGGCGATATCGGCGCGTGGCTGGAAAAGGCGGACATTCGCGCGTTCTAGAAAATTCGACAGCAGCATTGAAAATAAACATAATTTTCCTAAGAGACGAAAAAGTTTTACATTTTCGTCTCTTTTTTTATCTTTCAATTCACTGGTGTTTAAGGAGAATTCAAAAAAAAATGTAAAATTTTAAAATTTCTAATGACAATTTGGTCAATTAACTTCATAATGGGACTTGATGCTGTCATCCGAAATAATTCCAGCGAAGTGAAATTTTATGACACAATGAATGTGGAAGTGAAGGTGATCCCTTGTCTGAGGCACTTTTGGAAGTGAAATCGCTTAAAACGGTAATTAAAGACAAAAAGAGGGAATTGACCGTTGTCGACGGCATCGATTTTAAAATCGGAACGAACGAAGTGGTCGCGCTCGTAGGAGAATCCGGTTGCGGCAAAAGCATGACTTCCTTGTCGATCATGCAGCTGCTTCCCCGGGTAGGGGAGATTGCCGGCGGTGAAGTCCGTTTCGGCGGGCGGAATTTGGTCGGCCTCAGCAATCGGGAGATGTCGGGCGTTCGCGGACGTCAAATCGCGATGATCTTCCAGGAGCCGATGACCTCGTTGAATCCGGTGCTTACCATTGGGAAGCAGTTGACCGAAGCGATTACCCGGCATCTTGGCGTATCCAAATCGGAAGCGGTTACAATAGCGGAGGACTGGCTGCGGCGGGTCGGATTTCCGGAGCCTTCCCGGATTCGGAAGGAGTATCCGCATCGTCTGTCGGGCGGCATGCGGCAGCGTGTCATGCTGGCGATGGCGATGGCCTGCAAGCCGGAGCTGCTTATTGCCGACGAGCCGACGACGGCCTTGGATGTGACGATTCAGGCTCAGGTGCTGGACCTGATCCGACAGCTGCTTCGCGAAACCGACATGTCCGTGCTGTTCATCACGCATGACTTGGGCGTTGTTGCCGAGATGGCTACGCGCGTCATCGTCATGTATGCCGGCCAAATCGTCGAGACGGCAGACGTAAGAACGCTGTTTACAGATGCCAGACATCCGTACACGAAAGGCTTGCTCCAATCGACGCCTCGCATGCAGGGGGCTATTGAACGGCTGGTTCCGATACCGGGAAGCGTTCCGCCCGCAGGGGCTTTTCCGGCCGGGTGCCGGTTTGCCGAGCGCTGTCCGATGGCGAAAGCAGAATGCCGCGACCGGCAGCCTGAGTTGCGGGACATCGGAGCGGGGCATCAAGTTCGCTGCATTTTGACCTAGTACGGATTAGAGGGAGATGATCGACACGTGGGGGCTCCGCTTCTGGAGATTAAAGGGTTGAAAAAATATTTTGGCATCGGCGGCAGCTTAAAAAATGGAGCCGTCAAAGCGGTTGACAATGTCAGCTTTACGGTATTTAAAGGCGAAACGCTGGGCATTGTGGGCGAATCCGGCTGCGGCAAGTCGACGGTCGGGCGGTTGGTTTTGCGCTTGCTCGATTTGACCGAAGGTGAAATCGTGTTTAACGGAACTTCGATCGGCAACTGGAATCAACGGCAGCTGCGGCCGATCCGGAAAGAGATGCAGTGCGTGTTCCAGGACCCGTATGCATCGTTAAATCCGAGAATCACGGTGGGTAAAGCGATTGCCGAGCCGCTTGTGGTGCAGGGCGGCTTGAAGTGGTCGGACGCGATGAAACGGGCGGAACAGCTCTTGGATACGGTCGGACTAAGGTCACATGCGGTCGGCATGTACCCGCATGAATTTTCCGGCGGACAGCGGCAGCGTATCGCGATTGCCCGCGCCATTGCGTTAAGTCCGAAGCTCATCGTGGCAGACGAGCCGGTCTCGGCGCTCGATGTCTCGATTCAAGCGCAGATCGTCAACTTGCTGGAGGAGCTGCAGACGCGGACGAACGTGTCGTACTTGTTCATCTCGCACAATCTTAGCGTCGTCCGACATATTTCCGATCGGGTCGCGGTCATGTACTTAGGTCAAATTGTCGAGTTGGCCGGCCGGGACCAGTTGTTCGGCAGCCCGAAGCATCCGTATACCCAGGCGCTGCTGTCGTCCGTACCCGAGCCGGATGTGGATGGCAAGCGAGAGCGGATCATCTTAAGCGGAGAAGTGCCGAACGCGGCAAATCCGCCGTCGGGCTGTGCGTTTCATCCGCGGTGTCCTCATGCTGCGGAGCGCTGCCGGATCGAGAAGCCTGTCTTCCGTGAAGTGGAGCCGGGGCATTACGCCTCGTGCCATTTCGTATAAACAGCCTGCAGAAGGCATCTAAAAGAGAGGGGAACTTGCCATGTTGTTCAAAAAAATCGGCAAAGCGGGAAATATCGCTCTTGCCACGTTGATGACCACCGCGCTATTGTTGAGCGCTTGCACGTCCGGAGGAGGCGGAACCCCCGCAACGAACGAAAAGCCGGCCGATGGGGCGGCAGCTAACAGCGGCAAAAAAGAAAAGGTGGACGGCGGCGAAATCAATACGGCTTATTTGCTGGATCCGCAAGGCTTTATCCGTTTTTGGGCAACCACTACGGTTTCCAGCGAAGTAATCGACCTGGTGTTCAGCTCGTTGTATGACTTCAATGACAAACAGGAAATCGTTCCGGATCTGGCGGCCGGACAACCTCAGTTCTCGCAAGATAAGAAGGAAATGACGATTAAAATCCGCAACGATGCCAAGTTTAGCGACGGCAAGCCGGTAACGGTCGACGATGTGGTGTTTACATATAACATTCCGCTTAATCCGGATTATAAAGGCCCGCGCAAAGGGACGTTCGAGAAGCTGGCGAAAGTCGAGAAAGCGGACGATACGACCGTTAAATTTACGTTCAAAGAGCCGCATGCCGGATACATCGATATGCTGATTTATAATATTTTGCCTCAGCATTTGCTGAAGGATGTTGCCGTAAAAGATATGGACAAATCTCCATTCTTCAAGCAGCCTGTAGGGTCTGGTCCTTATAAGCTGGAAGAGTGGAAGCAAGGCCAATATTTGCGCTTCGTGCGCAACGACAGCTATTTCGGCGGCAAACCGGCCATCGAGAAAATTACGGCGAAGATCGTTCCCGATGCCAACGCCATGATGGCGCAACTGCAAACGGGAGAAATTAACGTCGTTGCGGTGCCGGCCGACAATTTGCAAGCCATCGAGCAATTTGCCAAAACGTCGGGCAAAATCAAGCTGCAAAAAGGGATTGGTACAGGCTCCTATATCTTTGCCGCTTGGAACTTGACCAATCCGTTATTCCAGGATAAAACAGTACGTCAAGCACTCACAATGGCGCTGGATCGTCAAGGGATCGTAGACAACATCGTCGAAGGACAAGGAAAGATCGTACACAGCCAAACGTCTCCTTCCTACTGGTCGTTTACGGATAATGTGCCGAAATTCCCGTTCGATCCGGAAAAAGCGAAGAAGCTGTTAGCCGATGCAGGCTGGAAAGATACGGACGGCGACGGCATTTTGGACAAAAACGGTCAAAAATTTGAATTCGAAATGCAAACGATTCAAGGAAACAAGGTCCGTGAGAAGGCGCTGACGGTTGTTCAGCAGCAGTTGAAAAAAGTAGGCATCAGCGTTCAGCCCCGGATTGTAGAAGGCTCTGCCTTTACGAAAAACTGGACAGGTAAAAACTTCGTTGCTCTCATCCATGGCTGGAGCATCTCGGGAGACCCGAATCCGCAAGGCATTTGGCACTCCACGGCGATGGAGACGGGATCGAACTATATTTCTTATAAAAATCCCGAGGTCGACAAGCTCATCGACGAAGACTTGAACACGTTCGACATGAACAAACGGAAAGAGCTGCTGGCCAAAATCGACGCTTTGATTGCGGAAGACCAGCCGTATACGTTCATTTATTCGCCGACCGCCACGATGGCTTATCCGGCTAATCTCGAAGGATTTAACCCGAACCGCGACGCATTGAAGGAAGTCGAAAAGTGGTACTTTACGAAATAATAAAATCCGTAGATCGTTATGATCGAAATTATGATGAAAGAAGAGTGACATCCGGTGGCCCGATATGCCCTTCGGCGTTTGCTGAACGCCATTCCGATTCTGATCGGCATTACGATCATTTCTTTTCTCATTATCCATATGGCTCCGGGCAGTCCGATCTCCCAGTATGTCGACGATCCGACGATCAAGGCCATCGATAAAGAGAATATGATCAAAGCTTACGGCTTGGATCAACCGTTATATATTCAGTATTGGAAATGGATCAGCGACCTGGCGCAAGGGGATTTCGGCACTTCGTTTCAAAAAAGCCAGCCGGTCTCGGAATTGATGTGGGACCGGCTGCCGAATACCTTGCTGCTGACGGTCACAAGCTTTGTTCTGGCCATGGCCATAGCGATTCCGCTCGGCATTTTGTGCGCGGTTAAAGCGAATTCGCGTCTCGATCAGCTTGTGTCCGGCATTACGTTCGTCGGCATTTCGCTGCCCGGGTTTTGGCTCGGCCTTCTGTTGATGATGTTCTTTGCTGTTCGGCTCGGCTGGCTGCCATCGGGCGGACTGCAGACGATCAATGCGCCGTCCGGCTTGGGGGACCGGGTGCTTCATCTGATTTTGCCGGTGTTTACGATTGCATGCTCCGAAGTGGCGGTCTGGATCCGGTATGTCCGCTCCAGCATGCTGGAGGTTATCAATCAGGATTACATGCGTACAGCCAAAGCCAAAGGGCTGCGAGGCGGACGGATATTGACCGTGCACGGCCTGCGCAACGGGCTGATTCCGCTGGCAACGCTGTTCGGGCTATCGCTGCCCGGCTTCTTCGCGGGCTCCGTTATTGTCGAGACGATCTTCAGCATTCCCGGAATCGGCCGGCTGTTCACGGAAGCGGCTTTCCAGAGGGATTACCCGGTCATCTTCGCCGTTACGACATTGACTGCCTTTCTCTATGTCATCGGCAGCATTTTGGCCGACCTATCTTATGCGATCCTGGATCCCCGGGTCAACTACAGCAAAAGCGAGGCGAAGGTATAATCCATGAATGAAGCCGTAACTACGAATAAGGCCCAGCTTCCTGCGGCCGCCGCCAAACCGAAAAATCGGGCTTGGGAACGATTCAAGGCTAACCGGCTGGCCTTTGTCAGCCTGTGGATTATGGCGGTACTCATCGTACTCGCGTTGTTCGCGCCCGTCATAGCACTTCACGATCCTGCGGAACAGGATCTAATGAGCCGGTTGAAGCCGCCGAGCGCCGAGCACTGGTTCGGGACCGACGATTTAGGACGGGATTTGTTCAGCCGGGTGCTTTACGGGGCCCGGGTATCGCTCTCCGTCGCGATTTTTTCTGTTGTCCTTAACCTGCTGATCGGGATTACCGTAGGCTCATTGGCCGGTTATTACGGAGGGAAAGTCGACGGCTTTCTGATGCGGATCGTCGATATTTTGCTGGCCTTTCCGAGCTTTTTCGTTCTGATCACGGTCGTTACCGTCCTGAAGCCGAGCTTATTCAATATTATCGTTGTGTTCGTCGCATTCGGCTGGATGTCCAAGGCGAGGCTGCTGCGAGGGCAAATCCTTTCGGTCAAAAACCGCGAGTTCGTCGATGCGGCGCGGACCATCGGGATGTCGGATTTCCGGATTATTTTCGTGCATATTCTGCCTAATGCCATCGCTCCGGTCATCGTCTCCGCAACGCTGCAGATGGGCAGCATGATTTTGACGGAGTCCAGCCTCAGCTTCCTTGGTCTGGGGATTCAGCCGCCTACCGCGAGCTGGGGGAATTTGCTGCAAAGCGCTCAAAGCTTGACGATTTTGAACAATGCGCCTTGGTATCCGTTCATCCCCGGCTTTATGATCTTCCTGACGATCATGTGCTTCAACTTCATTGGCGACGGATTACGCAGCGCTTTTGATTCGAAATAAAATAATGAGCGTAAAGGAAAGAAGCCGTTCCGGAAATTTGTGGAGCGGCTTCTTCTGTTTCTTTGTAGCTTGGGTATGAAAGGATTGCGTAGGCAGAATACTATCTTTTATCCAGCGTCAATTGGTTCAATTCAATAAAGTCGTGCTCTTGGCTGTAGGCCGGTACGCCGTGGATTCCGACGTCCAGACCGACAAGCTCTTCATCCCGGCTGACGCGGACAGGAACGAGTCGGTTAATCAGCTTGAAAGCAATCCAAGTCGTCGCGAACCCCCAAATCATGACGGTTACTAGTCCAAGCGCTTGAACGCCAAGCAGCAAAAACCCTCCTCCGTAAAACAAACCGCTGTAGCCTTGCCCTACCTTCCCGGCCAACTCCGGTTGCGCGAATAAACCGACGGCCAGCGTTCCGATACTTCCGCTGACTCCGTGGACGGCAAACGCTCCGACCGGGTCGTCGATCCGTTTGGATTCTAGAAATTCCGTCGCGAACACCATCGCGATGCCGCAAACGGCGCCGATCAGAATCGCCGCCTCGTCACTGACGAAGGCGCAGCCAGCGGTGATGCCGACCAGTCCGGCCAACGAGCCGTTAATGACCATTGGCGGGTCCGATTTGCGATAGCGCAGCATCGTAAACAGGATGCAAGCCGCTCCTCCTGAGGCTGCCGCTAGCATCGTCGTTACCGCGATGTGTCCGATGGACCCGTTGGTTGCGCTGAGCGTGCTGCCCGAGTTGAAGCCGAACCAGCCGAACCAAAGGATGAAGGCTCCGACCGATGCGAGCGGAAGATTGGAAGGAGGGACGATGTTAGCCGTGCCGTTCTCCGTAAATTTGCCGATTCGCGGTCCGATGACGATGGCGGCGGCCAGAGCGGCAAAGCCTCCGAGGGCGTGGATGACCGCCGAGCCCGCAAAGTCGATCATCCCGAGACTGCCAAGCCAACCGCCTACGGCCCAAATCCAATGTCCGGCAACCGGGTAAATCAAGCCGGTCATGGCAACGGTGAACAAAATATAAGCGTGGAAATTGATTCGTTCGGCTACCGCGCCGGAAACGATCGAAATGACGGCGATGACGAACGCACATTGAAACAGCCAATACGTATCATGCGTGATGGTGAGGTTAATGTGTGTCAAGTCTCCTCCCATCATAAAGCCGGTCGTTCCGATGAGCCCGCCGGCATCTTTTCCGTACATCAGCGCAAAGCCGAAGAAGAAAAAGATCAATGCGCCGAACGTAATGTCGACAAAGACTTTCATGATGATGCTGACGGCATTCTTTTGCCGTACGAATCCCGCTTCCAGCAAGGCGAAACCGCCTTCCATCAGCAGAATCATCGCAGCGCTAAGTACAACCCAAATTGTATCTAATCCGCTCGCGAGCGTATTCAAATCCATCAAGGCTATCTCCTTTCAGAAGGTGCTTAATAACGTATAAAGCGATTATTTTGCTTCTCATTATACGATTCGCGTGGAATTTATGTCAACGAATTACGTAAGATATTCTTACATATGATGGTTGATATTCGGATGTTTATCGTAAGAACTTCTTATATCCTCCTTGATGGGCATAATTTTACTTGGTCGGGTACATGCTAAGCGTGACTTTGTTGCAGCGATCATGATTTGGAGGAGATGCCGATGGTTCCTTTAGATTCGACTTTGCAAGGGCGGGAAGAGCCTTTTGAACATGTGCGAAGCTATTTGCACGAGCATGAGTTCACATTGGGCGGCAACTGGGATTATGAGCACGGTTCCTTTGACCGCTATTTGGATGAGGGGCATAAAGTGTGGCTGCGCATCCCGTTTGAAGTCACAAGCGGCGTACTGGACGGAGATACGGATTCTACGGACGCTTTTGTCCGAATCGGGACCCCGTTTGTACTCAAGCATGTTTATAATGAAGGATTGGATCAAGAGGCACAGGCTCGCACTTATGGAGCGTTAATGGATCAGTTTCAGGAGCCGCTCGATAAAGACGGCAGCGTGGAGGACAAGTGGGTAGGTCGGGCAGCTTCGTTGCTGCGGGAGATCGAAAGTGGGTTTACAACCCCCTAAATCCCCCTTAGTAAGGGGGACCCCAGGGGTTTCGCTCCCTGGACGACGAAAGGTTGTCGGGGGAGGGGGAGCGTCGCCATAATCGGATCGTCGGTGCAAGGACCGCGACTGTCCGCCCGCGCCTGGCCTGACGGCCGGCAGCGTGCGTCCTCGCTTCCATACGGCGCACCAGCACTAGTGATACGTCGGTGCAAGGACCGCGACTGTCCGGACCCGACCAGCCTGACGGCGGTCGAGGCCCGTCCTCGCTTCCATGCGGCGCACCAGCACTAGCGAATACGCCGGTGCAAGGACCGCGACTGTCCGGTCCCGACCAGCCTAACGGCGGTCGAGGCCCGTCCTCGCTTCCAGTCAGCGCACGGCTGCGCGGGACTTTGCCGCGCCAAAATGTAAGCGTATCCGGCGAGTCGTGGCTCGCCGGATAGACGCGTTCCTTCATCTATAGTAACAAAAATGTGGCGCACTCCCTCCCCAGACAACCTTGCGGGTCCAGGGGCGCAGCCCCTGGGGTCCCCCTTACTAAGGGGGATTTAGGGGGTTGCTCTTCTTAGGGGGTTGCCCTCTCTTATTTTACCTCCATTTTATTTTTCTTTAAGGTTTCTTTAAGGTTGCACGTGCAATATAAAGACATGAACAGCAAGGCAAGAAAGCAATCATCCTGAAGCCTTATACGAAACGGAGGTTTTTCTGATGGATCACAACAATAACAATAATAACAACAACGCAAACGATCTTTATCGTCGCCCGAACGACGAGTTGAAGCATAGCGAGTCCGACGGGAACAACCGGCAAACGGCCGGAGGAGAGGAAGCGGCAGCGAGCCGTGAGCAAAGCTCTCATTACTTTTCCTACGGTCCTTACAAATCCGGCACTTCGGATACGACGGTCAGCGACAGTCAAGGCTCCGCCCCGGTGGAAGTAACGCCGCCGAAACCGATTCGCACGTACGGCTTTAACTCCGGGGAACAGCAGCAAGGCCCGATGGGGAACTGGCAGCTCGGCGCGGTACCGAAGAAGTCGAGCGGCTTCCGCAGCATGTTCGCCGCGTTTATGGCCGGTGTAGTCGTGGTCGGCGCGCTGATGTTCGCCTCGGACAAAATGAACCTGTTCACCGGCGCGAAAGGCATTATGACCGGAAACAGCAACCAGAGCTCGGCGGCTGCACCGGCGCAGGCAGCCAATAATAACGGAAACGTGAAGCCTTCCTCGCTTGACTTGGCCCGTCCGACGAATATTTCTGGGATCGTGCAGCAGGCAAGTCCGGCGGTCGTTAAGATCGAGACGAAAGTCAAAACGAAAAGCACGGGACGCTCCAGCAATCCGCTGTACGACGACCCGTTCTTCCGCCAATTTTTCGGCGACGATTTCGGCGGCAGCCGTCAGCAGCAGCCTAAAGGCAACGAAGGCCAACTGCAGCCAGGCGGGATGGGGACCGGCTTTATTTTCGAGAAGACCGGCTACATCTTGACCAACGAGCACGTGATTGACGGTGCGGATGAAATTTGGGTAAAAGTAAATTCCAACGGCAGCGAGAAGTCGTATAAAGCCCAATTGCTGGGCAACGACTACGATCTCGACTTGGCCGCGCTGAAGATCGAACCGGAAAACGGCCAAGAATTCCCGACACTGCCGATCGGCAGCGCAGACAGCTTGAACGTGGGCGACTGGGTAGTAGCCATCGGGAACCCGTACGGCTTCGATCATACGGTAACCGTCGGGGTGCTGAGCGCCAAAGAGCGTCCGATCGATATCCCGGATAAGAACGGAACGCGCCAATACAAACATTTGCTGCAAACGGACGCTTCGATTAACCCGGGGAACTCCGGCGGTCCGCTGCTGAATCTGAACGGCGAAGTCATCGGTATCAATACGGCCGTCAGTGCGCAAGCACAGGGCATCGGCTTCGCAATTCCGACAAGCACGATATCCGCGGTACTGGATAACCTGAAAAACAACGTGAAAATTCCGAAAGAACCGGTTCCGTACATCGGTGTGCAAATGCAAAATATCGATAAGGATTGGATCTCGGAGCTCAAGCTTGAAAATACGGAAGGGGCGATCGTTGCCGAAGTCGAGCGCAAAAGCCCGGCCTTCAAAGCGGGTATCCGTCCTTACGATGTGATCACCGAAGTCAACGGCACCAAGATGAAAACCTCCGAAGAGGTCGTCGCAGCCATCAAAAAATTGAAGGCCGGCGATAAAGTAACGCTTGGCATCATGCGTGACGGCAAGAAGCAGAACATTGACATTACGATCGGCGACCGCAACACGATCGACCCGCAGAAGCAACAGTAATGCCATAAAGAAAAAAGAAGCAGAGCGGACGACAAGCGAAAGCTCCGCTTCTTTTTTTTTGCAATCCTCATTATTTTGATACAATAGAGGTAAGAAGGGCGGGTGGATACGATTTTATGAGAGAGAAAATACTAGTGATTGACGACGATGAGAAAATTACGTCCATGCTGCGCCGGAGTTTGGCGTTCGAAGGATACACCGTATTTACGGCGAACCACGGGATGGACGGGTTAAAGCAAATTCTTGAGAACGAACCGGATACGGTCGTCCTGGATGTGATGATGCCGCAGCTCGACGGCTGGGAGGTCGTGCGCCGTATTCGCGAAGGCGGCTCGGACGTGCCGGTGCTCATGCTGACGGCTAAGGACGAGGTGTCCGACCGGGTGAAGGGGCTTGATCTCGGCGCGGACGACTATCTTGTGAAGCCGTTTGCACTGGAGGAGCTGCTTGCCCGGGTGCGCGTTCTGCTGCGCCGCAAAGCGGCGGACAAAACGGAGCAGCCTTCCAACAAGCTGCAGTACCAGGACATCTTTATGGATCTGGATACGCGCGAGGTGTACCGCGGCGGGCAGCTCATCGAGCTGACGACTAAGGAATTCGAGCTGCTGCACTTGTTTTTGCAGAATCCGAGAAGGGTGCTTTCGCGGGACGTTATTATGGAGAAAATTTGGGGCTATGATTACAGCGGAGAATCGAACGTGCTGGAGGTTTATATCGCTCTCTTACGGCAAAAAACGGAGGAGCATGGGCACAAACGGATGATTCAGACCGTTCGCGGCGCCGGTTATGTGCTGAGAGGGGAAGGCTGACATGTCCATCCGCTTGCGCCTGACCCTTTGGTATACGGCGATATTATCCGCAACCCTGCTGCTGCTGGGGCTGGGACTTTACTTGTTCTTGCATTATTTTTACTACGATAACTTAAAGACCGAAATCCAGCAGCAAGCAGGGGGCGTAGCCTCCCGTATCAAGCCTCAGATCATAAACGGGGAGTTCGTTCTCGTTCCGAACATTCGCGACTTGCCGAAAACGAACAACGTCTTTTACCAAGTGACAAGTTTGAGTACGTGGCAGATCATTGAGTTGCCCGACTCCGAACAGACGGGGATCAAAATTCCCAATATGACCGAGGAGAAGGTCAAATGCATACTGAACAACCAGTGTCAGTTCGAGAGGATGAGCATCCAGGGCTACTCGTTCATGGTATATTATGTACCTCTCGTTCAGCAGTATACTGGCAACGTATTGGGGGTCATGCAGGCCGCTTACTCGATTGAACAGTACGAGAGCTTACTGGCGCTCCTGCGCCTGATTTTGACGGTGATCGGGCTGATCAGCGTGCTGATTGCCGCTTCGGTCGGCTGGTTTCTCGCGCGCAAGGCGCTTCGGCCGATCGAGCAGGTCATCACGGCCACGAACCGGATCGAAAAAGGGGTGGACCTCGACAAGCGGATCGAATACACCGGCCCGAACGATGAGATCGGCGAGCTGACACAGACGATTAACGGCATGCTCGGACGGCTCCAGAACGCTTATACCGAACTGGAAGAGGCTTACGGCGCGCAGCGCCGGTTCGTGTCGGATGCGTCGCACGAGCTGCGTACCCCTCTGACGACGATACGCGGCAATATGGAGCTGCTGGAAAAAATATGGAAGCAAACGGCACTCACCTCCGGAGAGCAGGACCATGCGAAGATGGAGATGACGCTGGAGGCGATGCACGATATTTCGGGCGAAGCGGAGCGCATGTCGCGGCTCGTGAACGACCTGCTGTCGCTGGCCCGCGCCGACGCCGGGTTCCAGATGACCAAGGACGAAGTCGAGCTGCAGCCGCTGCTCGATGAGATCGCGCGGAAAGCGCAGCTGCTGCCGAAAACGGCCGAATGGATCGTCGGACAGACGAAGGCGGTCGAGGGCGTATACGTCTACGGCAATGAAGATTATTTAAGACAGCTGCTGTTCATTTTCCTCGAAAATGCGTTCAAGTATACGGAGCAGGGCCACGTCCGGCTCGATACCTTAAGGCACGGCGGACAGATCGGCATCCGGATCGAGGATACGGGCATCGGGATGGACAAATCCGAGATTCCGCATATTTTCGAGCGGTTCTACCGCGCGGACCCGTCGCGGGGCCGCAAGTCCGGAACGGGGCTGGGTCTGTCCATCGCCAAATGGATTATCGACGAGCATCAGGGCTCCGTCGAGGTCAAGACGCGGAAAGACGAGGGAACGACCTTTATAATCTGGTTGCCGATCGCAGCGGAACTAAGCAGACGGACGCCGCAAGCCGAGGACAATTCCCTCCAGCCGAGGAATCAGGTATAATGAAAGAATAAACGAGAAAATTCGACAGGCAGGTGCAGCATGGACGTTATCAAAATATCTCCCCGCGGCTATTGCTACGGCGTCGTCGACGCGATGGCGCTGGCGATGCAGACCGCCAAAAATTTGGATCTGCCGAGACCCATATATATTTTAGGCATGATCGTGCACAATGCGCATGTCACCGACTATTTTGAAAAAGAAGGCGTCATTACGCTCGACGGCCCGAACCGTCTGGAAATTTTGGAGCAGGTGGACAAGGGCACGGTGATTTTCACCGCCCACGGGGTATCTCCCGAGGTTCGCCGCAAAGCACGCGACAAGGGCTTGACCGTCGTGGACGCGACGTGCCCCGACGTGACGAAGACGCATGATTTGATTCGCGAGAAGACGGCCGAGGGCTATACGATCATTTATATCGGCAAGAAAGGCCATCCCGAGCCGGAAGGCGCCGTGGGCGTCGCGCCGGATCGCGTGCATCTGATCGAGAATACGGAAGAAATCGACAAGCTTGATGTGGCGTCGGAGCGTATCCTGATTACGAACCAGACGACAATGAGCCAGTGGGATATCAAACACATCATGAACCGGCTGCTGAAAAAGTTCCCGCAAGCGGAAATTCATAACGAGATTTGCCTTGCTACCCAAGTAAGGCAGGAAGCGGTCGCGGAGCAGGCGAAGGAGGCCGATCTCGTTATCGTCGTCGGCGACCCGCGAAGCAACAACTCGAACCGTCTTGCGCAAGTGTCCGAGGAGATCGCGGGAGTCAAGGCGTACCGCATCGCCGATCTTTCCGAGCTGAACCCCGAGTGGCTGAAGCCGGTGCGCCGCGTAGG
Organism: Paenibacillus tyrphae; assembly: GCF_024158745.1. Lineage (GTDB taxonomy): Bacteria > Bacillota > Bacilli > Paenibacillales > NBRC-103111 > Paenibacillus_G > Paenibacillus_G tyrfis_A. The sequence continues at coordinate 489,496 of NZ_JAMZAW010000002.1, read as the reverse complement.
CGTCACCTCCGGGGCCTCGACGCCCACGCCGATCACCAAGGAAGTCATCGCGTATCTGGAACAATACGATGCTGCCGATCCCGCGACCTGGGAGCTGCGGCGCACGGTCAATATGGACCGCTTAATCCCGGTCGCCAAGCAAAAAGCAAGCGCGGAGTAGGCTGCTCACGGAAGGAAAGGGACATACAGTCATGGGCAAACAGACAACAGGCAAAAAACCTTTTCAACTTCGAAATGTGGGACGTTGGTTCAAATACAAGTATCTGCAGCTGACAAGAGCCAAAGGAGGGCCGGCCATCGTCGCGCTCGGCTTCTCCGTCGGTCTGTTTATAGAAATGTTTACCCTGCCTACGGCGGGGCTTGCTTTTTTTCTTATCTTTCCGCTGGTCTACGTATTCCGGGCCAGCATGGCCGCGGCTTTGATCGGATTCGTGTTCGGCAAAGTGATCTACATCCCGATGTCGTTCCTGAATCGGCAAGTGGGAGGCTGGGTGCTTCCGCGCGGCATCAAGGGGCATTTATTGACCGTGCTGCCGGATTGGCTCGATACGTTTATCAAATTCAACTTGAAGCTGTTTATCGGCGGGGTCATCGACGGGGCCGTCTTGGGGCTTATCGTCTTTTATCCGATTAAATGGCTGCTGGAGTGGTACGACGGCAAGCGGAAGGAAAAGCGGAGAAGGCGCAAGGAACAGGTGCTGCTCTCCTCGGGGACTGAAGGCTGAAGGAATAATCTTTTGCTTCGTTCTTGACGAGGAGCGGCTCCTCGTTGTATAGTTACTTTAACACTTAAAAGCGTATAAGCGTCGAAGCGTCTAAGTATGAACATGTCCCAGAGGAGCGTGGATTGTCATGATCGTTATTTTATCCGACAAAATTACCGAAGAGCGCATTGCCGAAATCGTTCATCATATTGAGAAGCACGAGGTAACGGCTCATGTGTCCAAAGGCGTAGACCGCACGGTCGTCGGCATTATCGGCAAGGCGAGCCCGGCGCTGGCCGAACAGCTTCGCCAGTTGTCCGGCGTAGAGCAGGTCGTCAAAATCTCCAAATCGTATAAACTTGCAAGCCGCGATTTTCACCCGGACAATACGGTAATCCGAATCGGCGACGTATCGATCGGCGGCGACGAACTGGTCATTATGGGCGGACCTTGCGCGGTCGAGTCGCCGGAGCAAATCGACGAAATCGCCCGCTTGGTAAAAGCCTCCGGCGCCCAGGTGCTGCGCGGCGGCGCCTTCAAGCCGAGAACCGGCCCTTACAGCTTCCAGGGCGTTGGCGTCGAGGGACTGGTGATGATGGCGGAAGCCGGCAAAAAGCACGGACTGCTGACCATCACGGAAGTCATGACGCCGGAGTACGTCGACGTGTGCGCCGAGTACGCCGATATTTTGCAGGTCGGCACCCGGAACATGCAGAATTTCGATCTGCTCCGCAAGCTCGGCTCGATCCAAACGCCGGTGCTCCTCAAGCGCGGCTTCAGTGCGACGTACGATGAATTTTTGAATGCGGCGGAATACATTTTGGCGGGCGGCAATCCGAACGTCATGCTCTGTGAACGCGGAATCCGAACATTCGAACCTTACACGAGAAACACGCTCGACCTGGCGGCCATTCCGGCGCTGCAGTCGCTCAGTCATTTGCCGGTCATTTCGGACCCGAGCCACGGCACGGGGCGCCGCGAGCTGGTAGAGCCGATGTGCAAAGCTTCCGTCGCCGCCGGTGCAAACGGTCTGATTGTCGAAATGCACACGGACCCCGACAACTCGATGACCGGAGACGGCGTGCAATCGCTGTTCCCGGACCAATTCGCCAAACTCATGTTAGATTTGGAGCAATTGGCGCCGCTTTGCGGAAAACGGTTCGATACGAAGAAAGAAGCGGTACTGGCGCTGTAATGATCGTATTTTTAAGGTAGATTCCTTATCGGAAGAGGCTTGATTCTCCTGTTTTTCAGGAAATCAAGCCTTTTTCTTGTCCAATTTGTGACAAGAATCACTCTTGTGTAAGCATACCTTACACTCTCGTAAAAAATACCTGACATAAGTATTGACGATTATTGCGATGTCGATTTATAATAAGTCCATGATCAACGAAAACTTGAACAATGAGCGAACAAAATGATGAAAATGTTCGGAAATTAGGAGGTTGGCGAGTCAATGTCAGTACAAAACGTATTAAACACCATCAAGGAAAAAGGCATCGAGTGGGTAGATTTCCGTTTTGTCGATCTGAACGGCAGAGCACATCACATTTCTTTACCGGCATCCGAGGTAGAAGAAGAAACTTTCGTGAACGGCGTAGCGTTCGACGGTTCTTCCATCCCCGGTTTCAGAGGCATTGAAGAGTCCGACATGGTTATGATGCCGGACACGGAGACCAGCTACATCGATCCGTTCACCGCTCATCCGACGCTGGTTATCATGAGCAACATCCATACGCCTGACGGCGAACGCTACGAGCGCGATCCGCGCAGCATCGCCCAGAAGGCTGAAGAATATTTGCAAACGTCCGGCGTAGGTACGACTGCATTCTTCGCACCGGAATCCGAATTTTTCATCTTCGACGAAGTTCGCTTCGAAAGCAAGCAAAACTCTTCCTCGTACTTCGTAGATTCCGAAGAAGCGCACTGGAACACGAACCGCAAGGAAGAAGGCGGCAACCTGGGCTTCAAAGTCGGCCACAAAGGCGGCTATGTGCCGGTTGGTCCGACGGATACGCAGCAAGACATCCGCAGCGAAATGTGCCGACTGCTGATCGAATCCGGCCTCCGCATTGAGCGCCATCACCATGAGGTGGCTACCGCAGGCCAAGGCGAGATCAACTTCCGTTTCGACACGCTGACCAAAACAGCCGATAACCTGATGAAATACAAATACATCGTGCAAAACACCGCCCGTCAATACGGCAAAGTGGCCACTTTCATGCCGAAGCCGCTGTTTGGTGACAACGGCAGCGGGATGCACGTTCACCAATCGATCTTCAACGGCGACACTCCGCTGTTCTATGAAAAAGGCGGCTATGCCAACTTGAGCGAAATGGCGCTGCACTACATCGGCGGTATTCTGTACCATGCTCCGGCGTTGATCGCTTTGACCAACCCGAGCACGAACTCGTTCAAACGTCTGGTTCCTGGCTACGAAGCGCCGGTTAACCTCGTGTTCTCCAAGGGCAACCGTTCCGCAGCCGTTCGTATTCCGGTTGCTGCCGTAACGCCGAAAGGCTGCCGCATCGAGTTCCGTACGCCGGACTCCACGGCTAACCCGTACCTGGCCTTCGCAGCAATGCTGCTCGCCGGTCTGGACGGCATCAAGAAAAAAATCGATCCGAGCGCACTCGGCTACGGCCCGCTCGACAAGAACATCTACGAGCTGCCGGAAGAAGAGAAGAAAGAAATCCGCAGCGTACCGGGTACGCTGGACGAAGCGCTCGACGCTCTGGAAGCGGACTACGAGTTCCTGACCGAAGGCGGCGTGTTCTCCAAAGACTTCATCGACAACTACGTTGCGCTGAAGCGCGATGAAGCCAAAGCGGTATCGATCCGCATTCACCCGCACGAGTACTCCTTGTACTTCGATCTGTAAGCCTCGGCCTCATGCATAGATTCGAACGAAGAAGCTCCTTGCCTCAGGCAAGGAGCTTCTGTGCGTTGAGAAAGTGGGCTTTTACAATAGAGATGTAAACGGAGGTGGGGTATCCACTGGAGAAGCGATAGCGGCCGCCTTTGTCTTCGGGAAATATCCGCTACTAAGCGGCTTCAATCAAATTTCCCGATGACCCGGGGTCCCCGCAAAGTACTCGGACTGAGCTTCTCTGATTTAACTTCACTTTGTGGGGTGGAGCAGCGGTCGGAAGTGGATACCCCACTCCCTCGTAACCTCTATTATTCCGTCTGAACAAGCTCCTTGCTCTAAGCAGGGGGCTTCTTTTTTTGCTAGGATGCATCGGGTTTTAACCGAAATTTAAACAAAAATCGTTCTCGATTTTAAACTGTGGTTGATAGGATGGAAGCCGAGTGACCGCATAGGGCGAATGGCGGTTTCTACACCAACGTATCGGACAAAAGGAGAACGAAGGATGCACAAGCTGAAATGGACAATGAAGCAAGCTGTTATTGCTGCGATGGCAGCCGTCTGCTTAATTCCTCAGGCAGCGTATGCCGAAGTCAAGGAAACGACGGAAGCGAAAGCTCCGCTTAAGGGCTCGGTAGAAGACTATAATCTCGCGTGGGGGAATTGGGTGAAGTCCCATGCGTATGCGCTCGAATCGATTGAGCCGGAAACGGTATCGAACGGTTCGATTGAGAAAGAGCAATTTAAAGATTTAACCTTTCTAAAGCCTCTATTGATGGATAAGCGGATCGTCTATCTGGGGGAAAACTCCCATGGCGTCGCTGAGTATAATCAGGTGAAAACCCGGCTGATTCAATATTTGCATGAGGAGCTCGGCTTTGACGTGATCGCTTTTGAATCGGGGATGGGGAATGCGGCAGGCGCCTATGCCCGAGTCGAGTCCCGCTCGCCGGAAGAGCTGATGAAGGATGCGATCTTTGGGGTATGGTGGAGCAAGGAGACGCTGCCTTTATTCGACTATATTAAGCAAAGCGCGGGTACGGAGCGTCCGCTTGCGGTCAGCGGCTTCGATATGCAGGTTCAATTCCCTTACGCTTCGTTTATGAAGGAATGGATCGGAACGAAGGATGCCGCGCTGGCCGATGCGTTTGTCAAGGCCGAGGAGGAGCTTGCCGATTGGAGCGAGAGCAAGGATGCCGCCGCTTACGCCCAGGCGAAGCCTCAACTGCTCAAAACCTACGAAGACATGAAAGCTTTTCTGGGGAACCATGCGGCCGAGCTGCAAGCACAGTATCCGAAAAACAAGCACTTGCTCGAAATGACGCAGCGGGTCATGGACGACCGGATTCGTGTCGTGAAGGAGTACACGGAGGTTGTCATTCGCAGCAACACCGCCACGGAGCAAGGGGACTACGAGCCTTTTCTGCAAACGATGCGCATTCGCGACGAAATGATGGCAGACAACTTGACTTGGCTTGCAGATCATATATATCCGAACAAGAAAATCATCGTCTGGGGCCATAACGACCACATCCGCAAAAACAATTCGCAGGTCATGAACTCTCCGTACTCCGGAGTGAAGCTCATGGGCGAGCTCATGCCTGACAGGCTGAAGAAGCAAAGCTATGCGATCGGCCTGTACATGTATGAAGGCGAGGCAGGCAACAATATGGCACAAACGTACAAGATCGGTACGCACGAGCCCGGCAGCATGGAACACATTTTGAAGCAAGCCGGACATCCGTATACGTATGTCGATTTGAAATATTGGAAGAACAAGAAGGGCACCTCGTGGATGTTCCAGCCCCGCATCTCGCTCGATTGGGGGATGTTGCCGGAAAGTATGATTCCGCGGGAACAATTCGACGGCCTGCTGATGATCGATAAGGTTCACCCGCCGACGTATATAAGAACGAAGCCTTAAGCTTTTGCCCCGTTCCTTCGCTGATTTGAGAGAAACGATCAATATCGTGCTAAAAATGAGCAATTCCATGCCGAGACGGCACGCTTCCCGTAGGTTATAATCGGAAGCATCCGAACAGCTTCGGAATACCGTCAAGGAGGGTTATTCATGAAAGTCGTCGTAGTTGGTTGCGGGGGAATGGGGCGGATTCACGCTATCCATTATGCGTCCATGCCTGAAGTTGAGCTGGTCGGAGTATGCGATATCGAGGTTCATCTTGCCGAGCGGCTGGCGGATGAAACGAATTGCCGCGCTTTTGCTTCCTATGAAGAAATGATGTCCGCCGTCAAGCCTGATCTGGTCAGCATTGCGCTGCCTACTTATTTACATAAAGAATACACGGTGAAGACAGCGGCGCTTGGCGCGCACGTCGTGTGCGAGAAGCCGATGGCTCTGACGCTGGAGGATGCGGCGGAGATGATCCGCTCCTGCGAGCAGGCGGGCGTTCGTTTGTTCGTCGGCCATGTCGTCCGCTTCTTCCCGGAGTATGCCGATATCAAGCGGAAAGTCGAGGCCGGGGAATTGGGCAAGCTCGGAGTAGCGCACGCGAAACGGTCCGGCAGCCATCCGGCGAAGGTGAAAGAATGGTTCGGCAATTTCGAGCAAAGCGGCGGTGTGATCCTCGACCTGATGGTTCACGATATCGACTTTATGCGCTGGGCGCTCGGCGAAGTGAAATCGGTGTATGCGCTTAACCGGCGCGATCAAGAGATGGATTATGCGTTGGCGACGCTCGTGTTCGAACAGGGGGCCGTCGCCAATCTGGAAGCGTTCTGGGGGTATCCCGGACCGTTCCATACGAAGGCGGAAATCGCCGGGTCGGATGGAATCGTGCGCAACAGCAGCTTGGAGGCGCAGTCGCTGCAATTGGTCCGGGTATCCGAGGGCCAGGACGGCCCTGCCGCCGTGGAAGTGCCGGGCAGCCCGGGATATCACGATCCGTATTATTACGAGCTGCGGCACTTCGTCCGGTGCATCCGTGAAAACCGCGAGTCGATCGTGACGCCGGCCGATGCGTACAAAGCGGTTGAAATTGCACTTGCCGCCATTAAATCGGCCAAAACGGGCACTGCCGTGCATCTCTAATTCCACGTGAGGAGGAACGCTACGATGAACAAATTAAAAATAGGAATGATCAGCTTCGCGCACGGTCATGCATTCAGCTACTTGAACTCGCTCGTTGCCATGCCCGAGGTCGAAGTGGCGGGAATCGCAGACGAAGTGAAATCCCGCGTGGAGGCCGTGGCGGAGAAGCACGGTATCCCTTATTTTGAAGATTACCGGGAGCTGCTCTCGAAGGATATCGATGCCGTCGTCATCTGCTCGGAAAATGTCCGGCATGCGGAGCTGACCATCGCTGCGGCGCAAGCCGGGAAGCACGTCCTGTGCGAGAAGCCGCTTGGCGTTTCCAAGCGGGAGATGGAAGAGATGATCACGGCCTGCAAAGAAAACGGCGTACAGCTGATGACCGCCTTTCCATGCCGCTATCTGCCTGCGGTCGTGCAAGCGAAGCAAGCGGTCGAGCGCGGTGAGATCGGCGAGATCGTGGCGATCAAAGGCACGAACCGTGGCAGCTTTCCGGGCGGATGGTTCGCCGATAAGGCGCTGTCCGGCGGTGGCGCGGTGCTGGACCATACGGTCCATGTCATGGACTTGATGCATTGGTTTCTTGGCGCGGAAGTGCAGGAAGTATACGCCTATGCGACGACGGTGTTTCAGGAGCAGGATATTGACGACGCCGGCATGGTGCACGTCAAATTCGATAACGGCGTTTTCGCCGTTCTGGACCCGAGCTGGTCGCGCAACCGGAGCTTCCCGACCTGGGGGGATGTGACGATGGAAATCGTCGGCACGCGCGGAGTGCTCTCCGTCGATGCGTTTGCCCAAAAGAACGATGTGTACAACGTTCAGGCGGGCAAAGGGGAGTGGAGCTATTGGGGAGACAATATGGACGAGTATTTGGTCCGATCGTTCGTTGAGGCGCTGCTCCACGGCACGTCAGTCCCGATTACAGGCGAAGACGGGATGAAAGCCGCGGCCGTTGCTCTTGCCGCCTATGAGTCCGCAGCACAAGGGCAGCCGGTCCGGCTGTAAGGAGGAGCTACATTGGAAGCGGGAATCAAGGCAAGAATCGAAGCTGCGCTTAAGCTGACCGGGCTCGGAAAAAACGGGCTGCAGGTCTCGTATTTGGCGGAAGGCGCATGGCATGAAGCTTACCTGATCTCTACAACGGAAACCGGGCCTTTGGTGGCGCGGTTTCCGAAGCCTTTTTCCTACGGGAAGCCGTTTGTGTATAACGAACGGGAACTGAGAGCCGAATATGGCGGCCGAGGATTGTATTACCGGTTGGCGAACGGGGTGAGCGAAGGCATCTGCCCTCCGTATTATACATACTACGTCAGTCCGGAGCTGAGCTTTACGATCGAAACCTACAGCGGGCCCGTCATGTCGCTCGCGGCAGCGGACGAAGTCGAAGCGGCCCGGTGGGGAGCGCAGTGCGGACGCTTTTTCCGGCAAATGGACCGGACGAGCGTCGAGCTGGAAGGGTTCGGGTTTCTGGACTGGAAGGACGGAAAACTTGCTGGCGATCATCAGCAGGATTTTTGCGCGTATTGGGTAGAGGATACGGAGAGCTATTTGGAGTCGTGGGAACGGCTGCAGCGTGCGGGATATGGCAGCGAAGCCGCGGGCGTGAAGCGAATTGTGGACGAAATCGTCCCGTTCCGCTTGCGGCGTACGCCTGGACTAAGCTTGACGAACCGGGACGTGTCACCGGAAAACCTCATTATTTGCGAAGCGGGGGTCCGCTTGATCGATCCGGTGCCGATCATCTATGACGGTCTCGCGTTTGCCGGCAACGTGTTGAACAATTTCAATACGTTGTTTCCGTCGTTTCACCGCTCTCCGCGGTACGAGCATCACCGGTTCGACCGGTACCGGCCCTTGCTCCGCTCGTTCGCCGACGGGTTTCTCGAAGGGTATGCGCAAGGCGATCCTGAGATGGTCTACGCGCTGCGCGTGGAACAATTTCTGATGCTGTTGGACCTGACCTGCGACCATATCGGGCTTCTGGAGCACGATATGACGGAGGAAGCGGTGCTGCGCTATGGCGACCAAGCCGCGGTGGAGGAGCGAATTCCCGTCTATATCGCCAGCTTGGAGCAATTTCGTTTATCGTGACATACGGCGAAGCGGAAGCTCGGCCGGTCAACCCGGCGGCTGACCGGCGTAACGGTTTTTGCGGAGCTGGGCCGGACTGCAGCGCTTGTACTTGCGAAACAGCCGCCCGAAGTAATTCACATCGCAAATGCCGACTTCCTCGGCGATCGTCGTCATGGACCAGTCCGTATCGCGGAGGAGCTCTTCCGCTTTGTTGATGCGCAGCAGGTGGACATATTCCATGAACGTTCTCCCGACGGCTGCGCGGAACACGCGGCAGAAGTGATGATTGCTCATGTTGGCCACTTGTGCGGCGCGTTCGATCGTTAATTTTTCCCGGTAATGCGTTTCGACGAAAGTGAGCACTTCCTTCAGCTTCTCCAGCTTGCGTTTGCCTGCGGCCTCTCCTTGATCGCTGCGGCCGGGGCTTGCGTAGAGACGGGTCAGCACGGTAATCAGCACGGTGATGTACGATTGGATGACGACCTCGAAGCCGGTTTCCTTGCGGTCGTACTCGTCCGCAATGCGTCGAAGCAGGGCCGCGATGGATTCGTAATGCTCGTCGGCGGGGCTCAGATGCACCGGTACGGACAACGGCTCGGTTAAGGAAGCGGCGTAATCCGAATGGGCGACGTGCGAATGAACGATCCGGGTCCGATCGAACAGAAACGCGCAGTATTCCGCCTCGTCGTCCAGCGTGCCGCCTTCGTGAATTTCTCCCTCGTTGATCAGAAAAATATCGCCGGGCACGGCCGTCAGCCTCTGCCCGCCAATACGGAATTCGGCGCTCCCCTGCTGCACCAGAAGAATCTCGAACACGTCGTCGTGATAATGGGAATAAAACTGGGAAGGACTTTTTTGCGGCAGTACTTTATAAGGGAACACTTGTTTGACAATGGGCAGTTCCCGTATGATCAGATCAGAGCGCATGCGAATCACCTCTTGGCTGCGGCCGAATCCGACAAGTCGCTTTGAAGTTGAAGCGGATTCGAAACTTCATTATATTGTACCGAACGGACGCTTCGATTTGAAGCGTTTTTTTTGTTTGCTCTTTTTTTTATTTGGAATGATCAGGCAAATACTTTTGTAACATTTGTCCTATAGAATAACAATATATTAGGAATAAAGACATGCAGGGCGGTGCTGCGGATGAGTGCACAATGGACGGAAAAGGAAGCGGCGCATTTGCTCAGCCGGGCGACGTTTTTTCCCGGTAGGGAGGAAGTGAATGCGGTACTTCAGCTCGGGAAGGAGGAAACCGTGCGGCGGCTCGTCGCCGGGGAGTCGTTGATAGGCCGAACGTTCTCGCCGGAGCCGATCGAGCGGATTACCGCCGACGGCAAAGCGCTGGACAAAGAGCCGATCATTGATCAGCAGACCTATTGGCTGTACCGGATGATCAACACGCAAGCTCCGTTAATCGAAAAAATGACGCTGTTCTGGCACGGCCATTTTACCACCTCGTACCAGAAGGTCAGGGAGATGCCGTTAATTGTGCGGCAGAACGAGCTGCTGCGCACTCACGCGCTTGGCAGCTTTCGCGACCTGGTGCGGGAGATCGGCAAAGATCCGGCGATGATGGTATATCTGGATACGAATAACAGCCGCAAGGGCAAGCCGAACGAAAACTACGCCCGAGAGGCGATGGAGCTGTTCACGCTCGGGATCGGAAACTATACGGAAGAGGACGTCAAGGAAGCGGCGCGGGCGCTGACCGGATGGAGCTACGATAAAAAGACGGACCAAGTCAACTTCAACGCCAAGCAGCATGACGGCGGCAGCAAGACGGTGCTCGGACATACCGGCCCTCTCGATGCGGATGGCTTCGTGGACGTGCTGTTCAAGCAGGACGCGCTCCCGCGTTGGGTGGCGCGAAAGCTGCTCACGTGGTTCGCGGCGGCCGAGCCGTCGGAGGAGTGGGTGACCGGGCTGGCGGCGGTGTTCGCGAAAAACTTCCACATCGGCGATACGCTGCGGTCGCTTTTTCTCTCCGATGCCTTCTACGCGTCGGAGCTGCGGGGGAGCCTGGTCAAGTCGCCGGCGGAATACGTTGCGGGCATCGCCAAAGTGCTGGAGCTGCCGGTCGCCAGAGGCTATGCGCAGGCGCTGCGCAAGATGGGGCAGGAGCTTTACCTTCCGCCCAATGTTGCTGGCTGGCGCGGCGGGACGGCCTGGCTGACGACCGCCAACCTGCTGGCGCGCTGCCAGTTCGCGGAATCGGCCGTCAAGCGGCTGAACCAGGGCCACTTTAGCGCGAAGGATTACATGCTGGAGGCTTCCGCGTCTTCGCAGCAATGGGTGAAGCAGTTCGGGTTGAACGTCGGGGTCCGGGAGCTGGGAGAGCAGACGGCTGCGGTGCTGGCGAATTATGCGGATGAAACGTTCATCCATGCCGCCCAGAAGACGAACGGGATGCGCGGCCTGCTCCAGCTTGTGCTGATTAGTCCGGAAGCGCAGATGAAATAGGAGGGGAGACGCCGATGAAGCTGACGAGAAGAGACTTTCTAATCAAGGGCACGGCCCTGCTGGCGACGCTCGGACTCGGGGGACCGATGATCTTCGCCGAGAACGGCTCGCCGCTCCGGTCGCAAGAGACGGATAACGGCGACTCCGATTCGTCTGCGCTCGTCGTCATTCAGCTGTCGGGCGGCAACGACGGGCTCAATACGCTTATCCCCTATGGGGTGGGCGGCTATTTCGACGCGCGGCCGACGCTGAGATTGACGCAGAGCGAGGTGCTGGCCATCGACAACCAGGTCGGGCTGCATCCGAGTCTGACCCGGCTGCACGCCTTGTACCAAAGAGGCAAGCTGGCGATCGTCCAAGGCGTCGGCTATCCGAAGCCGGACCGCTCCCATTTCCGCTCGATGGAAATATGGCAGACCGCGGAGCCGGAGAAGATGGGGCGCACCGGCTGGCTCGGCCGGTATGCGGCAGCGTCGCTAAGCCGGAACGGCAATCCGCTCAAGGCGCTGCAGATCGGCAGTGCCGCCGGCGGGCTGGCGTTTCAAGCGGAATCGGTCAATGTGCCGGTCATCCAATCGCTGGAGACGTACTCCTTCCTGGACCCGAAAATGCCGAAGACCGAGCAAAATCGGCTCGCCAAGGCGTTCCTCGATATGTACGATCCGAAGCGGCAAGGTACCGTCATCCGCGTAACCTGCGAGCGCGGCCGGGACGCTTATGACAGCGTCGAAGCGGTGCATCAGCTCGGGGGCGGATACCAGGCGAAGGTGGAGTATCCGAAGACGGCCATAGCCAGAGATCTTCAGCTTGTCGTCAAGATGCTCGCGGGCAAGTCCGGCACGCGCGTTTTTTATTTGCAGCTCGGCGGCTTCGACGATCACGTCCAGGAGAAAGAGCTGCATGCGAGGCTGCTGAAGCAGCTTGACGAAGCGCTCGGCGCCTTCTATGAGGACCTGGAAGCGCAGGGGCTTGAGAATCGCGTCGCGACCATGGCTTTTTCGGAGTTCGGACGGCGGGTGAAAGAGAACGGCAACGGAGGCACGGACCATGGAACCGCAGCTCCCGTCTTTGTGCTCGGCGGCAAAATCAAGGGAGGACTGTATGGCGTGATGCCGAGTCTGACGAACCTCGATAACGGCGACCTGAAATACCAGGTCGATTTCCGCTCCGTGTACTACACCGTCATCGACCAATGGCTCAAAGGCGACGCGGCGGGCGCGCTCGGAAAAACGTACGAACGGCTCGGGTTTTTGTAACTTGCATGGCATAGGATAGGAACAAGGACCGCTGCGAATGCAGTACGGTCCTTTAGGCTGTTGAGAAAGTGGTCATTATAAAAAATAGAAAACATACGGAGGTGGGGTATCTACTGTAGGAGCGATAGCGTTCGCCTTTGTCTGCGGGAAATATCCGCTACCAAGCGGCTTCTAATAAAATTTCCTGCAGACAACAGCGACCGGAAGTAGATACCCCACCCCTCGTACACCTCTATTACCTCAATTGACCACTTTCTCAACAAGCTCAAGGACCGCTACGAACACAGCCGGTCCTTTTTTGTGCTGCCAAAATGTGGCGAAATTAACTCTACAATTTGGAACAAAAATATAATATAATATACAAAAAGTATCATTCTGCAGCAAAACAAATTTTATAACACGGGGAACTGATTCGATGGGGAATGTCAAGCAAAAACGGGCATTTTACGAGTATGTACGATATGCCTACAGACTTTTTCTAGGATTATTGTTTCGCAGACATGTGCAAAAATGCGGGAAAATGTTCAGGGTATGCGGAAAGGTGCACCGCTCGGAATTAAAAAATACGAATCTCGTCATAGGCAATCATGTGCTGCTGCATGCGGGGGTCGGCTTTTATCTGGACGCTCCCGGAGCGACGGTTGAAATTGGCGACAAAACGTTTATCAACCGGAGAACCGAATTCATGTGCAAGCAACATATCCGTGTCGGCAGTCATTGCGCCATCTCCTGGGATGTGTCGATCATGGACACGGATTACCATACGATTATGGACGGGCGACCGAATACGAAGCCGGTCATCATCGGCGATCATGTATGGATCGGCTGCAAAGCCACGATCTTGAAAGGCGTTACGATCGGAGACGGCGCGATTGTAGCCGCCGGTTCCGTTGTCGCTCACGATGTGCCTCCGCGCTCGCTTGTAGCCGGCGTACCGGCGAAAGTCATTAAGACCGATGTCGATTGGCATTTGTAATCCCTTCCTCGGATTTTCCGGACTTGGAGAATCTGAGGATTTTTTTTATCGACGTTTATATGCTGCAAGCCGCATTTTGTAAACAATCGGATAGGAGTAAAGTCATGCATTCGCAGCTCGTTCCTATGCATTTTGTCGGATGTCGTCAGCTGCCAGCTACATGGTAAAATGGAAACCATTGGAGGCGAAAACCGACAAAATATGACATCGGAATGAGGTAATTTGGGGTGGACTTTTACCGTATTAAACTCCCGATCCTGTTGTTTGTTGCACTGTTTTTCTGGTACCTCGGGCCCCGTGAAAGCGGTATCAGTGTCGCCCGTGCGGCTGACCCGGTCTTATGGATGATTGGAAAGGCGGATCAATCCAGCGCCGAATTTGTCGGCTATCAAGCGGGCAGCGCCAAGGAAGTTCCGGTTCCGGAAGATTGGCGAAGCAGAACGGATTGGAGCGCCATACCGAAAGGTTTGAACCGCAGCCAAAACCCCGTCATGACGCTGGCCTATCCACTGGCCCAAATTCCTCCCAACGGTGTTAAATTTTCCGTTAAAATTTTGGATGCCCATAAATATGTTCCGCAGTTGGCTGTTTACTCCAATCAAATGTTTGCCGGAATGATTCAAATTGCAGGGGTAGGAGGGACGACGAGCGCCGTCTCCTACAGTAAAGTCTATGAATTGTATATCCCGAAGGAGATGCTTCAGCCCGGGAACAATACGATTACCTTGGAGGCCAGCCGGTGTCTGTACTGCTCGGCCAACGAAGATCCTTATTTGTGGTGGGTATGGGATTACATGAAACTGGAAGCTCTGGAGGCGCCGGCTGGGGAGCCGATTCATGGCTCGTACGTTCACCTCGGCACGAATGTGAAAAATAATCAGGCCTATTACGATCAGGGCGCGGTCAATCACCTGCCTTATATTCTCAAATGGCTGGGAATCGCTTATAGCGGCAACTACGTTCGAACGGTATGCGCCTCGAACGTCGGCAATTCCTGTTCGGCCATGTCCGACTACTTGGACAAGCTCCGCCAGTTGAATACCGGGGCGATTGCGCTTCATCTCTATACCGGCAATATTACGCTCAATCCGGACGGCAGTCTTCCGATGGAGGCGCAAAACGTCCTGTCCGACTATCTCAAAAGCTACGGCTCGAAAATTCAGTTCTACGAGGTCGACAACGAGCCGGGATTGTTTAACCGCTCCAGAGATGTCGATATCGCGGTTGCCCGGTGGCTCAAGAATCATCGCGCCGCACTCGCCCCGCATCTGAAAATCGTGTCTCCCGGATGGGCCTACGACGATAAACGCGGCATTCCTGCCGGATGGGAGCGGGACCCGAAGCAAAGAAAAGCCGTCGAAGACTTGACGGATTTAACAAACGGCCATGCCTACGGGACCTCGTATGCCAATAACATGGGCGGCAGTCTCGTGGAAAATATCAAATCGGTCGGCGTCGGGGCCAGCGGCCTTGCGAAGCCGATGTTCGCTACCGAATTTGGCACGAAGGACGATTTGACCGACCCCGTGGTCGGAGAAGGAGCGGCCAGCAAAGCGGCCGTGTTTGACCGTAATGCCAGAGCTCACGTCGGATTCGCCGACTATTTCACGCAGCATGCGGCGTTTTTCCAGGACTACTCCTTGTTCAAAACGGACTTTTCAAGCATGAAGATACATAACCCCGCGAAGACGGAAATTTTTTACGTTGACGAGGGGCAGGATTCCCGTGTGAAAACGATGCGGAGAATCGCGCTCGCCTACGCTACGCACGGAAAGCCGCTGTCCTATACGCTCAACAACCGCGAGTCGCTCAAAGGAAAAAAAGTGTATGTCAGGGCAGTGGATACGTTGACGTTAAAGCCACTCCCCGGAAGCGGCGCAACCTCAAACAAAATATTATTGAATTTCGTAAACTTCGAATCGTCGCCGCAGACCGTCGGCGCGCGAATTGTGATGCCCAGTCAAGCCGTATACGAGGGCGACCGCATCGGCGCCGGAGATACATATGAAGCCGCCAGAACTTATGTTACCGGCCTAGCCGCGAACCCCGCCTTAAGCTTGTCGGTCCATTTGGACCCCGGCGAATCGGTACAGTATATTTTGGAGGAAAAAGGAAGCTCGCTTCCCGAAGCTCCCGTGATTTTAAACCAAGCGGTCGGCTACAAAAGCGTTGAGCTGACTTGGCTGGAATCGGAAGGGGCCGTTTCTTACAACGTGCTTCGGTCGACGGCCCCGGAAGGACCTTACGAAGCTGTCGCAGCCCGGCTGACTGCGAATTCATTCAAGGATATCACGGTGAAAAACGATACCGTGTATTATTATGCCCTTCAAGCTGTCGGAACGAACGGCGCCGGCGGACGCTCCAGGCCCATGGAAATCATTCCTTCGTCTTCGGTGGCTTTGGACCGAAGCGGTTGGACGGTTACGGCTTCGACTGGGAAGCCAGGCGGACAGGAGATGCTGGACGGCTCGCCCGCGACGCGGTTTGATACGGGAGCGCCTCAGAAAGAGGGACAATACTTTATTATCGATATGCAGTCGAATCGAACGTTCGATAAAGTGATGCTGGACACCGAAGCTTCGCCTCATGATTATCCGCGCCAATACGAAATGTATGTTTCGAGCGATGGAAGGAATTGGGGGGAGCCCGTATCCCAAGGGACGGGAAGCGTTACGACAACGATGGGGCTTCCTTATCCACAGACGGCCAGGTACCTGAAAGTCGTCCAAACCGGCAAAGGTCCTACGTTCTGGTCCGTACACGAATTGAATGTGTACAGCAGTTCGCTGGACCGAACGGGCTGGACCATCTCAGGGGTTAATGCGGGACGAGAAGCGTTGGCCGGCTTCCATGAGCAAAGCGACAGCCTGAAATTCGCCGGGGCCCAAACGATTGTGGCGGACATGGGAGAGCCGCAAAAGTTTGACCGAATCGTGCTGGACGCTTCCCGCGGGCCGAATGCTTACCCGCAACATTACAGCTTGTACGTCTCAACGGATGGTGCGGCTTGGGGGAATCCTGTTCAATCGGGCACAGGCGGCCCGATCACGACCATAACGATGCCTCAGCAAAAGGCCAGGTACATCAAAATCGTCAATACGGGCGGAAGTCCGTGGAGCGTCGACGATCTTTACGTATTTTGCGATTCGCTGGATAAGGAAGGCTGGAAGAGCTCGGGAACCGGCGCGAATCATCCTTTTGCGATCGACAATAAGATGTTCACCCGTTGGGATACGGGAGCGCGTCAGGCGGGCGGCGAAAGTTTTCAAGTGGATATGGGAGCCCGGAAAACATTTTCCAGAATCGTGTTGGATGCCGGGAACTCGGTGCTTGACTTCCCCAGAGGCTACGAGGTATACGTGTCCAATGACGGAGAACGATGGGGGGCGCCTATAGCCTCCGGTGCGGGCAGCATCATGACGACCGTTCACTTCCCGCCGCAAACCGCGAGATATGTGAGAATCGTTCAAACCGGGCAAGCCGGCGTGTTCTGGTCTATCCATGAGTTCAATGTTTATAAATAACCACCCTTCAGGGGCTGTTCCTCAAGGTCTGCAAAGACTTGGGATCAGCTCTTTTTTGTCATTGGATTTGACGGCCTGGTCTAGTGCATCGTCCAAGCCAAAAGTCCGCGGAAAGAATACTATAGACGGGAATGAAAATAAAAAATAAGGAGCGGAGCAGACGGTGGGTGATCTAAAAACAATGATCGTGAACGCAAGAGACTGTGGCGCGATTCCAATTGAAGAAGTGGCAAAATACGATTCGACCAACGCGTTGAATGCGGCGTTCGCCTCAGCGATTCAGCGCAAAGTTCCTTGCTATATTCCTCCGGGAACTTATCAGACCTCGGGGCCGCTGATCGCAAAGGGAAGCAACGTCATGATCTACGGAGCCGGAGGGACCAATACCGTCATTAAAACGTTAAGTAACGATTATGACTGTATTCTGATCGGACCCGGAGCCAATATGAATAACCAAAGTTTGGGAGGCTTTCTCCGGGATATTTATTTTCTGGGGCCTGTGAAGCAGCCGCAAGGGGTAACCGCCGGCGTGAAATTAAACGGGATCCGCCAATTTGAGGTGCGCAACGTACAATCGGACGGATTTCCCATTGCCTTTGATTTAATCAACAACTGTTTTGGCTCGGTCTTTTTCAATCTGCGGGCACAGTATAACTGGAATACCGTTGCGTTGAACCTGAGATCGGGCTTTCAAAGCGGCAACGATCTTCAATTCTACAACTGCTGGTTAGGCGGAACGAAAGCGGCAGTCCATATTTCTCCGGCTTCGGGCGGGTTCCACTTTTGGGGGGGACAATTATCGGCCGGCTTCGGGTTGACCGCGCCTGACGACAGCTTGGGAATCGTGATTATAGGCAAAGATCTGGTCACCGGCACCATCGGCGGGACAGGTAACATCATCTTCGATGGAATCGATTTTGAGGGCTACAAACATGTGTGGGCATTGCGTGCCTTCGATAAAACGAATATGGCGGTCAGAGGCAGCTCGTTTCTTGCCAATACGGACACGGATGCGCTTGGGATCTTGAAACAGCAAAGAGCGCAGTCCAGTCAAATTACATTCGAAAATAACACGATCCGCGGGAAGCATTCCGGGCCTCCGATTGTTATTGAAGGAGAGTACAGTGCATTTTCCATCTATGAGCTGGGAACGGAGATGAGCCATGCTTCGTTCTTAAATTATCCGTCCATCGACACCGGCTTAACCATGCTGGAGATATCGCAATTACGACTGGGGACGGCAATCGGCCGATCCAATTACTCCTCGAAAGTAGTGCTGGGAAATCTGTTGCTTCGTTCGCTGAACAATCAATTGCAAATTTCGACGGATTGGGGACAAACATGGAAAGTCGTGCAAACGTTGTGAGGTGATGAGCTGCCGGAAAAACTCTTCGGCGGCTTTTCTTAATATCAACTTGACAACGATACATATTGTAACATAAATTTAATTATATAAACATTACCTTGGAATTTCGTCCGAATTGTATCAGTGAACACGAAGAAGCAGAGGAGGGCTCAAATTGATCACCAATTATGAACTTGCCGATCCGGCTATTGAAATGGATCCGTCATTTGCAGGCCACGCTTTAATGACCATTAAACAATTGAACCGCACGCCGGTTATAACAAAGTTTGCTCCTATTCGTATTATTGTGATGGAGGAACACCGAATTTCGTTCGCTTCGACCTTGCTGCTGCCTCTGCAAACGGAGCTGGTGATCGGAATTGAGCTTTCGACATCGGATCACGTGATTGCTTTGGAAGGCCGGGTGTATGGCGTGAACCGGATGAACGATTCGGAGCTTGTCTATAATGTGGAGCTTCATCTGGAGCCCGAGACCGAATCCGCATGGAGATGGCTGATCAAGCATGTGGCGGACTGCCGGAAGGTTCGTGAGAGCTACCATCTCTTCGAAGTCCCGATGGGCTCGGCGCATATTGATATTCAGTTATAAACCGAATTTGGACCAGTACGGAGGGATACATGTTAAAAAAAGCAGGCATCATGTTTATCCTTGCAGGATTGCTGATACTGTCCGGATTTGCGCTGCAACCGCCCGAGCAAGACCCCCGCATTTGGAGAATCGGGGTGGAAGACGACTCGAAGCAGGAGTTCGCCGCCAACCCAACCGCGGATAAGCTCCAGTACCAAGTGAAACAAGGAACATCACAAGCGGTATGGAGCGATTTCCCTGCAGGGCTGGACGCCTCGATCACACGCAATTTATCCATTCGTTATTCGTTAAGCAAAGTTCCCGAGCATGGCGTAAATTTCAAAGTCCGGATTCTGTCCGCCTCCAAAGCCGTGCCTCAAATGTCGGTTTTCTCGAACGGGACGTTGTCCGGTATGATTCAGATTGCCGGAATCGGTGAGAATAGTCCCTATAAGTATAAAAAGCTCTATGAGCTGTATATTCCCAAGGAACAGCTGAAGCAGGGGCAGAATGAGCTTAAGCTGGGGGCCGAGCGTTGTCTCTATTGCTCCAATAAAGAAGATCCTCACTTATCGTGGTCGTGGGACTATTTGGAACTGGAAGCGCTGCCAGTTCCTTCCGGGGAACCGGTGCACGGCCGCTATATCCACATGGGGACCGGGGTCGCTTCGAACGATTATTACTTCGATACGGCGGCCACGCGGCATTTGCCTTATGTTCTAAAATGGTTAGGCATCGCATATAGTGGAAACATCGTTCGTGCAGGATGTTTTTCGAATGTCGGAAATTCTTGTTCGGACATGAAAAATTACTATGCTGCGTTAAAGGAGTACAACACAGGTGCCGTTGCGCTGTATCTTTACACCAAAAATATAACGCTCGATCCGGACGGAGGCTTACCGGCTGACGCCAGAGCGAAGCTGACGGACTTTCTCAAGCAATATGGCCGGTACATCCAATATTACGAAGTGGATAATGAGCCGGGCCTGTTTGAGCGTTCCAAAGCCGTCAATGTCGCCGTGGCCCAATGGCTGTCCGAACACCGGTCGATCTACAGCCCGCATCTGCAGATTGTTTCCCCGGGATGGTCTTACAAGTCTACGGGAGGCGAACCATTCGGCTGGGAGCGGGACTCGCTGCAAAGAAAAGAGCTGGAGGATCTTACCGATCTTACGAACGGTCATGCGTACGGGACGTCTTATGCGGATAACGAAGGAGGAAGCTTTGTTGAGAACCTGCGGACGCTAGGTTCGGATGAGGACGGCCTTCCGAAAAAAATGTTAAATACGGAAGTCGGAACGACCAACACCCATTTGGACCCTCCCGGCTACGGCGCCAGCCAGAAACAAGCGGCTGTCTTCGACCGCATTTTAAGAGCCCATATCGGCTTCAGCGATATTTTTATCCAGCACGCCGCATTCTATAAGAACTATGAACTGTTTCGCCACGATTTTGACTTTAAATCACACGATCCGGCAGCTACGCGCAGCTATTCGTTTTCCGGCAATCAGGACAGCAGGGTCAAAATTTTCAGACGGTTGGCCTTGGCTTATGCGACGCACGGTAAACCGCTCAGCTTTGAAATCATGAACCGTTCGGAAGCCCATGATAAAAAAGTGTATGTACGTGCGGTAGATACCAGCTATTTGGCACCGCTTCCCGGTTCCGGAGCAACTTCCGACAAGCTGCTTGTCAATTTCGTCAACTTCGAAGATTCGCCGCAATCGGTGCGCGTCCGGGTGAAGATGCCCTTGAAAGGCGAATATGACGGAGAACGGATCGGTCCGGGAGAGACGTACCGCGACGCCGTTCAGCAGGTGAACGTTAAAGCTTCGCCTTGGGCCGAATTTCAGGTCAATTTGCCCGCCGGAGACTCGGTGCAATATATTTTGAGCCGGAAGCTGGGCGATTGAGGAAAAGTAAAAAACAGACGTTCTGAAATGATGAAAGCGATTTTCAGGACGTCTGTTTTTTAGATATAGAATCGATAAGTTATCAGCGGAGCTGATTGAATTCTATATCGCAAGAAAAGCTTCCTCTAAAACACGAATGTATCTTCCTCGAATAGGCTTCGATAAGAAGCTTTTCTTATTCATGAAGCGGTTATCGCGCAACAAACATATACGTTTCGTCTTGGTTCAAATGGTTCAACGTGACCGTGCGCTTGCTTGCATCAAGAGGAATGACTTCGTTCAACCCGTTCCATCGGTAGACGGCCAGTTCTTTGGCTCCGTCAGGGATATTATCAATTTGATATGAATGTCCCGTGCGGTTGCTCCAGCCTTTCACGTTTTGCCAGACCCATATTTTCTTGCCGGGGCTCGTCAGAATGTATTCTCCCTTTTTCTTCGGATCGAGATAGTCAAACGAGGCGTCCGCCGTCACTTCCGTCACCAGCTGCAGCACCTTCGTCCGGGAAATCTGAGAAGCGCTCCCTTCGTGCTCCGTCCGCATCCCGTAGAGCTTGTCTTCTTTGCCGGTCTGCAGCAGACTCCACGGCATGGCGAATTGAGTGGCGGGCGTATGGCCGTCGTTCTTCACAACCCCAAGGTTGTCCCAAATGGCAGTTAAAAACTGCTTGGCCAAATATTCTTCCGTTTGCGCGTTGTGCGGCGGCTTGCTTTGCTTGACATTGAACTCCGTCGAATAAAAATGAATATCCCGGGTCAAGCCCAGCCTTTTTTTGATTTGGTCAAAATTGTTCTGCGCCGAGTTCTTGTAAGTGCCCAGAATCGGAGCGTATTTGTCGTCATAGTACGTATGCAGGTCGAGTCCGTCCAAGGTCCCGTTATTCAATAACTCGGCGATGGCTGGACCATAGCCTTTCAAGGACCAGTCGGAGAAGGCGTTCTGGGAGCTGAACCCGCCCGGAATGACCTTGAGCTTGGGATCGACGGAATGCACACCGTCGGCTAATCCTTTTAAAGCCTGATAGTATTTCTCAAAGGGAATGGTTCTTTCGACATCGGGTTCGTTAAAAGCAGAAAATACCGTAACTCCCCAATCTTTGATGCCACGTTCAGCAGCCCACGTTCCCCCTGGCCGGTACGTTTCCGCATAGGCTTGTCCAATGGAATACCATTTCGAATAATCCCCGATGGGAATGCCTTTTTTCTCATAGCTTCCGTAATATTCGAACAAAATCATGGGTGTGATCTTATGGCTGTACATATCCGACATGACTTTCTCGATCGAGTCGGTCTTGGGGGTCTGTTTGCTGTAATAGTACTGAGGGTATAGATTAAGCCGTGCCCAGCTTATGTTTAATTTGCGCATGTAAGTCAGGTCGTTCGTCGAATGCGCCGCCTCGTTGGTGAAATTACCGCCCCCCAAGAGGGAAGCGACTTTTCGCTCCGGCGCCGGCTTTTCGATAATCGGAGGAGAATTTAATTCAGAATTCGCAACCAGACCAGTGAGTAACAAGAACGGAATCATCGTCTTAGCGGCTAGTAGATACATATTCCCCGTCCTTTTTTTTATGGAGTTGGACATGGACGACAAGTGTAACAGAATGGCCGGTATCATTGCTTCAAGACTCGCGGTTGCAGTGCGAGGTCTATCATTTTTTTGGTCTCGGCTTCGGTTAAAAGATGGCCATCCCAACGCAGATCGAACAAGCGAAACATCTCTTCGTTATCAAGCTGATCCAAATCGACGAATTCCCGAATTTCGGTTTGAAAAAACCACTGGGGAGGTCGCCCAATTAAGTAATCTATTGTTACTTTAAAAAAATCCGCTAGTCTTGTCAAGGTTTGAAAGTCCGGTTTTCTGCGGTTTTTCTCATAGTGTGACAAGGACGCCCGCGATATTCCAAGCAGATCCGCCAGCTCCTCTTGCGTGAAGCCGCTCTTATCCCGCAAAGCTGCAATCCTGGTGTCGTATTGCATCGAAATCACTCCTCAACAAAATAAAAACATGAAAATGGTGAAAAAATAACAATTGACTTGATACAAAATGTATTATAAATTAGAACCATAAATGTTACAATACGTATCAATATTTTCAACGCTTTCATTTTCGGTGATATCTCCTTACCGTTATCAACGGAGGTACTCGGTCATGCTGTGGGTTGGCTAAACCTTAGACGTGTATCGTCGAGAGTGTGACGTGAGGAGAGGTTAGATGCCTCGGGCAACATTTTTTCAATATAAAAATAATGGAGTGGATTTCATGAAAAAAGTTAGAAAGGCTGTTATTCCGGCTGCCGGCCTGGGTACCCGTTTTTTACCGGCAACGAAAGCCATGCCCAAGGAAATGCTGCCTATCGTCGACAAACCTACCATCCAATATATCGTAGAAGAAGCGATCCAGTCGGGAATTGAAGATATCATCATCGTGACCGGACGCAGCAAAAAGTCGATCGAGGATCATTTTGACAAAAACTTTGAACTTGAAATCACTCTCGAAGGCAAACAAAAGAACGATCTTCTTCATATCGTGAAAGAAATCACGAATATGGTGGACATTCACTATGTAAGGCAAAAAGAAGCTTTAGGCCTTGGCCATGCGATCTGGAGCGCAAGAAAGTTTATTGCGGATGAGCCTTTTGCGGTGCTGCTCGGCGATATGATCATCAATCATAAAGTGCCTTGCTTGAAACAAATGATAGATGTGTATGATGAAACGGGCGGTTCGGTCATTGCCGTCGAACCGGTGCCTTGGAGCGAAGTGCAAAATTATGGGGTGGTCGTCTCGGAACGTATCGAGGACCGCGTGCATTTGGTTCATAATCTCGTAGAGAAACCGAAGCAGGATCCGCCATCGAATCTGGCGATTTCGGGAAGATATATTTTGAGTCCGGCCATTTTTGATATTTTGGAACATACAGCGCCTGGCGTTGGCGGGGAAATCCAACTGACAGACGCTTTAAAAGTGTTGACTGCGCGGGAATCCATTTACAGCTATATATATGAAGGAACGCTTTACGACGTGGGAAGCAAGCTTGGTTTTTTGAAGGCCACCGTCGAATACGCGCTAAGAAACCGAGAGCTGGCGGAAGAGTTCGGGACGTATTTGCAGGACATCGCCAAAGATTTAAAAATTGAAAAGATTGTTGTTTAAGTGAGGAGGGCGTCTTACTTGGACTCCGCGACTTATCAAGACTCGATGGAAGACGATATAACCAAATCGTCCGATGTGTATGTGAAGTATGTAAAGACAGCGATCGACCTGATTTTGAGCATAGCATTTATCCTATTCCTGCTCCCGGTCTTGATCATGGTTGCCATTCTCATCAAGTTAGAGTCGGAGGGCCCGGTCGTTTTCAAGCAGCACCGCATCGGAAAAGGCGGCAGGCCGTTTGTCATTTACAAGTTTCGCTCCATGTATACGCATGTTGCCCGCGAAGGAAGGTCTCCCGAGAACGATTACGATCCCCGGGTAACCAAGGTCGGAAGATTCATCCGCAAAACGAGTCTCGACGAGCTGCCGCAGCTGTTCAATATTTTAAAAGGGGACATGAGCTTTATCGGTCCGCGTCCCGAGCAGAAGTCTATCGTCGAACAATACTATACCGACACAGAAAACGGGCGTTTCTCCGTCAAACCGGGGATTACGGGGCTCTGGCAAATTAGCGAGGACCGCAAAAAGCCGATTCACGAAAATTTGCACCATGACCTGTATTATATTAAACGCGCTTCGTTTTGGCTGGATATCAAAATCATTTTCGGCACGCTGCGTGTCATGATCAAGAGCAATACTCATTAAGAATAGGAGAATTGTCATGAAAAGAATTGTCATCACCGGGGCGGCCGGCTTTCTCGGCTCTCATCTTACGCGGAGCTTGCTTGAGCAAAACCACCATGTCATCGGTATCGATATATTGTCTACCGGATTAATCTCGAATTTGCATCAGGAATTGACTCATCCGAATTTCGAGTTTTTGTTAATGGACATTTCGAACGACGTCACGGAAGAGCTTGAGAAGCTCGGACATGTCGACGAAATTTATCATTTAGCCTCCCCTGCTTCTCCTAAATTCTACCAAAATGATCCTATTGGCACGATGCGAGTGAATACGCTGGGAACGCAAAATATGCTGGAGTTGGCCAAGGCTAAGAAAGCGAAAATGCTGTACACGAGCACCAGCGAAGCCTACGGCGATCCGGAAGTGCACCCTCAGCCTGAGGAATACCGGGGCAATGTGAACACTTGGGGCCCTCGCGCTTGCTACGACGAAGCGAAGAGACTCGGCGAGGTTTACTGCTACGAATACCATAAACGCTATGGCGTGGAAGTGAAGGTTGCGAGAATTTTCAATACGTATTCCGCCGGCTTGCGGAACGATGACGGAAGAGTCATTTCGAATTTCGTATCCCAGGCTATTCGCGGGGAAGACCTGACCGTATATGGCGACGGAACGCAGACCCGGTCTTTTTGTTATGTAGACGACAATATTCGCGGCCTGCAAATGATGATGGAGAGCGATCTGGCCACAGGCGAAATTATTAACATCGGCAATCCGAAAGAGTATCAAATTATCGAAGTGGCCCAGTTGGTCAAGCAATTGGCCAATACCGACAGCAACATTACGTTCCACCAGCTACCCGTAGACGATCCGAAAGTTCGCCGTCCCAATATCGAGAAAGCCAAGCGATTGCTGAACTGGGAACCGATCATTGAATTGGAAGAGGGGTTATTACGAACGATTGACGCTTATCGGGCGAAACATGAAGCTGACATGAAACAAAACGTCGTATAAGGAGGCAAACCATGAGAGTTGTTTGCATAGGAGCAGGTTATGTCGGCAGCGTTACCGGAGCGGCTTTTGCTGCGCTCGGTTATCAGACGACCGTCATTGATATCGATCAATCCAAGGTGCAGGCGATTAACGAAGGCAAGAGCCCGATCTTCGAGCCAGGCTTGGACACCCTGATTAAAACGTATGCCGGGGTGACGCTGAACGCTTCGGTCGAGTACGATGCGGTATCGGAAGCGGACGTCGTGTTTATTGGCGTAGGTACGCCGTCAAGACCGGACGGAAGTGCCGATCTGAAATATATCGAAGGAGCGGCTATCAACATCGCCAAAGCCATAAAGCCTGACGGTTATACGGTCATTGTCAATAAATCGACTGTTCCCGTCGGAACGGCCGAGCATGTCAGCGCCATCATCGAAGAGCATTCGGGGCTAAAAAGCAACGTTCACTTCAGCGTCATCAGCAATCCGGAATTTTTAAGAGAAGGCTATGCGGTAGAAGACGTATTTTTGCCGGACCGGATCGTGATCGGGACGTTGAACGAACGGGCAAGAACGATCATGAGAGAGTTGTACAGCAAGCTTGTCGACATAGAGCAGCCTTACGAAATTATTCGCCAGCTCGGCTTCAACCCGCAGCGGGAGAGCGGTCTGCCCGTTTATTTTGAGACGGATACCCGCAGCGCCGAGATGATCAAATACGCGTCCAATGCCTTTTTGGCCGTCAAAATCAGCTATATTAACGAAGTCGCCCGTTTATGCGAGGCCATGCAAGCCAACGTGCTGGAGGTATCCAAAGGCATGGGCTTAGATTCGCGGATCGGCAACAAATTTTTGCAGGTATCCAGCGGTTGGAGCGGAAGCTGCTTCCCAAAAGATACGGCGGAGTTTTTGGCTGCCAGCCGGAAGCACGGGCGCGAGCTTAATGTAGTCAAAGCCGCCATGGAATCGAACTTGGAAATGCATGCGTATATTGTGGAAAAAGTGAAGAAAAAATTAGGGACGCTCTATGGCAAGACGATCGGCGTCTTGGGTCTTACGTTCAAGCCCAACACGGACGATACGCGCCATACGCAAGCTAGCTTCATCATCAGAGGCATGATCAACCAAGGGGCGAGCGTCAAGGTGCATGATCCGCAAGGAATGGAGATGTTCCATATCTTCAACCCGAACTTGGCGGTAACGTATTGCAATGCGGCGGAAGAGGTGGCGGACCAATCGGATGCCATTGTGCTGCTGACGCATTGGGAAGATTACGCCCTGTTGAACTGGAGCGATATGGGCAGCCGCATGAATCATAAATACGTACTCGATACCAGAAACTTCCTGGCGGCCGCAATGATGAACCAGCTTGGTTATCATTACGAGGGCATCGGTATCGGAAGTTCCCAAGAGCACCATCAGTACCGAGCCTTGTCCGAGGTCATATAAGAGCTAACATTCGGAGGTAGGGTATGGATTTTGTATATTATATCCGGGCAGTGAGAAGAAAACTGCTGTGGATCGTCTCATTTGTACTTATTGCTTGCTTGACTTCGTTCTATGTCACGTATAAAGTTCTTCCCCCCTCTTACGAGTCGTCCGTCAGACTTATCGTAAACAGTGGAGACAAGCTGGACTTGGGTGCGGTCAATACCAATATTTTGTTAATTAACACGTTCAAGGAACTGATTAAATCTCCGACCGTGCTTAACAAAACGGTAACCGAATACCCCGATCTGAAGCTGTCCGCCGAGGATTTGTCCAAGAAGCTGAAGGTAAGCTCGTCCAAGGACTCTCAGCTGCTGACCATTTCCATTACGAAAAGCTCTTACGAGTACGGCAATCAGATTGTAAATGCCGTCGCCAAAGTGTTCCAATCGCAGGTTGCGAACATTATGCAGGTGAACAACATTTACATTCTCCCGGACGGGCCGGCCGACGGCGAAGCGCCGAAAGCGACCTCGAAGCTGTTGATTAACGTCTTGTTGGCGTTTGTCGTATCGCTGCTGCTGTCGGTAGGTTTTATTATCGCAAGAGAAACGCTTGACGATACGATCAAAAACCCGGCTGTCTTGGAAGCCGAGCTCGGCTTGATCCCCTTAGGCAACGTATCCGTCACGACCAAGAAAGATTGGAAGCGGCGGGAAGCGAAAACAATGAATCGAAAAGTTGGTGATCCGACGTATGCCAAGCTCAGTTAATACCGCTTTAATTACGCTAACGAATCCTAAGGCACAAGCATCCGAAGACTACAAGTCCATTCGTACGAAGCTGGAATATTCGTTTCGCATGAATGAAACCAAGAACATCATCTTGATTTCTTCGATCAAGCCCAAGGAAGGGAAATCGCAGTTGACGGCTAACCTGGCCGTCTCCTTCGCCCAAGCCGGCAAGAGGGTCCTGCTGATCGATGCTAACCTTCGCGAACCGGTGCAGCACCACTATTTTCACATCTCCAACGAAGAAGGGCTTTCCAACATTTTGACGGGACAACTGCCGCTAAAAAATGCCGTCGTGCGCACCCATGTTGAGGAGCTAAGCGTCATTCCGGCGGGAGAAGTTACGGGATTGCATCCGACGGAGCTGCTGGCCTCGGAAACGCTTGGGCTGATCTTGCGTCAGCTCGCCGGTGAATACGACCTCGTGTTTATCGATTCGCCTGCTGCGGAGTGGACAACGGACAGCCTGATGCTGGCGGCCCAGTGCGACGGCGTGGTGCTCGTCGTCAAGCATAAAACCGTAAAATTGGATGAAGTGCGGAAATGGAAGAAAAACCACGAGCAAGTGAACGCTCGTTTAATCGGATTTGTGTTTATGGAATCAGAAACGTAGACATGTGTTAAAAGGAGCAGTATGAAGATACCTTTGCAAAAGACCGCGGGATGGTTGCAAATTCCGGCATGGATGTGGCTCGCCTTCGTTGTTTCGGTAGGGATCGGCTTTTTTTGCTCTCTCCTTGAGAAGCAGCTGGCCGTTCAATTAACGATCATCCTATCCATGTTTTTTCCGGCCCTGATTATGGCGGAGACCGATTCGAAGTGGTTAATTCCTTATATCTTGTTCGTATGGGCGGTTAACCCGGAAATACGCAGGTTGTTTGAATGGTACCACAACGAATATCATCCGGTTTCTTTGTTTAGCGTATTGCCGCTGCTGGTCACTTTGACGGTCATCATCCCGATTGTGCGGAGACGCTGGGAGATGACGCCCGTTATCCGAAACGTACTGATCTTGTTTTTAATCGCCTTGATTTACGGGCTTGCGATCGGATTGATACGGAACGGGTTTGCCAGCCTGTTCGATTTTGCGAATTATATAGTCCCTCTGCTGTTTTTAGTATATGCCGAGCTCCGCTCTCACGGACATGCGGAGCGCCGTTTGTGGATGAAATCGTATGTGAACATCGCATTGCTTGTGGCCGTTTATGGCATCATTCAATTTTTTGTCGTTCCGCCTTGGGACGCTTTTTGGATGAATGAAGTCGAGATGTCGACAAACGGGCTGCCTGTGCCTTACGAAATCCGCGTCTTTTCTTCCCTGAACTCGCCGGGTCCGGCGGGCATGTTCATGTCCGTCGCCTTGCTGGCCATGCTGGTCGAGAAAGAGTGGCGGGGCTTCATGGGGTGGCTTGGCGTGCCGGTTATGGCTTTGGGATTAATCATTACGTTGGTTAGAGCGTCTTGGGTGACGATGGTGGTGGCGATCTTGCTCTACCTGCTGCTGAGCAATGCCAAAAGACGCGCGCAAGGCTTATTGCTGATCTGTGCGATTGCCATATTGGGCGTTGGTCTTATCCCGGTCGTTCCAGGCGGGGACAAACTGGTCGAACGGTTCCAATCGCTCGGCAACATCGATGACGACTATTCGTATAACGACCGGATGGAATTCACGGCAAGTATGATTCCGAAGCTGCTTGGGAATCCGTTCGGCGAAGGGCTGGGCAGCGTAGGAACAGGGACGAAATTGGAAAATGGCGGACAGCTGGGACAGTATGGGAACTTTGATAACGGATTTTTCGCTTTGTTTTTGACCTTCGGAATTTTTGGCGCCATTGTGTTTTTAAGAGCCATATGGCTGTACGCGAAACAGTTGTTCCGATTGCATAAAACAGCCGGGCCAGCCGATCAAAAATACGTTCGACTGGCGCTTTGCGTCTTGGTCAGTGCCGTATGCTACTTAACATTCGAAAATAGAATGTCAGGGATTGGAGCAGCCATTGTATGGTTTGTCGCCGCTTTAGGGATCAAGCCTCTTCCGGCTATCGAACGAATTGAGGAGAGAAAATGAACAGTTTCATGTCCTTGTTTCGCAAGGGATTGGATATTTCTAACGTCTATGGCTTAGTCAAAAGCCTGTTTACCAGAAAAGACAGTACGGCCAGCTCGATCAGCACGGTGACCGTGACCATGCTGATCTTTCTGTTGAATTTGATCACCGGCATCCTGACCGCCAGATATCTCGGCCCGGTCGGCAAGGGCGAGCTTTCCGCGATGACGCTCTGGTTTATTTTTTTGGCCGGTATGCTTATGCTGGGGCTTCCTTCCGCGCTGTTGTTTAATTTAAAGAAGCGCCAGGAGGATTCCCCCGGGCTGTACGTAGCGGGAGTGCTGTTATGTCTGGCGACCGGCTGCGCGGCTTTGCTGATCGGCTTCACCGGTATCCCTTATTGGCTGCACGGCTACTCTCCGGAAGTGGTTCGATACGCACAATGGTTTATGTTGGCTTCGCCCGTATTGCTTTTAGAATATATAAATAACTCGGTTTTGCAGGCAAGGGGGGAATTTACACTTTTTAATAAATTGCGTATTTTACCCCATATCGGGACTGTGCTGATCCTGCTCGTATTGATATTCACGAATAAGCTGACGCCCTTCAGCGGAGCTGTTGCTTATGCGCTGCCGACCATTCCCATTACCTTGGGGCTGACAGTGCGGTTGCTATGGCGGTATCTTCCCCGCTTGAAACAGATGAAGCAGTCCGTCCGCAATCTTGTTTCCTACAGCCTCCGGTCTTCCGGCGTCGACGTCATGGGCACGTTGATCATGTACATGGATCAGGTCGTCGTCATCATGCTGCTGTCCCCCTCCAATCTGGGGCTGTATCTGGTCGCGGTCAGTCTGGCCAAAGTGGTCAATGTGATTCAAACCTCGCTGGCTTTGGTCGTCTTTCCCAAAGCGTCGGGCCTCCAAAAGGAGGAAGCGATTGAGCTCGTCAAAAAAGTGTTCCGCATCAGCGTATTCGTCACCCTGATCGTAGCGCTTCTTTTTATGTTTATCGGTCCTTTGGTATTGAATTTGTTGTACGGCTCGCAGTATCACGAAGCGGTCAGCATCTTTCGGATTCTGCTGCTGGAGGTTGTCATCGGCGGCGGCACTTTAATCTTGTCGCAAGCGTTTATGTCTGTCGGAAAACCCGGCATTTGCTCGATTCAACAAGTGATCGGTCTTTCCGTGAGCCTTGTGCTTATGGTGCTGCTTGTTCCCAGATACGGCTTGCTTTTTACCGGAATATCGCTGCTCACCGCAACCTGCATTCGCTTTGTCTTCATACTGAGTCAATACAAATTTACTTTAAAAACTACAATTCCACGCCTGCTCATCACTCGTGACGATATCCGATGGTTGTTGCGCCAAGTGAATCTGGGAAGCCACGTAACGAAACAAACAAATGATGCGTGAAGGTCTCAAGAGGAGTGGTATTACTGGAGAAAGGATGGAAAAATTGCCATGCTTCGGGTTGCCTATTTGGATCATACGGCCAGGTGGAGTGGAGGAGAAGTAGCGCTGTACAACCTTCTTACGAATATGGACTCAACGGTCCATCCTTTGGTCATTCTTGCCGAGGAGGGACCGCTGGCCGAAAAGCTGCGGGAAAAAGGTATCGACGTTAGGGTCATGCTGCTCAATGACAAAACGAGGAACCGGAATCGGAACAAACTGGACATGCATTTATTCGTCTCCATTCTTGAATTTTTCCAGTACGGGTTGAAAATCGGCAAATTGCTGAAAAAGGAAAAAGTATCGTGCGTACACACCAACTCGTTGAAATCAGCCATCTATGGGGCAATCGCAGCCAAAAGCGCCATGATTCCCCTCGTCTGGCACATTCGGGATAACATTGCAGAGCCGTACTTGCGCCCTGTCATCGCCAAATTTATTCGCATCATGGCTAAGCTGCTGCCGAACGGCATTATTGCCAATTCCAAATCGACCATGTCTTCCCTGCATCTGTCCGAAGCGCAGAGCGTCAAAACGCTGGTTGCCTATTCGTCGTACAACGGCCCGATCGGATCGATGCTCGGTCAATCCTCGAACCGGAAGCAGTTTGTCATTTTGCTCGTAGGACGTCTGGACGAATGGAAAGGACAGCATGTCCTGCTCGATGCCGCGAAGCGGTTCAAGCAGCAGCCGGAGGTCCAGTTTTGGCTGGCCGGCGATGCCTTGTTCGGCAACGACGGATACAAAAAGCGGCTGCAGCAGTTTATTGAGGACCACGGGTTAACGAATGTGATGATGCTTGGGCACGTCGAGCATATCCAGTCTTTGCTGCAGCAAGCCGATCTGTTGGTCCACACCTCCATCATGCCGGAGCCGTTCGGGCAGGTTATTGTGGAAGGAATGGCGAACGGTTTGCCGGTCATCGCCTCGGATTTAGGGGGACCGCGCGAGATCGTCGTGCCGCATGTCACCGGACTGCTCATTCAGCCGGGACAGCCGGATCTGCTGAGCGAGGCCATTCAATGGATGATCGATCATCCCGAGGAACGAAGGCACATGGGAGAAATGGGCATGATGCGTGTGCAGGAACACTTTTTGATTGAATCGACCGTGAAACGGATTACCGAATTTTATCCGATGGTCATCCGGGAGCAGAAGGTTCAGTGATGTGGGGTCACTTTTCATTATAAGTTTATAGGTAAGAAGGGAGGTTAATGTGTCGCATGTACCGCGTAGCATACTTGGATCATACTGCCAGATGGAGCGGCGGTGAAGTGGCGCTGTTTAATCTGCTGACCAATCTTGATCAAACCGTAGAACCGTTAGTCGTGTTGGCAGAGGACGGTCCGCTCGCAGAACGTTTAAGAGAAAAAGGAATGGACGTTCGAATCATCCATTTGGACGAGAAGGTTAGAAATAGAAATCGCAATACAATTAATTTCCAAGTATTTAGCTCTGCGATTAAAACTTATTTATACGGAAAAGCCGTTGGTAGAGTGCTTAGGGAAGAAAAAGTGGTCTGCGTTCATACGAATTCTCTGAAATCCGCCATCTACGGTGCCGTGGCCGCCAAGTCGGCCGGCATACCGCTCATTTGGCATATTCATGACATCATCGAGGCGCCGTATTTGCGAAAAATCGTCGCTTTTTTTATGAAGCTGCTGGTGAAATATTTGCCGGACGGCGTCATCGCCAACTCCAATGCAACGATGGCTACTTTGAATTTGTCGCAAGCGACGTCCAAGAAAAAAACCATTGCCTACCCTTCTTACTTCGGTCAAATCGGACGGAAGAACGAACCGGAGCTTGAGGATAAGGACGACCGCTTTATCGTGCTGTTGGTCGGCAGGCTGGCCGATTGGAAAGGACAGCATATTTTGCTGGAAGCCGCGAAGTCCTTTGCCAAGCGGAATGTCGAGTTTTGGATCGCCGGCGACGCGCTTTTCGAAGCGGATGCGGTCTACAAGCAGCAGCTCATCCAATACATCCGCGAGAACGGCTTGTTTAACGTCAAGATGCTGGGACATGTGAACGATATTTCCCAATTGATGAGCCAAGCGGATTTGCTGGTTCACACGTCCGTCATTCCGGAGCCTTTCGGCCAGGTGATCGTCGAAGGCATGGCGGTCGGGCTCCCGGTCATCGCGTCCAATGCGGGAGGGCCCCGGGAGATCGTGCTGAACGAAGAAACCGGCTTGCTCATTCCGCCGGGAAAAGCGGATCGGCTAATTGAAGCCATTCAATGGATGATTGAGCATCCGGAAGAGCGCAAGGAAATGGGCGAGAAGGCCATGAACCGGGTGAAGGAGCTGTTCTTGATCGAACATACGGTTCAAAAAATTACGTCGTTCTATCCTCAAGTCATCAGCGGAAGAATAAAAATATAAAGGAGGCCTTCGGAATTGAAAGTAGCGCTTGTTCACGATCTGCTGACGCAGATGGGCGGGGCCGAGCGGGTGCTTGCCGTTCTGCATCAAATGTATCCCGAAGCTCCGATCTACACGTTAGCCGCCAATTTTGACAAAATGATGCACGACTTGAAGGGCGCCGATATCCGGACAACATGGGCCCAGAAAATTCCCGGGATCGAAGCCAATTTCAAGAAGCTGCTGCCGCTCTATCCCTTTGCTCTTCAGCAGATGGATTTTCGCGAATACGATGTCGTCATCTCGTCCAGCTTCGCTTTTGTAAAAGGAATCAAGGTTCCGAAAGAAACGTTCCATCTATGCTACTGCCATACCCCGATGAGGTTTGCGTGGGATTTTGAAACGTACATCTCGCGGGAATCCTATTCGCCTCTCATCAAAAACGGGCTGCGGTTTTATGTGAAATATTTAAAATACTGGGACCGGAACACGGCCGGCCGGGTGAATGAGTACATCGCGAACTCCACGATCGTGAAAGAACGAATTCACAATTGTTACCGCAGGGAGTCCAGCGTCATCTTCCCTCCGGTCGAAACGGATCGTTACCGGATCTCGGAGCAGGTGGACGATTTTTATTTGATCGTTTCGCGTCTTATCCCTTACAAAAGAATCGATCTGGCGGTGGAGGCGTTCAATCAAATCGGCGCCAAGCTGTACGTGGTCGGCGGCGGGCCCGATCTGGAGCGGCTTCGCGGCATGGCCAAAAGCAACGTTCAATTTTTGGGCCGGTTGGAGGACGAGGAAGTCGCCAAGCTGATGTCGCAGTGCCGGGCGTTTATTTTTCCCGGGGAAGAAGATTTCGGCATTACGCCGCTTGAAGTCAACGCCGCGGGCCGGCCGGTTATCGCCTACAAGGGAGGCGGAGCGCTCGATACGATCCGTCCACCGCTTAACGGCGTCTATTTCGAGCAGCCGAATGCGGCTTCGTTGGCCGATGCCGTCAGGCAGTGCGAGAGCATGACTTGGGATCCGGAGCTTATTCGGGCGCACGCGGAGAAATTCAACGTCGACCGGTTTAAAAGCGAGTTCGACCAGCATCTGCAAACGAAATACCGCGCATTTCTGGAAAGCACGAAGCAAAGAAAGTCCGTTGGCGTTTCGCTGTCTTAAAGACACTGTAGGAGGAACGGCCAATTGCATAAAACAGGATACTTGAAAATAAGCGGCAAATTATACGGCCACTGGATAGGAAAAATCATTCTGTCTTGGTTGCTTGCAGGTTATTTAGGCTATGCCATCGGATTAAAAAGCGGCGATTCCATGATGCAGCTGGTTGTCGTCATGTTAGTCGTCTTTCCGGCTTTGCTGCTGGCATGGCATAATTCGCTGTGGTTTCTTCCTTACAATCTGTTTGTCTGGGTTACGGCGCCCGAAATGCGAAGAATCTACGATTGGTTGACGGATTCTTACCATTCGATGTCGATGATCAGCGTCCTTCCGCTCGTCGTCAGCCTGCTGATGGTCATCCCGATCGTCCGTGCACTGGGCGATTTTCCCGGGCAAGCGGGCAAGGGCCTGCTGTGGCTGCTTGGGGCGCTGGGGTATGCGCTGCTCATCGGGCTTGCGCGTAACGGATCGGCCAGTCTGTTCGACCTGGCCAATACGCTGGTGCCTTTGCTGTGGCTGCCTTATATCGTAGCTTACCGTCCAACGGTTCAAGAACGCGATACCTGGATGATCAGCTTCGTCCATCTTGCCGTCTTCATTGCCTGCTACGGACTGATCCAATTTGTTGCGGTCCCGCCATGGGATGCGTTTTGGATGGATTATTCGGGAATGACGTCGATCGGCAAGCCCAACCCGTTTGAAATCCGGGTATTTTCGACGCTCAACTCTCCGGGTCCCGCAGGCAGCTATCTTTCGTTGGCGTTTGCCGCGATGCTGCTGGTCAAAAAATGGCGGGGGGCTTTCGGATGGGCCGGCGTCATGCTGGTAGCGATGGGCTCGATGGTGACCTTGGTGCGCTCGGGATGGGTGCTGGCCGCCGTCGCCTTAATCGTCTTTATCGCGATTTCGAAAGAAATGAACCGCTTGAAATCGTTTAGCATTCTCGCCGGCTTTATCCTGTTCATTTACGCATGCTTGCTGGTTGTGCCGCAAGGACAGGATCTGCTGAACCGGTTTGCTACGTTTGGGGATATGGAGAACGATCATTCGTTTAACGAAAGGATGGATTTGACCAACCAGCTGCTGCCGATGCTCCTCGGCAATCCGCAGGGCTTGGGACTGGGCGGCCTGGGGACGGCCACGCGATTGCAGAACGGCGGCGAGCTTAGCCAAGAAACCGGCGTATTCGATAGCGGGATAGGCAGTATTATGATGACCTACGGTCTGATTGGAACTGCCGCTTTTTGTTATGGGCTCTGGAGCTTGTTCAAAAGCTTGTGCAGTCAACAGGGGATGAGCTTAAGGGAGAGAAGCTATACGCGATTCGGCATTGCCGTCATGACCGCTTCATTCACCAATTTGTTTTTCTCCAACAGCTACAATTCGATTCTAGGCGTATTGATCTGGTTTTGCGTTGCTATGGGCTGGAATGGCTCCGAACCATCAACTAAAGGAGACTAAAGGATGTCGCGGCTCATGTCTATACTACCCGAAAAAGCAAGGAAAAGGTTCATTCCTTTATGGACCGGTCTTCAGAACAAGTTGAGTAAAAAATCAAGCGCGGCCAATACGATAAGAACCATCATGACCAGCATGTTTATCGTTCTTCTGAACCTTGGAACGGGAATCATTTGCGCCCGTTTCTTAGGCCCGATCGGGAGAGGGGAGCAATCGGCGATCATGCTCTGGCCGTCGCTGCTCGGGCAATTGTTTACGCTCGGCCTGCAAACCTCCGTAATCTACAACATGAAGAAAAATCCGCAAGAATCCGGACACTTTATTTATACCGCGTGCCTGATTCATCTGGGAACCAGCGTATTCATTACGGCTCTAGGTATCTGGTTTGTTCCGGTTTGGCTGAGCTCTTATTCGCAGGAAACGGTAGTTTTGGCACAAATTTTGATGTTTTTTGCACCAAGCGTACTTTTTACGAACTATTTAAACGCCGTCATGCAGGGGCGCGAAGATTTCAGGGGGTTCAACCGAAGACGGTATTTGCCGGTGATCGCGACGCTGATCATGCTGTTGGGGCTGGCGCTCACGGGCCATCTCACGCCGTTCACTTCGGCTTTATCGTATTTTCTTCCCAATGTTCCGATTGGGATTTATACCGTATATCAGCTGTTTCGCGTGTACAAAACTTCGTTGAAAGGCATCGTCTCGTCGGTCAAGAGGCTTATCACGTACGGCCTTTCCTCCTACTTGATCGATATCGTGGCCACGTTAACGTTGTTCATGGACCAGGTGGTGATGGTGCGGTTAATGACACCGACCGACCTGGGTCTCTATCTGGTCGCTTTAAGCCTTGCGCGGATGGTCGGCATTTTTCAAAATGCCATTGCGATTGTCCTGCTGCCTAAAGCCGCAGGCATGAGCAAGGAAGAGACCATTTCGCTCACGATGAAAGTATTCCGGATCGCTTCGACGGGCACTTGCATCATTGCCTTGGTGTTAATGGTCATTTCGCCGACGGCGCTCATCTTGTTGTATGGCGAGAAATATAGGGAAGCGACGGGTATTATATGGATTTTGCTTCTTGAGACGGTATTAAGCGGCGCGGTCTGGGTGTTGGCGCAAACCTTCATGGCTTTGGGAAAGCCCGGCAAAGTATCCCTTCTCCAAGCGGTTGGCCTCTCCATCAGCATTCCGCTGCTCATCATTCTCGTTCCGCGCTTCGGCTTGACGGGGGCGGCTTGTGCGCTGTTAGCGGCAACCTTTGTACGATTCTGCTTCATCATGTTTCAATTTCCGCTCAGCTTGAAGGTCCCGATGCCGCGTCCTGTCCCGACACAGGGCGATTTATTATGGTTTAAGCGAAAAATCACGCAACGGCTCAAATCAAATGCCACCTAAACGAAAGGAGTCAATCAGGAGATGGACAACTCCGAGGTCAAGCGCATATCGGTGACGATTATCGCTCAAAACGAGGAGCAACGAATCGCCAAAGCCGTTGTTTCATGCCAGGATTTTGCGGATGAGATTGTTGTTGTCGACGGGGGAAGCAAGGATGCGACGGTGGAAATCGCGCAAAGCCTGGGCTGCAAAGTCTATGTCAATCCATGGCCCGGCTTTGCCAAGCAGCGCAATTTTGCCGCGGAGAAGGCGGCCCACGATTGGATCTTTTTCATCGATACGGATGAATTTGCGAACGAGGAACTGAAACATTCCATTAAGCAGTGGAAAGCGGGCACAACGGCCGACGCCGATATTTATAACATTTACCGGATCGGCAATTTTATGGGGAAATGGCTCGATAAAGGGGAGAATCTTCCGCGGATGTACAACCGGAAAGTCACCTCCATTCGAGAGACGGAGGTTCACGAAGGACCGGAACCGGAAGGACGCAAGATCGGATTTATGCCGGGAATTCTATGGCATGACGGCTACCGCAGCATCGATGACCATGTCATCCGGTTTAATAAATACACCGCCCTGGAAGCGCAAAAAGCGCTTTCCGCCAACCAAAATTTCAGTCTGATGCGGCTGCTGTTCCGCCCGGTTCTGCGCTTCGGGCAAAAATATTTTGTTCACGGGCTGTTCAAGAAAGGGCTGGCCGGCCTCACGGTTGCGACCCTGTGGGCTTATTACGAATATTTGACGCAAATCAAGCTGTATGAATTAAAAAGGGTTCAAAATAGCGGAGTTGCCGAATAAAGGTAGGGGGATCAGCATGTCAATATTACGAATATTGGCAACGGGAATGGGATGGCCCGTGTATCAGCCAGGAGGATTAAACACATATTTTCGTTCGATATGCGAGAAGCTTTCCGAAATCCATGATCTGGAAGCCATGGTGAGCAGCCCGGAACAGCCGGTGCATCAGGGAATCAAAATCATTCAGGCCACGCAGCCCCATAAGATGATGCTGCTGCGGCAGTTGGCCTTCCGAAAAAAAGCAGCGGCCATTATGAACAGCCGTCCGATCGACGTGCTTTACACGCATTTCTCGCCGTATGCTCTGGGTCCGGCTCTGGAAGCGAAGAAACGGAATATTCCCGTGGTGATGAGCTTTCACGGCCCGTGGGCGAACGAATTGGGCGTAGAGAAGCTTGATTTGGTCAACCGGTTGAGAAACTCGGTGGCCCGGAAGATCGAGATGAGTACGTACCGGCTTGGCGACCGCTTCATTGTACTGAGCCAATTTTTTAAAGACATTTTACACGAATCCTACGGGATTCCGCTTGAGAAAATCGAAATTGTGCCCGGAGCGACCAATATCGATAACTTCAAGCCAGCCTCCGACCGGCAGAAGACAAGAGCCGAGCTGAACATTCCTTCCGACCGGTTTGTCGTATTGACCGTGAGACGCTTGGTCAAGCGGATGGGCTTGCTCAACTTGCTGGAAGCCTGGAAAACGGTTGTGCTTGAGGAGCCGAACAGTCTCTTGCTCATCGGCGGAAGGGGGCCGCTGGCCGACGAATTGAAGGAGAAAATCCGGGAATACGGCCTTGAACATCATGTTCGTTTGCTGGGATATGTGCCGGAGGATCAGCTCCCCTTGTATTATCAATCCTCGGATTTGTTCGTTGTTCCTACCCAGGCGCTGGAAGGCTTCGGCTTGATCACCATTGAGGCTCTCGCCAGCGGAGTACCGGTGGTGGCGACTCCCATCGGAGGGAACAAGGAGATTTTGACGCCGTTCGACTCCCGGTTTTTATTCAAGGATACGAGCGCGGATGCCATTGCCGAAGGGCTAGTTCGTCTGTACCGGGAGCGGGAGACGTGGCCTACTTCGGAGGTCTGCCGCAACTTTGTGCTGTCCAAATATACGTGGAGTCATGCGGCAAATCACGTGAACGAGGTGTTGCTGCGAACCGCGGGCGAACAAAACGATACCATGAAAAGGATGTGCTTATCATGAAATACATTTTATTGTCCGGCGGCTCCGGCAAGCGTCTGTGGCCGTTATCGAACGATACGAGGTCGAAGCAATTTTTGAAGGTGCTGCGCAACGACGAAGGGCAGCTCGAATCGATGGTTGAACGGGTATGGCGGCAGTTGAAACACGCCGATATCGATCAGTCCGCCTACGTGGCCACGGGAAAGGTGCAGCGGGAAATTTTGCAAAGCCAGATCGGCGAGCAGGTTCCCCTGATCATCGAGCCGGAGAGACGGGATACGTTTCCGGCGATCGCTCTGGCTGCCGTCTACTTGTACTCTGTGGAAAGCGTCAGTCTCGAAGAATGCGTAGCGATTCTTCCCGTCGATCCTTACGTGGAAGATCCGTTCTTCGAGCATATTAAGAAGCTGGAGGATGTACTGCGGGAATCGAAGGCGGACTTGGCGCTGATGGGAGTAAAGCCGACTTTTCCATCCGAAAAATACGGGTATATCGTGCCGGAGCCGAGTACGGACAGCGACGAACCGTTCATGCGAGTGGCCAACTTTCAAGAAAAGCCGACGCAAAGCAAAGCGGCGGAGCTGATTGCCCAATCCGCGCTATGGAATTGCGGGATCTTCGCGTTTAAGCTCGACTTCATCATCACGCTGTTGATTAAAAAAGGCCTGCCCATTCAGTATGAGGAATTGGTCCGACAGTACGGGAAAATGGACAAAATCAGCTTCGATTATGAAGTTGTCGAGAAAACGAAAAATATCGCTATGCTGTCGTACGATGGAGTATGGAAAGACCTGGGCACCTGGAATACGCTGACGGAAGAGATGAGTACGCCGATTATCGGCACGGGAATCATGACGGACGCCAGCCAAAATACGCATTTGGTCAACGAGCTGAACATTCCCATTACCGTGCTGGATGTGCCGGATGTAGTCGTTGCCGCAAGTCCGGACGGAATTCTTGTGGCAAGCAAGGAATCGACTCCGAAGATCAAAGATATCATCAAATCGATCGAGCAGCCCCCCATGTATGAGGAAAGAGTATGGGGAAAATACCGAATCTTGGATTGCGTTCTTGGCGAGAACGACCACAAGGCGTTAACCCGAAGGCTGTGCATCTTGGCCGGTAAGCATCACAGCTATCAGGTTCATCGCATGCATGACGAAGTGCTGACCGTGCTTTCCGGCACAGGGGAAATGATCCTCGATGAGCGGCTTCAACCGGTTCAGGCAGGCGACGTCATTCAGATTCCGGCCGGAACGAGACACAGCATTCGCGCGCTGACCGATCTTGAGTTGATCGAAATCCAGAACGGCACCGGAGCTTTTGAAGAGAACACAGTTGAGCTGTGCACGACCTGGACGGAGATCGTCCGGCTATGCATTTAAGTAACCATCAATGCATATTGTTGTGCATAGGAGATATGGAACATGATTTGTACCTGCGGCAATCGGATCAAGAAAGTGTTTTTCTTTGAAACGGACGAGGAATCGGGGAAAGGGACCAATTACGCGGTCAGCTTTGTCTGCACGGAATGCCAGGATAGTAAAACCTACGATGTGAAAATATACAAGCGGCTTGCGGAATATTTGAATATCGATTACGAGCTCGTTTGCTCCTGCTTACGAATTTCCAAGGGCACGCATAAACTGTATCTGGAGTCCAAGCACTTGCTGCAGCTGTTAAATATTCCGGTGGAAGCTGGGGAGAACATTTTGAGCAAGCATATGGCCGCCGAAAAATAAACAGAGCCGTCGTCAACCAGAAGGGAGCAGTCACACTTGAGACGAAAACTTATCCTTTTGTTCCCGATTACGATTTTAATGATGGTATTATTTGCACAGAAAGAGTCTGGACAGAGTGCATCGCTCTTGAAAAATGACGATTCGCCGGCTTCGCCTGGAGCAAGCAATACGGGTACGCGTATTCCGTTGATTACGGATACGTTTGAGGAAGATAGCGGGTTATGGAGCTATCGGGGAACGGCCTTCCGGGGAGAAGGGACGATGGTTTTAACGACCCCCAATCTGAATTCGGCGGGAGCCGCGTGGCTCAAGACGAATGTGGCCGACCGGTGGAAGGTCTCCTTCCGCTATAAGGCCGGGGGAGGCACGGGAGGGGACGGTCTTGCTTTTTTGTGGGTGGCGGGACCGTCGGAAGCGGCGCCTTCCGGAGGATATTTGGGCTTTGAGCCGGCGGAAGGCTACGCCGTGATTTTCGATAATTTTTACAATCCCGAATTAAATGATCCGGCGAGCAATTATATCGCCTTG
Organism: Paenibacillus tyrphae; assembly: GCF_024158745.1. Taxonomy (GTDB): domain Bacteria; phylum Bacillota; class Bacilli; order Paenibacillales; family NBRC-103111; genus Paenibacillus_G; species Paenibacillus_G tyrfis_A. The sequence goes on along the minus strand of NZ_JAMZAW010000002.1, from coordinate 447,607 downwards.
GTGAAACGTAGCATTACCAATAAAGTGGCTTCGTTTGAAACCGTGAAGACGGAAGATTATAATTGGCACGACGTCGAAATCAAATTTACCGGAGAAAAGCTGGTCGTCATGCTGGACCGGGTGAGGGTGCTTTCCGAAGCTGTCGATGGAGCGGATCCATTGCGGGCTATCGGTTTCAGCGCAAGCACGGGAGAATATACGAATTCGCATATAATCGATAACTTTAGTATAGAGCTGGAACCATCATGATCCAAGGGACAACAAGAGAAGTGGAGGTTACAGAATGAATCTATTGGATTTCATTAAAAGTTTAACCATCCTATTGTTTGCCGGAATATCCTCGTTAGATATGAGTAACTCCTCGGGTTGCACCAATCCTGAATATTTTTTGGCCCATCGAACCGCTTGCCGTCAAATTTCTCCCGTGGTCAAGACGCTGGAATACGAAGCGGCGCATAACAAAGCCTTGTCTATATCTACGATGGGGAGCAGCGTCACAGGGGGCATGGGAGCCTCGCAGAAAGAGAAGAATTGGGTCAGTCAGCTGGTGCAGGCTTTGAAAAAGCAGCCGGGGCTAAGCGGCCTGCAATTCAACAACGGGGGAATTAACGGTTTTTCCACCCAAAATTTGATCGACCATCAAATTCCCGACCGGATTATTCGTCAAAAGCCGACCGTCGTTCTTTTTGAGACAAGCCTATTGAACGATTACCTGCAAAATATAACGATCGAAACGACAAATAAAAACATTGAAACGATTGTGAACCGGCTAAAGCAGGGCCTGCCGGAAAGCAGAATTGTTTTATTGTCTCCTAACCCCAGAAGACACGGGGAGGTCAAGAATAAGGCGGGGCTTACGTACGAGGATTACATTCAGGGCACCAAAGCGTTTATCGAGAAAAACGGCTGGGAATATATCGATATTTATAAGGAAATGAACGAGACGCTCGCTAAAAATAAAATGAACCTGGACCAAGTGTTGAGCGATGCCACACATCCCAACGATGAGGGCTATGAAATATGGGCTAAGATTGTGACCGAATATTTTTTAAAGGGTCCAAAGCAGGATACCGAATAGCCGGCGCGCGGAACATAGCGGAGCCCCAGGCATAAGCCTGGGGCTTTATTTAAAATGCTTAAAAGGACCGCTCTGCCCGGACAAAGGCGATGAACCGCTTGGCTTCCTCCGGCGTGAGCTGTTTTCCGTCAATCGTAAGCGTAAAATGCTGCAAAATCCGTTCGTCCGACAGCTCCAGGCTGTCGACGAATTGTCTGACCTGCTGATCCAGCACCATCTCCGGGTCCTGAGTCCGACCAAGCAAATAGTCGATCGATACTTTGAAATGATTGGCGATTTTCACCAGGGTATCGTAGTCGGGTTCCCGGCGGTTCTTCTCATAATGAGAGAGGGAGGCGCGGGAAATATCGAGTTTCAAGGAAAGCTCTTCTTGAGTCAATCCTTGCTTTTCCCTTAATGCAGCGATGCGGTTTCCAATTTGCCCCAACTGTTCTCACCCCGATCATCTTAAGTATACGATAGTCCTCCGGCTAGGACGAAATGTTTCGTTCTAGGTCTTTTCGTTTGTCGCGAATGAGTCGTTGTGCCTAATCGATAACGAAAAAACAATCCGGAGTAAACCGTTTCAGGAGCAAACTTCCCAGACCAATTGAATGCGTTTGCTTCTTTTGTCACAGCGGGGCCTGTTTTCTATAAAGAACGGCCGTAACGAGGGGTCAAGCTCCCAGACTGTGTTAGGAAGTAATTAAATTATACATTACGTATCGACATTTGTGAAGGATGGTTCTTCCTTGTTTTGGGTGAATTTTGTTACCAAATGGCAAGGAAAAGCGAAAAATTGGGTTACAATTTGTATCTGTTTTATGATACAATAAGTATACAAGATGCCGTTGCAACTTATCCCTGATTTTTCAAATCCAATTATTTGAAGCAGGGGGCTTCCCATACCCAAACCTGTACAGGAGAGATTTGGAGTCATGAGCAGAAACGTTGCCCTTGATATTCGCAGCACAATGAAGCAGCTTGGGATTCACCCTGATAAAATCAACCGTTTTTTGGACGAGCTTAAGGGTTGTCCGGAGCGTAATCATCCGGTCCGGGAGCTGCCCTCAGCCCAGTCGTCCGTACCGCCCGGCCGCACGAAGCCAGGATAAACGATCCGCCGCGAACCGTGCAGGACGCCCAATTGCCCATTATTGCCATTGCGGGGCGCATGTATACCTAATTGTATGGAAATGAGGATCGAGCTAGGCTGCTTGCTTAACAGGAGGGGAGGCTCGCAGCGTTATCTGAGCGATCTTTCGGCCCTTACGAAGGCGATGAACCGTTTCGCCTCGTCAAAAGTCAGTTTCATGCCGTCTACGGTTAAGGAAAATCGGTCGATAATCTTTTCGTCGGACAGCTCCAGACTATCTACGAAAGCCCGTACTTCCGGCTCCAGTACGACTCTTGGGTCCTCGGTCCTTCCCAATAAGTAATCGATGGATACCTTAAAAAAATCTGCAATTTTGACCACGGTTTCGTAGTCCGGCTCCCTGCGGTTTTTCTCGTAATGAGAGAGCGAAGCGCGCGAAATGTTGATTTTACTGGAAAGCTCTTCCTGAGTGAGCGCATGCTTTTCGCGGAGCAGAGCGATTTTGTCCCCGATTCTGACCATTTCCATTTCCCTCCAAAACATTGCCGATGTACTAGTCTCGGTATCACTTTTGTCGAAATCTGTTGAATTCAAGCTTGACTAGATTATACATTACGTAGCAAAGTTTGTGAAGAACCATATTTCAAAAAAAAGTGGCGGTCAATAGGCAAAAAATAATAAAATTTTTTAAATTAAGATACAAAATGTATCAAAATATGATACAATTAGTATGAATATAGAACTAGAACTATAAAACTCGGCCTTCGGGAACATTAAGGAGGAATTAATCATGATCGGGGCAAGAATTCAGTCCCTTCGACATCAAAAGCGCATGTCGCTTACGGAGCTTGCCGCCCGCGCCGGCGTCGCCAAGTCTTATTTGAGTTCAATCGAAAGGGATTTGCAATCGAATCCGTCCATCCAATTTCTGCGGAAGCTCGCGCCCGTACTCGGCGTAAACGTACAAACGCTTATTTTGCACGATCAGGGGGACAAGCCCGAGACGCTGGACCAGGAGTGGGTTCAATTGATTCAGGAGCTGAACGAGCTCGGCCTGAACAAAGAGTCGCTTCGCAAAATCGTCGTACAGCTGAAGATGAGACAAACGGTGACTTACGACCAGGCCCAGTGACAAAATATACCATAAATGCGCCTATTGTCGTGATTTGACAGACCCGCTAAAAAATTCTTTAGAGTCGATAAAATAGCCATTTTAGACTATCAAAAGTGCGGTACATTCCGTTACAATACAGAAATAGAACAAGGGAGACCCTGAGGATAACCATTGGAGAGAGAGGTAGCTATGGACAAAACCATATTGCTCGATATTCGAGATATGCTGCGTCAGCTAGGCATGAATCCGATGAAAGCCATGGAGTTTTTGACCATTGAGGAGATGATCCTGCCGCCCGAACGGACGGCCCCACCGGGCGAGGCCGCTCTCTTGACGGGCGATTAGCCCCGCCTCAGGGTACGATGTCCTGCTGCCTTGCCTCTGCCAAGCTCACGATTGTTCGCGTTCTTTCAGCCGAGAGGAAAAGAGGCGACACGCTCGTACATCGGACGGCTGCCCAAGCGGCTGCGATAAAGCACGGTTTCCTTAACCCGCCAAGGCGTATGCCATTCGTCCGGCAGCGCAACGTCCAGCATTGCGGCATGACTTCCGGCCGGACCTGTAAATTTTCTTGCCAGCGTCAAATGCGGTTTATACGGACGGTTTTCCGCAGCGAACCCCAGCGTTTTCATCGTGTCCTCTACTCGGCTTTGAAGCTGCCCTAATTTCTCCACTTCTCCCTGCACCCCGGCCCACAGCACCGACGGAGCACTCGGTTTGCCGAACACTCCCAAGCCTTGAAAATGAAGCGAGAAGGGAGCCGCGCCCGCAGACGCTTGTCCGATCGCTTGCGCAATTCGATCGATTCGGTCCCGTTCAACGTCACCTAAAAACTGTAAAGTAAGATGCAAATCCTGAGGGTGGACCCACTTGGCAAAGGCAAGCCGGTCCTTTAGTCGCAGGACCCAAGACTCGGCGGTGGAGATCATGGACGGCGGAGCAGGGACGGCGACGAACAGGCGGTCGGACAGTTCCATTGGAATCTTCTCTCCTTTCGGATGTTCATGAAACTTACACTTGATGCGGCGCTGCAACCTTTGCTATCATAGCCATATCATATGAAAAGCGAAGGGGTTTTAAACATGTCCAAGCGCGCGTACAACTTCAATCCCGGCCCGGCTGCGCTCCCGCTCGAAGTGCTGCAGAAAGCCCAAGAAACGTTCGTCGATTACAACGGCATCGGCATGTCGCTGACGGAGATCTCCCACCGCAGCAAGGAATATGAAGCGCTGAACCGTGAAACCCAAGAGCTGATGCTCGAATTGCTCGGTTTGTCGTCCGGCTATCAGGTGTTGTTTCTGGGCGGCGGCGCCAGCATGCAGTTTTCAATGATTCCGCTCAACTTCCTGAAGCCTGGCAAGGTCGGAAGCTACCTCGTAACGGGCAGCTTTTCCGAGAAGGCGTATCAGGATGCCAAAATTGTCGGAGAAGCGGTAGTCGCCGCCTCCAATAAAGAAACGAACTGGAGAAGCCTGCCGAAAGCAGGAGAAATTCGGATCGATCCGAACTCCGCTTACGTGCATATGACAACGAACAATACGATCGAAGGCTCGCAATGGTCCGACATTCCGGAAACCGGAGACATTCCGCTGATCGGCGATATGACCAGCGGCATTTTGAGCCGTCCGATCGATGCCCATAAATTTGCGATGATCTATGCAGGGGCTCAAAAAAACCTCGGTCCTGCCGGCGTAACCGTGGCGGTCATCCGCGACGATCTGCTCCAGGAAGAGCCGAAGCATGTTCCCGTCATGCTGCGCTATACGACGCATGCCAAAAATCAGTCGCTGTATAACACGCCTCCCGTACATTCGATCTATGTCGTTAACCTGATGCTGAAATGGGTGAAGGAGAACGGCGGGGTAGAGGCGATGGAGAAGCAGAACGTCGCCAAGACGAAGCTGCTCTACGATGTCATCGATGCCTCGGGCGGATTCTATACCGGAAACATCGCTCCGGACAGCCGTTCGATCATGAACGTCACGTTCCGCCTGCCGAGCGAAGAGCTGGAGAAAGCGTTCGTCAAGGAATCGGAGAAGAACAACTTCGTCGGTTTGGCCGGTCACCGCAGCGTAGGAGGCATTCGCGCTTCCGCTTACAATGCGGTTCCTTACGAAGCTTGTGCAGCGCTGGCCGAATTTATGGTTGATTTCCAAAAACGCAACGGGTAATCGGACCCGTCCGGCAGCTTTCGCCACGGCATGAAGCCGAGCGAAGGCTGCTTTTTGTACGGCGCGAATATGACAAGAACGCCGCGGCAAGTTTGCGCGGCGCTCGTTGTATCGGATATTAGGCGTAAGATTCTTTCATGGCGGGCTCGGCCAATTTGTAACCGACGTTGCGGATGGTTACGATATATTCAGGGTTACGGGCGTTGGTCTCGATCTTGTCGCGCAAATGGCTGATATGCACATCGACGATCCGCGTATCGCCGAGGAAATGATAATCCCAGACGCCGTGCAGCAGCTGCTGGCGGCTAAGCACTTTGCCGCGGTGCTTGCACAGGAAGAGCAGCAGATCGAATTCTTTGGGCGTCAGCTCGATCGGCTGGCCCTTGACCTTCACTTCCCGCTGATCGGGTTGAATGACGATCTGACCGATGGACACCGGCGTGTTCGGACTTGTGGAAGGCAGGGTCTGAATGCGGCGCAGGATCGCTTGAATTCGCGAAATCAGCTCTTGCGGGCTGAAAGGCTTCGTCATATAATCGTCGGCGCCGTTATCGAGACCGGCGATTTTGTCGGACAAGTCCTGCATCGCCGTCAGCATAATGATCGGTACGAGATTGTTCTGGCCGCGCAGCTTGCGGCACACTTGAATACCGTCCATCTTGGGCAGCATCAGGTCGAGCACGATCAGATCGGGGCGGAAATGCTGAATCGCCTGGAATACCGCTTCACCGTCGTAGACGCAGTGCACTTCGAAGCCGACAAGCTTCAGGTTGAATTCTATGAGCATCGAAATTGAAGGTTCGTCGTCAACGACAAGAATTTTCTTCTTCATCATTTCGGTAGTCTCCTTTGTAGTCACTTGGATGAATTCATTATCTCAAGCCACTATCATCTTCGTATTAAGAAAAGGTAAAACGTATGTAAAATTAATGAGGCATACAGGAGGAAAACGGAGCAGCATGGCTTTTCATATCGTACTGGTAGAGCCGGAAATTCCGGCCAATACGGGGAATATCTCCAGAACGTGCGCCGCGACCGGCACTTGGCTGCACTTGGTTCGTCCGCTCGGCTTCGATACCGACGACCGGACTCTCAAGCGGGCCGGACTGGACTATTGGCACGCCGTCAAGCTGGAGTATCACGATTCGTTTCAGGAAGTGAAAGATAAATACAAGGACGGCCGCTTCTTTTTTGCCACGACCAAGGCGTCTAAAGTTTACACGGATTTGACATTTCAAGACGGCGATTTTTTGGTATTCGGCAAAGAGACGAAAGGGCTTGCTCCGGAGATTTTGGCCGAGCACCCGGATTCGCTTATGCGGCTGCCGATGACGGACGCCGTTCGTTCGCTGAACTTGTCCAACGCCGCGGCGATCGTCCTGTTCGAAGCGCTCCGGCAGACCGGATTTCCAGAATTGTCCTAAAGTTCGACCCATTTCGTTACGAAAATGCGACTCTCATAGAAATCAACGGAGAAAACTCGCAATTATGGGAAGGAATTTTAACATCAGCGTCGAACTATATGGAGGGCAAGCGTAATCGTGTGAAAGTGAGGTGAATTGATGATGAAACCGGCAGGAGTAGTAAGAAAAGTCGACCAGCTCGGCAGAATTGTACTCCCGAAATCGCTGCGCAAAAGATACCAAATGAACGAAGGCGATCCTGTTGAAATATTGGTAAGCGGTGATCATATCATTCTGGAGAGGTATCGTCCCCGCTGCGTATTTTGCGGCTCGATGGAGCAAGTGAGCGATTTCAAGGAAAGACATATCTGCGCCGAATGCCTGGGCGAGATGCATCAATTGAAAGGGTAATCCGAGCGGCTGCGCAGGGTTAGCCCGCAACTGGAGAAGCACGGCCGGTTCGTTCCGTAAGGGACGCCGGCCGTGCTTTTTCGTCTGCTGGAAGCCGCTTATAGCTTTTCCTCCGCCGGGGGCGCGGATAGGCTGTTTCTTTTTTTGCGGACCCATTTGCGCAGCTCTTTGGTATTGCCGTTTTCCTGATAAATGGCGATCAACCGGTCATAATACAAGGTTTCGTCCGCCAAGCCGTGCTGCAATCCGCTGAGCAGGAATGGAATAGCTTGGCCGCTTTTTCCGGTCAGCATGCAGTAATCGGCCGCCCATAAGGTGATGCCTTCCCATAGCTGCTCCACTTTTTCTTTCAACGATAAGGCAAAAGGATCGTAGCACCCCGGCATGAGCTTGCCGCTGAGCCGGCTAAGCAAATCTTCGCACAGCCCGTACTTCACCTCGCTATCCTGCTCTGCGGCGACCTGCTGCAGATCGTTCAGAAATTCCATTAAATCGCAATCGACAACATAATTTAGCTTGACGACATCTCTTCCGATCGTAAGGCACGGCTTCTCCGTATTATTCGTCTCCAGCAGTTTGGCGAAGTGGCTTAAGTAGACGCGCAAATTCCGCATCGCATTCGGGTGCTCGACTTCCGGGAATAGAGCTTCGCACAGCTGCTCCCGCGTAGCGGTCGGGTGAAAGGCCAGATAGATTATCAGGCTTTTGGCGTACCGGGTATTCCAGCCGCCCGGCACGATCCGGTCGTTCAGGCAGACCTCGAACTTGCCCAAGCAGCGGATGCGAATCCGGTTGCCGCCCCAATGCTCGTAGCCCTGTTTAGTCAATTGCTGCACGTGCTGCCGCAGCTCGCGATTTATGGCGTTATTCCGCTGTCCGGTAAACGGCTTGCGGCTAAAGGCATCGATCCAGTCGGCCGCATAAATCGGCTGATCGACGAACACCAGGCTCGAGGCGTCGGGGACGACCAAGAAGGCCGTCGTCTCCAGCTGCGCATGTATCAGACCGGCCAGCGCCGGCGTGAAGACAGGGTCCTGCTCGCCGGAGAGCAGCAGCACAGGCTTTTGGAGGAGGAGATAATCTTTCGGAAATACGGGTTTCGTCGCCAGCTCCACCAGTTGAACATAGGTAGGGGAATGGACCCGTTCAAAGGCTTGCACGATTCGCTGCGTCAAGACCGCATCCGCGTGCTTGACGGACATGCGCTTCGCCATCGCTTCCCCGAGCGTTTGACGAGCTGCTTTCTTGGCGAGGGAGACGCGCAGCTTGTATTCTTTATGAAGCGAGGTAAGCGGAAGGTGGGCGAATGGTGAGATCAGGATAAGGCTTTCAACCATTGAGCCGTACGTCAATGCGAACTGGACGGCGAGATGGGCCCCGAAGTCGTGACCCAGCAGGGTGACACGCTCCAATCTCAGCGAGCGCAGCAGAGCAAGGAGTTCTCCGGTCAGCAGCTCCCAAGAAATGTCCGTATGTCCTTCACTGCTTTGTCCGTGGCCGCTTAGATCGTACAATAAGATGGAATAACGCCATTCGAGAAGCGGGACAATGGACTGCCAGAAGGTGGAGTTCAGTCCGGCGCCGTGGATCATAACCAAAGTTTTCGCTCCCTTTGCGGGGCACTCGTAATGTTCGTAATACATCAGAGAATCGGCGGAAATGAAAAACGACATAAGCCCAAAGTCCCCCTATGGGATTCGAATTTTCATTTAAATTAGTCTAATAGGACTAGGTCTTTGGATATTATATCAAATGTTTAGCCAAAATTTAATAAAGCTAGGAGAAAATTTATGAATTCTTTTGGTTTTGTAACCATTCTGTAACGCTCGCTGTGCTAGAATGCCTGTAAGGATTGTTACACTCTTCGGTCAAGCTCATACAAAATCATACTAAAACCATATAGAGGTGGACTTGTCAGGATGGAGCGAATCGCAATGACTACTGGAGATGAAACCGTTATACATTTGGAGATCCGTGAAGTAATGAGGCAGCTTGGGCTCAATCCGCTCGATTGGCAAAAGTTCAGCAGCAGTCCGATCCCCCTTGACCAGACTTCGCAGCCCGATGCGGAGAACGAAGACACACGTTAGCCGATGGTTCTATTTTTTTATAGTGATAGATACAAAGTGTATCTGCCTACGGACGTGAAAACGGGTTGAAAGATACCGGCCGCAAATGCAATCAGGTGCTGTAACGAACCTTGATTGATCCGGAAGCCGAGTCTCTCAACCCGCAGGCGAAGGGAAGCGTATGATTAAAGTCCCTTGGTTTTGTCATCATTGTATGCGGCTGTAAGCATCGAGACAATGAACAGAAGAAAAACCACGATAACGATCCAAAATGTGACTGACATTTACTCAGCACCTCCCGCCTATATTATAACCAACCCATTGGCAAAAGAAAACGCTAAATATGTGAATTTTACTTGAAAAACAGGAAGTGCGTTGCCAGCGGCCGCAGGCGTCCTCCGGCATCGGACGGCCGGTTGATTACTTGTCCGTCATAGATCAAGCTTGACGACCCGCCCCCGTCCAGATTGTAGGCGTCTTTGACGCCGAGTGCGACAAGCTTGTCCTGAAGCTCCGGCAGCGTGGCGCCAGAACGGCCGTTTTCGTCGTTGCCGTCCGTCACCATAAAGAGCAGCTGATCGTTCTTAAAGCTGCCGACCACCGTCCGCGGCGCGCGGGCCGGGGAGGTTAGCCACTGATTTGGAATGTTCTGCTTCTTCCCGTCCTGGAGCAGGATCGGCACGAATGTCGCCCCGAAGGACGGCTTCAGCTTGTCCAAATCTTCTTGGCGCGAAAATTTGCCGCCGATCAGCTTCCGGTCGGTGCTGATCCCGATGAACGCCAAATCCTCGAACGTCGGCTCGAAGCCGTAGACATACTTGCCTCCGAGCACCGTCGTGCTAAGCGGGAACCGCTTGCCGGTTTTGTCGTCGTCGGCGAAGCCTCCTGCATTGATCCCGGCGACGGCGCCATAGCGGCGTACCGCGTCCAGCGTGGTTTCGCTGCCCCCGACCTTGTCTTTTCCCAGCACCATCTTCATGCCTTTGTCTGATTTCAGATCTACTTTCAATGCGTAACCTTTATACCTCGCTTCCGTAAACGTATATAATTTTAGATCAACGTTGGAGGTTGTCGTGGCGCGGTTGACCTTGCCGCCGAGCTTGTCGCCGATCCGCGAGTCGAAGATGGCTGCCGGGCGCGCAGCCGCCGATTCCGCAGTTTGCGTCATGGCGGCAGCTTCGGCCGAGCTTTTGGAGTACAGCTCGTAGTACTTCTCGATCGTCGACCGGGTCTGCGCCGCGTCGGCCTTTGTTTTGTCCAGCTTGGCAAGGACGTTCTGCCATTCATCGCCGGCTTTCCACGAAGCGGCGGGAGCCCCGGCGAATGGAGATAGCTCGACCGATACGCCCGCGATAATCAGGAACAACAATAATCCGACAAACGGCGCGCACACCAGCAGCATTGTCCGGTTAATATGTTGAATCGGAATCATGGCTTTCGAAGTTCACTATCCTTTCGTCCGTGCAATCTATTGCAGCGCATCCAGCTGCTTCTTCAGGTCTTCGAGCTGCTTCTTCACTTCGGCGAGCTGTGTATAGAGCTGGTTGCTGTTGTCCGTCTTGCTGCTGGCGCTGTCTTTGGTAAAGGCGAGCAGCTCGTTCACGGCATCAACCTTTGTCTGCAGCTTGGCCATTTCGCCTGTCATGTTGTCTTTAAGCTCGGCGATCTGCTTCTGGTATTGCTCCTGCACGGCGGCAAGCTGCTCATTCGTCTGAGCGGCGAGCTCTTCTTTCAGCTGCCGCTTCAAATGGTCGGTATAAAGCTTGGCGCCCCATGCGCCCGAGCCGACAAGTACGGCCCAGACCAGCGCCAGAATCAGATACGTTTTCCTCGTCGGTTTTCTCGGCTTGACGTTGCGCGGAGCGGACGGTTGTCCCGCCGGCTCGATCTGCATACTCATGGTTGGTTCACCTTCCTGTACTCGTTAGGAGAGACGCCAACCGTCTTCTTGAACACTTTGCTGAAATATTTCTCGTCGTCGTAGCCGACCATGGCTGCGATCTGGGAAATGCGAAGATTCGGGTTCAAAAGCAGCAGCTTGGCTTTATCGATGCGGATGCCGCTTATGTAATCGGATAAATTCACATGAAATTCCTGCTTGAACTTACGGGAAATATATTCACGGCTCAAGTAAAAATGGTTGGCGATTTCCTGCAGCGTAATGTCCTGATGGTAATGATTCTGAATAAATTTGGAAATTTCGAAAATAACGTTGCTGTCCTGCCGCTGGTGCGATAGCAGCAGCCGCGAGAGCTCGGACAAGCTGCGGACGAGCTGCTGCTCCCAGCGGTCGAGGGACAGGAAGCCTTCCTCGTCCAGCGGAACGACGAACGGGGCGCTATGCTCCTCCTCGCCGCGGAGCCCGTCGCCCTCGAACAGCTCGGCCAGCCAGCGGCTGCGCACGACATTGTACTCGTGCCACCAATGCTCGAGCTGCTCCATGTCGATAGAGTCCAGCTTGCGCACGTCCGCGAACCACGCGGCGACCGCGCGGCGGATCTGCTCCTCGCTGCCGCTCTGCACCGAGAGCCGGATCGGTTCGGCGTAATCCGTAAAAGAAAGCTGCCGGCTGCTTGTCGCCGTCGCTGCGGGTCCGGCGATCAGCGTGCGCTTCTCCCGGATCAGCAGATTCCGTCTGCGAAGCACCTGCCTGGCTTCAAGATAAGCGGCCGTCAAGCCTTCGGGGAACGGATGCACCCGGCTGACGCCCGTATCGAAGCAGTTGCGGACCGTGTCCCGGATGCCTTCCCGAATGCGTTCGAGCAATGCCGGCGTCTGGTCCAGTCCGCCGTAGAGCAGCAGGATCGCTTCGCTGTCGCTGTTCCAATACCGGTAGGCAATGCCTTGCCGGGGACCTCTGGACGCGCGAGCGGACAGCAGCTCGTTGCAGATGTTCGTGAGCGAGAAAAAGAGCAGCTCGTAATCGGCCATAAACTTGTCCTTGAAGCTGAGGCTCATCGTATCCAGGCTCAAGATGGCGATCCGGCACTCTTTTACCGAAGGTCCAAGCCCGAACTCCGCGTCCAACGCTTTGACGTGCTGGGAATACAGCTTCGGCTCGGTCAGCAGGTTGGACAATATTTTGTCCCAATAGACCGGCTTGAGCTGATTCATTTCAATATTTCGCGCCTGCTGCAGACGGCGTTCCGATTCTTCGCGCCGGATGGCGGATACCGCCTTCTCCACCGCTGCTGCCAATTGCTCGTGATCGATGGGCTTCAAGATGTAATCGACGCCGCCGTATTGAACGGCATGCCGGACAAGCTCGAATTCGTCGTGCCCGCTAATGACGATCGTTTTGCCGGACGGGTATTGGCTTTGCAGCCATTCCATCAGCTCCATTCCGGTCTTGACGGGCATCATCATGTCCGTAAAGATGAGCTGCGGCCGATGCTCCTCGATTTGGCGGACGGCGTCCAGCCCGTCCTGGGCTTCCAGCACCTGATCGATGCCGAAGTCGCTCCATCGGACGAGCAGCTTGATCGCTTCCCGCACGTGTTTTTCATCATCGACGATGATGGCTTTCATAGCTCCCCGTTCTCCTTCATATGCATGGGCATAAGGATCGTTACCTTGACGCCGTAAGGCTTGTGATGCTCGATCCTCATGTCCGCTTCATGGTTGTAATAGAGCCGCAGACGCGATACCACATTGATCAGACCGATGCTGTCCTCTTCCTGCACAGGTTCCGACGGCGAACCGAGTCTCGCTTTCAGGCGCTGCAGTTCTTCCTCCGCCATCCCTTTCCCATTGTCCGTCACCGTCACTTCCATGCGTCCGTCCTCCGCCACACGGCTTGCGATCAGCAATTTTCCCGTATTTTGTCCTGAGTCGAATCCATGCTTAAAGTAGTTTTCTACAATCGGCTGCAGGATCATCTTGGGCACGGGGACCTGAATGGTGTCTGCGTCAATGTCGTACTCCACGGTTAATTGATGTTCAAAGCGCTGCATCTGCAGCTCCATATAGGAGCGGACATGCTTTACTTCGCTGTCAAACGGAACGATGGCGACGCTGGTATTCATGCTGTAGCGCATCATTTTGGCGAGCGACGACAGGAGCGAATAAATTCGCGGCGCATCGTGCTGCAAGGCAAGCGTTCCGATCGACTGCAGCGAGTTGTACAAGAAGTGCGGATTGATTTGCGCCTGCAGCGCCTTCAACTGATTCGTCTTGTTGGCCAACTCCAGCTTGTACTCCTGCGTGATCAGGTTGTTGATCGTCTGCATCATGATACGGAAGCGGTTCGCAAGAATGCCGAACTCGTCGTTTCCTTTGACGTGAATATCGACCTGCATGTTGCCGGATTGAATTTTTCCGATGTATCCGATCAGCTTTTTAATCGGCGCGGTAAAGCGGAACGAAATGTATAGCGTGGCGGAGATGACCACCACAAGGAACCCGATCAGAATGAGCGTATTGATTTCCGTCAGCTGTCTGGCATTGCTGTACAGCCGGTCGTACGGAATCCGCTTGACGAGCGTCCATTCCATATAAGGCGTCGTCATGCGTTCGTACATTTGAATGCCCTTAAATTCGCCGCTGTCCGATTCGAAGCTTCCGCTCGGTTCGGACAAGCTGAGCAGATGGGTCACCCAAGGCTCGTCGATCCGGGTTCCGAGCGGCCCAGGGCCGTAAACAACGTGGCCTTGATTGTCCAAGATATAAAGCTGCTCTTCTCCTTTTTTATAAAGCTGCTCGCAGATGGAAGAGAGCATGTTCAAGTTAAAGTCAATCGATAAAATGCCGAAGTTTTTCATGGTCACGGCACTGACAACCTTCCGGTGCAGGCTGATCGCGGGAGCCGGAGGCACCGGGCCGAAGCCGCTCGTTCCGTACAAATGGCTCGGGTGCGTCGGCTCCAAAATGACATCCTCCGTCCGGCTGACGGGAGGAATGAATTTTGACCCGCTCGATTCGTTGCGGTAGATGTTCCCTTGCGTCCAGAGGTACGATTTATCCGTATCTGCGATATACAAGTATACTTGCTGGATATCCTTCACGGCGTTGGAGATGCTTTGCAGGCCGCGGACGATCTCGTTGCGGCTCGTGTAATCGGAGGCCCCGGCTTCGATCGCTTCGTAAAAATCAATGTCGTTATACACCGAGAGCGAGGCCTGATGAATGCCGTTCAAATAATTAATAATGTTCGTCTTGCCTTGATAGATCAAGTTGGAATTCGTCTGGAGCGTTTCCTGGGTAATATTTTGCTTCGTAAAATAGTACGTCATGACGATGGAAGTGGAAATCGGCAGTATGGTGGCCGCAAGCAAAAATACAATCAGTTTATTCCGGATGCTGTTACGGATCATCGCGATTCCCTCCACGCAAATGTCGGCGCCACTATTGTACCAGTTGAGGTCAATAAATTCCACCTGATACGTCACCAGAGTGCGTGTTCTTTGCTTTTTGAGGCTTATATACTGGGGGTATACTTTCAGCTTGGCCTGCGAATTGTAAGAAATAAAGGGGGAAAATCCATGAAAGCGAAACAGCGGCTATCCGGCATGCTCCAGCAAACCGTCTTTGTCGGCCCGGCCTTTCTGTTCTTCAGCCTCATTGTCCTTGTTCCGTTTCTCATGAGCATGTATTATTCGTTTACGGAATGGAACGGGGTCACGTCGAACGTCAAATGGATCGGCCTCGACAATTTCAAACAAATCCTAACGACGGATAAAGATTTCCATAAAGCGTTCTGGTTTACGACGCGGTTCACCGTGACGAGCGTTATTCTCGCGAACCTGCTCGGCTTCGGGCTGGCGCTGTTGCTGTCCCAGGCGCTCAAAACGCGGAACGTGCTGCGGACGGTCTTCTTCCTGCCGAACGTCATCGGCGGACTGCTGCTCGGGTTCATCTGGCAGTTTATTTTCATCAAAGGGTTCTCGACCATCGGCGAGCTGACCCAAATCGCCTTCTTCCAGCTCCCGTGGCTCGGAGATGCCCCGACGGCGTTTTGGGGACTCATTATTGTAAGTGTATGGCAAACGGCCGGTTATTTGATGGTCATTTATATCGCCGGTTTGGCGAACGTGCCGAAGGAGCTGACGGAAGCGGCGACCATCGACGGGGCCACGCGCTGGCAGGCGCTGCGCCACATTACGATTCCGATGATCATGCCTTCGGTTACCGTCTGCTTGTTCCTGACGATCTCCTGGGCGTTCAAAATGTACGATCTGAACGTATCCTTGACGCAGGGCGGACCGTTCAACTCGACGCAATCCGTGGCGCTCAATATTTATGAAGAAGCGTTCCGCAACAACCGCTACGGCTTAGGAACGGCGAAGGCCTTTATTTTCTTCATCGTGGTGGCGCTCATTACGCTCATTCAAGTGTCTCTCACGAAGAAAAAGGAGGTTGAAGTATAATGGGAGCGTCCAAAAGCTATAATCTGCGCACCTTCGCCCTGGAGCTGTTAGCCATTGTGCTTGCCCTGCTTTTCCTCGTGCCGTTCTATTTCGTAATCGTCAACTCGATGAAATCGTTCGGAGACCTGCTGGTCAATTCGGCGAATTTGCCGAAATCGATCAACTTCGACAACTACGTCAAAGTATGGGGCATCATGAAATTTCCGAAAGTATTTACGAACTCGCTGATCATTACCGTTTTCAGTAACCTTGGGCTTGTGGTGATCGGTTCCATGGCTGCTTACCGGCTGGTGCGGTTCCCGTCGAAGTTCAATAATCTGCTGTTCCTCGCCTTCGTGGCGGCGATGGTTATTCCGTTCCAATCGATCATGATCCCGCTCGTCAAAGTGGCAAGCGAGGTCGGCTTGATGGACAGCAAGCTCGGACTGATCTTCTGTTACTTCGGCTTCGGGATTTCGATGACCGTGTTCTTGTATCACGGATTCATCAAGTCTATTCCCCGGGAAATCGAGGAATCCGCGACCGTGGACGGCTGCACCCCCTACGGCGTGTTCTGGAAAATCATTTTTCCGCTGCTGAAGCCGATGAGCGTCACGATTATACTGCTCAACAGCTTGTGGATTTGGAACGACTTCCTGCTGCCGCTGCTCGTGCTGAACAGTCCGGACCTGCGGACGATTCCGTTGGCCACGTATTCGTTCTTCGGCCAATATACGAAGCAGTGGGATATGGCGCTTGCTGCGCTCGTACTCGGCGTCATTCCGATCGTCGCCTTCTTCCTGGCGATGCAGCGGTTTATTATCGAAGGGATTACGGCCGGATCGGTCAAAGGCTGACAACAAATGGTAATGTAAGCGGTTGTTCAAAATGTTCCACCTTTTCGTTCAATATAGTACGTGTTCGAAAGGCGGGGCATTTTATACAATACAAATGAAACGAACAGACAAACAGCAGCATTAAATAAGGGAGGTTACATCATGAAAATGAACAAGGTTGCGAGCGCCGGAATGGCAGCGGTTATGCTGATGTCGCTCATCGCGGGCTGCGCGAAAAAAGAAGAAGCGCCAAGCGGAACGAACGCCGGAGGCGGTGCCGCTGGAGGCAAAGCCGTAACGCTGAAAATGTTCCAATTCAAGGTCGAAATTGCGGAACCGCTTGCCAAGCTGGCAGCCGAATACGAGAAGCAAAACCCGGGCGTCAAAATCCAAATCGATACGGTCGGCGGCGGCGCAGACTACGGCGCGGCGCTGATGGCGAAATTCAACTCCGGGGACAAACCGGACATTTTCAACAACGGCGGCTTCTCCGATTTGGACAAGTGGATCGAGCATTTGGAAGACCTGTCCGACCAGCCTTGGGTGAAAGATCTGGTGCCGGTTTCCAAAGAGCCGATGACCAAGGACGGCAAGCTGTACGGCCAACCGCTTAACCTGGAAGGCTACGGCTTCCTGTATAACAAAGATTTGTTTGCCCAAGCCGGCATCACCGAGCTGCCGAAAACGTTGACGCAGCTTGAAGACGCGGCGAAGAAACTGCAAGCCAAGAACATTACGCCGTTCGTGAACGGCTACGCCGAATGGTGGGTGCTCGGCAACCACTTCGTGAACCTGCCGTTCGCTTATCAGAAAGACCCGAACGCGTTCATCGGCGGCCTGAACAAAGGCACGGCTAAAATTCCGGGCGACCCGGTGTTCGACAACTGGGTGAAGCTGTTCGATCTGCAGCTCCAGTACGGCAACAAGAACCCGCTGCAAACCGACTATAAAACGCAAGTAACCGAGTTCGCTACCGGCAAAGCGGCGATGACGCAGCAGGGCAACTGGACGCAATTGCAACTGACGCAAACGAACCCGAACCTGAAGGTTGGCTTCCTGCCGATGCCGATTTCCGACGATGCAGCAGCGAACGACAAGCTGCCGGTCGGCGTGCCGAACAACTGGGTAATCAATAAAAATTCCCCGAACAAAGAAGAAGCGAAAAAGTTCCTGAACTGGCTCGTGACTTCGGATATGGGCAAAAAGTACATGGTGGAAGAATTCAAGTTCATCCCGGCGTTCACCAACATCCAAGGCGACGAGAAGATTCTCGGACCTCTGGCTGCCGATCTGATGAAATACAGCAAAGAAAACAAAACGTTGAGCTGGAACTGGTTTAAATTCCCTGGCGGCGAAGCATCCAGCAAAAAGTTTGCTTCCACGATGCAGGCGTATGTCGCGAAGCAAAAAACGAAAGAGCAAATGCTGACGGAATTCCAGCAAACTTGGGAAAGCCTGAAGAAATAAGATGGTTTTGAAAAATCAAGGCATCTGCCCTGGCGGGTGGTGCCTTGATTTTTTTGCATGCTTCGGAAAGTCTTTCAAATGTCAGCTTGCGCGGCTTTCGCAGCTTGGCCGCTATACTTCGGCGCGGTAATTGTTGCCCAGGCGATCACCGAGTCCGAAGTAATGGCGGAAGTTGTAGATCAGCGGGTTCCAGCGGGAAGGATCGATATGATCGCTGCCCGTCTTCTTCACGATATCCGGGTGAGCGTGGATTTGCACCGCTTCGGTTTCAACGATCGCAAACATCGGTGTATAGTCCGGGAATGTGATCTTCTTGACGGTGCATTCGATTTGCAGCGGGCATTCCGCGATTCGCTGCGGTTTAACGGACAGCGAAGCGGCCGGCGTAAGCCCGGCGGCGGTGAATTTATCCGGCTCGTAGCGGTAGCCCATCTGCGCTTTGTAGTCCGGCACCGGATGTTTTCCGGTGAGCGGGCCCAGCTTTTCGACCTGCTGCCACATGGCGGCGTCGGGAACGTTGACGACCAGCTCCGGCGTCTGCCGCAGGTTGTCGATGCCTTGGCCGCCGAAGCCCATGCCGAGCACCAGATAACGTCCGAGCGCCCAAGACGAGGAAAGGGGGCTGATGTTGGTCGTACCGTCTTCGTTCAGCGTCGTAGCGAGAATAACGGGCATGCCGTAGTATAAAATTTTAGGCTGAATGTTCAAATGGCTTGCTTCCGCAGGGGATGCTTTTGTGTTCATGCTTTATTACCTCCGATGGTTGTCATAGTCCGATAGGAAATTCAGGATAACTGTTCCCAGCTCATTGTAATTCATAGACGTTTCCATTATCATCGAAATGTGGAATGCAATGAAAAGGAGGACTACGATGAACCTGAATCGGAATGTATCATCCATCGCTTCGCTAATTAGCGACCCGTCCCGGGCGGCCATCCTGCTGCATCTGCTGGAC
The DNA here is from genome assembly GCF_024158745.1 of Paenibacillus tyrphae. Lineage (GTDB taxonomy): Bacteria > Bacillota > Bacilli > Paenibacillales > NBRC-103111 > Paenibacillus_G > Paenibacillus_G tyrfis_A. Next base: position 428,684 of record NZ_JAMZAW010000002.1, on the reverse strand, counting down.
GGCCGCTGCCATCCGGCCGGGGATTTGGCAGCCGCAGCGGGAATCACGCCGCAAACCGCCAGCTTTCATCTGGCCAAGATGGCCGAGATCGGAATGGTAACGGTAGAAAAGCACGGCCGGCACCGGTATTACCGGATTGCGCAGGCGAGCGATGCGGAAATGATCGAGCAGCTGCTTTCGTTTGCCGGGCCGGCGCCTGTCGTCTCGTTACGGCAATCGGACCAAATGAAAAAGCTGCGTCACGCCCGGATGTGCTACGACCATTTGGCAGGGGAAGCTGCGGTACGCATTGCGGAATCGCTGCAAAGGGAAGGGCATTTGCAGAAAGACGGGCTGCAGCTTCACGTTACGGCTTCCGGCGAACGTTTTTTTTCGGATTTCGGTTTGGACTTGCCGCAGTTGCGCAAGAAGCGGCGGGCTTTCTCCCGCTGCTGTCTCGATTGGACGGAGCGCGAGCATCATTTGGCCGGCGCACTCGGGCAAGGGCTAACCGAGCGGATGTTTGCGATGGATTGGTTTCATCGGGAGGAGCAAAGCAGGGCCGTGCGAATCACGCAGGAAGGAAAGCAAGGCATAGCAGAGCGATTTGGCATTCGGTTCGATTAAACCGGCGGCTGGTACAGCGGTGCATCAAACCGACAAGGGACGGGGAAACGGCTAATAACGGGAGGTTGACCGGGGCCTCATCCCGCTGCTGGCGAAAAATGACCGGATACGCTTGCAATTGCGCTTGTTTGCGGTTTCACAAACGGCAGTCCCCGCTGATACAATGGTCGTAAAATCGATGTTGAGCGAACGGAGGGCAGGGGTGCCTCCTGTTTGCCGGGAGAGGCGGTCCAGGCTCGGATGGGGTTACGACTCGGAGAAGCGGTCAGGCATTGGGCGGAGTCGCGGAAGACGGCGGTGCCGGAAGAAAAGAGGCTGTCGGCCGAGGCCGTCGCTTCGCTCTTTATTCATTTTTGCTTTCAGTTCGGAGCTTCGATGTCGGGCGTCTTTTTGACGCTGTACTTGTGGCGGCTGACCCACAGCCTCGAAATTAACGGAGCGTACTTCGCAATTAACTATGCGGTGGCGCCGCTGGCATTCGCGCTCGGCGGCTGGATGATCAAGCGAAAGGACCGCATGGTTACGTATCGGCTGGGCATTGTGATGATTGCGCTGTTTTATTTGTCCGTTGTTTTCTCCGGGGAGCTGGTGGCTCGATATTATGTGCTTTTTGCGGTGCTGAACGGCATCGCGAGTTCGTTTTACTGGGTAGGTTATCTGACCTTGATGTATGATGTTACGACGGATCGCAACCGTATCCGTTTTCTCGCGATCAATATGATAACGTTTACGCTGGGCGGGCTGATCGGACCGGCCTTGGCCGGATTTCTCATTCGGCAGTTCGAGGGTTTGCAGGGCTATACGATCGTTTTCGGCATCTCGTTCCTCATGTTTTTGCTGGCGGCGCTCGGCAGCTTCAAGATTCCGATGAAAGCTTCGCACCATAAAGCGTATTATTTGAAATATGTCGGCCTGCTGATGCGCAAAAACCGGGATTGGACCTATTCGCTAATCGCCTTTTTGGTTATGGGTCTGTTTCAGGGGCTGATGCTGTTTTTGCCGAATATTTTGCTTTTTCAGATCGTCGGCCGGGAAGATTTGGTCGGTTACTTGGGAGTACTATACGCCAGTCTCGGCATCGGCACGGGGATGTTCATTTCCCGTTACGGCAGCGAATCCAAGGCGAGGGCCTTTATGTTCATCTCGACCATAGGGTTCGTGATCGGCACGGCGTTCATTTTGTGGAAACTGACGCTGGGCACCGTAATCGCTTTTATGATCATTTATTCCATCTGCTCACCGCTGCAGGGGAACACGATTACTTCGTATTATTACCGCCTGATCGGCGTGCTGCCGCTCAAGGGCCAGCTTCGCGTCGAATCGGTCGTGATGCGCGAAACGTTCTTGAACGGGGGACGCGTCGCATCGATCGGCCTGCTTGTCTGGCTTACAAGCACCGCAGGCAGCGAGGTGCTTCCCTGGGTGCTGGCGGCAACGGCCGTGCTGCAAATTGGGCTTGTCTGGCTGCTGAGCCGACGTGCGGATGAAGAGCCGCCTTTGGGCGAGGCCCCGGCGGTGCGCAGTCCCGGCTCGGAGAGCGGCTCCCGTACCGATATGAAAGCTTCCTCTTGATTTGGAGAGAGTTAGGCTGTTGAGAAAGTGGGGTTTTACAAAAATTGAGATGCAAACGAAGGTGGGGTATCCACTGGAGAAGCGATAGCGGCCGCCTTTGTCTTCGGGAAATGTCCGCTGTTAAGCGGCTTCCAATCAAAATTTCCCGATGACAACAGTGGTCGGAAGTGGATACCCCACCCCCTCGTAACCTCTATAATTCCATTTGACCGCTTTCTCAACATTTTGGCTTCCTCTTGATTGAAGAGGAAGCTTTTTTCCGTACTGCTTAGGAAACGGATGGAATGGAAACAAGGACTATGGGGGGATGCTAACGTTAACGAATAACGAAGGGGCGTATATCATGTACGATTGCATCGTCGTCGGAGGGGGCATCGCCGGTTTGCAGGCGGCCATTCAGCTTGGACGGTATCGGCATCGCGTGCTGGTGATCGACAAAGGGCGAGGGCGTTCAACGCTATGCCGCAGCTACCACAATGTGCTCGGTTGGCCCGATGGCGTATCCGGCCAAGAGCTCCGCCATCTCGGACGGCAGCATGCCGAACGGCTCGGTGTGGAATTTCGCCGCGACGAGGCGGTGGCGGCGGCAAGGAACGGCCGCGGCTTTCAGATCGCGCTTGCCGATGGGGGTGGAGCCGTCCACACCGAGACGCTGCTTGCGGCGACCGGCGTACTGGATCGCTTCCCGCCTCTACCCGGGCTGGAAGAACGCCTTGGGATCAGCGTGTACGTGTGTCCCGACTGTGACGGATACGAGGTTGCCGGGAAGCGGACCGTTGTGATGGGATCGGGCGATACGGGAGCGGGAATGGCGCTTGCCCTGCGCTATTGGACCGATCGGATCGTTTACGTTAATCACGAACGGCAAGCCGTGGGCAGCGGCTATGCGGACAAGCTGATGGAAGCGGGCATACCGCATGTTGAAGCGGAAATCGCCGAGGTGCTCGGGGGTCAGGACGCCCGGTTCGACGGCGTACGCTTGTCGGATGGCCGGACGATCGAGGGAGAGCGCGGCTTTATCGCTTTCGGCGGCAACCAAGTGCATACCGGATGGATGGCGTCGCTTGGCATCGAGCGGCTAGAGAACCGTCATATCGTCACCGATCCGCGCACCAAGATGACGAACGTTCCCGGCGTCTGGGCGGCCGGAGATATCGGGGTGCATTCGGAACAGGTCACGATCGCGATGGGCGAGGGCTCGCAGGCGGCGATTTGGATTCATAAAGAGCTTTTGAAGAGGAAAACGAATACCGCGGTCTTCGTTTAAGTTGCACCGCAGGTTAAAAGGACCAAAGCCGTCTCCGTTCAGAGGATCGCTTTGGTCCTTTGCGTTTTTTCCCCGACGGAAGGGGAAGTCAAGATTTGGGCGGCTCCAGCAGTCGTTTCCAGGCTTTCATCGATGCTTCTCCGTTGACGAACAGCCGTTTCAGCTTGAGCGGGTCCTGATCGGACGAAGCCCACCCCTGATCAATGGTGAACGCATACCGGAATTTATTCTCTTTTAAAATATTCAAGGTCGTCCGGTTGGACTCGCCATACGGATAACAAAAAATATCGGCCGTCGTGCCGAACTGTTCCTCGATCAGCCGCCTGGACTCAGTAATTTCGTACGCTTGTTTCTTGGCATTCAGCTTCGGTAAATGCGGGTGGCTCATGCTGTGAGGCTGAATGTCCCAACCGGCCTCTTTCATCGCTTTGACCTGCTCCCAATCCAAATAATAACCGTCACCTACAAACCCAGGAACCATAAATAATGTCGCGTTGAATTTCAACTTTTTGAGCAGCGGATAAGCGTGTTCGTAGTTGTCCGCATAGCCGTCGTCAAACGTGAGCAGGATCGGTTTTTCCGGCGATTTTTCTTTGCCTTCGAGGATATCGGTGAATTGCTGAAGCGTGAGCGTCGTGTAGCTTTCGTCAGCCAAGTAGCGCATCTGCTCTTCGAATTTGTCCGGGGCGATGGTCGCCCGGTTGCCGGGATCGACGGTAATGCTGTGGTAGTTGAGCACGGGGATGCGAATGGAAGAAGCGGCCTGCGCAGACGGCGGGAGGGCAGGGGGGAAGAGTGACAATGTCGACGCAAGCATAGCAAGACATAACGCGAAGAGAGCCCGAACGAACGGTTTCATAGCGCACGTCCTTTCTGCACGGTAGTCTATCACTCTATACATACCCGCTGCCCGAACGATTTATGCATTTTGCAGGACAGGGACTTGCGGTGCCGCGGCGCTATCCGCCGCCGCGGCCGGCAAGTAAGCCTCTACGACATGAGCAAAAGTTTGCAGCTCCGCTTCTCCCTGCGGGGTGAGCTTGTATACGCCGCGGGCTACGCGTTCGAACCACAGATATACGTTCTTCTGAAGCATGCCTGCAGCCTGTGCATTGCCTGTCAGATCGCGTAACTGTTTAGGGCTCATGGGGCCATGGGTACGCAGCAGCGCCGCGAGATGAAGCGACTTTTCGCGGTAAGCGGTGACGAGCTTTTGCTTGGTGCTGCCGCCAACGTTATAATCGGCCCGGCGTTCCTGGAATTCCTGCATCAGCTTGCCGGCCGCATATTTGTTATGCCTGGGCATTTTGAGCGGCATGGCGAGCCCGGACCCGTCCGGCGGATGACATTCGACCTCGACCCGAGGCTTGCGCGTTTTATAGAATTGCACGACGATCATGCCGATGCCGAGCATGCCGCACAGTCTGCGGAGCTCCGGCCAACTGGCGCCGTGTGGCGCACGTCCTTTGGCCGGCCGCTCGAAAGCGACGTACACGAAACGGCTGATCCGCAGACGGTCGATCGCTTGCAGCAGGAGCGGGATCGAGAAGCTTTTTTTCAATTCGACGATGACCGGAGGCTCCTCTCCGCGGATGGCGACCAGATCGCAATGACGCACCTCGCCGCGCACCGTGTAACCGAGCTGCTCCAAGTAGGCTTTAACGGGGGCGTACAGCTCCGTTTCACTTTTGATAGCCAAGGGGCCGCGCCTCCTTTTTTCTTTGGGGTGATAGGGTAGTGTAATTATACCATACCTTGGGAGGGGGAAGAGAAAAGGGCATTTTGATACGAAAAAGTAAATTGTTATAGTGCGAAAGTCTAATAAAATGGTATTGTTTTGTCGATATATACAGGAGAAAATTACTAATTTTTTTGTATTGAATGGATTATACGTATTTCATTTCAAAAAATAAAAGAAACAAGGTGAGCATGTTGACTCGAGAAAATCATTACCAGAAGCTTTTAAGAATATTGCAAGCCACTATGGTTTTATACCCTCAGTTTGCTCCATATGTAAATGCAGGCTCTATTGAGCTTATGGGGAGTGAAAAGAGAATAGTAAAAGAAGAGTCAGTATATGGCAACTTAGAAAAGTATCATTATCCTGTTTATAATCCGAATATTTCCTATCAACTGAATAAAATTAAATTGAGCGAGTTGTCCGGCCCACCGTTGGTATTGCCGAGTGGCGGTATGATCTATACGACATGGGACCCGGCGGCGCAGCGGTTTGTGAATAACGATGCGAACGCGGGGGCGTACTTCTCGGATACGGATCCATTGACGTACTCAATTGTGAGACAGCCGGAAGGGTTTTCAGCAAGCATCGTAAGTGGAAGCATCGTACATTTGAGCGGAAATCCAACGCGGAAGAACGATTCGTTTACGGTGAGGGCGACAGACCCGAGCGGGCTGTATGCGGATTTGACGGAAGTGCTAAACTTTGCGCCGCAAAGCTGGTTGAGTCACAATCTGGTAACATTTGACCCGAACAGAGGTGCGTTCGTAACCAGCGCCATCGATCTGGGAGGTATATTTTATGATGCAAACGGGGACTGGCTGGACTATTCGATGGTTCAGGCGCCATCTGTGAGCAGCGGGATGACGGCGAGCATCAGCGGCAGCATGCTGTATCTGGGCGGTACGCCGACGTCACCGGCGACGTTCCGGGTGAAGGTGACCGATACGCACGGTTCATCTACGGAAGGGAGCTTCGGCCTGAATTTTGCACCCAAAGCGCTGCACCAGCCGGCGGTTTCTTTATCCGGTGCGCTAACGCAGGTTGATCTGAGGAACTACTTTAGCGACGCAGATCAGGACGAAATGACGTTCTACTATGGCAAGACATATCCATGGTCGAGCACGCTGAGTGCCTCGATAAGCGGAACGATGCTGCTGCTGTCGGGGATGGCGCAGGAGCCCTCTTACGTGATCGTGTATGCTACGGATGGACACTACTTCTCTATAGTCAATACGGTAAATGTGCAACAAACTGGTGGAATCCCGCAAGTATTGCCGAGCGGCGGTATGGTGTACACGACATGGGACCCGGCGGCGCAGCGGTTTGTGAATAACGATGCGAACGCGGGGGCGTACTTCTCGGATACGGATCCATTGACGTACTCAATTGTGAGACAGCCGGAAGGGTTTTCAGCAAGCATCGTAAGTGGAAGCATCGTACATTTGAGCGGAAATCCAACGCGGAAGAACGATTCGTTTACGGTGAGGGCGACAGACCCGAGCGGGCTGTATGCGGATTTGACGGAAGTGCTAAACTTTGCGCCGCAAAGCTGGTTGAGTCACAATCTGGTAACATTTGACCCGAACAGAGGTGCGTTCGTAACCAGCGCCATCGATCTGGGAGGTATATTTTATGATGCAAACGGGGACTGGCTGGACTATTCGATGGTTCAGGCGCCATCTGTGAGCAGCGGGATGACGGCGAGCATCAGCGGCAGCATGCTGTATCTGGGCGGTACGCCGACGTCACCGGCGACGTTCCGGGTGAAGGTGACCGATACGCACGGTTCATCTACGGAAGGGAGCTTCGGCCTGAATTTTGCACCCAAAGCGCTGCACCAGCCGGCGGTTTCTTTATCCGGTGCGCTAACGCAGGTTGATCTGAGGAACTACTTTAGCGACGCAGATCAGGACGAAATGACGTTCTACTACGGCAAGACATATCCATGGTCGAGCACGCTGAGTGCCTCGATAAGCGGAACGATGCTGCTGCTGTCGGGGATGGCGCAGGAGCCCTCTTACGTGATCGTGTATGCTACGGATGGACACTACTTCTCTATAGTCAATACGGTAAATGTGCAACAAACTGGTGGAATCCCGCAAGTATTGCCGAGCGGCGGTATGGTGTACACGACATGGGACCCGGCGGCGCAGCGTTTTATGAACAACGATGCGGACGCGGGAGTGTACTTCACGGATACGGATCCGTTGACGTACTCAATTGTGAGACAGCCGGATGGGTTTTCAGCGAGCATCGTAAGCGGAAGCATCGTACATTTGAGCGGAAATCCAACGCGGAAGAACGATTCGTTTACGGTGAGGGCGACAGACCCGAGCGGGCTGTATGCGGATTTGACGGAAGTGCTAAACTTTGCGCCGCAAAGCTGGTTGAGTCACAATCTGGTAACATTTGACCCGAACAGCGGGGCATTCGCCTCCAGTGCCATTGAGTTAGGGAATATATTCTATGATGCAAACGGGGATGGACTAAGCTATGCGATAACCGAAGCACCGTCTGCGGGCAGCGGAATGTCGGCGAGCATCGCCAACAACACGCTTTATGTGGGAGGTACGCCGACGACGCCGACGACGTTCCGGGTAAAAGCGACGGATACGCACGGAGCATCTGCGGAAGAAAGCTTCAGCTTAAATTTCCTACCCAAGGCGTTGTCGCAACCTGCGGTTTCCTTGTCTGGTACGCTGACACAGGTGGACCTGAGAAACTACTTCAACGATGCGGATCAGGACAAGCTCACGTTCTACTACGGATGGAAGTATCCGTGGTCGAGCACGCTCAGTGCCTCAGTAAGCGGAACGATGCTGCTGCTGTCGGGGATGGTCCAGGAGCCGACCTATGTGATCGTGCAGGCAACGGACGGACATGGTGTGTATGTGAGCAATACGGTGAGCATAGGGAGCAGCAGCCAAAACATAGCTCCCCAAGCATTGTCTCAGCCGGCCGTTTCCTTAACGGGCGGATTGACGCAAATTGACTTGCGGAACTACTTTATCGATGCGAATCAGGACGTATTGACGTATGTTTACGGCTCGTGGTCAAACACGCTCAGCGCTTCGATAAGCGGAACGCTGTTGCTGTTGTCAGGGACTGCTCAGGAAACGACCCAAATCGTCATCCACGCAACGGATGGATATAGCGGATATGTAGCCAACACAGTAACGATCAACGCTCAGCATTAAACTTATTATAATGAACGAAATCGGCCAATCGGACGATTGGCCGATATATTTTTGAAGCAGGAAGGTCGGTTCTATGCATCCGCGTCACGAGATGATAACCCATTTGTTAAAACAACAACGATATCAAGAAGCGGAAGCCCATGCTATCGAGCACGTCCGTTTATTTCCCATAGACGGGCAAGGGTGGGTTCTATTGGGAGAGGCGTTATTGCATCAACAGAACGGTGAAATGGCACGCCTTATGTTTGAGAGGGCGCATCTTTTGGATCCCGAGGCAACTTGGATGCCGTCAGCGTATCGAGAACTGGGGAAAACCCCTATAGGGGTTGTGAGGCAGGATATCATCGATTTGCTGCAAACAAAACCGGTTAGCGTATCGGCCGCTATTATTGTCAAAAATGAAGAGCGCTGCATTAAGCGCTGCCTCGATAGCATCATCGGGGTATTTGACGAGATCGTTGTTGTAGATTCCGGTTCGACCGATCAAACATTGTCGATATTAACGGATTACCCAACCGTTAAAGTTCATCAAACGGTTTGGAACGACAGCTTTTCGCAATTGCGCAATGAGGCGCTTGCCCGCGTCACCTCCGATTGGGTATTTTGGCTGGATGCGGACGAGTGGCTTCATCCCGAAGATCAGGCAAATATTCGAACGGCTGCAGCGCTTTACTCTGGTTTAGGCCATATTATCCCGGTGCTGCATGTCGGATTGATCAACCAAGTAAATGGTACGGAAGTATGCGATTATTCCGTACCGCGTTTATTCCCGGTCCAACGGGGACTTTATTACAGCGGACGAATCCATGAACAAATCGCTACGCAGGAAGAAGGAATATTTACTTCCAATGTACTGCATAAACCGACCAAAATCAGAGTGTTCCATGACGGCTATGAAGCCTTTGTTAAAGAGGATAAAGATAAGTTTAGCCGCAATATCCATCTCCTTCGTCTGATGACGCAAGAAGAGCCCGAAAATTCGGGCTGGTGGTATTTTTTAGGGAGAGAGACGATGTCCCTGGGGGATTACGACAACGCTTTGGACTATCTGAGAAAATCCGAGGAGTATGCCCGCGCCAATCCCAAATTTGGCCGAATGCCAGAAGTTTATATGATGATGACCCGAATACTGGCGTCGCGCAACGAATGGGAGCAGGCCGAAGAATGCTGCCGCAAGGCGTTGAAGCTCCATCCTGACTTTCCCGATGCCCGTTATGCGCTCGCGGAGATGCAGATGAGAAAAGCCCGCTTGCTGCTTCAAGAGGCGGAAGGACATATCGAGGCAGCTGTGGAAGGATTTGAAACTTACCGGGGGACTGTAACTGCGGACCGCGATATTCTTGCATGGAAAGCCGATATCCTAAAGGCTGACTTATTGGTTCACTCCGGTAAAATAGCAGAAGCCGGGTTCCTGTTAAAAAAAGTGAGGCAAAGCCATCCCAAAATGATGGTTCTATCCAACAAACTAGCCTTCTTTGATCTACAGCGAAGATTGCTTGATCAATACAACCAGCAAAGATGAAAACAGACGGAGGCGAGCATTCATGTTTTTGAGCAAGAGGATCGTTATTCAAGTGCTCCTGATTCTGTCCCTGGCGATTGCTTTACCCGTTTCGGCTTTTGCAGATACAGCGCCGAATAGCAGTGCAGCCAAGGGGACTGTAAGCGGGGACGTGACGGACCGCAGCGGGAAGCCGATACCGAATGCAGCCGTGGTTACTTTGGATAGCCGCGGCCAAACGATTGCGCAGGATATCACCAATCCGGACGGCAATTACCGTCTGAACGTTACGCCTGGAACGTATACGATTGAGGCCATTTACGAAACCGAGGGTTCCAGCAGTTCCGTTACTGTTAGTCAGGATCAAACCAAGACAGCCAACTTTTCATTGAATACGATGCTGCTTAGCGGTGTTGTCACGAGAAGCGGCTCCAATGGCCCGCTGCCTTCCGGAACAAAAGTGAGACTGATCGACGAGAATACGGGCTTTATGTATAATGAGGCTTCCGTTTCGCCGGACGGAGCTTTTACGGTTCCGATCAATGAAGGCTCTTATACCGTGGCGGCCTATTCGTCTCAAGACGAACCGTATTACGGCTCTGTATCGGGCCTTACAACGGATTCGTCGAAGTCCCCTCTTACGATCGAGCTTAACCCGGCCGGAAAAGTCAGCGGTACGATTCAATCCGCATCCGGATTAAAAGCAAAATTCAAAGTAAAAGCCCTTAATCAGCAGGGAATGATGTTGAACGAAACACGGGCAGATGAGAACGGTCTTTATACGCTTGCAGTCCCTACTGGGCAAGTTGCCATCATTGCAGCCGCAGAAAATGAAACCGGCATACAAGCTAGTTCCGAAGCGACTATTACGCCCGGTTCAACGACAATGAATCTGACGGTTATGAATTCCGGCTTGAAGGTGAGTCTGGCTAATGCGCCAACTGACTCAACTGGCCGTGTTCGCGTTTTCGATTTGCTAGGCAACGCCTATGCTCCGGATGTCGATCCTTTGTCTCCCAACGGTACTTATGCATTTTTATTGCCGCCCGGAACTTACATTGTGAAAGCTAGCGCTGGGGCACACGCTGGGATTAGTCAGCCCGTAACTCTTGCACCCGGCAAAAATGAGTCTGTAGCGATTACGTTGGGAAATGCCGGTACGTTATCAGGCAAAGTATCTTATTCTGATAACCGACCGCAAACAAGCTTTGAGGACATTTCAATCACCGTACAAGATAAGAACGGACAAGTTGTCGACAAGCTGGCACCGCTTCATGATGGCAGCTATGAGACTCTTTTGCCTGTAGGAAATTATCGTATTACTGCGGTCTCGGGTGATTCGGTCGCGGTAAAAGAGAATTTGAGCATTCTGGAAGGACAGACCAGCACGTATGATCCGACGATAAATCCGACAGAAATCAATGGTAAAGTTACTGAAGCGGACGGAACAAGGATACGATATGCGACAATCGTTGCTCTGTCTCAAGACGGCAGCTCCTATTCTTTCACCACATCGAAGGTAGACGGGACATACACACTAAAGGTTCCGCCCGGAAGCTATACATTAAAAACAATGCATTACCATAAAGTGGCACTAAACAAAAATATTAGCGTCTCACGAGGCTCAAGCATTGCAGTAAATCCGGTATTAGGCCCGGCCGGCATATTCAACGGTTATGTATCCAACGGGAAAACAAACGTAGGCGGAGCTTCGGCTATCGTACTCGATCAGACTCGAACGCCTGTCGATCGTATCGCGACTCACGCGGATACAGGCTTCTTTTCCTTGATGCTTCCGGCCGGCCAATATACCGTTGATAGTAGATCTTTTGACGGCAATCAGACACCGACTGCGATTACCGTTGCCGCGGAGCAAACATTACATCAGAATTTGACAACGGAAGCCGGGAAAATTGGCGGCACGATCTTCGCTGCCGACGGCAAAACTCCACTGGGTGGGGTCATCGTCCGTGCGACTAATGAAGCCTATTCCAATTATACGAAAACAAACGGCGACGGCACGTTTGCCTTGTTTGTTCCTGCCGGAACTTATACGTTGACAGCGGAAAAAAGCAATGTGGGAAGCATAACGAAAAACGTAGCCGTCAACAAGGAAAAGGATGTATTCGTCCAAGCTTCATTGCAAACAAACGGTGTTGTGGCGGGGAGAATTACGAACGGGTCTAACCCTGCAGCACAAGCATGGGTTAAAGTCTATGATTCTGCAGACGGCATGCTGCTTGAGAAACTACAAACAGGGCAGGACGGGGCCTTTTCCATTTCGTTGCCTGCCGGAACTTACGTCTTCAGATCGGAGTCGTCCGGATTCGTTTCTGCCGAAACTCGCGTAACGGCAATGGCGGACAAGATCGTGGTTAACGATATGACGCTTTATACCACTAGCGGCAATTCGTCGGATAGTAGTGGTACGTCAAGCTCTAGCCAAAGTACCGCCGGATCTGCAAGCGGGTCGCAACCAACGCCGAAACCGAACGCGGCGGAAGTCGTTCTGGATCCGAGCAAAGACGGGATTGTTGCCAAAGAGACCAGTAGCTTGGGACAAACGATAACCAAAATAACGTTAGACAAGGACAAATTAGCCTCAGCTTTGCAAACGGCCAGCTCGGTAATCGTTCAAATCGATCGTGCCGACGTATTGACTAAAGTCGAGTTTCCGGCGGAGTCATTCCAAAATCCGGACAAAGTTCAAGCCGGCGCCTTGATCACGTTACGCACAGATGCGATGGAATATAAGCTGCCGGTTCACGTATTACGTACTTGGACCCAGTCCTTGACAACGATGCAAATCATCAAGATTACCGTGGCTATCGAGAAGCTGCCATCAAGTATGAACGAGAAGATTATCAAGACGAATCAACTGACCGGCACACTGCTTCCCAATCCTCTTGATTTCAAAATTACGGCCGAAGGCAGCAACGGTTTATCGCAGGAGCTAGTGAATTTCGGGGCTGTTTATGTGGAGCGTAAAGTAATTGTTCCCGCCGGCAGCGATCCCAATAGGGACCATGTTACAGCCATTACGATTGATCCGGTTACCCATGAAGCGACCTTTATTCCTTCCTATATCGAAAAAGGAGAGAAGGCTTCTACAGTTAAAATTTTTTCCACCCATAACAGCATTTATACGGTAGTTACGGCCAATCATACCTTTGATGACATTGCCGGACACTGGGCGGAATCGGATATCCAGCGGCTGGCGTCGAAATTTATTGTAAAGGGGATGACCGACAAGCTCTATGAGCCAGATAAAAGAATAACGCGCGCGGAATTTACTTCGCTGCTTGTCCGTTCGTTAGGCTTGCTTGAAGATCCAGGCGCTGCGATCTTTAATGACATTCAGCCAAAAGATTGGTACGCCGGATCGGTCGGTGCCGCAGTAAAAGCGGGTCTTGTGAACGGATTCGAGAACGGGACGTTCGAACCGAACGGCAGCATTACCCGCGAACAGATGGCTGTCATGATTAACAGAGCGCTTAAGGCAGCAGGAAGCGATCCGTCCTCCAAAGAGGCTGAGATGCGGATAGACAAATTCAAGGACCGCGGAGCTATTAGCGAGTGGTCGGCTGCTTCCGTTGAACAAGTCGTTCGAACGGGGATCATCGAAGGAATGACAGATACGGCGTTCGAACCTTCTTTGGATTCGACGCGAGCTCAAGTTGCAACGGTGCTTAAGCGATTCTTGCAATACGTAAAATTCACTAACTAATGTATGTTGAGATTTAATCAATTTTATTCGGATAAAGCGTCCCTAACTAGAGTTGGGGACGTTTTTGAGCTAAAACGCTTGCAGTACGGCGGACATTTGTGTAACAATACATGGTAAAGTGTTCAGGGATGGAGTCGGGGGCTTTATGGAACAAGAGAAGCTAAAAAAAATGATCGAGGCCGCCAAGCTTTACTATTTGCTGGATTACAGCCAACAGGATATCGCGAACAAGCTGGAGGTTTCCCGGCCGACCGTTTCCCGTCTACTGCAGCAGGCGAAAGAGGAAGGAATCGTCGAGATTCGTATTTCGGACCCGACCGAGGACCGCAAAATCCTGAGCGAACAGTTGGAAGAAAAGTTCGGGCTGAAGCGGGCGCTGGTCGCGTCCATCCCGTTGTTCGAGGATCATGTGATCAAGCAGTATTTGGGCAAGCTGACGGCGGACTATTTGAGGGAAATCGTCCAGGACGGCGATATCATCGGCACCATCTGGGGCACGACCATCTATCAGGTGGCGACGCATCTGGAGCACAAAGCGCTGAAGGACGTCCGAATCGTCCAGTTGAAGGGCGGCGTCAGCCATTCCGAGAAGAAAACATATGCCTCGGAAACGCTTCATTTGTTCGGGATGGCGTTCGATGCGACGCCTTATCAGCTGCCGCTGCCGGCTATCGTCGACCACGTCGTGGTGAAACAGGCGATTGAGGCGGACCGCCACATCCGGAAGCTGCTTGACATGGGGAAGCAGGCGAACATCGCTTTGTTCACGGTTGGCGTGCCTCGGACGGACTCGCTGCTGTTCCAGCTCGGCTATTTCACGGAGCAGGATATGCAGCTGATCGCCGACCATGCGGTAGGGGATATCGCTTCCCGGTTCTTCGATAAAAACGGCGCCATTTGCAACGAGACGCTGAATGCCCGCACGATCGGGATCGAGCTGCACGAGCTCAAGACAAAAGACCAGTCGATTCTCATCGCAGGCGGCTTGAAAAAAGTCGAAGGCATCCGCGGCGCATTGAAAGCGCAGTACGCGAATGTACTGGTAACGGATCAGTACACGGCCAAAATATTATTGGAGCAAGAAGGGTAACGCAATCTATCAGATTCGGCATCCCGCTAAAGGGGTAAGGAACCATCCGGGCGCAAGCTAGGATGGTTTCTTTTTTTGCCCTATCCAAGAACGAATGTGAATAATAAACCATACAAATGATCGAGAAAAACGCAATTTTGGAAGCGAAATCATAGGGTCAACCATAGGAGACGCAAGTTATTCCACAATTTGTTCAAAATTGTTTTATTGGTAAGAACAAAAGTTCAATAATATATTTACATTTGTTCAAACGCTTGTTATAGTTAAATTGTAATCGAAGCCGCTTCGAAACAACATCATGTTTAAAGCACATAAAAACATTATGGCCAAGGAAATGCTAAAATGACAGCATCGTACAGACCCATTGTTCTATCTTCGTGTTCGGTGTTGAAGCTTTTTTGCATTCGTTGCTAACGCTTTCAATCAACAGTTCGCTTCTCTTTACGTGCCAAATTAGACGAGGCTGGGGGAATTCCGATGAAATTTTTATTTGTAGCGGCCGGATTGCTGCTGGTGTTTGCGGTGGGATATTTGTTCAGCAACAACCGGAAAGGAATTCGCAGCAGACCGATTCTGGCTATGCTCGTTACGCAAATTGTGCTGAGCTTTATCATACTGAATACGAAGATCGGTCTGGAGTTGATTACGTTCGTCTCCCGATTGTTCAATAAGCTGATGGAATTCGGGGTAGGCGGCGTCAACTTCGTCTTCGGCGGCTTGGAAAATCAGGGTGCTTCGACCTTTTTTATCAACGTGCTGCTGCCGATCATCTTTATCTCGATTCTGATCGGCATCCTGAACTATGTGAAGGTGCTGCCGTTCGTCATCAAATATGTAGGGCTGGCGCTCAGCAAATTGAACGGCATGGGCCGACTGGAAAACTATGTGGCGGTTTCCGCCGCGCTGCTCGGTCAATCGGAAGTGTTCCTGACGACGAAGAAGCAGCTCAGCCAGGTCACGAAGCAGCGGCTGTACACGCTTTGCACATCGGCGATGAGCGCGGTCAGCATCTCGATCGTGGGAGCATACATGACGATGCTTGAACCGAAGTACGTCGTGGTCGCCATCGTGCTGAACATTTTCTCGGCGCTGATTGTCGCCAACATTATTAACCCGTACAAGCTCGATCCGGAGGAAGAACAGGCGACGATTGTGGCTGACGAGGAGCATCATCCGAAGGAATCGTTCTTCCAGATGATCAGCGAAAGCATTATGGACGGATTCAAAGTGGCGATTATCGTGGGCGCGATGCTCATCGGCTTTATCGCTTTGATGAATATGATCAACTACGTTTTCGAGCTGATATTCCACATTTCGTTCCAATCCGTGCTGGGGTATATTTTCGCACCGATCGCGTTCCTGATGGGCATTCCATGGAGCGAAGCCGTGCAGGCGGGAGGCATCATGGCGACGAAGCTTGTGACCAACGAATTCGTTGCGATGCTCAGCTTCAAAGACATTGCTTCCGGCTTGTCAGCCCGTACGGTCGGGATCGTCTCGGTATTCCTGGTCAGCTTTGCGAACTTCAGCTCCATCGGCATTATCACCGGCGCGGTGAAAGCGCTGAACGACAAACGGGGAGACGAGGCCGCGCAGTTCGGTTTGAAGTTGCTGCTTGGCTCGACGCTGGCCTCGATTTTGTCGGCCACGCTCATCGGGCTGTTCCTATAAAATATTCGATACTATACTAAACACGGGGAGACGAGAAACATGAGAATGGTTGATTTGATTGCCCGCAAGCGTGACGGTCACGAGCTTAGCAAGACGGAAATTGATTTCATCGTGCAAGGCTATACGAACGGGACGATCCCGGATTACCAGATGTCCTCGTTTCTGATGGCGGCCTTCTTCTGCGGCATGACTCCGATGGAGACGGCGAATATGACGATGGCTATGGTGGCGTCGGGAGATACGATCGATCTGTCCGCTATCGAAGGCGTCAAAGTGGACAAGCACAGCACCGGAGGCGTCGGCGATACGACGACGATCGTTCTTGCGCCGCTCGTCGCCGCGGTCGGCGTTCCCGTAGCGAAGCTGTCCGGGCGCGGACTCGGCCATACTGGCGGCACAGTGGACAAGTTCGAAGCGATTCCGGGATTCCAGGCTGAAATCAGCAGCGAACAGTTTATCAAGCAAGTGAACGAAGTGAAAGTTGCGGTGACCGGACCGACCGGAAACCTGACCCCGGCGGACAAAAAGATTTATGCGCTTCGCGATGTGACCGGGACGGTCAATTCGATCCCGCTGATGGCCAGCTCGATCATGAGTAAAAAGATCGCCTCCGGTTCCGATGCTATCGTACTTGATGTCAAAGTGGGCGCCGGCGCGTTCATGAAAGACCTGGACAGCGCCAAGGAGCTGGCGAAGGCGATGGTGGACATCGGCAACAACGTGGGACGCAATACGATGGCGGTCATTTCCGATATGAATCAGCCGCTCGGCTTTGCGATCGGCAATGCGCTCGAAGTGAAGGAAGCGATCGATACGCTGCGCGGGGAAGGTCCTGAAGATTTGCACGAACTGTGCTTGACGCTTGGCAGTCATATGGTATATTTGGCAAAGCAGGCTGCTAGCGTGAGCGAAGCGCGGAGCAAGCTGGAGGAAGCGATTTCCAGCGGGCGGGCCTTGGAGACGTTTAAAGCGTTCATTGCCGCGCAGGGCGGAGACGCGTCGATCGTAGACGACCCGTCTAAGCTGCCGGCTGCCGCATACCGTATCGAGGTGAAGGCGAAGGAAGCGGGTTATGTCTCGGAGATCGTCGCCGACAGCATCGGCACCGCGGCGATGATCTTGGGCGCGGGACGCGCAACGAAGGAATCCGAGATCGATCTGAGTGTCGGCCTGATGCTGCACAAAAAAATCGGCGACGAAGTGAAGCCCGGGGATACGCTTGTTACCATTCACAGCAATCGCGAAACGGTGGATGACGTGATTGAAAGCATCTACGAATCGTACACCATCGCCTCCGGCAAAGTGGAACGTCCGGTTCTGGTGCACGCAGAAATTCATTAATCTTAGTTTCGAGGGTTGAAAAACGAACGGAGGAATAAGCAGATGACAATGAACGAAATCGCCCGATTAATCGACCATACCTTATTAAAAGCCGATGCCAGCCGTGAGGCGGTGATCCGGTTGGCGGAGGAAGCGAAGCAATACCGTTTCGCCTCGGTGTGCGTCAATCCGGTACAAGTGAAGACAGCTTTTGAAGTGCTGAAGGACACGCCGGACGTGAAAGTATGCACGGTCATCGGTTTCCCATTGGGAGCGACGATGCCGGAAGTGAAGGCATTCGAAGTCCGGGAAGCTATCGCTGCCGGAGCGACGGAAGTCGATATGGTGATCAATATCGGAGCGCTCAAGGATAAGCAGGACGATCTGGTGGAACAGGATATCCGAGCCGTCGTCGAAGCAGCCAAAGGTAAGGCGCTGACGAAGGTCATCATCGAAACCTGCCTCTTGACCGACGAAGAGAAGGAGCGGGCATGCCGTTTGGCGGTGAAGGCCGGCGCGGATTTCGTAAAGACGTCGACGGGCTTTTCGACCGGTGGAGCGACGGCAGCGGATATCGCGCTGATGCGCAAAACGGTAGGCCCGGACATCGGAGTCAAGGCGTCCGGCGGCGTGCGCAGCCTGGAGGATGTTAAAGCAATGATCGAAGCGGGGGCTACCCGGATCGGCTCCAGCTCCGGCGTATCGATCGTCAAAGGCGAGCAGTCCAACAGCGCGTACTAATCGAAAATGAACGAAGCGCGCCTCAAAGCGCCCGCGATGCGATATTACTTAGACTTCAAGGACCTCCCGTAATGGAAGGTCCTTAGGCTGTTGAAAAAGTGGATTTTTACAAAAAAATAGAGATGCAAACGGAGGTGGGGTATCTAGTGGAGGAGCGATAGCGTTCGCCTTTGTCTGCGGGAAATATCCGCTACTAAGCGGCTTCAATCAAAATTTCCCGCTGACAACAGCGTCCGGAAGTAGATACCCCAACCCTCGTAACCTCTATTATCTCAATTGACCACTTTCTCAACTCAGGACCTTCCTCACGGGAGGTCCTCTTTACCATGCGGCCAGCGAATACGCGAGAAGCGGCCCGGTTGCCTGAGGACAGCAGATTTGCGATAATGCCTATAGGACATGAATGAGATTGAGAGGTGTTTGGATGGAGAGCAAGAAGAAGATCTTCGCTTTTTTGGGATCGTATGCGGATGCGGCCGATCCGGGCTTGTACGCCTGCAGGTTCGATCCCGATACCGGAAGTCTCGAGCTGACCGATCAAACGGCCGGGCTGCAAAATCCGACGTTTCTGGATGTGAATGCTGAGGGCTTGAAGCTATATGCGATCACGGAGGGAACCGATGCCGAAGGCAAGCGCTGCGGGGCTGCCGCGGCATACGGGTTCGATCCCGGTACCGGCAAGCTCTCGCTGCTCGGCAAGGAACTGACGGTGCCGGCGACCACGTGTCACATTACTTTGGACCGTACCCATACATACATCATGGTCGCAAGCTACCACGGCGGCCTAATCGGTCTGTCTCCGCTGCTGGAGGACGGACGCATCGGCAAGACCGCGGACATCCGCCGGCACGAAGGCTCCAGCGTCCTGCCCGTGCAAAATCAGGCTCGCGCGCACTCCGTATTCGTCGACCGTTCCAACCGCTACGCCGTCGTCTGCGATCTGGGGCTGGATCGCGTTTTTACTTACAAACTCGACCTCGCCGCCGGGCAACTGCTTCCTCATGACGAAGTTCGGGTAGCGCCCGGATCGGGACCGCGGCACTTTGTTTTTCATCCGTCGCTGCCTTACGGCTACGTTATCAACGAGCTGGGTTCAACGATCACGGCATTCACCTACGATCAGGAGAACGGTAAGCTCGGCGAAATCCAGACCGTCTCGACGCTGCCCGCTTCTTATGAAGGGGATAATGCGTGCGCCGATATTCACATCTCGCCGGACGGCAAATTTCTGTACGGCTCCAATCGCGGACACGACAGCATCGTGGTGTACGCCATCGATTCCTCGACCGGCAAACTAACGCTCGTCGAGCATGCCTCGACGCTTGGAGGGCATCCGCGGAACTTCGCGCTCTCGCCGGACGGACGCTTCCTGCTCGTAGCCAACCGGGATTCGAATCAAATCGTGACGTTCTCGCGGGACGAGGCTACCGGAAAGCTATCGCCTACAGGGAATAGACTCGATGTGTCCAAGCCCGTATGCATCAAATTTGTGGCAATCGGTTAGTTCACGGCGGAGGTCCCTGTTTACCAGGGACCCCGTCGTTTTTTATCTTGACCCGCGGATGGTGATGCGCACCACATGAACCGGAGCCCCAACCTTCGCATAGCGGAACGCAAGCGGCTTCTCCGGCCTTCCGTTAATTTTATAAATGAGCAAGTCCCCTTGGCGCAGCACAACCGACAAATCGTCGCCCGCTGAAAACTCCACATCCCCGTCAACCGGATGAACGCATTCGTAGCTCACCGTATCCGCGGCCGAACCCAGACGCTGCTGCACATCCTCTCTGTAAGTATCGCGGATCAGGACAGGCAGCATTTCGGCCGAGCAGCCAGGCCCCAGCATCACGTTGAGGTCGTTCCCCTTTCCCTGGCACTGGGTCGTCCAAGACCCGTCAAAGCGGTCTTGATCAAAAGGCTTCAGAACGGCCGTATGCTGCTGTTCGTGCTCCAGCACAAATTGGCCTTGCGTTGCCATCAGCAATCTTCGGTAGCCAGGCAGGCTCGTGAAGACGGACTCCTCCGCATGAATCGCTGCCCTGCTGATTCGCCAGTCGAAATTCCGCTGCTCATACGACGCGCCCTCGGGATAGATCGCCATTTGCGTCGTGGCTCCTCCCGACCAGCTCGTCGTTTTTTGATCCTCTTGCCGAATGATTTTGGCGGAAAAACCCATCGAATCGATCACATCGCTTTCTTGTTCTTATGATGAACATACAACGGGACGATTCAGGAATCAAGGCTTGTCCGGCATTGTTAGATTTTAGCAAGGAAGCGTAACCTTTTCGTAAGCTTTGCTTAGCTTTCGGTTAACGAACAGGCGGTAAAGTAAGGAAGCGCGCTTTGCTATGGAATCTGTTAGCCATGACGGGGACAATTTGTTGCCGCCCGAGAAGGAGGAGAAACGATATGTCCGCAGCATGAGAAAGGAAGACACCGTATGGCCGTACGGCACCGAGGAAAGCCAAGTCGTTGATTTCCTTCCCGGAACGTGGTAATCTGCCGTTAAACTAACCGGTTAAGGAAGGTAGACTAGAATGAACAAACGAATCCTCATCGTCGACGACGATCATAAAATCGCGAATTTGCTTGAAATTTACTTGAAAAACGAAGGCTATGAGGTTCTTAAGGAGCATAACGGAATCGACGCCATAAGACGGATCGAGGAGGAAACCGTCCATCTGGTCATTTTGGACGTGATGATGCCCGAAGTGGACGGGATGGAGGTTTGCCGCAAAATCCGGGAGGACAAGACGACGCCGATCCTGATGCTGAGCGCCAAGGACGAGGATATGGACAAAATTCTGGGCCTGATGACGGGAGCCGACGATTACATGGGCAAGCCCTTCAATCCGTTGGAGCTGGTGGCGCGGGTCAAGTCGCTGCTGCGGCGGTCGTATTTCAGCGCGCAGACGGCTCAGCCGGATGCGGAAGGGATCATCAAGATCAAATCGATGCAAATCGATAAACGCAATCATGCCGTCACCATCGACGAACGCCCGATCAAGCTGACGCCGATCGAATTTGGCATTTTATTTTTGCTGGCCAGCCATCCGGGCCGGGTCTTTGGTTCGGAGGAAATTTTCGAGCTAATCTGGAAGGAAAAATATTTTGAGACGAACAACTCCGTCACGGTTCATATCAGCCGGCTGCGCGAGAAGCTGGAGAAGGAAATGGCGGGAGAAAAGCTGATTCACACCGTGTGGGGGGTAGGGTACAAAATTGAGAACTAACTGGAGAGTCGCGGTACCGCTCTTCTGGAGCGCATTAACGACCGCGGTCGTGCTGTCGGTCATTTCGACGATCGCCAAGTCGATATATTTTTCCAAGCTGTCTTTAAATTCACTGTTCATTTGGATTAATTATTATATCGGCTATCCCGATATTTACTATCTTACGGCGCTGCCTTTGTTCATGCTGTCGGCCTTATATTTTTTTAAACGGGAAAAAGACGCCCGCTACCACAGGTACCTGATCCATATTATCGAGGACGTGCAGCGGATCGCCGACGGCGACTTCGATCATAAGGTGCCCGTGCAATCAATCGGCGAGCTGGGCCAGTTGGCCGGGAACATCAATCAGGTCGTCGAGCGTCTTAAGACGTCGATTGACGAGGAACGGCGGGCCGAATCCACCAAGAACGAGCTGATTACGAACGTATCTCACGATCTGCGTACTCCGCTCACCTCGATTACCGGATATCTCGGTCTGATCGAGCAGGACCGTTACCGGGACGAAGTGGAGCTGCGTTATTATGTCAACATGGCGTACGAGGAATCACAGCGGCTGTTTCAATTAATTCAGGATTTGTTCGAATATACCCGCTTAAGCAATATTACGGGAGCGACGATCCAGAAGGCTCCGATCAATCTGGTCGAGATGATGCGCCAGCTTTCCGCGCAGTTTCGGCTGCAGCTTCAGGAGGCCGGGATCGAGCAGCATATGACCTTTTTTGAATCACAGATGTTGGTCATGGCCGACGGCAACAAGCTCCGGCGGGTATTCGAGAATTTGATCTCCAATGCGATCAAGTACGGCAGCGAAGGGAAATATCTTGAGGTGATGGGCTTCAAGGAAGGGGACGAAGCCGTGATCCAGATCATCAATTACGGCGATACGATCCCGCAAACCGATTTGCCTCATATTTTCGATAGGTTTTACCGCGTGGAGAAATCCCGCGCGACACATACCGGGGGTTCCGGCATCGGCTTGGCGATCGCCAAAAGCATCGTCGAGCTGCACGGAGGAACCATTTCCGCATCCAGCGACGAGGAACGAACCGTCTTTACGGTGCGCCTGAATATTCTGGGAGAGAAGCCTAATTCTTAAGAAACTGCACATAAAACGTGCCGAACCTGCAGGGGTAGGCGCGTTTTTTTCGTCTTTATATAGAAAATCTTAAGAAATTCGTTAACTTTTCTTAGTTCATCGTTAAGTAATGGAGTTCATAATAAAGAAAAAAAGCGCTCCGGAAGCGCTCGTTTGTCGGAGGAGGCTTGGATAGAGATGCCGCAAAAATTAGAACAAACCAACAATTGTCGTAACTTGGAAAATCGCCCGTCCTCCAAGGATGAGGTTCTTTTTAGATCATGGATGGAGCAGCACCGCCGTGAGGTATGGGCTTATGCTTATGGATTAACCCGCAAGCACGATGTGGCCGACGATATTACCCAGGATGTGTTTTTGAAGGCTTACCGCCGAATTGCTTCGTTTCGGGGCGACGGCTCCGTCCGGGCGTGGCTGCTCACGATTACCCGCAATACCGTGTTCGATTATCGGAGAAGCTCCTATTTTCGCAAAGTGACGGTTGTGGACAGTGTCGAGACGGAGAAGGCCCATACGTCCGCGGAGGAGGAGTATTTGAAGCGCGAGGACAGCCGTGAAATGTTCGGGATGATTTTGGAGATGCCTTTGCCGTTTCGGGACGTGCTGCTGCTTAAGGCCAAATACGAACTGAAGCCCGGCGAAATCGCCTCCTATTTAAAGCTCCCGCTCACGACGATCAAAACAAGACTGCATCGTGCGCGGAAAGAAGCCGTCCGGCGCCTCCAAGTCGAGGGGCGCCCGTAACGGTTCCCCGGCTTGCCTGATCTTCCAGCACCCCGGTATGCGCTCTGCCGCGTTTTAAAGTTCCCTCCGTTTTGCCCTTCCTTTCGTTATTTCCGTCCGGACAAGCCTACGCGCTTCTTTTCCGATTTTGTCAGAAATTTTCGGTCAACTTCCCTTTGCTTCCTGCATAGGTATTTATTACACTTCAAATCCGAAGAAGAAGCCGGGGCCGAAGCCCGGAAGCGGCGGCTAACGGCGTTACGCATCGTTTCGAAGCGCGTATCCTTTCGAAGCCAGTTTTGCTAAAGCAAGACTCAAAGCGTATCCTTTCGAAGCCGGTTTTGCTTAGCGCAAAACCCTCAGGAGGTAAAGATCATGAATATATTCAAGAAAATCGCCGACTATCGCACGGAAACCGAAAGGCTGGCCTGGACCGGAACCTTCGCCGAGTACATCGAGCTGCTCCGCCGGCATCCGCATCTGGCTATGACGGCGCATGCACGGGTGTACGAAATGATTGCCTCCCACGGCATCCTGGAAGAAAATGGGCGTAGAAAGTATAACTTTTTCGAAAAAGAGATTTTCGGGCTCGATTCTGCGATTGAGAAGCTGGTGGAAGAATATTTCCATTCGGCGGCGCGTCGGTTGGATGTCCGCAAGCGGATCTTGCTTTTGATGGGACCGGTTAGCGGGGGGAAATCGACCATTGTCACGATGCTCAAGCGCGGGCTTGAGCAGTTCTCGCGCACGGATCAAGGCGCTGTATATGCAATCAAAGGCTGCCCGATGCACGAGGAGCCTTTGCACTTAATTCCGCATGAGCTGAGAAGCGAGATCGAGCAGGAATTCGGCGTGAGGATCGAGGGCAACCTGTGCCCCTCCTGCCAAATCCGACTGCGGGATGATTATGGGGGACGCATCGAAGACGTGCTGGTGGAGCGCGTGCTGCTGTCCGAAGATAGCCGCGTAGGCATCGGGACGTTCAGTCCGTCTGATCCGAAATCGCAGGATATCGCCGACCTGACGGGGAGTATCGATTTCTCCACGATTACCGAGTACGGCTCGGAATCCGATCCGAGGGCTTACCGTTTCGATGGAGAGCTGAACAAGGCCAACCGGGGCTTGATGGAGTTTCAGGAAATGCTGAAATGCGACGAGAAGTTTCTGTGGAACCTGCTGTCCCTCACGCAGGAAGGCAACTTTAAAGCTGGACGGTTCGCGCTGATTTCGGCAGACGAATTGATTATATACTCATAAATGCAAAGAATCAGGATTTAGGATATCAAACTTCAGAATCGGATATAGTGTAAACTTCGAAGGTATCCTACCTCGACCCTTCTCAGTTATTTCAACAACTACCTTCGCAAACACCTTTCTTAGAATAGTGTTTTTATCGGTCTTATCCTCGCAGTTTTTATAAGCTTCAACAATCGATTTCAGATTACTTTTTACAGACTCCACATTGATCGTAGTGGGGCTATTTGTATTTACTGTCATTGCTGATTTTTTCATTTCTTCTAACTGGAACATTTCCTCGTCTATTACGGCTTTTCGCTCATCGAACATTTTTTCGGAGTATTTCCTCTTTTCGTATTGCTCGTATACGAAGTCCATTCTGTCTTTTAGTTCTTTCTCTCTTTGCTCGATAAGCTGGAGCATGTCCTCTTGTGACATTAAGCCATCCTTGTGTTTTTTATCTTCAACGATAGCAGCTATCTGTTCGCGAAACAACTCATTATCTATATCAATTAGGTACTTGAGAAAATAGAGTAAATCAGCCTCAACTTCTCGATACTTTACAAACGTGCAAGCAGAAGTGGTACACCAAAGGAACTCCTTATGGTACTGAGTTACTTCTCCAGTTACTTTGCTTTTGTAATTCTGAACACTATAATTTCGAACCATTTTTCGCCCGCAAACTTTGCAAACCGCTATGCTTGCTAGTTCGCAAGGAGAAAATTCCATAGTATTTCTTGGTTTGTCCCCCGAATTTCTAAGCTTTTCTTGCGCTTTATCCCAGGTAACTATATCAATTATGGCAGGAACTGCATTTCGGACGATGATATGTTCTTCTACTGGACGAGGAACTTGTTTACCCCCAACACGTTGAGTGGTTCTGAACCGCATTGTGCCGATGAATCTCTCATTCTCAATTAATTGCCGTAACTGAGTAGGATGCCATTCTCTTTTTCCTCGTGGCGTAAGTAGGGGAGTATGTTTTTTGATATAGGTAGCTAATGCTCTAAAACTAACATCGCGTCTGCTCCCGTCTGGCATGGGCACTCCATTTACATAATAATCAAAAATTGTACGTATCACTGAGGCTTCTGACTCATTAATCTCAAGTTTACGAGTGTCGCTGTTATACGTAAATCCGAACGGAGCTGCGCCGGATACCCACTGCCCCGCCAAAGCATTGCTAACACGCCCACCCATCAGTCGTTCACTTGTTGTTTCAAATTCCTCTCTTGATAGGAATAACTCAAATCTAATTTGACGCAAATCAGCGGGATTTTTTGGATCGTATACTTTATATGGAGTAACTATGAAAATACGCTTCTCTCTAATGAGTTCGTAAATAAGTCCCATGTCTGCGTACGATCCGCGGCCCATACGAGAGATTTCCTTTACTGCTATCGCTTGGTATATCCCCTTGCGCAAATCCTCTATGACTCCTTGGAAGACTGGTCTAGCCGATATTTTGTCTCCAGACTTCAATTCTTTCAACTGGACATATGGAATGGCAAGCGGAGAAAGTACTCGATCCATCAAGTCAGCTTGAGCCTTAAGAGAGTCTTCCCCGGTCTTTTTTTCAAGTTCTTCGTCTTGCCTGGATTTACGAAGGTAATTGATAATATTCTTTACGTATTCGTGTAGATTATTGAATGTAACGACCATGGAATGCCTCCCTCTTGAATTTGGTATGTGAGTATATTATATACTATAGACCAAATATATGAAATTAGTACAAATCAAGAGAAAATGAACCCAAATCGGGAAATGTTGAACCCCACGCGGTCATTTTCCTGTGTTATATTGTAAATGTGAAAGTTTGAGATCAGCACCAGGAATAAAAAGTCATTCCTCGGGTAAAATAATGACGCTCTAGAATTGATTTTAAGGTGCACGTCTGTTCGGAGGCTCTATCCTCGGACAAGCACCTGAAAATTGCAACACAGGGCAAATGTGAGGGCGACAGCATCAAAATATCACGAACCAGCTTAAAGGACACTCTCAACCGAGGGTGTCTTTTCTTATATCTGGACACTCCTCTCCTCCCTAAAAGGCAGTTCATCATACTTACCTATCCACCAGGGCAAAGGTGGTATAGGAGAACTGCGCCTCCGACCGATTGTGACCTCAGCAATCGAATCAAGGAGAGGATCGAGGGCGCATGCCGTCCGCGCAAGCAAGAGGCGGCTTACTGTACAATTAAATTTGGAAACGATGAATAAAAGAGGAAAATGTTACCTTATGTCGAAGTGTTTTATATAACAAAAATGGAGGTAGAAAATCATGTCAATAAATTCTTATTTAGACAAATTAGAAGGAACTTCAAAGCGGCATGTTCTTTTGATAGTAACGCCTAAAGAGAAGTATCCGAATCAATATTTGGATGAGACATACTATGAATTAGAAAAATCAATTTTAGAAAAGCCGAAATCGTACATTAGTATCTACGGGGATGATCCAAATGAAGTAATGCAGTTTGTAGCTTTTAGAGAGTATATAAGACCTGAATTTACCGATAGGTATCTTCTTAGGGAAGATAGAACTAATAAAGTGAAGAGAATGGACGAGAAGGAACTAATTAGTTTCATTGTAGCCAAACATTTTTATGATACAGTGCCTTATGGTGAAAAGAAAGAAGAAGAAGCAATTAAGGATGGTGAGGTTCAGGCAAATCAATTTCTAGAAAAATATCCTTTAAGCCGTTTTGAACATGCATCCGTTGTGCTAGGTAAAGACACTAAGGAAGCAAATGTTCTCATAAAGTTAAATTTTACAAACTTGAGTGACAATTACTATTTTGATTACGTGTATGTGCGTTAATAACTGATGTAACTAAGCACCCGTCGAGGTGCTTTTTTTATTGACCAAAATTCTGTCAAGGAGCGATTTAAATGAAAAAAATCCTAACTGTAATCCTTGCTGCTGTTCTTATTACACTTCTTCCAGCCTGCGAAAGCAGGGACCGTCCAGTTAAAACATGGAGCTCCGAACAAAACGGCGGCCTTGAACGCACTATGAAGGTATACAGCCATCAAGGGCAGCTCCTCGCCACATACGAAGGCAAGTTCGACATCCAATCGAATACTGACCAGAATGGCGGCACGACCGGCTCCAAGATCCTTTTTGATCTGAATGGAAAGCGACACATCATTTACAACGCGATTGTGATTGTTGACGAGAAATAAAAAAAAGATCGGCCAAAATGAGCCGACCATATGAACCTATTATGCTCGAAGTTTAGCACATGTAGGGTCTAGGTGCAATTATGCACCCGCACGCTGAAACCAATCGTTGAGAGCCCAACTCATAAGCAAGTAAGCTAACAAGCAGCCGACAGCAATTACAATAAGATTCCGGAGCAAACGCATGAGAAACACCTCGTTTTTATGATCTTAAAGGCATTATCGGTATATTGGTCTAGAGCTTTTATAAAAAAAGAAAACCGCGAGGTTTTCCACCATCTTCAAAGCCATACCTACATAATTCTTTTTACGAAAGAGGTGATACGTCGTGGACGAACCCAGACATATAGATGGTGAGACTGGAGAAATATTGGAACCCGTTCTCGTGCATAAACGATCTAATGAAATCGTGCGTGTATTCGATCCTGGTTACAGCAAAAAGAATATCCGTCACGTAAAACTACGTGTGGCTCGTAAGCAGAAACGCGTGTACGATAAACTGACAATTGAGGAACGGGGATTCTTATTCTCCATGCTCCCATACCTCGAATGGGAAACTAACATTGTTGTGGGTGACGGCGTCATTGAGGAAAAGAATAAGCCTCTTAATTTCACGAAGATTGAAAAGGTAGCTGGCATATCCAAACCAACGCGTATAAAAATCGTGGAGTCACTTGTGGAGAAGAAGGTGATCGGGTTTATCGAGGTCAGACGCAAGCGAGCAGCGATCGTCATTAACCCCCAATATGCATTACGTGGGGTCAAACCGGATGATGCACTGAGACAGGTTTTTGATTTTGAACTTGATCTTGAAGAAGACGAAGAACCTGATTAGTCCAGCTGACCGCTTCGCCGCCAGAATATACTCTTTAGATAAACGGCGTACTCTGAAAACCCGAGAAGCCGCACCACGACTGGGCGCAAGGTCATTTTTGAGGGGTAAAGGATTTTTACCTTTTTTGGCCTAAATGGTAAAGAAATTTTACCTTTTGTGAAAATGGGCATGAAAGCTTGTGGGATAAGGGATTACGGCGTTTTTATCCTTCATAAAGAGGCTGCTAAGGTTGATGGTAGGAAAAAACCGTGCGCACGCCTAACGTTGCTCATGACCCCATAATCTACATTCGGGTTATCAAAATATCATGTCATATTATTGAAATAATACGACGAGAGTGATAAGATGAACTTACTAATTATGCAGGCTTAGAGGTTCGTTATCTATAAAAAAACTTGTCGTATTATTGAGGTGATTGATATGATGGAGCTTTATTTGAGTAAGTTGGCCGCTCGGGGCAAGAGCGAGGCTACTATTAAGAACTATAAATCACAGCTTTATTTGTTCCTCGATTGGCTTGAAAAGACTACCGGAAGCCGAGATCCATTATCGATTACATCTACGGATGCGGTCGAGTATCGGCGCTTCTTACAACAGAACGGTTCAAAGCCGGGACCAATTAACACAAAGCTTGCCACAATCAAAGCATTTTGCGCGTGGCTTCATAAAGAAGGCCACTTGACCCATAATCCGGTTGCTGATGTTGAGAAGGTCGCCATGACGGCGCCGCCGATTAAGTGGCTGGATAAAAACGAGGCGCACCGTGTAAAGCGTTCAGCAGAACACGAGAAGAACATCCGGAACAAAGCGATCATTTGGACGCTCTTATTCGCTGGACTCCGTGTCTCGGAATTGTGTGATTTAGAGCCGGAAGATATTATTACAACAGAAAGATCAGGGGAAATCATCGTTCGCCAAGGAAAGGGGAACAAATACCGTGAGGTTCCTATACCGAAAGTCTTACGCGAATGCTTGAACCAATATATAGATGCAAATAGGGATACGATGAGTGAATACCTTTTCGATTCCCAACGAGAGGAACGAATCACGCCGCGGGCAGTGCAGCACTTATGTGATAAGATTGGTAAAAATGCTAAGCTTGGTCGTAGGCTTACACCTCATATGCTACGGCATACATTCGGTCATGACTTAGTTAAGCGCGGCGTATCGCTGCACATCGTCATGAAACTGATGGGGCATGCGAGCCTTGAGGCAACGAAGATTTACTTGGAGCCTGGGAAAGACGAGCTTCAGGAAGCCGTCGAACTATTAAATGATCGATAATATTGAGCACTCCATAACCGGGGTGCTTTTTCTTTTGGAGGTGAGCAGCATGCCAAACACACCTGATTTTGACGATGACTATATCAACGAACTGAAGTCACAGGGACCAGAGGAAGACGTACTTACCGCAACTGTAGCTGATCGGGACGAAGCTCTTGCTGAAGCACGTATCCAAGCAGTACAGCAGGACATCGCTGCTAAGAAGGCGATCCGATCCAAGACGTACATCACTTCGGAAATCCCGGTACGCCCATGTACGGCAGACTGTCCGCACCGAGGGACATGTAAGGACTTTATTTCTGGCCGCGTGGAGGAGAAGGACCTTTGCAAGCCGGAGCTTCGCAAAATAAAGAAATGGCAGGTGGCATTCCGGAAGGGCAATCTTGAAGAGCTTAAGGACGATGTCGGCGCCGTGGCCGGAGCTTTGGCGGTGCAACTAGTGCGGCTACTGGAAGCAGTCAATACTGACGGCGCTGTAGTTGAGACGACCAAGTTCGTCGCCGGCCATTCCTATAATGAGAAGATGGCACACCCGGCTCTTACAGCGGCCTCTAAGCTCGCTAAGGACCTTGGGATCGATCTTACCAACTTCCTTATGACTCCGAAGGCAGTCAAAGAGAACGGACCGCAGGTGCAGGTCAACATTGGGATATCACAGGACGAGGTTCACGCAAGATTTGCGGCGCGGTTCGCTAAACCAGATAAAGTAATTGATGTTGAGGTGTCGCCTACCAAGGGTGATGATTCATGACAAAGAAAAAGCAGCAGGGCCCGACGATCATCACACCAAAGGACATTACATCTCAAACCCTGCTGGACGCATTGGCGACCGAGGCGGGGTATTTAGAGTTGCTGACCGAACCGGCGCTGCAGTTCGATGACTATCAACGGGACTTCCTAGAATCGGTCGATAGGTTCCAAGTCTATTTGAAGGGTCGGCAGCTCGGGTTCTCGTTTGTCTCAGCAGCACGCGCGCTTGCCCGTAGCCAGAACCTTGATGACTATACCTGTATCATAGCTTCATACAAGCAGGATGACTCTAAGGAAAAGATCCGGTACGCGAAGCAAATATACGATTCATTGCCGGACAACTATAAGAAGCGAAGACTGATAGATAACACGACTTCACTCGAATTCGTAAGTAAGTCAGGTCGGGACAGTACAGGAACACGGATCATTGCACAAGGCAAGGGGCCGATCCGGGGGAAAGGCTCAAACAACGTTCTTGACATCATTCTTGATGAGTTCGCATTCTTCGGCAGCTACGACGACATCGTATACACCTCGGCCGTTCCAGTTCTTACCCGGGTGAAGCATGGTAGCCTGACAGTCATCAGTACGCCGCTTGGGAAAGCCGGGAAGTTCTTCGACATCTGGGATGGAACAAAGAAATACAAGAACTACAAGCGGCGCGTGATATACTGGTGGGATTTCTCGTTGCTTTGCAAAGATGTCCCCCGTGCACGCCGCGAAGCTGAGTCTATGCATACTCTTCAGCGGGTAGAGGAGTTTGGTACCGAGCAGTTGATCGAGCTCTTTAATGCAATGGATCTTGAAGCATTCCAGCAGGAGTTCGAGTGCGCTTTTATCGATGACAGCACGTCGTATTTTCCTCTTGCAATGGTATATGCCTGCGTAATGGACGATGAAGGGGAAGGATTGTCAGAGCAGGATAAGCTGACGTCCAACGATTTCAAGGTGTTGCGAGAAAAGACTATCGGTTCTCTTGGCGGCGGGTATGACGTTGGCCGGCGGAAGGATGCTTCGGAGTTGGTCAGCCTGGATGATACCGGGAATGGCAAAATCCTCCGGCTCATGGCGACGTACAAGCAATCAGATTTTGACCTGCAGGAGAAAGAGGTCAGCCGGTTCCTAGAAGTGGCGAAGCCGATACGACTCTGCATTGATGAAACAGGGCTCGGGATGGACTTGGCGGAACGATTGAAAAAGAAGTATTCCGGGCAAGTCGAGCCAATTCCGTTCACGAACGCCACGAAAGAAGCAATGGCAATTGCGCTGCACAAGGAGTTTGAACGTGGCCGCAGCGGCATCTTGATTCCGAACGACCGGGACCTGATAAGTCAAATTGTGGCGATCAAACGAGAAGTCACAAGTACCGGCGCCTTCCGCTATGCAGTCGAACGGAATGAGAAGCACCACGGGGACAAATTTTGGGCTTTGGCTCTCGCTAACCATGCCTTGAGCAAAGGCACTACTAAACCCGTGGGCTTTTCTATTAAAGCAGACATATCATCAGTATTTGGAGGGGAGGTGACGGAACTATATGGCGGGACTTATCACTAAGATGACAAACACACTGTTCGACTTCTTCGGTCGCCGGCAACTCACGCTAAACGAACCGGATCAAACGGACGCAGGCTCCAACAAAGACACCAAGACGATGGTCAGCTACGCAGAGTCCCCGAGCCTTTATGTGTTCGAGCAGTTCCAGGTAGCGACTGATCGGCTATCCACGATTCGCGAAGTCAATCAGCTAGTAAGGACGGATCTCCGGTTCAAGATGACCAATAACCGGTTGGCAGCAGATGCGACCCGGGGAGGATTTCGTATCGTCGTATCCGGCAGCGACGCTGACCGTGCGCGGAAGAAGAAACAAGGCAAGGAAATCAAGCGACTCACGCCCGGCGCCAATATCGCGCAACAGGTCATAGACGACTTCTTGAAGCGCACGAAGCTGCAGGCCAAGTCAAAGGAGCACGCCCGGGTATTGACGCGGGACGGCGACCTTTTCCTGAATCCGATCGTTGATTTGTCGGCCGGACTTGTTTTGGACATCCGACGGGCACCGGCACTCACCATCAAACGGAATAGTGACGAGTTCGGGGAGTTCCCAGACATCGAGCGAGCTTTTTCGCAGATCGATCCGCGAACGCAGATCAACTCATTGATGGAAATCGGCCCACCAAGCATGTCACGTACGGACTTCGCACTCTTCCAGATGAATCATATTCGCTGGATGGAAGAGGAAACGGAGATGTACGGAACGAGTCACTATGCGAGCGCCCGGGCCACATACAAGATACTGAACAAGATGGAGATCGCCTCTGCAATCCGGCGGGAGTTCCGCAGTGTGCAGAAATTTAACCACAAGCTGCCAGAGGGAACGCAGGAGAAAGACGCGATCGAGTACATGCGATTGGTCGGGCTGATCGACAAGCTTGGAAACCCTACCCGGAACGCGCATCTGCTTTCCGATTTCGTAGGTACCGCCGACGTGAAGGTCTTGAACGGCGACGAGAACCTTGACCAAATGGATGACATCAAGTATTTCGAGGACCTGCTTTGGCTAAACCTAGGCGTTCCTAAAGCGATTCTGACGGCCGGACAGGATATCAACAGAGATATCCTCAAAGTCCAGTATCCGCACTATCTGGAGACGCTGGAAGATATCACGGACCTGCTTGAGTACGGGGACACGGGGACCTTTTCAGGATACAGAGCGCTTGTTGATCTTCAACTGCTGCTCGCCGGCATAAATCCGGACTCCATCAAATACGACATCGTTTGGTCGGATAAGAGCGCAGATTCACCTGCCGAAAGACTCGAACGTGCACAGCAAGCGCTCGGTAAGGGTGGCGGCAAGAAGCTCATTACACTTGAAAAAGCCATCCAAGAGATCGCCGACGACTTTGATATCGAGGACCCGGCGGAGATGGCCGCGCAGCTTGAGGAAGAAGAGCGTCAAAACCGCCTCGATTTTGCCCGCACGCAGACGAACAAGAGTTCTGATGGACGCTCGGTCTCAGGAGACGAGAAAACGCCTGAGAATGGCGCACAGGTCGTCACAGACGTTGTCCAAGAGGATAGGCCCGGGTTCGATGCCATTGAAGACGAAGCGAAGGA
Source organism: Paenibacillus tyrphae (assembly GCF_024158745.1). GTDB lineage: Bacteria > Bacillota > Bacilli > Paenibacillales > NBRC-103111 > Paenibacillus_G > Paenibacillus_G tyrfis_A. Next base: position 394,807 of record NZ_JAMZAW010000002.1, on the reverse strand, counting down.
TACTAACCTTCGTTTTTTTGATTCCGTTTATCGAAGGATGGCGAACGCAGAAGAGGCCGTAACCGATGCCGAAGAGGATGGCAGGTCGGTAGATGTTAACGAGGTCATGGAAGTCTTCGAAGAAGCATGGAACGCCGAAGAGGGCAACTATCGTCTAGGCATCGTCAAGCATATGACTAAAACAGGAATGATGGGTGCCGAGCGAGCTGTGCAACTGGTCATGGATTTTGACCGTGGCAAAGTAGTTGACCCAACGAGCCCGGAAACAGGCGTCGGAGTGAAGATGAAGATCGTCAAGAAAGACATTCACGATGACTTGTTAGAGGCATCCGGCGAGCATATAAAAGGCATCAAAGAGACAACGAGAATTAAGGTCCAAGCACTGTCCGCTAAAGCTTTCGAGGAGAATCTTGGCTGGCGCGAACTCATGATCCAGCTCAAACCGGTTATACGGGACATTAATCGTGCCGAAATGATTGCCCGAACTGAGTTATCTTGGGCATACAACCGAAGTGCGAAACGAATTTATGCTGATGCTGGATTTAGTCGAGTGCAATGGTCTGCGGTAGCCGGTTGCTGTTCGAAGTGTGCAAGCATGAACGGAAAAACTTATCCGATCGACAACCATCCAACGATTCCGGCTCATCCGCGCTGCAGGTGTACGTTGTTACCATTTGAATAAGAGGAGGGATTTGTGAATGTGCAAATGCGACCCGAACATTAGGACTCCATATTGCGACAGCGATAACTGTAAAGCGGCTTCTATGACTTTACAAGAAATCGTAAGTCAACTCGAATCATGCGGCTATACATGCGAGGCTGGCCCACTTGAGAATAACATCGCATTCCAAGCGCTCAAGGAACGGAGCCAGTTCAAAGGTTTGACCGTTGAGGTTAAAATGACGGATTTGGACGTTTTCCAGAAATCACTTGAAATCATACTTCATATTGCTCAAAACACAACTGATGATAACACAAAGGAATTCATAGCTACTGAAGCAGCACCTATCCTTCGAAAGGCGGTGATGACTAAGACACCGACGGTTTGATACTAAACGAAGGGAGGGCTAAGGGTGAATAAACCCCTAAGAGTACTTGATTTACAACTTTTCGGCGGTATCGGCTTTACCGCTGGCGATGACGAGCCGGTTAAAGATGCGCTTTCCGACGATCCGAGGATGAAGCAGATTCTTGACGCTACAAGCGCAATATCGCTACTCGCGATCAAAAAGCAGCTGGCAAACGAGCCTTTATCTGAAATCGATCGCCGCATTTATTACGAAGCCATAGAAGCTAAATGCCGGACAGAATTTGGTTATTACGAGGTTGAATACGCGGCCAAGCAAGAAGAAGAGGCAGCAAAACCTCCTGTTGGCTTCCAAGTCAACAGCGCCACTGTAACCGTAACGACAGATTCAGTGGAACCGAGTTTCGCAGTCATCACGGATTCGGCCGGTGAAGCGATGGACATATGCCTTTCTAAGGCCGTTGCAATCACCGACGCCGAAGGTAAATGGGCAGGCTGGTACAAGCAACCTGTTTCCCGGGTCGATGCGATTAACGGCAATAACCGGATTTATCCGCGACCTGTCTATCAGCCCACACTTGACGCACTGAAGCAAGCAGGCTTCCCATACGCCGGAGAGCACCCGCATCCACCTTCTATGAAGGGCATGGATGGCCGGGTGCTTTTTGATTCCAAGGTACCGAATCAGGCGGTCAAATTTCGGAACGCATATATTGACCAAAACGGCGTTGTTTGGGCCGAGTACAAACCTCTTGATACAGATATGGGGCGACAAGTACAGGCGATGCTTGATGCCCGTCTGCCGATCGGTTTTTCTAACCGAATGACCGGAACGATGGTGCCAACAACGGTAGAAGGCCGGAAGGTCAATGTCGCCAAGTCCCTTAACCTTTACACCTGGGACGTTGTGCTGAATCCAGCCGAGCCCGATGCATTCACAACGCCGTTGCCGCTGACTGATTCCGCAGTAACCGAAATCTTAGATTCTATCCTAAAGGGAGATGACCCGAAAATGAATTTTCTCGCAATGACACTTGAGCAATTGAAAACATGGAAAGCCAGCAACGTCGGCCACGCTGAAATGGCTATGTGCGATGCGGCTATCGCAAACAAGGAAAAAGAAGCCGCTCTGACGGATGAGCTCGAGCAGCTCCGCCGCAGAGAAGAGGAACGCAAACAGGCCGAAGAGGCAGCACAGAAGAAGCAGGCTGCTCAAACGGCTCTTGCGGATGCTGTTCAAGCCCTGCCCTATGATGACAATGTGAAGGCGGCTATTCTGAAAAAAGGTGAAGTAATCATGGATGCCGCCGCCGTTTCCAGTTTCATCGAAGGTGAGCAGGCTGTACTGGATCCTGTATTTGATTCGTTTACAGTCGAAACAAAACTGGCCGGTCTGGGTGTGCCTCAATCCGGCCGAGCAGTAACTCTTGATCCGACGGTTACTGTGACATCTAACCCAGAACCGTGGAGACCAATTGTCGACAATTTGCAGGCGGCATTCGATGACCGTTATCGTGAGATTGAACGAAATTTCCGACCGGATGTTGAGATGAGGAAGACTAACCGAGAAATTATTGATCGCTTAATGGGGAAATTGGGACGTGAGAAAAATGAACAACACACAAATTTCATGCGCTCGCTTACAGACGCCGCTCAAACCATACAAGACGGCGTAATTACAGATTCTGCTTTGTCCAGCACGGGTGATTTTGCACAAGCGCCGCTCATATCCCTTGCCTTCATGTATCAAGCTTGGCAAGACCTTCAGTTCTTACAACTGGTCATGGCAGATACTTTCAACGGTTCGACGTATAAAATTCCTGTTGAATTTCAATCGAGTGATCTTTTTACGGAGGATGACTTTGTAACTGGCGAATACGATGGAATCCAAACGGAAGGTGTCCATACCTACTTCCTTGAATTCGGCGCTGAGTGGCTGAAGAGGGGGACGGTAATTTCAAAGGAAGCTCAACATGAACTGCAAACCGGCCCTTTCAGATATGATGTTGTAGCTCGAAACCTTGCCCATCTGGCAAATCGCTATAGCCTGGTGAATGACCAAAAACTGAGCCGCGAAATGCTGTATGTATCTGATGAATACGAAGCCAGAGTTGTAAATAATGAAGCCGTAGCTGCTGCTGAAATTGTAGCTGCAACTTCGGGTCCTGGTGGAAACGTCCCGGCAAACTCAAACGCAACTTGGGTTGTGAGCCTACTTTGCGGCTATGTTAGTGGTGCAATCGGCAAACAAGTTCCTCCAATTGTTCGCCCGCGAACTCGTGTATGGCTGGATACAACTGGTCGAAAACAGACCGAAATGGTAAACGATATTATTGTCAAGCGTGGAGGAACTACGTTGACAAGAGGTGTTCTTACTAAGGAAGATAAGAGAATTATTAACGGGGATTACGGTGTTGATTTCGAAAACGGCAAGCTTTATTTCGCTGCTTCTTCTGGCGTCGATAACAATACAAATAGACCCACTATCAAGTATGCATATGCTACAAATGTAAACTTCTTTGACCTCACTATTCCTGCACCTTTAGCCGAGATGCCTGCTCGTTATTACAACCGTTTGTTAGAGAGATTTGATATGCAAAAAGCGTATATGGGATCTGCACCGCGTTATGTGATGCCTGACTTTGCAATTGGATCGTTGAATGCAATGGTGCCTATCAAACAGGCAGAGTTGTTTTATAAATGGGCTTCTCCAGAAGGAACAAGCTTCCTGCGTGGCAATATGTGGTTTGCTACACGTGCTGGAATGCAAATTGGAGAAACGAATGCACCTTGGGAAGCAGGGGACAAACGAATTCTGATCGGAAAAACGAATGCCACTCGATTTGGAATTGGTTCACCACTTCAAATCGAAGGACCTGAAGCATATTTTGATACGAAAAAGATGCAAGTCACTTCTGCCAAGCAGTACTATGCAACCCAACAAGTCGGTATCGCAACACCTCTTGTAATCGACGGTACTGGTAAACAGTACAACCCGCCATATCGCACTATCAAATTTTTTAATTCCTAAGAAGGGAACGTGATCTATATGCCTATGAAAGTGAATAACGGACACGCATTTTCTCATCCTCAAACCGGGCTTTATATTGGCCCGGGGGACATTTACTTCGAAGATGATCCGGTACCGTCCGTAGAAGCAAATCAGGAAAGCGGCTTTTTAAACCAATCTCTTACCTTGGAGCAATTTACCGAGTTAAAAGCCTCCGAGCAGAAATCATTCTTGCAAAGTCTCAATATCGATCTGGGGTCCAACGAATCCCAACGAATCGAAAATTACGCGGCATGGCTCAAAGCTAAAGAAACAGAAGGAAACGTTTCTGAACCTGTCGTACCGGTTCCGGAGAAAGGGGCTACAGAGGATGGACCAGACGGCCCTGCTGACGGCGCTGAGAGCGGAGATCGGGGATAAAGATAAACCATATCGGTATGATGATGCGGCGCTGCTGGGATTTATCCGTGGCGCCGTTTATGATTACTCCCAGTACCGTCCGCTGCGACGGCGGGGAACACTTAATTTTCAGCCGGGCCAACAGGAATACACATTGCCGGCTGATCTCCAAACATGGGTTACGGGACTGGAAAAATACGAGGTTCTAGATAACATCGTGTATCTGGACAGACCGCCGGCAGCATCGTATTCGGTGGCCTACACTTACCTCGGAAACCATGATATCGTCAGCATGCCGGAAGCTCTTTCCCTTGTGCTTGATTTCTGCATGTGGAAACTTCTTTCCGATGCAGTGCGTGAAGGGTCTGAGATCAGTGAGTTGAAACTCGGTAAAGGTCTTGATATCAAGTTTGATAACTTCGACCAGATCAAAGAACTTGCTGACAAGCGATACAAAAGCTATTTAGCTGCGGTGACTAAGCCAGTTGGTGGTGTAACCTAATGGATGCTTCGAAGTTGGCCCTAAAGGTCCGGAAAGTACTCCAAAAGCAGATACGTGCAAAAGGGTATGAGGTAGACGCCGAGCTTCTTTCTCCTGAGAAAATCAATCCTAGCCGACTGAATATTTCTGATGCCGGCGAAAAAGACCCGGACCCACATAAGGAGACTATCAGGATCGTTGTCACATCCCACGGACTCGTTGAGAACCCGACGGGTATCGGTGACAATCCGAACGAGATGCTTGAGTTCATCGTCATTGAGGACGGGACAGAGCCGGAACGTAAACAGGTACAGGAAGGACGCATTCTGATCTATAACGCAAAAAGGTACAATATCACATTAGTCAGCCCGGCCACGCTTGCCGGGCTGTTAATCATAAAAGAAGTCACTGCGAAGGCGGTGAAGTGATTGGCAGGATTTGAAGAGCTCTTTAGAGCATTGCATTCTATTCCAGGCGCTGCAGATCATGCCGTGAAAAAGGGCTTGAAAAAGGGTGCTGTCATTGTCATGGGCCGAGCCAAAGCAAAACTCGGAACATACCAAGGCGCGTCTGGATCTTTCAATGCTTGGGCTAAGCTCAGTCCCGAAACCATCCGTCGGAAGCATCTTTCGAAATCCGGAAGCGGAAAATTGACGCGGGGAGGTAAAGCATACCTCAAAAAGCATGGATCATGGGGGGCTGGAGGGAATGATGACAGCCCCTTGGTCGATAAAGGGCACCTTCTACAGGCGATCACAACAGATTTTTCTGAGTTGGATAACCGCGGTGTGTCCTATGTTGGTGTGGCTGCAGGGAGCAGAGCAGCAGGAAAAGGAAGCCCAGCGGATTCTGCTGCAGCACATGAATTTGGGTATGCTGCTAAGAACATTCCTTCGCGCCCTTTTCTGCGCCCGGCTCTCGAAGAATCTAAACCGGCAATCAAGCAAGAGGTCGCTAAAGCTCTGATCCATGAATTGGGGCGGTTCCGGAGATGAGAGATCCATTAGTCTCCACGTATGAAGCATTGGCTGCTGCAATGGTGAAAGTCCATGGTAAAGACTTTCCTGTGCTAGACGGCGATCCTGATCCGACAGTGTTCAAAAAGCAACTGCCGGCAGCACATATTGTCCAGGTCAGCGGAACCGTTGAAAAGGCCCTGATGCGGGAATATGAACCGCATGGTCTGATTAACAACGGAGACGGCACCTACACTGTGGGAACGGAGTCATGTCGTTTTGATTATCTGATTCAAGTATCCTTCTATGGGGCAAAGCCGGGGATCGCGCAGCGACTCTCCACTGCTTTCATGGCTTACGTCGAGATGGATAACGAACTAGTTATCCCGGGTGATAAATGGGGCGAGTCCATGCAAATATTTCTTGAAGCTCCACCAATGCCGCCGCGTGGAGAACCGGACTTGTACCAATGTGATGCAACCTATCGATGCCGTGGGAAACTCATCACCGAAGAGAGAGTGCAGTCCATCGATGTATCGAAATTGAAATTCAAAATTGAATAGAGGAGTTGATTTCTGTTGACTATTCTTCGAGGAGCTAAATCTTTAGCCGGCTTCCCTCCGGGGCTATACATCAATGAGCTGGCCGTTCCGCAGTCAGATGATACGGCTACGAGCGATTTTGTCCTTGGTTTTGTAGGGGAATTTGATCGTGGGCCGGTAAATCAATATGTGATGATCAGCGAGACGCCGAGTAAACGGTTAGCTGAAATTGCGGCGCCGATTCTCGGTTTAACCACAACAACAGCAAAAGGTAACGCCTTACTTGATCATCTAGACCGCGCACGTGTTAAAAAAGCGGTATTTGCGAGGGTGCTTGGTGCCGGCTATGCTACGGCATCCATAACCCTAAAAGACCGTCAAGCCACACCGGCAGACACATTGAAAGTGAGTCCGAAAGCTGGGCCGGGCACATATGCGAATATCTTTACGGTTGAGGTGCAGGATGGAACCACGGCTGGGACTTTCAAGTTAATACTGGGGTCCGATATCGGCGGAATGGAAACATACGACAACTTGAGCATGGATACGGCAGATGCTCGATTTGCGGAGAAGGTCGTAAATGCTGCAAGTGAACATTTCATCGTCACAGACATGAAATCAGCAGCAGCAACGCGAGCCCAGGCTATTCCTGCGGTAAAAGCAAAGACGCAACTTACTGGAGGTAGTAATGGCGCAGTTCTAACCGATGCCGATCGGATTGGAACAGTTGATTCCGGAACAGGTGTAAGGACCGGTCTGAAACTTTTGGAGCTTGTCGGAAACGTAGTTTCGGATGTCGCCTTCATCGACTACTCTTCTGCAGCAGCCGATGCAGCATTGAAGGTATTTGGCGAGAAATACAACTGCATGACTTACTGCGGACAGGGAACGGCAAATACGGTCAGCGCAGCCACCGCATACCGGAAAACATTCGATACTGACTTCATGCAAATGGTATACGGCCGGTATAAATCGGTTGGGGGGCAATGGATCTCGGGTGCATGCTTGTCTGCGATCGTTCATGCTATCGGAAATGTCGAGGACTCCGGTCTCGCAATTGAATGTCCTTGGATTGTTGGTTCAGATCAGGGGATTGACCTGGACGATTACACGACTCTTTACACGAATCAAATCGCAGCCTTTCAACTCAAACCGTCGGCCGTTGGAGACGGTTCCTTGGCTTGGCGCATGGCGAATGATTACACCCTCGCCTTAACAGATGTAGCTGGGGATGTAATTCGGGATGATGAAAACCGAAAAGTGAACAAGCGCCGGCTGAATAGCTGGATCGAAAAAGCTCTTGAGGCAGTCGCGGCGCCATGGCAAGGGAAGGCGCTGACCAAGAAAATGAAAGATGATGCAGAGCGGAGAATCCGGACATTTTTTGATAATTTAGTCAAGCCGGTGAATCCTCTCGAAACCAGCAAAATTGATGCATATTCAATTACCTTTGATTCGAAGGCAACCGCTATCGATCAGTTTGTCCAAAATATCAAGGTTAAGCACTACAACACCGCGGAATGGATTCTCTTGAACTTCCAAGGCGGAACGAACGTGGAGGTGAAGTAACCTATGGCACAAGATGGCCTGCTCGGAAAGAAGTTAATTATCGCTTTCACAGACGAACGGGGTAATGCTCTACAAAAGTCTCCTGAGATCTTGAAATGGTCAGTTGAGGAGATTACCAGCGAGGAAAAGAAACATCCTGTCGGCGAAGAAACTGAGCATCGACAAGTGCTGCAAAGCGGCTGGAAAGGAACGATCGAAGGCCAATCTCCAAATACAGCATACGACGATATTGTTGACTTGAAACAGCAATATCAAGACCAATTTGGCGGCACCCTGAAATTTGTTATTTTTACCTCTGAAACCTATAAGGATGGCACCGTTCGTAAGTACAAGTATGAAGAAGTTACGTTCGACGGATATAAACGTTCGTCTGATGGCGGGAGTAAACCGATCACTAACAATTTGAACTGGCACGCGACACGGCGTGTCAAACAATAGGAGGAACGAATTCATGAGAGAAATTACACTTTCCACAGGTAAAAAAGTCGGGCTGCGTGAGAAAAAAGGTCAACATCATTTCATTGAAAGGCGGTTGCTCGCAAGCAGTATTGGTGAAGGCGGTCAGAACCTCGGAAGCATCATGTCCACAGTAGCGGTAACGACCATTGTATCGATAGAGTCTATTGATGGTGAAAAAGTTAAAACACCGGATGATTTGACCGGAATCTATGAGTTGATGGACAACTTCACATACGACGAATGGAATGAACTTGAGAAAAAATCCCTGCCGGCAGATACTCAAAAGAAATTAGATGAAGCAGCAAAAAACTTGCAGAACAGCGATGGTTCAGACAACGAATCGAACTAGCGCTGGCATCCGGGGCGGGGATCTCTTTCAGCGAATCACTGGGGTTTGATGAAGTTGAGGTCTTTGCATCTATTATCATCACAAACGAATGGAACGAACGGGCGTCCTCTGATACATAATCGGAGGGCTTCCTGAGCCTGGGAGAATGACTCTCGCTTGCTCAGGAAGCAGCTAGGTCATCTTACGATGGCCTTTTTTATTTGCTTGAAAGGAGGTATTAAGTTGAGTTCTATCCTTGATCTAGCGATTAGCATATCTTTGGCCGATCATATTTCATCTGGTATTAAGGGAATCATCGGCAATTTTAAGCTGATGGAAAAAGCCTCTGACGACGCCAAGAAGAAAATGGAGAGTTTCAAGACAATGGGCTGGGTTGGAGGCGCTGTTGGAGTGGCCGGGGCCCTTGGCTTTAACGCTGTAACCGATGCAGTTATAGGGGCAACAAAAGCAGCAGCTGATTTTGAGGATGTCATGACGAACGTTAAAATGGCGGCGTTCGGAAAGGACCTGCTGGACAAAACAAAAGCTGGAGAAATTAAACAAACTCTGGATGACCTAACGCTCGGCTTCGAGAAGTTGGGGATCGCAACGAAATTCAGCGATAAAGCCGCGGCTGAAACATCTCTCGGCATGTTGAGAGGTGGCATTGATAAGGAGTTCATTCTTGGCACAAAAGACACGAAAGGAAAATATAATTACTCCGGCTTGACGGCGGCGATGTACTCCGCCCAGCTGGGAGACATCGATCCTCAGTCTTCTGGTGACTTCATTGCTAAACAGAAGGCTGCCTTCAATATGAATGGAGACCGGACCCTTGAAGCGGTAAACTTTTACGCTAAAACCGCAGCTGCTTCCACAATGGACATGAAGAGCTTAATTCCTGGTATGCTGACGGCTTCGGGTGTAGCTGGAACTCTCGGGATGACCCCAGAGGACACAGCGCTCCTAGTGGCAGCCACGGGGACCTATACGAAAGATGGAGGGTCCGCCGGCACATTTACTAAGGACTTCTTGGATCGACTGATCCCACATACAAAGAAACAGAAGGAAGCAATGGCGGAGCTCGGCTGGTTGAAGGGTGACGGATCCAGCATCTTTTTCAATGAGTCCGGAAAGATCAAAGGCTCAGACTTCCTTTTCAATACTTTACAGGAGACGTCCAAAAAATTCAGACCTGACCAGTTCCAAAACATGATGAGTAAGGTATTTCTGGAGCAAGGGAAAAACACTGCGCTCGCATTAGCGAACCAAAGTCAGGTTTACTCAGACATCAAGGGTAACGTCAGCAACCAGCTCGATATGTATCAGCAAGTTGACCTACAGATGCAAAATACCAAGAGCATTGCAGAATCCTTCGCGGAAACGTGGAGCGTAGTAAAGCGGGTATTTGGCGACCCTTTTTTAGAGCCAGCGAAGGCTGCTCTATCTGCCTTGAAGAATGTCCTTGAGGGCGTGATACCTTGGGCAAAAGAACACCCTCAAATCATCAAAATGGTGACTGCAGTAGCATTGGGGGCGACTGCCTTTCTTGCAATCGGTGGAGCGATTACCGTAGCTGTAGCAGCCTTTGGGGCCTTGTCTACGGCCGTGGCTGCTGTAGGTGGACTTGGGACAATCGCTCTCATCAGCGGCGGTGTTGTTGCAGCAATTGGAGCCATTGCCGGGGCTGCATACCTCATATACAAGAATTGGGACTCCATCAGTCCTTATGTAAGCGGCGTATGGGACTCTGTGAAATCAGCAACCGTGTCGGTATGGGATACAATAAAACCCCATATCACAGGTGCTGCAAGCGAAATAAAGAGCTCAGTGATTGGCGGATTCAGCTCCATAGCGTCGTTTTTCAATGAGATATGGCCCCAAGTAAAAAGCATTGTTTCGGACGTGTGGCCGTACATTAGCGCCATCGTCTCAATTCACATAAAATTCATGTGGTTTGAGATAAAGACTACGGCAATGGCGATTTGGTACACCCTCAAATTCGTTTGGACCATCGTCAAGGAAGAAGCCATCGTCGTATGGACGCTGATTAAGGACTATATCAAGCTTACGGTTGACTTTATATCCGGAATCGTGAAAGTTGGCGTGAAGCTACTGCAAGGGGACTGGGCGGGTGCCGGGGATGCTATGAAAGAAACAACTTCAAAGCTATGGTCCAATGTAAAGCAGCTCTTTACCGACGGTCTTTCCGGAATAACACGCGTCTTTGGTACCGCAGTTGACGCAGCTAAACAGTGGGGAAAAGATATGTTTGGCGGCGTTATGAGCGGTCTTTCTTCTTTATGGGGATCGATAACCTCGACCTGGTCGGGCATCCCTGGATATTCCTCGGGCATCTGGGAAAAGGTGAAAAGCGGCATTGCTTCTGCTTGGGGTAGTATTGGACCATCTGTATCCGGACCCGTCCGGGAAGTATGGAACACGTTGAAAAGTGCGTGGTCCCAGATATCAGCTTTTACGAATGAGGTTTGGCCGGATATAAAATATATAGTCGGTGGTGTGGCAAATTTTTGGTGGCAAAGCGTTAAAGCTTACCTCACCACCATTTGGAATTTTATAAGCTTCATCTGGCCCGGGATTCGTGATGTCGTCCTGTACAATTTGAAAAACATCTGGATAGGGATTGAATTTGCTGGGAAAGTAATCTGGGCTACGATGAAACTCACATGGAGCACGGTTTCTGAGGTTGTTGAGGTTGCCTGGACGAATATTAAAAATGTCATTGCCTTCTGGTGGGACTACATTACCGGCATGATTAAGATCGGATTAAAGGTTCTTAGGGGCGATTGGTCCGGGGCATGGGAAGCAATGAAAGAGATGGGTTCAAATCTATGGTCCGACATAAAGCGGCTCTTCAGCGAGGGTTGGGAAGGTATTATGAAGCTTGCTGGCACATGGAAAGAAGCAGCGAAACAGTGGGGCTTGGACATTGTCGATGGACTGGTCAATGGTATTAAAGACTCTTGGGAAAATGTCAAAACTACCATGGGGCAGCTCTGGGATGAGTATGTGAAAGATCCGTTCACGAAGAAAGCAGGTATAAATTCTCCTTCTCGCGTAATGAAGGAGAAAGGCAACAACATTACCCAAGGCGTCGCGATCGGCATCATGGATCAGGTAGGGCTCGTGAAGAATGCTTCCGAGTCTCTTTTTAGTGCAGTACAGGTACAAGGAGCTGGGCGAGGCGGAAGTGGTATTTCTGTAAATAGACCGCCTGCTAATGGTGGAGGTACTGTTATAAACGGTGGCTTTAACATTGAGATCCACCAACAACCAGGAGAAAATACCGACGCCCTGCTTGCTCGATTAAAACGAGAGGTAAATACAATGCTTAATTCCGAGTCTCAGCGAGCAAACCTGACAATCGGCGCCCGCGGCCTAGCAAGGGGGTATTGATCCATGCGAGTGGCTATAGGTGAATTTGAGTTGAAAGACTGGGAAAAGCCGGACTTCATAAACCGCGGCGGAGAGCAGATGTTAGCGATCCGTCCTTTTCCCGGGGGGAGTGTTTCAATCCAAGACATGGGGCCGTCATATCGCCCGATTACATGGAGCGGTATGTTCATCGGAGAGGACGCTTACGATCGCATGATGACTCTCGGCTTGATGAGAACCGCCGGGAAGCCAGTTGAGTTCTCTTGCGACAAATTTTCCTTTCCGATCGTAATCAAGGATTTCTACCCGGATTACAAAAGCGACACAAGAATTCCTTTCACAATCACCCTAATTCACGTTGTTGATCTACGCCAGAAGTCTGCCGCACAACTGGTAGATTCCATAGACAAGGCCGCAGTTCAGTATGCCGAATCTTCTTCAAAGCAACAAGGGAAGACCTATGTCGTAAAGGATGGAGATACGTTGTGGAAAATAGCTAGAAGGGAGACGGCAGGCAAGAACGCGAATCTCGTAGAGCAAATATATCAGGACAATCTCGATGTTCTGACCGTAGGACCTAATTGGATTTTGCCGGGAATGGAGTTGAAGATAAATGTTTAGAGATCCACTCATTAATCGGTCGGGTCCGTTCCGACCTACTGGCAAACCTATCGTAAGTATAACCATCAATGGCCGTCGGGTGAATGATTGGATCAGTTTTTCTGTAGATCTGAATGGTCTTGGAGCTGTTGATACATTCGATATCACATTACCTTGGGAGGTATCTGAGCAGCCGAGAGATGAGTTGCTTTTCAGCGGTCCAGACAGATCGGCTGACCTCGTCACCGGTGCTGCAATCCTCTCCATAGAAGCCGGCTTTGAAGGAGAAGGACCTTTATCTTTGTTGATAGAGGGGCCGATGGATCACCCGACATGGGATTTTTCAAAGCAGCAGGGGGAAATAGTTTTGATTCGCGGTCGATCCTATGCATCCCGGCCATTCGACTTCAAGGAGACGGCAAAGTGGCAAAACTTGACTAGCACAGCGGCATTCAAACAAATTGCGATGCAGCACGGGTTGACCCCTGTGGTACCAGAGGAGACATCAAAACTGATCGGTGAGTACGCCAAGGACGACCACGTCAATATGAAGCGAGAGGTCTCACATTGGGACTTTGTTTTATATTTGGCTCAGGCAGAGGAATTCACCACACGAGTGAAGGGAAAAGAATGGTTCTTTGGTCCAAACAGTGAACTGCCCGGATTTGATCTTGAGCCAATCCCTTTCTCATGGGGATTCAATATTGACGAGCCGTTTCGAATCGAACGAGCTCCGAACGCTGCAAGGAACTTGACCGTCGAGGTGATCTCATGGGCTCCTGGAAAAAAGAAAGGTGGTCGGCGAATCATCGAGAAGGCTACGATGCGGGGTTCGAGTAGCGGACATAAGTACACCCTTCGTTACTATTACCCGAATCGGACTCGCGACCAATGTCAACAGCAGGCCAGAGCAATTTTGGCGGAGCTTTCAAAAAATCAGGTCTATGGGTCATTTTCAACCGATTGGTTTCCAGAGTTATCGAACGACCGGAAGATTGCAATATCTGGTGCTGGTCAGGGGCTTAATGGCAACTACTTTGTTCCTAAAGTATCGATCACGGGCTCAAAGGATGAAGGTATTCGATCCGAAGTTACTTTCACCAATCTTCCGCTTGAAGAAGGAGGGACGTTCGGATGAATTTCTTTTCTAATCAGAGAAGATCGATGGACGACGCACTACCTCAATCACCGATCGTATTTGCCATGGTCGCAGCTGTAGATCAAAACACTAGAAGCCTGAAACTTGTAATCGAGCCATGGGGCACAGAGACAGGATGGTGCCGCGTGTTACGAGTGAATGAACCTGCTTGGCCCTATAAAATGGACCAAGAGGTTCTTGCTGCGGTAGTACGTGGGGATCACGGTGATGAACAGTATGTCGTATTAGGGCTCTTGGATGGTGGTGAAGTATGAATTTTGGGGCTGATTTTTTGATTTTGAATGGTGAGTTCGTCTGGGAAGGAGATAACCTTGCTACGGTTAGTGGAGAAGACAACGTCGATCAGCAAGCATACCTTCAGTTGATCACAGACTCGGGTGAAAGTGTGTTCTTCACTGATTACGGGGGTCGACTGCAAATGTATCTATCCAGGCCTTTTAACGACGAAAACAAGAAGAAGGCCGAAGCAGAAGCAAAAGCAACTTTGTCGCGTGTTGGGGATAGATGGATTGAACAGGTACTTGAATGCCGCATCGAATTGGAGGAGACAAGCGGGAAAAAGGTTCTATTCGCTAAGTACCTCTTGCAAGGGTCAACGACACCAAGGGATATTAATCTCAAGATGGAGGTGATATAGGCGTGATTCAGTTCCCGTCGAAAGACGAGATTACGCAAAAGCTTGTCGAAAACCTCCTTGGCCCGAATAAAACAATATCAGATTTACAAAACCAATGGGTAACGAAGCACCTACTGCTTGGACTGCGTGAAGCGATCTATTCATTCGTCATTGTCCTCAAATTGGTATACGAGCAATTTACCGTTAAGGGGGCCAAATGGAACAAGCTTGATGAAATCGGCTATGAATACGGGGTCGACAGAAAGCAAGCAACGAAGGCGGTTCATCAGGTTGCGCTTAGAAAATCAAGTCCGGTTAACGTGGATACTCCCGTGCCTGACTTGTTTCTTGTTACAACGACCCCTTATGGGAATAACCCGCCGGTACAGTTCCGGGTGATCCCCAAACAGGACGCAAAGATTTTATCGGGCCAATCTTCAGTAACTGTAAAGGTCGAATGCACGGAATCCGGGTCTGTCGGAACGGTACCAAATGGAGCAATCAACTTGGTTGCACAGGCAGGCTTTGATTCTGTTACAGATTCTGTTCTAGTCACGGCCG
Organism: Paenibacillus tyrphae; assembly: GCF_024158745.1. Taxonomy (GTDB): domain Bacteria; phylum Bacillota; class Bacilli; order Paenibacillales; family NBRC-103111; genus Paenibacillus_G; species Paenibacillus_G tyrfis_A. The sequence goes on along the minus strand of NZ_JAMZAW010000002.1, from coordinate 379,704 downwards.
GAGCTGAGCAAGAGGATGATGAACCCTACAGAGCACGGATTCTTGAGAGAAAGCGGAATCCGGGGCGTGGGGGGACTGCCTCCGACTATAAAATTTGGGCAGAGAGCGTAGACGGGGTGGTTTCGGCGTTGGTCCTTCCTCGAAATAGAGGAAACGGCACAGTTGATATCGTAATCACCGGTGCGAATGGAGTGCCAGGCGCTGACTTGGTCAGAAGCTGCCAAAGTTACATTGACACGAAAACGCCGGCAGATATCGCAGATGGCGGAGTGAAGGTAATTGCACCGACATCTGTTGCCATAAACGTAACGCTTTCTAACTGTACTTGGGCCGCGGGTTATAACGTCACTACAGGTGCCTCTATTGTGAAGGATGCGATCGGCACGTACATTTCCAAGCGGGCGAATAAAGATCGTATAGTCCGGGTGGTAGATATCATTACCACTGCTAAAAATGCTTTCGACAAAACGGATTTGAGCCAAAAACCTGTGCTTCTTGACTTCAATGTAACGGCTCCTGCAGCCAACCGTACCCTGGGGAATGTTGAAATGGCGGTCCCGGGGACGATATCAATGTCCTGAGTAGGTGATGTTATATGAATTTCTCGTCGTTTTTGATGAGTTTTTTCCCGCATCGTTGGCTCAATCCGAAGCTTCATGGGAATAAGAAGATGTTTGAGGGGCTAGGTAAAACTCTAGATCAGATGAACGACTTGCTGCAGCAGGTCAAAAATGAATCCCGGGTCCTTACAGCCGTTGATACAATTTCCCTTAGAGAGGACGAATACGGGATACCTTCCGATCCGTCGATACCGCTTGATATCCGACGTTCGAGCATCATAGCCAGAATGAGGGAGCAGGCCCGACCGATCACGAAAGATGATCTTTTAAACGCTCTTCGTTCCTATGGGTTGGAAGCAGAGATCACAAACATTCCCGGACAATCGTTGATGAAAATCAAAATTGTAAGTCCATACGGAGAACCATCAGGATTTCAGCAGATCCAAGAGTTTGTCGAAGAAGTAACTCGGGCTCACGTAGGTAAAGAGTGGGAATTCTCTCATGTTAGGCATTATGAACTCGAACCATTCACTCATGCCCAAATGGAAGGGAAAACCCATGCTTATTATGAAACGCATCTTCCTTCGAAATAGAGGTGAAAGAAGTGCAATACTCTACAAACTATAACTTCAAAAAGCCGGATAGGCTAATCGATAATTATGATATTAGAGATCAGAACGAGAACTGGGATGCTGCCGACACAGAGTTGAAAAAAGTTAACGACAAACTGGCAGCGACTCCAACGAAAACCACTACGCCTCTGAAACTCTATGTCAACGGCTCAACAGGCAACGATGCGAATGACGGAAAAACAGCAGCCACAGCATTCAAGACGATCCAAAAGGCTGTAAACAGCTTGCCACAAGTCATTAATCACGTATGTGAGATCATTATTGCAGCAGGCACCTACAATGAAGAGGTTACGATTTCTGGCTTTTCCGGCGGAAGTGCGCTTTGGATTAAGGGGACTGACTCAACATCCTATTATACGGCAAGAGCATTTGCGTTCGACGGTGTGACGGTACGCACTCATTTCGATACGGCCGAAGCGAATGGAAAGCATAGCGTATTTGGTTGTGCCTTCTATATTCGTGGGTGCACAAGCCTACAAATGAGTGCTCCGAAATCGGTGACTGTTGATACGTCTTATGATGGCATATATGTTGAAAAATCAACTGCGTTTATCTATTCGGCTGTGATTTCGTCAAAGAGATCCGCTATTGTTGCCGATTACGCAAGTAAGGTACACGTCGGATTTTGTTCGGGCACGGGCAACGTGTACGGTATCCAATGTGCCCATGGAGCGAGCATGGGCATAGAAGGGTCGCAGCCTTCTGGTACCACTAACCGATTGGTATTAGCAGGCGGTTCGCTAGATGACGGAGTTTTATCAGCGACAAGTGGGAATATCACTTTGTACGTTTCTCCTTCCGGAAATGATGGGAATGATGGCTTAACGGCAGGCACAGCGCTCCGAAGTATCCAAACAGCAATTAATCGGATTCCGCAAATCGTTAATCATACGGTAACGATTGTAGTAGCTGCTGGAACATATAGCGAAGATGTAGTGCTTAGTGGGTTCATGGGTAGGGGACAAATTATTATCAATGGCGACACCGTTGTTAGTGACAGCAGACAACTGTTGAGCATTGGCGTTTATAGTACTAGCTGTGGGGTATGGCTTCAAGGTCTCCGACTAAACAGCATATCCCGTAAGTGTATTGAGGTCTCGAGCGCGGTGCATGTAGATATTCAGAGAATGCGCATGGTCACAAATGCACCATACGAAGGGGTGTATGTCGTCGCTTCCTCTGTGCATGTCGGATTCTGCGAAATATCGAATCGCTCCGCGGCCATTTTTTCTCGAAGGGCACGAGTATACAGCGATAGCAATACGGGAGCGAACAACACATATGGGCTCGTTGCCGATACGGCCGGAACTATCGGAAAGAACGGGTCGCAGCCAGCAGGAGCGACTTTGGAAAATCAGTATGCCGGGGGAGTGATTCGAGCATGATTGCGATTCTATACAAAAGCGGCAAGTATGCGGGCTTCGTTGATAATGTGCAGACCATTGATGGTCAAGATGTCATCGGATCGACAGGATCCGCCCGCGGAGTCACACTCAACATTCTAGTCACCGACGATGGAACGATCCGTTCAGAACAGGTTGAAACAGCTCGATTCAAAACCATCACGGGATACGACGAAAAGGGTGATCCACTAGAGGATGAAACGATCCTTTATGAGACACGGTATTACGTTTCGACCTCGAAAGGAGATTTTCGTCCCGGAGATCCATTTGATCCGAAATTATTCACGGACAAGCGGGATCTTCTCAGGAAGACAGACAAGCAGATTATTGACGAGCTCAACAAAGCGAATGTCGAGCTGGCTTTGAAACTGAAACAACAAGAAGAACAAGCCGCTGCCGTCAGCGCCGATTTACAGGCGTTTATGGAATACATCATGACCAAAGGAGAGTAGATCATCATGGCAAACTTACCGTTTCTCGTCTCCACGTACTCGCGAAACATCAATATTTTCGGAAAGGAGCGCTTTACGCCCCGGGATGGTTTCAAGGGCATTCCGGAGAGCTATCATTCTGACGTGGCAGGTTATGCTGCGAGAAATTATTACGTTGACGACTTGGATAGGGCACTCGCACAGGGTTGGATCACCCAAAAAGAGTACGACGACATCGTAGCTTTGAAGACTGCTGAAGATCCGGCATACAGGCCGATAGTAAAATAGTGATTGGCCCCGAACCGATCGGAGCTAATTTTTTTATGAGGTGTGTTTATGCTAAGGATAAATAAAAAAGGATGCTATGTTTATGATGCTTACGGCAAACTAATTGCGCCTGGAGAGATGTACGAAACATTTGATCCAGAAGATCCAGAAAGTAAACCGCGAAGCGTACCAGCACGTTCGATTCAAGCCGTGGCGACCCGCGGCAGTCATTTATGCAATGGAGTATATCCGACCAAAGCAGACGATCCTGTAGTGAAAGAGCAGACATCCAAAACATATCACGAATTTACCGAGGATCGACCTGAAATCGCTGTTATTTTCGGGAATTTTTATGACCAAGATGTTCCGGTTCCGAATAAAATTTCGGTCAGCGCAGCCATTGAGTACCCGATCGGGAGTACTAAGCGAATTCCAGTCTACACATCAAGCGGAAGTAGAACATTCATTCTTGACCCCGGAGCAAAACAACTATCCGATCTTGTGAGTGTCAACGGGAAAAAAGGCACTGGATTCTATATGTATACTTGCGTGAAGGTAGCCGAAGGCGAGAAGTTTCCGAGGGGCCTGGTCGCGTACAATTCTCGCGGGGAAGGGCTGAAAAATGCAGACATAGTGGATTCTGGGGCACCAGATACACACGGCCAGTTTGTATATCACCCCATTGCGATTGTAGGGCCTTCTGATGCCCCCGGAAACATCATAGTTGCTGATTCCATCGGCCAAGGCGCTGGAGACAATCCCCAAGACCGCGGATTTATCGCTGCGGGACTCGGGGCCGATTTTCCATGGATACGTGTTGCAAAAGGCGGGGAAAGCAGCTACGACTTCCGTGCTAACGGAAAAGCCATGTTCCGAGTCGGCCTTCTGAAATACGGGCGTCGAGCTTTTGTTCACTATGGTACGAATGACCTTATGGGGAAATCATTTGATCAGTTCAAAGCGGATATCTCAGCGACGTGGCAGCTCCTTCGGGACTTCGGCATAGAGGAAATCTACCAGTTCACGATTCCGCCGCGAACTACCTCAACGGATAATTGGGCGACCCATGAGAACCAAACCCCCGTAAACGCAAAGTTCGCAAAGGGAGCTGATAGGGATCAAGCAAATGCTTGGCTCCTGTCAAATCCTGCACCGGGCCTGCTCACTGGTACAATCGATACCGCGTCCGCCGTCCAGCATCCGAAGGACGGTAACAAATGGGATGTAGGCACAACGAAAGACGGCACCCACCCGAACGAAGTTGGCCATGAAAGAATGCGCCTGAAATTCACAGATTATCTGAAGAAGTTCAAATGAGCTCCGAGCTGTTTCGGGGCTATTTTTATTGCCTGAACGGGCGGGAAGGAGTAGGAAATGAGTGATACAGAAGTTCGGGCACTCAATGAGATATCTGGAAGGCTTGGCAGACTTGAAGCGCTCCATGAGGCGAGCACAAAAGCAACAAACGAGCTTACAGCTAACGTGAACAGACTTGTTGAAAAGCTGGACAAATCCGACGACATCGCAAAGGAAGCGGATCAGCGCGCCAAGTCGGCGCATCATAGGTTGGATGAAGTCGTGAGGCGCCTGGATGCGACGGACAAAAAAATCGATGAGGACCAGAAAGAAATTCGATCGGGACAGCGGTGGCTTATTGGTATCACCCTTAGCGCTGTCGGACTGTTCTTTACGGCTATCGCATTTTTCTGGAAGCTCAAGGGAGGCGCATAGGAAATGAAAGAAAGCCAGTTCTTCACATGGGAGGCTCTTTCCGCTATGGGAGGGGCTTCTTTGTTGACCTTTTTCATTGTTCAATACAGCAAGAGTTTGCTAGATGAGTACCTGAAGGTCCCAACGGATATATTCGCCGTTATGGTGGCTTTCTTCGTGCTGTTGGCTGCACAATTTGCTACCGGCTCTAGTGTGACGGATTGGCGGGTATATGCTCTGACTTTCGCAAATTCGTTTCTCGTCGCAGCTGCAGCAGCCCAAATGCAACAAAAATCTATTAGCCCACCTGTGAGAAAGGGGAAACGGAATGATACCAGCGCACATTGAAAAGCGCACGCTGCGTGTGTTTGTCATTGACCCGGACAAGGCCGAACGAGAGGAGACTCCCGAGTTCCGAGCAGTTAAACACCGGCTAAAGGAAGACGGCCTCTATCGCTGCTACATTTGCGGGAGGACAGACGAGCTGCAGGTGCACCACCGGATATATCATATGTTCGCGAATCTCGTAGACTTCGAGAAATTGAAAGAGTTTTGCGAGGAGTGGGACGTGTACGGGTATGGCAAGCTGCTGAAACACAGCCCGATCACATCGATCGACGATATTCGAAATATGATGGTTCTCTGTCAAGACCATCATACAGGCACTAGTGATGAAGTAGACGGCGGAACCGGTATCCATAATCTACCCTTGGGCGAATTCATGATGCAGAAGCTGGCGCGGCCCGACTGCAATCCGATTCCGCAAGATGGCGAATCCTTCGAGGAGGCAATGGAACGGGTGCGGCATCATCAGAAGCGAGAGGAGCAAGCGGACAATGTTTGACACAAATCATTGGTGGGAGAAAGCGAAGGAGGCCAGCCGTCAAACCGGCTGGTTTGCTACAGTCATTTTTGCTCAATGGCAATGGGAAACCGGTTATTTTCAAAGTAGAAACTTCACCGAAAATAGAAATATCGCGGGCCAAACTTGGACGCCGCAATATCCCGAATCTATGAAAGGCACAGCTCGCCCTGCGAGCGAAGGCGGCTATTACGTCCGATACGACGACCCAGTTGTCGGGTATGTTGATTTCATCCAGCGCAATCCACGGTATGCCGGAGTGAGGCTCCAGCGGACAGAAGAGGGGCAGATACGTGAAATTGCGCGGCAAGGATGGGCAGCTGACCCAAACTATGCGGAGAGCCTGATTTCGAGGCTAAGAAGTAATGCGAAACAAGGATACACATTAGAGGAGGTCAACGAACCGGTGCTGAAAGCAGAAATCGCAAACAATATCATTGACGGCTATCTCAAGCCGGCATATGCGACGCATGAGGCATCATATCAGGCGGCACTCGCTGCTGGAGACACCGAAGGAGCGGAAACCGCAGTAAAACTCCGAGATTGGCAGCGGACGCTTGCAAATGCATTGCGCCGGGCGTCTGGCCTGCCGGAACAGTAGGAGGCGAGCGACAATATGAACGTTTTCGAAGGCTGGAAAATAACAAGCCCGTACGGATACCGGTCCGATCCATTCACCGGCAGCCGAGTATTTCACACGGGCATCGACCTCGTCAAATATCATCGTTTTCCAATCCCCGCCTTTGTTGGTGGGGTTATTCTTTTTGCCGGCGAAGGCGTTGCGGGCACAGGATTCGGTGGCTATGGAAACGTGGTCGCGCTGCGGGATAAAAAGGGGTATGTCCATTGCTATTGCCATCTTGATTCGGTGGCCGCCCAAAAAGGCCAGACGATCTCCAAAGGAAATATCGTCGGGTACCAAGGGACGACCGGCCGCAGCACCGGGTCCCATCTGCATTACGAAGTCCGGTCCAAGGACACGCCAAGTTACGGTTACGGCGCGCATGTTGATCCCGGGGAATACCTTGAACTTTATTGCGAAATTACTGACGAGGATGTGGATAATATGGCAATCAAAGCGGACGATTGGTTCTGGAAACAAGCATACAACATTTTAGGGGCAGCATATAACAAGGGGGAAATAGAATGGCAATGGTGCCAGAAGGTTCTTGATCGAACTCTGACGGCTGGGGAATATACGCATGTGTTGGCCGTGATCAATGCACGTACTCAGGGGATTGATGTAGACGCGGAGAATCCAGCAGCAATTCCCCTAGACCAGAGGGGATAGTTAAAGTGAAAACCCCCGTTAGCCAACGGGGGTTTTTTGTTGCAAACTTATTAATCTATTGTAAGGGCAACACACTGTTGGGCAAGTCGATATGAACCGGATTAGATGTCCATGACTCTCCCATTGGCTTAGTGTGCTCTTTATCTTCGTAGAATCGAACCACCGAATATTGATACCAATTTTCAGTCATAAATCCTTTTTGGTATAAGTCGTATGTGTAGTAAGCTGCAGGAATACTTTGATTTGCACCATACCCTGTCAAAGTCATTACCACCTTAGCTGTCCACCCAAGACCGGGAATAGAACCCGCAAGTGTTGCCGCAAGTGCTGCAGCATCTCTGGCCGCTTGCGTGTGGCCCGACATCGTACCTACATATTGATAGGATTCTAACGCTGCGGCTTGTTGGACTGGTTCAGCAGACGCCAACGAAGAGATAGGGGAAAAGGCACTTACAGTCAAAGCAAGTGTTGCAGCGACGATCAAACTTCCTTTTTTCATAATAAAAGTTCCTCCCACTACGAATTATTTTTTCTTTTTCAAAAATCCGTTGTAAATCCTAACCAATATCACGATGCCTACAAAAATTACAGCAGGCCAAAAGACATCTCCTGATACGTTTGCACGTTGCATCCAGACTATACAGAAGATATACAAAATAGTGGTAATGATAAGATCTACAACCAATGCTTTCTTACTCATGATGTGTTGTCTCCGTTCAGTAAAGTTTAATTTTCTCACTTTAAAACTATTTCTTTTGAAACCTCCTTGTTTTTATACTCGGAGTAAAAAGTGTATCCTTGATTATAATAGTAAAATATTCCAAAAAAGTTAATAGTAACAATGGACTATTTTGAAACTTAATAATTTTCGTCAAAATTGTTGAATTCCCTCGTGTTTACTCGAAAAAGAAAGCCCCGTTACGGATGAGTTGGCTGCTGTACAGAAAGAAATACGGGGACGAGGGATACGGGAACAGAAAATCGCTAATAACCGCAAGGAAGCGCGGGCAGTTATAAAGATAGGGCGGCATATGCGAGAGGTTATGAACGAGTTGAAGCGGCATCAAAGCAGTTAAATGCATCCGACAAGATTTTTGGAAAGTTCGACTAATTTTGTTCAGGATAATACCGTTTTTCTGCCAGATAATCAAAATGGTCAAAAGCTAATGTTAAATATTGTATTGTTGATCTTGTTCAGATTAACTGAACAAAAAAAGATAAAGGAGCGATTGTCATGAAAAAAATTGCATCCTTGACTTTACTTTCAGCATTAGCCATCACTTCCATTACTTCTGCTGCAAGCGCCGAACAAATTCAACCGCGCGAAATTAGCTCAACAAGTAGTGTTTCCCAAGAGATTATCGCGCCAGCAAAGACAGAGTACATTGACGTATGGAATTTACGCGTGGGTGATCGTTTCGACTTGCCTGATCCGGATAGATTCACATACAATACAAATTCTGGCAATATTAAGATTAATCATCGAACAGGTCGAGTAACCATCAAATCAGTCGGAGATGGTACGGCGAGGATTGGAGTTTACGAAAATAGGTCACTAGAGTACGTATATATTTTGCATATTAAGGAGTAATTACCCTCTCAGTTAAAGTACAGATCAATCCAACAAAATCCCCGCCAGCCTTACGGAGCCGGTGGGGATTTTTTACGTTCAGCAGCTTGTGCCGGTAGGTTTCGGCCCATTCCGCGCGGGCCATCGTCAGGCGGAGCTTCCTCTTTTCCAATCCGCAGGACCCCCGTCGTATTCCTTGACTTCCGCCAAGTAGACGCGGTAAGATCCACCGCTAAAATGACGCTCTGTAATATACTCCTGATATACATGGCGTGCCATACGCTCGTCTTCAAACTCTTGCGTAGTAGCGTCGAACTCATCCGTTGATACGATCCACATTTTGTCCTCCTAGCGTTTACCGTCCGCCGACGATGTTTTGAAGGGGCCGAAGCCCCGAGCTATTTTTGTTCCTTCGTTTCAACGATAGCCGCTGCAATCTTGAACCCGTAGCTCACTCCCTTCGCGTACTCAATACCGGCTTCGTCAGGCCGTTCTAAGGCCTCCGCCCCCCAAAACTTTTGAAGCTCCAGAAGATCATTCCGGAGCGTCAGCATCTCTTCGGCCATGTTTCCCCTCCTCGTCATGGAGGCCCCGAAGGGCCTACGTTATAGAATCTCTATACGGAATCCGGTTTCTTTCCTGAAGGCTTCGATGGCCTCTATATCGTCAAAATACCGAACATAATCCATTTCGATGTCACCCCATTGCTTTTCCCAAACCCGAACTCTCAATTGCGACAACACCATTTCTTGTGCTTCTTGAAACGTCATACCGTATACCTCCCATGTTCGTTATTTCCGATTCCGCAACACCTTAATGAGACCAGCTACCGAGAGGACTAAAACCAGAACCCAGACGACCCAAAAGAGCTTGTCCATTCCTAATCCCTCCATTTATTTTGACATTACTTTATGTTAAGATTGGGTGAGAGGGCCGGGTGCATCCGACCCTCTCTAGGGAACCTATTTACGTTTGCGGGCTGCGCGGCGTGGGGTTCCTTTTTTTGCTTTTCTTTCGGCCATTTTGTAGTGTGATAATTGCTGTGAGTAGTTGAACGAAAGCCGTAAGAAGAAGTACCCAATCTTTCATTTAATCACCCTTTCAGGAAGTTAATGTTTCACTTCCTGTAATTAATATATCATTATCTGTATTTTACGTCAATCAAAATATTTGACTTCCTGTATTTATTTTATTATTATTTGAATATAAAGTACGGAAAGGTGGATTTTAATGTTTTCATATAAACCACTTTGGGTGTTACTAGCAAAGCACAACATGCAGAAACAAGATCTTCGTCATGCACTCGGCTTCGGGCCGTCAACAGTTGCCAAGATGGGGAAAGGGGAGTATGTGTCAATGGAAGTTATTGATAAGATATGTACTTACTTTCGAGTGCAACCAAATGATGTGATTGAGCATAAGCCAGACGAAGAAAACGCCGGCGAGTAACCGCGGCGTTTTTTTGTTGCATGTTCGCATTTTGTTTGCATATAATACAAACAAACGTTCTTACATGGAGGGTGACATCATGAGCATCAAACTGAATGGAAACGGACTATGGGAATCGACGAGGATGATGATTCCCCAGCATCGTGAGAGCTCTATTCTACAGCGGAAAGAAGCGAAGAAACAGGTGCGGCCAGAGATGACGGAAGAAGAGCAGCAGGAACTATTCGGCCGGCTGCGGGCATCACTTTCGAACACGTTGGACGTTGAGATCACGCTTTTTGACGAATACGAGAACAAGAAAATCGTCGGGATTGTAACGGGGCTTGATCCGCAGTACCGTCTCGTAAAAGTTCAGACAGGCCAAAGTTGGGAGTTGATCCAGTTTCGCGACGTGATCAGGGTTGAGTTCAATGTTGAGCGATATTGAAAGGAAGATTCTAAGAATCTTGTGGAACCAATACAAAAGCGAATGGGTGCAGCCGGATGCGGCGAAGATATGCCGGATCTCAGGGCGGTCCATTGAGGAGCTTCGGGCGATCATAAAAGCCCTTGTGAGAGATGGGTATGTCGAACTAGGCAAAGGCGAGTTGCGCGTTATTCGGGGATGGGAGCCAGAGTCACCACCGCCGCCGCGGTGGGTATCGTTGGATTGAAGGAGTTAATTGGAATCTTGGCCTTATTATCAATTGTTTTTTTCGTGGGTCTTGAAAACTATATAAAGATTTCTTTAGAAAGCCCTTGTCATTATTTGTGGTACAATTATCCTATATATACCAATCATTTCTTCGACAAGGGGGATAAAGTAAGTGGCGTTCCTTAGAGTTCTGGGATGGATTTTTATTCCGTATGTAATGATATTTTTGAGGTGGAACCATCTTCGCGCAGTGGGAAAAACCTTTGGTGTCATATGGGCGGTATTTTGTGCCCTTGGTGTTATTGCGAATATGACCAGAGATAAGAATGTTGTGAAAGAAGCGTCTGCACCTGTAACGTCCGAACAAAAAGTCGAGGACAAAGCACAGAAAGATGCCTCAGAAGGTAAGAAGGAAGAAGTGAAAAAAGAAGAGCCCAAAAAGGAAGAACCAAAGAAGGAAGAAACCAAGAAATGGCCGGATGTTGAAATATCTGAAGAGACAATTAAAACGGCACTGAGTGATCTTAAAGGTATTGGATATATAAAGCTTGACGATAAAACATTAAAGGCAATTGAAGTAAGAGGCGATTCAGAAACTAGTAAAATTATTAATATCAGATTAGATCCCGGCACTGTATGGGATGAAACAGATTTCGCAGAAAAAATGGCACACTCCATTGTTTATTACGGCGAAATTTTATTTAAGCACCCGAATATCAAAGAAGTAACTCTTTGGGGGTATACTTCGTTCACTGATCAATACGGAAAAAGTAATGAGGCTCTGGCTGTTAAGATTGGCTGGGATAAAGAAACTGCTGAAAAAGTAGATTTTAAGAAGTTTAAAGACATGGCGATGGCGGACTACAAGAGATCGTTTAATATTGCTACACAATACCACTTCCATCCTGCTATTTATAAAAATCTTAAAGACTCAACCGGACTGAAGGCTAATAAAGTAAAACCTTAAGCAGCACGAGTTTATTGGGGTTGCAGGTATGAAAAAGAAGTTGTATCATAAGAATAAATAAGGAGCCGTGCGGCTAACACGACTCCTATAGTACAGTAGGCCGCTTCAAAGGCGGTCGGCTCAATAAGGGTTGATCAGAATAGACCGTACCTTACCAGGGGGCGGTCTATTTCTTTTTGTTTTGGATAAGCACCAAGACGATGGTCACAATCAGCGTCAGCAGCGCGATGATAAGCGAACCGAAACTAATCATGAGCGTCAAAGTGTCTTTAACCTCCACAGGCATCACCTCCCTTCCGAGAGGCTAGCCGACCGCCCTTGCAAGCCGTTCTATTGTACAGGAAATATTATACATCATACATTCCCCAGTAATCTACTATTTCCGTTTGGATATGGAACCGTTACTATTTTACATAGGTGATGGTTATGTTTTTAGAGCCGATGCTGCTTGAAACGAGGGCAGAAGCCTTCGACTCCGCGGCACATATTTTTGAACCGAAGATAGACGGACACCGATTGCAGTTACATTTTTCAGGCGACCAGGTGCGCCTTTTTACACGGCACCGGAACGACTGTACGCGACAGTATCCGGAGCTCTGGAGCGTTCCGACAGATGCTGATGAGCTGATCCTGGACGGTGAAGTAGCTTCTGTGGATCCCGAGACAGGCATATTTGACTTCGAACGGGTTATGGAAAGGTTCCAATTGAAGAAGGAAGACCGGATCCATGGCACCGCGGAAAGAAGGCCCGTAAACTTTGTTGTTTTTGATATACTGCAGTTGAATGGTCAAGACCTACGCGCAATGCCTCTTATGGAGCGGAAACGAATTCTTGCTGAAGTTTTGCATCCGAACGAGTACTTTACCCTCATTTCATATGTGGAAGGCAGGGGAATGGATTTATTTGACCTTGTCGCGGCACGAAAATGGGAAGGGATAGTCGGGAAAGTGAAAGGGAGCAGCTATGTCGGCCGGCGATCCCCTGATTGGTTGAAGATCATTCGATGGGAATATCATGACGTTTTTATTGCTGGCTACAGAAAATCAGAGTTGGGTTGGCTCGTTCACGTTCAGGAAGAAGGACGCCTCCGACCCGCGGGGATTGTGGAGCTTGGTGTGACTCCTGCAGCAGCCCGTGCTTTCTATGGAGTTAGTAAGCAACTGGTTACCGGGGAGAGCGGCGATTTTGTGTACCTGGAGCCGAAGATACGGGCCCGGGTAAAGACAAGGAACTGGACAAAGGCAGGCATGCTGCGGCAGCCGGCTTTTGTGGAATTTATTTTGTAACATAGACCCACCGTCATTAAATTGGCTGGTGGGTCTTGTGCATTCCTAGTTTCCGGGTGACGATGACTATTTTCAGATCGTACAGGATATGAAATATGATCGGCAGCAGCAGACTTCCGCTTTGGATGTAAAGCTGGCTCATAGCGAAACCGAGTGTTGCAGTGTCGATCATAGCTGAGCGCCCTTGATGGAAGTGGAGAAGGCCGAATAACACATTCACGATGATAAGGCTCAGAAGGGCTGATGCGCCCCAGTATTCCTGCATATAGGAGTATAGGTATCCCCGAAAGATCAGTTCCTCAGAGACCCCAACAATGAACGCCAGAGCGGTAAACATGATCAGGCTCTTCCCGGAGCGTGGGAACATGTACTCTTTTTCCTCATATGCAGCTCGAGTCGCTTGTTGCATTCGCTTGCTGGAACATACTAGAACGGTAGGAACAACGAGCATAAAGATGTGGTAACTCACAACTGTCCACAGTATGAGATTTATAATTGTTGGCAATTCGATTGAACCAGTATGATAGAATAACTCAGAAATTGGCCGGTCAAATGTGATCAGAACAGATGTAACGACGTACCAAAAGTATATTCTCCAGTAAGCCGATTCCTTGGTTCGATCGCTTATATTTGACTTGAGTTTTCGGACTTCAAAAATGCTGATTATGGGGAGAATAGCTACGATCAAAACCGTGATGAAATGCGGCATCAGCTCACTTCTTTCTTGTGTATTGACGACCGATATCGGTCATGATAGTATCATAATTGAATGACCGATATCGGTCAATAATTCCAATAGGTTAGGGGGCTCAAATGTTGAAATTAAGCAAGATTCAAGAGCTTTTAATGGGAACAGAGGAAGCTCATAAACTGTGGGGTCTATCCCAGGACCACATAAAGAAATTATGCAGGCAAGGTAAATGTGAGGCCTTTCAAATAGGTAAGACGTGGATACTCCTTAAAAATCAACCGAATCCAAAGAAAAAGCATGGGGAGACTGATGCATAAGTGGAAGTTAGAATTTGGGTCGAACTCGTAATCACAATATTCTTCTTCGTATCCATGGTTGTGTTAAATTTTGCGATTTTTAAGATTAACATTAGACGGAACCATAAACAGATTTTGATTCTATCCCTCATCGTCGGTGCCGTAAATTATTATTTTAAATTCGTAATGGAATCATCGTATTTCTTAATTAGTCAAGTTCTCGTATATATTATTTGTTTAGTTGTTTTTAGAAGGTATCCAGTTTTATATGCTTTTATTTTTGGAATCACAGGATCGATCGGAGTTTCGTTGGTAGACTCCATTGTAACGATTACTGCTCTCCAAACCGGCGCCAGTACAATGGATTTAATGACAAATGATCTCTTACACTTTGTCGTGCTCCACCTTATTACTACCACACTTTGTGTTCTCCTGGCTTTCGTACTCCGAAAGTTTAACCGCGGCTTTGCGTTTGTTTCTGACCGGTTCACAGGAAAGCAAGCTTTGAAGACATCTAATTTTGTTTGGACCACTATTTTAGCTCTTGGATTTCTTGTTCTTGAATTCGCAAATACGCGTTTCACGATTTATTCGAGCCATGCATACATAATCGTCTTTATCTTCTTAAGCTTGCTTGTAAGCATTATCTATACTTTTAAACAAAACAGGAAACTCATCAAAGAACTTCTAGGAGATCGCTATGAAGAGTTTAAAAATAGAAAACATCGCTGAATCTCTTGCAATTAAAATAAATAAAAATTATCCAGAATCATCGTCAGTCGCTGTATTAAAATTTGGGTTAATAGGCCTAATAAATTTGTTGTTTTCTGTAATAATTGTATTGTTGATCGGAGGACTTAGTGATCATTTTTCAGCTGCTGTTCTGGCAGTACTTGGATTCCCTTTACTACGCTATTATAGCGGAGGGGTTCATTTTTCTTCGGCGAATCTGTGCAGTTTAGTAACGTCTTTTTTTATGCTCATCTCAATGTACTATAATGTCGAATATTGGTATAATGGGCTTATATTAAATGTGATTTCAATAATTTTACTGTTACTTTATGCCCCTGCAGGAATTAAGAAAAGTAACATAAAAAAGGAACACTATCCCAGACTCAAATTTATATCTGCACTGATAGTTCTTTCAAATCTTTTCTTTCAGTCTGAAGTCTTGACCACCGCGTTTTTTATCCAATCTATTACAACTACTCCGGTTGTTCAGGGATTGGTTAGAAAAATAAACCTATGAAGGAGCCAATGAAATGAAGACAGCATTATTCAAATCAACAGACGCAATTATCACTTGGTTCTCAAAACGCTTAGCAAAGACTGGTTGCTTTCTTGGTTGTAATGCACCGGATATTCCGGATGAGCTCATGAAATAAAAATAAGCGGCCGCTGGCCGCTTTATTTATGTCTGTTTTTTTACTTTAATTGCCAAGAATGCATCGACAACCATCCTAAGGTATTTGACGGATTCTCTCTCGACACGTTTGAAGGTATTGATATCGTTCCAACCTAATGACAAGTTCAGTTCTCCGTGTGCTTGGTGATGCTGGAGCAGAAGATACGTTGTAGTTTGCATCTCATCCATATCAAGACATGAATTGAGAACTATATAACGACCTCCAAGAGGGCTATTTTGATAGAATCCGCATACATGTTCCCCAAGATCAAGATAATGGAGAGTGATTCCGAGGTGTTGGGCTAATTTATAAGGGCAGCGTTCCCCAACTTCATCGAATAATGATTTAAGTTGCTCGTCTAGTTTCAAAAAAATCACTCCGATCGCCGTGTGAGTCGTTCCTTAACTTTGTTATACCTAGACCTGATTCCAGAAGGAATCACTTTAATACCGCGCTGGATCGAAAGTGCTATCACATGATCATTATGTACTGCTGCAACGTATGCGAAGTCACTTTCTTCTGAATCCCCAAAATATAAAAGTCCTCTGGCCTCATCATACACTTTAGCCCGATTAACATTAACCACGTTTGTCGAATCAGTAGATCTGAATCCGTATTGAAACCATGCTTCTTCAATCTCATCCTGATTCCTTGGAAAACGATAACGTTTCCCGGATTCGTGCGAAGTGAAGACAATACCGTATTTGTCGCTAGTGATCTTTGTAATGTCGTCTCGATCAATTTCGACTATCTGTCCAGTCTCAAGGTCAACAAGGGGAACAAGATGTACGCGCATGACACAAGTGCCGTCAGACATGTATTTGTTCCCTCCATTCGCCAAGATCATAAGGTTCCAAAGATGTCAAGAAAAATTCTTCCCGGAAACACTTAACATAAAGTTCGCATTTTGTTCGCTTTCTTTTGGTGTAGTGAAATAATACAATTAAACATGAGATTAAACAGAACTCCGAACCGGAGCGTACAAGGGTACCAGCCTTTGCGCTCATAAAGTTTGGAGTTTTTTTTATTTTCTTTTTATTAAACACCTCCTATAAGGAATTCACTTTGTTGCAGCTTTCTGTTACGATTGACGTTAACCCACCTTTTTAGGAGGCAACCTACCCGATGCGTTATGAGTTGGGAGATTGCCACTTGCATGAGATTTGGAAAGAGATCGGCTGGACGAATCAAGATTTCGCTGAAAGGATGGGCCTGACAAGACAGCAAGCTTCAGACTATGCACATAACAGAAAAAAGATGGGAGCTGCATTGCTCTTGTCCGCAGCACAAGCGATGGGTGTCCACCCGGCAAGAATCTATGACCTCGTTCCCAAACAATCAAATCGACGCAGGCGGCAACATTCAACGAAGAGTACCGATTAGGTTCTCTTCTGGGATGGTTGTCACCCTTTTAGGGTACAAAAAGCTAAAAAATAATCCCACAACGACCCGATAATAGTAGAAATATGGAAACGGGCGTTGTAGAAAACATTATAGCACGGACCTGACATGAATAGTGCAATGGTCTACAAATATAAAGAAAAATTTATTGTATTCGACATAAATTGTCGAAATTTAGGATTGACTTTTGTTCTTTTCTTCTGCTTCCTTCCGGAAAACCCATCCCATAAACTCCAGAACATGACTTAATTTTTCCTCAGAGATATCACCTTTTGACCTCAACAATTCTTCTGTCTCGATCATGAATTTTTTTAGAAGGATCTGTTCCTGATCAGAAAAGTCATCCTCCTTATTGATAAAAATTTGATATGGATCATCAGTTCGCCCCAGTAGATAGTCTACTGAAACCTTCAAGGCATCTGCTATTTTTCCAAGTACTATACTTGGTGGAATATTGCGATTTGATTCGTAGCTAGATAATACATTGCGATTAATACCTACCTTTGCAGCCAATTCATCTTGCTTAAGATCAAGTTTCAAGCGGCGTTCTTTGATTAGTTCACCCATTGATTTTGTCATAAAGAGCAACTCCCAATAGTGTTATGATACTAACAATATCAAAATTTAGTATTGCGCAATTTCAAATACCGTGATATATTCGTTTTACCAAGGATTGGAGGTGTGAAATGGAAAGGTTAAGAACAACAAAACGGCAGCCCAAGTCTCTGCCTCTAAAGAAAGATCGACAGGTGGTACCTCGTATTAATTTTCAGAACATTCGATTGAATAAATGTTCTCGTAGAAAAATGGCTCTTGATCTTCGAGTAACAGAGGAAACTATTCGAAAAATTGAGTATGGGACGCTTGATCCAAGTATTATGATGGCATATGTGTACTCAGCTTATTTAAGGACTCCCGTGGATGAGTTGTTTCCAGATATTGTTGCACAAGCATCTGAATACTATGCATCCCTTGAAGCAAAGTTTGAGCATGATTCACAATGTTAAAGATCTTGAATCAGTGTCATTATTTTTTACATTATAACTATATCATGATATTTAAAATACCGCAACACAGAATACCTGTTCTCATATAGGCCTTTAAGTCATAAAGGGTCTGCTCTTCTATACCCTTTTCGGAATTTTAAATTCCGTATTTATAATATTTGTTACTTAGGATATCGAAGGGTGGGGTTATTTTGAAGTCTTTTTTAAGCGAAGTAGTTGGTCTATTACTCTTTAAGCAAAAGGATCGATTAGAAAAAGGCCAAGTAAACATCGCTCCCTCATACCATCAAGATCAACATTCAAGAAACAACTTTGCTAATTGGCATTTGGTTCGTGGTCTGATTTTCACTGAATGCGGTGACTTGAGCCCTAAACAAAAGCATGACCTGGCAAATGCAATAGGAGTAATTATCCGCCTATCTTTTGGACTAAAGTATGTTTCGAAGTTAAAAAAGGGAGATGTACAAGATGCCCAGGCTGTAGCTCTCTCAATTATTGAATTAATCCGTCATACAAACACTGAAATTTGCAAATCTCAGCGCATTGTAAAAGATGTAGAATTCGAGCATTCGGTATAGCTCTTTAAAAACTTAGAAAATTGTATAAGTATATCTCTCGCCTGTCGTAATTAGCGAGGGGACATTTTCAACTACTTTTATGAACTACTTCCTAGAAGTACATTTGTAAAGTAGTTTGATCGAGAGTTCCGGGGATTTCGTTTAGAATCCGGAATATGACCAATCAAAAAAATAGGAGGGAGTCATTTGAAAAAACTAAAGGTTATTAACCGTGAGGGTGTGTTGTTAACTGATAGCCGTGAAGTTGCTGAAATGACGAATGTGCGTCATGCCGATTTACTCGAAAAAATCAATGGATATGTGAAGCATTTAACCAACGGAAATTTCCGTTCGTTGGATTTCTTCATCGAAAGCAACTATCAGGATGGCAAAGGTGAAACGCGTCCTTGCTTTCTTCTAACCCGCAAGGGTTGCGATATGGTAGCAAATAAGATGACCGGTGAAAAGGGCGTTCAATTTACAGCGGCATATGTTACTCAGTTCGAAGAAATGGAACAGAAACTTAAAAATCCTTTTCATGGCGCAAGTAAAGAGCTACAGGCAATTTTTATGTTGGATGTAAGGACTCAGGAAGTGGAAGCTCGCGTCGAAAAATTGGAGAACAATTCAACCATTGATTACGGCCAGCAGCGGGAACTCAAGAAATTAGGTAATGCCCGGATCGTGAAACTACTCGGTGGGAAGAAGGCACCAGCATATCGGAACAGCAGTTTGCGGAGCTCAGCGTATTCAACGTTGTGGAATGATTACCAGGAATATTTTAAGGTCAATTCCTATAACAACACGTTGATTAAAGATTATGAAAGAGCATTACAGTATGTACCGCGTTGGACGGCTCCTAATAACCTTTTACGGGAAATAGAAGCAGCTAATGATCAGCTAACATTCTAACGAAAGGAGGTGAAACGAGATGTTCGCTCAAATGTTGCAGGACGCTCAGCTCCAGTCCGGCCCGGTATACTCCAGCGGCTTGTTGAAAGCGAAGGAGGTCAAAATTTGCCGAATCACTCAAAACTTTGGTCGCCGGCTGGTAGAGCTTCGAGAATCACGGAGCCTGACCCAGTACCAACTATCGGACAAGCTAGGAATCAAACGTGCCGCGATATCACATTATGAGAAAGCGCGGCGGCAGCCGGACTTCGAAACTCTGCTGAAGCTCGCCGATTACTTCGAGGTTAGTTTGGATTATCTGCTTGGACGGGAGGAGGCATATGAGCGTTAAGGTCGAGGGGACTTATTTAACGCCGGGGCAACGCGACCAGTTCAAAAAGAAAAGCACCCGCCGGCCAGGGCAAGTGCTTGGGTTGAGAAGCGTTTCCGTCAAAAACATTCTCATCGCCATTGTACAAAAGTTGAAGCGATGAGACAAGGGGACAAATTTCAGCAGCATCTTGATTTTGAGGAGTGGCTTTTACGAGAGACCGGGAGTCGTAGCCGGCGCATCTATATTGCCGATCGACGAGCGGAAGGCTGTACAGCAGCCGAAGCAGCCGAGGGATGGCTTGAAGTGTGCGAGGAGTTTGTAAAAGCCGGCGGCGATCCTGAGGAGATCCCATAAAAATATACCTATTGGAGGAATTTGAAATGAAAGCAACCGGAATTGTTCGTAAAGTAGATGAGCTCGGACGTGTGGTCCTGCCAGTTGAATTGCGCCGCACGCTCAATATCAGTGAAAAAGACGCTCTGGAAATCTTCGTGGACAGCGAGCGGATTATCTTGAAGAAATACGAGCCGGCATGCATCTTCTGCAGCAGTGCTGAAAATACAACCAGTTATAAGGGGAAAATTGTTTGTAAGGCATGCTTGTCTGAAATGCCAGCATCAACAGGCAGTTTGAAAGGTGGAGATGTCATTGACTAGCCTCATCTCCTTCGAAAAACATTACACTGGGAATTTTATCGTCCGGTTCAAAAAGCAAGAAATCATTGTATTGCCCAGAGCCTTTCTGAAGCACACCAGCGTAAGCCCGCAGGCCACATCTGGCAGTGTTGAGGTGGATCGGGAAGTATTGCCGCAGCTCGGTTTTATGTTTGATATTCGCTTATAGGAGGCCAAAATGAAACGTATTCGATTCAAGCAGCTGGAGTTACGGAATTACAAAGTTCACCGTTCTCTGATGGTTGATTACGGTGATATCACCAAACTATCCGGAAAAAACGGGGAAGGCAAGTCATCGATCGGCGAGGCGCCGGCATGGGTATTCTTCGGCACAGATCTGTTTGGAGGCTCTAAGTACAACCCGACGCCTACGAATTATGAGTTCGATGCTGTGCATGCTTCATTGCTGATATCAGTTGACGGCACCGATTACCTTCTTACCCGGGAGATTGTCAAAGGCTCTAATAAATATTATCTGAACGAGGTCCCGGTCAAAGAAGGGGAGTATAGCGGATTCGTCCAGTCGCTGTTTGACAAAGAGACATTTCTATCACTCTACTATCCATTGTACTTTTTCAGTCTCCACAAAGATAAACAGCGCGATTTGCTGCTAAGGTACTTGCTGCCACCAGCAAATTCGGAAGTGCTCGCGGAAATGTCTCGGTCAAGCCCGGAGCAAAAGCAGAAGGAGATTGCCTTAAACCCGCAAGCAGCTCGTCTGGCTGATGCTTTGAAAAAGCATTCTATCGATCAACTGGCGAGCCTCCACACGGACCTAAAGAACAAGAACGATAAACTTCATATCCAGACACAGGGCAGTGTTAAGACGCTCACAAGGCAACAGCAGGAGGGTGAAACGGGCCCTGTAGACCAAGAAGCAATCACGTCCGAACTTTCATCGTTGAAGGATCGGATCGAAGCGTTCGATACGGATCGGCAAAAGGTTGCTGACCGGAATAGCGAAATCCGAACACTGCATTTGAAAATCGAAGGACTTACCCAACAAATTGAAGCTGGCAAAAAAGATTACGATGCTGCAGCTGCTCAAATGATTGAACAGGAATGCCGAACATGCGGACAGCCGCTGACCGAAGCGGCCAGGGAAAAGGCGGAGCAAGCCAAGAAAGACGCCGTCAAATACCAGGCAGATAAGGTTAACCCGTTGATCCGTGAGCGTAAAGCTTTACGAGAGCAGCTGGCCGAACTTAAACCGCTGCCGGAACCGGGATATTCCGTTTCTGACCTAGTTGAGCGATCTAATGAGCTCAGGGCCTTACTTCAAACTGAATTAACCAGAACTAAGGTCATGCAGGAATTGGAAAAAGCCAAAAAGGACGAGGCTGCATATCTCCAAGCTAAAAACGACTCCATCTTCATCCTAGACGCGATCAAAGCTTTTAAGGCCAAGGAAGCGGAACTTCAAACCAAAAAGGTACAGGATCTATTTTCAACACTCTCGGTCCGGCTCTTCAAATACGTGAAGACAAGCGGCGAGCATGTATCGGACTTCATGATTCAGATGGATGGTAAAGACTATGTCGCATTATCGGCCGGCGAGAAGATTGCAGCGGGCCTCGAGCTCACGGAAGTGCTGTTCAAGCAATCTGAACTGATCGTGCCGTGCTTCATTGACGGTATAGAGTCGTACACTGGAAAGGTTGCTGTTTACGACCAATTGATAACCGGCAGGGCGGTAGTGGGGCAAGAATTAAAAATAGATACGGAGGATGCCGAATGAAGGCTCTTATCACCTATGCTCATGAAGATAACTGGTATAGGCCCGGCGAAATCTACACCGTTGTCTCTGACGGTGTGAAATACGCTCATGTTGTGGGTCACTGGAACCATAAAGGAAAGACCATTCTTCTCGAAAATTGCGAACTTCTCTTTAATCAAGCAGAAGTTAATGAAGAGCTTGAAAAGGTAAAAGCTGAACTCAGAAAAATTGAAGCAAACAGCGACCATCAGTTTGAGCAGGCATGTAAGGCTAGACGTGAATTATACCTCGCTAGATATTTGCTGCGTTTTATTAGTGAACTAGCCAATAAAGATGCACTTCCGCCAGCTTTGGAAGGTTACTCGGCAATCAGAAAGCATTACCAACATGTAAAAGAACGTGGAAACGAAGCAGATCGTGAATCTTTGGAAGAAGTTATCCATTATCTTGGAGCCGATCAAGTCGTCGCTGATATTAGCCCGTGGAATGCAGCACAACTACCTAAGAGGAGGCAATAACAATGAGCAAAAATCAACTCGCCGTTTCTACAGAGATCAACTTGAATCAAATCCAAGCCATCGGCCAATGGGGTTTGGCGGAAATCAATACTTTGAAAGAAACGATCGGCAAGGACTGCACTGTTCCCCAATTTAACCTATTCATGTACCAAGTTAATCGAATGGGATTAGATCCTTTCCTGAAACAAGCATTCCCAATCGTGTATGGCGGGAAATTGGATATCCGGGTTGCTTATGAAGGCTTCCTTTCCAAAGCAAAGGAATGTCCTGACTACGAGGGCGTATTCAACCAAGTTGTATGCGAAAACGAGACTGATGACTTCGAAGCCGAGACAGACGACGAGGGTGTGATCACGAAGATTCGCCACAAAGTAAGGTTCCCAAGAGGTAAGGTCGTAGGTGCATATTCGATTGCCAAACGAAAAGGAGCCCGCGATGTAATTATTCTCATGGAAGTTTCCGAGGTCATGAAGTACGCCAAAAATAATGCGAAGTTCTGGAGGCTTGATGACGGTTCTATAGATCCGGATATGTTCAAAAAGCATGTCGGAACCCGGGCTGTAAAGGCACAATTCAATATTGCAGCTGTTGTTGACGAATCTGGCGAATTCATCACTCCGGGTGCTTCGGATGAGAAGACTTACGAACGCCGGGATATTACCACTGAAGCGGAGCAAATGGTAAAAGAACAGAAGCAGGTATCGAAACCAGAGTCCCCAACCAACGATGAAGAAACGAAGCTTCAGGAAGCTCGCCAGCAGATGGCGGTGAAGTTTCAAGCCCTCGGAATTACTGATCCGGAGGAGATGGGCAAATACATTGCTCAGCATGCCAAGCCAAAAAATAAAAAGCCTACATTGGCCGAAATGATGGGTCTGCTCAAGATCATGGACATGCACATTGAAGAAAAGAAGGCCGCGGAAGCTGATAAGTCTGGCGACGACCTCCTAGATGACGAATTAATGGCGGCGCTGGAATAGATGGTAGCAATCCAACTCGATCTTTTCAATGATGTACATCCGGTTCCGGTGCCCACTGCGGCGCCGGACACTCCGGTCCTCAACGGTATGTATTATGAGCAGGCGACAGACAAATTCGTCTCTTTCGCAAATGGTCAGCGGTATTACGAGGAGCCAGCTAAGGGCTGCGGGCATTTGAAGGAGTGGCAAGAAAGAATCAAGAGGGAGCGTGCGATATGAATTGGTCGGATATAGACAGGCAAATTGAAAAATTGCCGAAAACCATGAACATCTATGCCCAGAAGGGTGATAAAGTAGTTTTTTTGAACGATAACGGACATGATTGGGAACCGGAGCATGCACGAAAGGTTGGTTTGAAAGAAGGCGGGGTATACACGGTGGAATGTACGGAAGTTGGAGGATGCCATACCGACGTGTATTTGCGAGAGTTTCCCGGCTTCGGGTTCAATTCTGTCATGTTCAGGGACTTGAAAGTGGAAGTAGGCGGAACGAAATCATGAAAGTCACCATTCTCGCATCAGGATCGGCCGGGAACTGTATCCATCTTCAAAGCGACACCGTCGGCGTCCTAATCGATGCTGGAGTCCCTAAAACGAAGATCGAGAAACGCATGATCGAAGCCAGTATAAACCCGGCTTCGGATATCCAGGCAATATTTATTACACATGCCCACGGGGATCATATAAAGGGCTTGTCGCTCGCCAACAAATGGCACATTCCGGTTTACGCGACATCTGGGGAATGGCATGGAATATCGGGCGTTAACGATGAATTGCGGCAAACACTGGGGACCCTGCACGGTAGATACGAAACGATTGTACTCGGCGGGTTACACATCTACCCCTTCAAAATTCATCATGACGCCTACGAGCCGGTTGGGTATGCAGTAGAGGATGATAACGGAGATCGCGCCTGCATCGTCTTCGACACCGGCCATATTGACCAAGACATGCTCCAAATGATGGAGGGATCCATCTATATCGTTGAAGCGAATTACGACGAGGACATGCTAGAGAACGGACCATACGCGGATTATCTGAAGGCGCGAATTATGAGCGATGACCGCGGGCATCTAAGCAACGAGCAAACGGCTGCGGCGCTGGCGAAGTTGGTAAAAGGTAAGGGGGAACGAATTTACCTTACACATCTTTCAAGCAACAACAACATGCCGGCTCTTGCCGAGGGGACAGTTAGGCGAGCATTACGACAAAAAGGATTTGAAGCAGGCAAGCATTATCATCTGGAGGTGGTTTGAGTGCTTTACGTAATTACGATCGGGAATATAATGTACAAACACGATTGTCATCCTATACCCGCTGGAACGCTGTTAGAGGTTGAGGAAAGCGATAGAGACCGATATCAGGTCATTAGGGGGCATTACGAAAGAGTTAGCATCGAGAAAAGCAGGTGCGTTCTCGCGCCTCTTTGCCAAGAGCTTTCCTTACTCCGAGGCATTATTGATCAAGGCAACGATATTAAATTGCATGAAAAAGCTTTATTCGAAGCACTTGAGGTTATTGCCGAGCTAAAAAGAGACATCCCCAAAGAACGGAACAAAGATTGGCCGGAAATTCCTTTGGAAGTTGCTGAAGCTCTTATAGTTTGTGCTGATGCGGGAATTTCGAAAAATAACGTCCTGCCACTAACAGAAGTAATCGGTCAATTGTTTAGAGACTATGATGAAAGGACGCTAAATGCCCTTAAAGTTCTTAGGGAGTATAACCAGACAGAGGCAGGTGCAGAAAAACTATTTAAAGCTCTCGCCAATGGCTACAGAATCGAAATGTCTGGTCCGGATCAACAAGCTTCATCGGACGATCGTTTGAAACTGGGCATTCGTCAAATCTTCGAGCAATTCGGTTTCGAACAAAACAAGCGGGACAAAGAATTATCTGATCGTATCGCTTCCTTTGTTAAGCAAGTATACGCAGAACAAAATGCATAGAGGGTGAGGTGAGATGCAGGGCTGGATAAAACTTCACCGCAAGTTGCTGGCAAGTCCTTTCTTTGCTGATCCGAATTACCTCAAGCTGTGGGTTTTATGCCTACTCAAAGCATCTCACCAACAGACTAGGCAGCTTGTAGGTAACCAACTGATTGACTTGGAAGTTGGGCAGTTTGTAACCGGCAGACATTCCATTGAAGAGGAGTTCAACAAGGGCATAAAGCCATCAAAACAGCTAAGTGAATCCACTTTATGGCGAATGCTATCACGTTTCGAAAGTGAGCAAATGTTGAACATCAAAAAAACGACGAAATACAGCGTCGTTACTGTGGTTAACTGGATTCAGTATCAAGATTTGGACAGCAGTTGGACAGCAAATGAACAGCAATTGAACACAAACAAGAATGTAAAGAATTATAAGAACTTAAAAGATCTTAAAAGATATAGTGTTGTGCGTAAGAAATCAGATTCAAAAAAAGAAGAAACGGAGGGTGAACCGGTGTCAAAGGAAAACGAAGCTTTAATCACGGACATTATCCATTACCTTAATGCAAAGCTTTCTACGAAATATAGACCTTCGACCAAAGAGATAAAAAAAATGATCAACGGGCGCCTTAATGAAGGATATACGCTGGATGACTTCAAGTATGTGATTGACGTAAAATGCGCCGACTGGCTTGGCAACGTGAAAATGGAAAAATTCCTTCGACCTTCGACATTATTCCGTCCAACTAATTTTGTTGAATACCTCAACCAAAAGATGCCTATTGCTGCAGAAGTGGATGGCGGAACACTGTCTAAGGAAAATGAAAGGCTCTTACGAAAAATCCAAGAGGAGCAGGCCAATGAAAAAATCGGAGCTTATTCAGATTTTGACGATTCTCCGAAACACTTACAATAACTTTACCTTCGATGATTTTAAAGAGAATTTATGGTTCGATTTGCTGAAGGACCTTCCTGACGGTACCGGGCTGGCTAACGTTCGGGAGCACGTAATGTCCAATAAATATCCACCAACTATAGCCGATATAAGAACGTCCAAGGAAGAAGAGATCGAAGAGGACCCCGAAATTCGAGCCCGCAACATCGAAATAGCTCACTCAGCTTGGGTAAGAGCAGGAAATGATCCGGAGGCGTTTGTCTATGAACCTGATGGAGACTCCATTAAACGACTTAGAACTTGAAATGGCTGTGCTTGGGGCGGTACTGCTAGAAGGTGACTGCATTGATGAAATCTATTTTCTTGAGCCGAGGGATTTCTCCCAAAAGCGGAATGAAATCATTTTCGGTGTGATGCGGTACCTACGAGACAGGAACGAACCGATCGATCTCCAGACGTTAGCCGGGCATTTCGAACTGCGAGGAAAAATGGCTCTGTTGATGAAATTGGGGGGCATAACCTACCTTTCGCAAATGGCCGGCGCAGTCGCAACAACTCGAAATATTAAGCGGCATGCACAAATCGTTCGATCAAAGGCGCACCGGCGCCGGGCAATTGAAATCAGTAAGGATATCGTTGAAATTTCGAGCGGTGGCGAGTTTACGATTCAGATCGTTCCGAACCCTGATGCAGAGAAATCAAAAGTAAAGGAATTCGATAACGATGAAGATTTCTTTGCAGCCGTTGAGGATCGTGTTTATGATCTGCGGCCGCAGAAAACCTCAAAGATGCGTAGCTTCGCTGAATCCAAGAAGGAATACTTCGACCATTTAAAAAGCAAAGCTGCGAAACTGATGACGGGATTATTCCAACAATTCGATGCGTGGGCAATGCTCTGGATCGGATGGTTATATATCATAGCCGGACGCCCTGGTGTGGGGAAAACTGTAAAGGCTTTGTTACTAGCATATGGTATTGCTAAATATAACAAGAATGCCGGTCCAGTCCTCTTTTATAGCCAAGAAATGGACGAGAACGAGGTTAAGGATCGCATGGTTTCTGCTGTCGCTGAGGTGAATTACAACAAACTGATCAATAAAGGTGGCGAGTTTGGGTTTACTGTTGATGAGTGGGCTCGGATTGAGCAGGCTTACGCCGAATTGGAAGGTCTGCCAATATTCGTTCAGGATAGTGCTGGCGTAACAATTGACGAAATCCGAGCTACAGCGAGGCAATTTATCAAGGAGTATGGGAAGATCTCAGCTATTATTGTGGATTATCTGCAAATCATGGAGATTCCACAGCGAAAAGGTGAAAATCGAACACAAGCGATCGGCCGGGTTACTCGAACCGCCAAAACTATGGCTAGAAATATGAAGTTTGTTATGATCATGCTTTCGCAATTGGATCGTGCTGTCGATGAAGAAGAGCCGAAATTGCGGCACTTAAAGGAATCCGGTTCAATAGAGCAGGACGCCGATGTGGTCGAATTCCTCTACTGGGATGGTACGTTGAAGGATGGACTAAGGGTGATTAGGTCTATCTTTGCTAAAGGCCGTAATGTCGGTCTAAATAAGTTCAGATACCTTTTCAAGTGGTGGCACCAGAAATTTATAGAGCTTGATAAGGATGGTGACGACGATGGCGGCACTGCAAATCCAAAACGCGGAGCAGCTAAGAAAGGCCGAGGAGCTAAAAAATAGTCTTGAAGTGGAACTTAGAGATCCGCTGTTGGATGATGCAGAAAAGTCAAAGCTTCAGACAAAGGTCAATCGGCTTAATGCTGCCATCCAAGAGTACAAGGACAGAACAAAACCAGTCGATCCTGTCTCCAAGTCAGAAAAAACAGCCATTGTACTGCAGGAAGCGGCGCCGCCGGAAAAGGATCCACGTCCAGACCTAACGGAGGATGCTCATTTATGGGCACATTTGCTCCTGATGGCGCTGGATAAGGACAAGGAGGGCGGCAGGGTATACGGTGAGGTAGATACGCTCTGCGGTGTTCTAAACAGCTTTCGGTGCGCAGGAACACGGCTGAGGGCAGGTAAAAGTATCTGGGTGCTAAAGCCCGACATCGATCCAACCGGCCGAGTAGCCTGGGAGTCACAGGCCGAATACGACGACTTCAAAGCACGTTATTTGCAGCAATGGGGCGATGTGATACCGGAGTTGCTGAAACAGTTGACAAGGAAGCATCCGCTGCCTATGGGGGAGTGATTGGTCACGAGCATTAACGTTTCGGTACTATATCAAATCGCTACAGATCCAGACATCGATTTGGACTTAAGATATGCCGCCGTTCGTTCAATGAAGGATACCGTAAAAATCCCAAAGTTTTGTTTCTCATGTGTATTTTTTAATAAAAATAAATTTTCTTGCAAATCGAAACTCATAAATTTTCCAACTAAGAACTATTGCAAAAGACGCAGGGAGAGGATGTGAAGTACAATGTCCCAAACATTCATTATCAAAAGACGCACAGATAAAATTGACGACACCCCTACCGCTGTTGACCTTGAGCAAAGCATTTTGGATGTAAGGAAAGCATATAGTGACGGCACAGAAGAAGAGTTTGCAAGATTTTATCGGCGCCGGTACAGGGTTGCCGAGTCCATAGTACTTAGGGTACTGCGGGCCCGGGATAAGATTTTGGAGCTACGGACAAAGCATTCAGATATGTTGGCGGACGATTTCGCCGAGTTGATGCATGCGGAGCATAGGGTTAAGCATGAATTTGTTCAGGTGGTATTGAGAATGCAGCAGAAGGAGATGGAGAAATGAATTTAGAGAAAATGTACGAAATGCAAAAAGAGTTGGACGCTCGAATCATCAAAGAAAAAGGACTAGAGGGAGTGGATTTGCTGCCGAACACCGTTCTGGCACTCCAGGTTGAAATTGCCGAGCTGGCAAATGAATGGCGAGGGTTTAAGCATTGGTCAAATGATCGAGAACCGCGGTTTAACGTTCTAGAAATAGGGGGAACCGACTGCAGCGAAGAGAAACTGGTTAACCGGGTGCTTGAAGAATACGTAGACTGCCTTCATTTCTTTCTCTCGATAGCTCGGCAGCTTGATCTACCAGCAGAAGATTTGTACACATTGGAATATACCCCTGAAGGCGACACGGTAATTTTATTTTCTAATCTTCTGCATTATGTAGGATTAATTCTTGCTGATCGTCTATTGGTCAATCCAATTACGAATGTATTGGAATACAGACGGAATTACTTTATAGCAGCCCTTTCACTTTTTTACGAACTTGGTGAGAAGCGTTTAGGACTCACCTTCGAACAGATCGCTGAAGCTTATGTCGCCAAGAATGCAATTAACCATAAGCGTCAATCGACCGGGTACTAAGGAAGGTGCCGCATGCCAAGAAATCTCGCAGACGACATCAATCGTGTTATCGATGACCTTGAAACTAAGTTTCGAATCGAAATGGAAATAACAAAGAATTATCTCAGTTTCGGACATTTTATCCCGGCAATTAGTCATATCCACACTGCCGCCGGTTACCTCTATGCTGCGGGGGAGTTGAAGAAATTGCTATGAAGTACCCAAAGGTTACAAGACACAGGTGCAACTTTCCCAACTGCGTTGCGGCTGCAAATAAGTCGTGGGCCTTGATTCCACTATGCTGCTGTCACTACGAAGTAATCAGAGCGGAGACGAGTCGTTATTATGCTTCATCAAAGCCGGCTTCATTTCGGAGAACGCAATATCGTCGGATAGCTTGGTTGGTTCCTTGGAGCAAAAAGGAGGGAAGGTCAACGTGATCCGATTCGTAGGAATTGACCCAGCAACAAAGACCGGTTTCGTGGCATTAGACGAGCAAGGCAACGTCCTCGTTGCGACTGAGCTGGCCGGAAAATCGAAGGAAGATATTCAAAAACTGGTCGAGCTTGAAAACGAGGTGTACCGTCATCTGAAAAATGAAGACGAAATCGTCATCGAGGGAACCCCATTCGATACGCAAAAGGCTATTACGGCCGGCATGATTCACGGCGGCGTACGGACCATGGTTGTAAGGAAAGGGCTCAGATTCAATCAGGCTGCTCCCAATTCAGTAAAGAAGTACGTCGGCGTCACTGGTTGGGTAGGGGAACCGGGAAGCAAGCGACGCCTCAAGGATAAAGAAAAGAAGGAAGCAATGAAAGAGGCAGTGCAGCAGCATTTCGGCTTCACGCATAAGAGCGATAACGTCGTTGATGCTTATGTGATCGCCAGGATCGCCTGGAATCTGTATCGGGAACGCGAGCTCCTAGGAATGATTGACAAGATGCCGTACCAGTTGGAAGTCGTCAGGGATATTCTTAATCCAAAAAAATAATCGAAAAGGATGCGTGATGAAATGAACATTGTATTGACTTCTGCCGAAATTAAGAGAATTGCAAGCAGCAAAACCACAGTTTTAACCATTGAAATTCCTTCGAGCGTTAGTCTTGATTCTATCCAGCGTCTGGCTAAACGGGATGAGATCTTCATTGCCCTTGGTATTTCACAGATGGAGGTAACGGATTATCTCGGCGAACCACGTAAGGGGCTTCTGATCAAAACAGATTCGGCCGGCGTAGTCGAATCGGCAACTGCTTCTGAAGAAACTGGGCAAATGGACATTGATGAGGTCGAAGAGACTCGCGAGGATGAAGACGCTGAAAGCCGAGAAGAAAGTACTGAAGCTGGCAACGAAGAAGATGCAGACGATATGCAAGGCGCCGAAAGTGATTCAGACGAGGAAGAGGATCAGGAAGAAAATGATAGCGATGAGGAAACCGATGAAGATCCTCAAATGCCTGAAGACGATGACCTTCCTTTCTGATCCCGGGCATTTCTATGCCCATAAGGTCAGCGAAAATGACGGAGATGTAAGCAATGGTATCGAAAATAGCACAAACGAGGGCGGAGAGATCCGCTCTCAAGTGCAAAGATTGTTCTGAAATCACCCCCCGGCTGCATCCTGGGGGATGGGTGAGGGGGTGGAGGAAATATCACACGAGCAAGTAAGGCTATTTCCTTCAAGAACCGAAGAGGACACTGATCGGACACTGATCTTACTAGAAGAATTCCGTTTCATGAAGAACTTCATACGGGAGTTTGAGAAAAACGGAGAAATACTTTATTTAGCCGACATTGAAGGTGAGAATGCCCGTAAAGTCTTCGGCGATGAAACGCATGCTGATAAAACGGGGACCGCTGTAATCCGACACGAGATCCGTCAATGGCGTTATAACGAATACAAAATTGGAGTAGCTGGCCTAATAATTGCCCATGGAATGATTGATGATGATGAAGTGCGAAATGCAGTTGAATATTTTTATCTTCAAGGGATACCAAAAATGAGGTCAGCACGAGAACTGCATATGGATAAAAATACTTTCGGTCGAAGAATTAAGGCTGGGAAAAAGTCAATCGAAAAACATCTCAAACCATTAGGTGTGCTAGATCGAGACTGGACTTTTTGAGGGGAGAGCAGCTCATGAACCTAAATTTCCTAGAAGTTATCATATTTTGCTTAGCCGCGTACCGAATCACCCACTTTCTTGTTTTTGACAAAGTCTTCGATCCGATCAGGAATTTCTTCGTCACTCGGGATTATGGCGGTCCAATACCGACTTTCATGCTTCAAGGAGGAGCAGCAAGGAGATACTTCGGAAAACTGTTAAATTGCCACTGGTGCACAGGGATTTGGGTATCGTTCGCGATGGTCGGCTTTAACTGGGCTTTTCACGATGCGGCAAGTTGGTTCTTCCTTGCTCTGGCGGCTGCAGCTGTACTTTCCCTGATAGAAACATGTTGGACCAAAACTGTCGGCTTCCCGGAAATGATTGAACGGAGGGAGCCATGAATCTTGCCGATCGTCCAGCGTTAACATATTCCAAAGAAGACCAGTGCAAAAGCAAGCGCCAGAAGCCCACACAGAAGCAAATGGGCGACATCAGTGCAAAGGTGGACAAGCAGCTAAAGGACCGCTCAAACGGCGTATGCGAGCGCTGTGACGCTGCCCGAGCAACTGAGCGGGCGCATCTCATTAGGCGCGGGAAATTGACAGCTAGGACGACAGTAAACGATTTAGCCCACTTATGTACTGATTCTCACGATTGGGCGGATGAATCAGGATTTGAGGGCCGTCAGTGGCTTAAAGAGTTCAGGAATAAACTTTTAAACCCCTCATAAGGGATAAAGGAGATGAAACGGATGAGTTACTACGACGAAGAATTTTATTGCGAGCCTAACGAATTCGAGGAGCAGATAGAGGAATTCAAAGAATCGTTGCTCAAGTCTGTGAAAGATGAGTATTTGGCCGAGATGGAACGACTGCGGAAAGAAAATGCCGAACTTCAGGAGTTCAAGAAACAGAAACGAAATTTTGAGCGTGAAATCGCGTCCTTGAAGCACCAGTCCGAAACCGATAAAGAAGAGGCTTACCGTCAAGCGAAACGAGCGCGTCTTTCAGAACTGATGGGTGGTTTCGAGGTTGAAATGTGGACACCTGAATACTATTGTGTGGAATCGCGGAAATGCGAACAATGCGACGAGAACCGGAAGATTCACTTTAAAACGCCGCTCGGTAGGGACGTCACTGAAACTTGCACTTGCTACGAGAAAATAACCGTATATCATCCCGCGAAGAACATTCTCCGCAAGATTTCAACTCGGCAAGACTGGGGAACTATCAAGAATACATGGCTTTATTACTCGCTGAAGAACGACGGAGACTATGACAGCGCCGAATATCGAACCGATAATGCTGCGCAGAATCTGTACATCCCCGGTGTGACTGCGTTCGAAGATGTAGAAAAATCCTACTATAGACGGTTTTATTTCGAAAATTTCGACGACTGCTATCAGTTCTGCGTGTGGAAAATGGAAAAAGAAGCCGGCATTTTGCCGAAGGCCATCGAGACGACCGAAACCGCTTAGCGAAGCGGAGGCCGTAAGATATTTTAGTCGGGGAGTTTCGGCTCCCCAAGGAGAGGATGATACCGGATGAAAGCACTCAGCCTATTCAGCGGCATCGGCGGAATTGACCTGGCTTGCGAATGGGTTGGCATTGAAACGGTCGCCTTCTGCGAACGGGAGCCATTTTGCCAAAGAGTGCTGCGGAAACACTGGCCGGATATTCCCATATACGACGATGTATGTACGCTCACGAAAGAGAGGTTAGATGCTGATGGAATCGGGCCAATTGAGCTTATTCACGGAGGATACCCTTGCCAGCCTTTCAGTCATGCCGGGCAGCGAAAAGGCGCGGAAGATGACCGTCACCTCTGGCCGGAGGTTGAGCGAATACTACAGGAAATCAGGCCCCGTTGGTTCCTTGGTGAGAATGTTGCTGGGCACATCACTTTGGGGCTCGACGATGTCCTCGCTGACTTGGAAAACGCGGGCTATGAAGCACAAGCGTTTGTTATTCCAGCTTCGGCCGTCGGTGCGTCGCACCAAAGAGAACGAGTCTTCATTGTGGCCCACTCCAAAAGCTTCATTGCGCGGGGATTGTCCCTCGGAACGGGAGAGGAGAACTCCAGACTTGCATTCGGCGGTTCACCTATGGCCCACGCCACAATCTCGGGATTATCGCAGCGGAGACGATCCAACCGGACTGAGGGCACAGCGCAAACAGGAACAGGGATGGAGCCAGAACTTGAACGATGCTGTGAAGCTCTGGCCGACACCGAGGGCCAACGATGCAGAGAAGCGTGGGGAGATCAATCCGACGGACCCGCGGAACGGACTGCCGGCAGCGGTGAAGCTGTGGCCGACGCCAAACGCCTCGGACAATCGGGACCGCGGGAATCTTTCGATGCCTTGCATTCAACGAAGGATCGAAATGGGGAAGCAAGTCGAGCTATCGATGTGTGTTTCGACCCAAAGCGGCCAATTGAACCCCTCTTGGGTCGAAGCACTCATGAACTTTCCGCCTGGCTGGACGGACGTGGATTGAATCCACTGGATGCGCTGCAAGAATTCGTTTCCCAATATCCGCAGCCTGCGTTGATGGGCATGCCACAGCACGAGTGGGAACCGCCACGGGTGGCGAGCGGGATCAAGAACAGGACGGCCCGTTTGAAAGCTTTGGGGAATGCGGTGGACCCCTTACAGATACTACCGCTATTGGCGGCAATCAAAATGATTGATGACTATATCGGAGAAGGTCAATAAGCCTTCTCCCCACTATAGGGAGGAATGGAACAGTGGCAAATTCAACAGGCTCAGGATGGATTGACGCAAGAACAAATAGACCAAACAAGCCAGGAGAATATCTGGTGTACAACATCGTAGGTCGTGAAATCGGAAGGTTTGGAGAAGATGGCAAATGGAGAGTGATATCTTTGGATTCTTTTGATAGTCCAGAATGGACTGTCGATATGACTGTTACGCATTGGATGGATTTGCCTGAAGAGCCTAAGGAGGAATGGAACGTGCGTGAGTTGTTTAGATGTATTCTGTGCGATGAGTTGAAGGACGAGGTCATTTTTACTAAGGCTGAAAGAATAGGTGGGGCCGATCCAGAATTGCCGGTTATCGTCTGCGAGGAATGCTTGGATCGTGTGGACGCAATGGAGCAAGACGAAACATGAAAAGGCTGCTAACTTCATGTTGCTGGGCGGAACAAGAGGCAATAAATGGTGATGCAGGCATTCCAGAAGAGGTTTGTTGCCAACGTTGCGAATGTAACGACCCGGAGATGGAATGGGTAGAAATGTGCGACTACTGCAAGAGACCGGGAAAATATTGCGTATGTCCGTGATAGGGAGGAATGGAACGGTGAGAGAGTACAAGTTTCGCGGTAGAAGAATCGACACCGGTGAATGGGTGTATGGCGACCTATGGCAATATCAAGGAAACACATGGATCGTAAGCGTTATTGATGGAGAAGCACAGCGCTATCCAGTCGATCCCAAAACAGTAGGCCAATACACCGGCCTCCAAGACAGCAAGCGAACCGAGGAATACCCGAACGGGCAGGAGATTTATGAGGGGGATATCGGATACTCCTTGATTGGAAGATATAGCGAGCCTAAAAAACCATTCCTGTCGGTCGTGAAATGCGACAAATGTTTTTGGGACTTCTGGGAAGTTGAAAGTGACATTTTGCACGAAATTTGGCCTAGCGATCAATTTGAAGTCATAGGCAAAATCCACGATCATCCACATCTATTAGAGTGGGCCAGACAATGATCGATCAAAATAAACTCATTCAATGGGCGCAGCAAAATTTGATTCCGCCGGCTGCTGCAGCGTTGACCGAAGCGCTTGAAAAAGGGGTGTTCGAACCGGACAAACCGAGCTTGAAAGAGGGCGACAAAGTGCGGCATACGAAACACAAGTATTATGGCATTGGAGAAGTGCGCGGTCTATCGAAGTCGGGCAAGAAGGCGCGAGTAAAATTTGGATGGAACATCGCATATTACGACTTAACCGCACTCCAAAAGGTAGAGGAGGCCAAAAGCCAATGATAAAGCTAACACTTACAAACGGAAGTAAATGGTATGTGAACCCTGATCAAATCATTGCTGTAAATTATCACGAAGAATATAAAAACACCAGTGTATGGTTCGGCGGTGATGGATATTGTGTAACCGAATCCCCCGAGGAAGTTGTCCGAAAGGTGCTGGAATACCGTTTGGCGATGGCAAGACATATGGCGGCAAGTCAGGCAGCATATTTTCATCGAGCTAAAACAGAGAATCCATATACGCCTCCACTGGAAAATTGGAATGAGTTAGAAAAACTCCCCGGACTGGAGGCCAAAAGCCAATGACCTATACAGAACAACAAATACGGGATATCGCCCCCGGAACAGGACTTGATGCCCTTGTTGAACGGAGCATCATGAAGACAAAAAAAGTTCCGAAGTTCTACTCCACAGACATGGATGCCGCAATGGTAGTCGAATCCGAAATATCAGAAGACGACGAGCTGCTCGGGCGATATGTGTTTGCACTAATGGATATCGTTGGCATCGAAGATCCAGACGTGCCGCCATCGCCTGATGACATATTCGCCCTCATCCACGCCTCCGCAGCAGACCGTTGCCGGGCTGCTCTTCTAGCGATTGGATGTGCCGAGCAATGACAGAACAAGAGATCAGAAACATGCAGCCGGGGCCGGATATGGACATCCTGCTCGAAGTCGAATTGTTCGGGAAGATACGCGGAGGTGTCGGGAGGAACGGACTCGTTGGTGACGGCAGATACTATTCGTACCCACGGTTGCTATCCAGATCATGGGAAGGTGCAGGGCTGATTGTAGAGGAGATGCGACGGCGAGGATGGAATGTGGCTATTTTGACAAGGGCCGACGGTTGTGGAGTTGGTTTCGCCAAAGACGGTCAGCAGTATGTAGCGGACAGTACATCAGCCATGCACGCCGTCGCTATGGCCGCTCTCCTAGCCTTGAGAGGAGGGGAACAACGGTGAACACATACGAAGTCTGGTGCGAGGACAAATACGGGGAATCGTGGTGCAGAGGCACATATCCTGCTGAGACGGCCGGAAAAGCCAAATACGCACACTGGTATTACATGCAGGACGGCATTTGGGAGGAGTCATTCAGCGTTATTGTTAAATTTCTTCGCTGCCGCAAGATTGGCGGGTTTAAGGTTAGCGACCTCTTCAGCAACCGAGAAAAGTTTGAACGGGTTTGTGAGAAACGAGGAATCTCCTTCGCTTATCAAGGCATGAGAATCGAAGTAGACGGGCAATTTGGAACGATTGTCGGCGGTAATGACAGTTTGAATCTTGATGTTGTATTCGACGGCAAATATTACGCAGAAAATTGTCATCCATGGTGGAAAACAAAGTATTTTGATCGAAAAGGCAATCTGATCAAGGAATTCATGGATTAGGACGGAGGGGAACAGGGATGAAGGCCATTACGATTCATCAGCCATGGGCGAGTTTGATATCCATTGGTGCGAAACGATTTGAAACGCGGGGATGGAAGACGAACTATCGCGGACCGATTGCGATACATGCCAGCAAGAAAGACCCGAAGTTGATGATTCAATCATTGCCGCATGGCGTTCAAGTTTCAGTATTTGATTCCTTTTATGACAGGTTAAACATAGCATCGGGAGCTATAAGTCATATGCCAACGGGGGCAATTGTGGCAACGGCCAATCTCGTGGAATGCTACAAAATTCACGTAGACCATACGGGGGATATAGTACTGATGCTCGGTGGCGTCCCAAAAGTGTGGATTGGAAAAGATTCGCCTGAAACTAGCTTTGGGCATTACGAAGATGGTCGCTATGCGTGGTTGCTTCAAGATGTTAACCGTATCGATCCGGTAAATACAAAAGGTCAACAAGGATTATGGAACTGGGAAGGTGAAAAGCCATGAAATACACTCCAGAACAGATCGCGGAGTTGCTGACGGAGGTCCAAACGGCGATGGACGATGCTGCCAAAGCTCCTAAGAACGAATGTCACCTATTTGGCAGTTTAGCATGGGTGAAAATTAAATCGCCCACATGGCTCCAGAAACTCACAGAGATCATCCAGCAACAGACCGTGGAGCTTTCCGAAGCTCAGAAGGCATACGACAACCTGCTCGCAGAGGCGGAGGCGTTGGGGGCGGAACTCGAAGAATGGCAAGAACGCTGCCGGGTGTCTACCAAACTTGTAATGGTAGTCGAAACCCTGAAAGAAATATCACAAGGTGAACGGTCCTCTATAGCTCTTGCTCATATGGCTGCTGACGCCTTGGTCCGTATCAAGGCATCACAAGAAACGGAAGGGAGCAACTGATCATGCCTAAAGTGGTGATTACGGACTTTTTCGCAAACGGAAAATGCGTCTGGAGAAAAGAATACCCCACAACCTTGACTTCCGAGCAGATCGAAAAGGAAGTCGCATATATCGCTGAGATTGGATATGGAACGGTAGAGGCCGCCACGGATTCGACGGGACGATATATTCGAATTGATCCATCACAAGAAACTGAATAGGAGGGATTTAGATGGGAGTAAGTGCAATTGCTTTCAAGGCGAAAAACAAGGAAGGTCGCTATTTGTGTGACGGGATCGAGTGCGGCGATTGGGACGATGAGTGGCTGGATACCCTGATCCTTTCGGATGCTACGCTGATTATCCGCAATGATTTATCCAAGCCGGATGAGTCGGATATTGAGGACTTTTATAGATTTGTAGCTGCGCTGCCTATGAGCAACGATGTTGATTTTATTAAGCGGAATTATGATCCGGTGGAAGTCGAATTGACTGACGAGCAGCTTGCGATTGTCCGCGAGCGAAACGATTGGTAATGGACAGCTTTGATACAGAAATACAAGGAATAGGCATCACAAGAAACTGAATAGGAGGGGATGGCATGGAAAAGCAGCAAGACCGAGTGAATGTCATCTTAGGTATGATGCTGGAAGCCGGAGTGATCGAAGATTATAACCGAGAACTAAGCAGAGATTTACTGACGGTTCTTTACCAAAAAGCTTTTGAAGACGGAACTTTGAACGGGTTGTACGGAAGTAACTGAATGAATACAGAAATACAAGGAATAGGAGGGTGAATTCTATGGAACAGAAGATACAGTTTAGTCGTGGCGATAGCGTTAAGTTCGGACAAGAATGGTGCAAAGAGCACAGATGCGAGCACCTGTCAGGTAAGACCATAATGATGACGCCACAATGGTTCGAATATGACGATGATTTTGGTGGTGGTTATCAAGAATGCCCGGGAATGATTGTTGAAGATGGACAAGAGCCGGATAGCATATACCACCTGTTTGGAAATGACTTCGAGAATTTCATGGACTGTGAGCACATCAAGGGTACGGATGAAGATAAAGCAGCTTACATGAAAATCATTAAAGAGGCTGAAGAGGCAGAGGCAAAAGCGTGGGATAGTTTCGCGTCTTCTTGCAACTACAAGGAATAGGCGGTGTATATGGATGAAAAAATCATCGCGAGGTCCAGTCGACGACATTCATGAACGCATCGAGCACGGAGAATACGACGAATTGTTTGACGAGCCAGATCAAGACGGCGAATCACAAGAGAGCGGAGGAAGCGAGACATCTAATCCGGTATCCCAAGAGAAAGGGTGAAGACATGGACAACATCATCGTACTGGATACGATACGTCTGGATCGGAATCAACCGCGAAAATGTACTTGCGGAGATGGCCGAACATTTCGAGTGGATACGGTGAATCGGGAAATCACCTGCGACTGCGGCCTAATTGTAGATCCTTTTGAGGCGATGGAATACTTGGCGGCGCATTATGATCGACTGAACCGCGAGCAACAATCCCTGTTTGAACAGCGCGAGCAATGGATCAAAGAAAAGCCTCACTCGGTACTGTTCAAGCAACTGGAGCAATTCTACCGAAAAGGAGCCATGCTTCCATATTGCCCGAAATGTCAGCAATTATTCGACTATAAAGACATTGATTCGCATGGCAATGCCGAGTTTTAC
This sequence comes from Paenibacillus tyrphae, assembly GCF_024158745.1. Lineage (GTDB taxonomy): Bacteria > Bacillota > Bacilli > Paenibacillales > NBRC-103111 > Paenibacillus_G > Paenibacillus_G tyrfis_A. The sequence continues at coordinate 339,911 of NZ_JAMZAW010000002.1, read as the reverse complement.
AGAAGGTTGGAAGAAAAAATGAGGCTCGCGAAAATTGCTCAAGAGAAAGGGTGAGGGGATGAAAAAGAAAGTGTAAATGACGACTCCCCCACATGGTTAGTGGGGGAGACAACAGGGATTATGAAGGGAAGAGCTCACCTATAATCTCGACTGGGGAGTTATGGTAAGTTCTGGCTTCGACTCTGTATTTTCCCGGCGTCAGCGTAACGGATCTGTCATGTTTCCCGTTGCCTTCAATATCGATTACTGGACTATAACCGCCCGTTTCGCTCACTATTTGATATCTTACTGCGTTAATGTTCGTATTGTCAGTGGTCCATTGTTTAATATAAAAATTGTAGTTTCTAGTGAAAGGTACTGTTAATTTAGCGTCGTTTATTGGAACCCACAAATGCTCTCTCCTTAGCTGATAGTAATTAAAATAAATAGATTCATAATACTCAGTTGGCTGTACTTGTGCTTGTGTTGTCTGAATATTGGCAGCGTGTACTTTTGCAGGAGCGTCGACAGGTAAGGCCACAATCCCGGCTGTAAGCGAAAGAGTCAGCAAACCATTGACGACCAATTTTTTCATTGTAAATCATCTCCTTATAATGGAATAATTTACTACAATATGATATTAACAGTGTTTTCCTTTATTGTAAATTAGTATTTTTGCGAGTTCTATCTTGTTACCCAATATGCTAGAAGCGAATCGTACTAATTCTTCGACTGAGCGGTTTCGAAGGAAAATGATTCTTGGTTATAAATCAGAAAAAGGACAAATAGAAATAAATACATCCAATGGGTGGGAGGTATTGAATGGACGATAACGGTAATGAATACTCTAAGATCCACGAAAAGGTTGCAAAGTACATTCAGGGTATACACGGCCGAATCGGAATAATTGTACCAAGCAATAAACCGACCTATGAGGAGTGGGTGGATTTGCATAACACACTCGCGGAAATTGCAATTAAGAACGCAATATCCACTGAAGAGAAAGAAGCCACTACATCTGCGTAGTGGCTTCTTCTTTTAAAGCCCGTTAAAATGGGCTTTGTAAGGTCATTGTTATTTGGTTTTAACAGTATATATCGTATGAGCTCATTATCGCCCATACGAACGAATCCGAATATAAGTCGTTTATTTCCAATAAAAAGAACGAGGCGCTCCAATCGCGGATGATCGTTATGCCGATTCCTTACAATTTGAAGGTGTCGGACGAAGAGAAAATTTACGCCAAGCTGATCAAGCAAAGCGACATGAAGCATGTGCACATCGCGCCTCACTCCTTGAAGGCCGCGGCGATTTTCTCGATTTTGACCCGGTTGAAGGAATCCAAGAAGCAGGGGATGGATCTCGTCAAAAAAATGCGCATGTACGACGGCGAAGAGGTCGAAGGGTATAAGGAAGCGGATTTGAAGGAGATGCAGAGCGAATATTTGGAGGAAGGCATGAGCGGAATCGATCCCCGCTATGTCATCAACCGGATTTCCAGCGCACTGATCCGGCAAGGTCTGGAATTTATCAATGCGCTGGATGTGCTGCGGGCGCTCAAGGACGGTCTGGACCAGCACCCGTCCATTACGAAGGAGGAGAGGGAGCGGTACTTGAACTTCATCTCCATCGCGCGCAAGGAGTACGACGAGCTGGCTAAGAAGGAAGTGCAAAAAGCGTTCGTCTACTCGTTCGACGAATCAGCGAAGACGCTGTTCAACAACTACCTCGACAATATCGAGGCGTACTGCAACTGGACCAAAATCAAAGACCCGCTGACCGGCGAAGAGATGGACCCGGACGAGAGGCTGATGCGTTCGATCGAAGAGCAGATCGGCATTTCGGAAAATGCGAAGAAAGCGTTCCGCGAGGAGATACTGATCCGGATGTCCTCCTATTCGCGCAAAGGGAAGCGGTTTGACTACAGCAGCCACGAACGGCTGCGCGAAGCGATCGAGAAGAAGCTGTTCGCCGATCTGAAGGACATCGTCAAAATTACGACTTCGACGAAAACCCCTGATGAGAATCAACTGAAACGAATCAACGAGGTCATCAAACGTCTTGTCGAGGAACACGGCTATACGACCGCCTCGGCCAATGAACTGCTGCGTTACGTCGGCAGTTTGTTAAACCGGTAATTGCTTGCCTGGGGTAACCAATGAAGAAAAGATCACCCGAGGGGCGATCAGAGTGTTGAAAAAGAGGATTTTGACTGAAATAGAGAAACTTACGGAGGTGGGGTATCTACTGGAGAAGCGATAGCGTCCGCCTTTGTCATCGGGAAATGTCCGCTAATAAGCGGCTTTCCAATCAAATTTCCCGATGACAAGAGCGGTCGGAAGTAGATACCCCACCTCCTCGTACACCTCTATTACCTCAATTGACCACTTTCTCAACAAGCTCATCGCCCGAGGGGCGATCTTTTTCTTTTATGGCTGTGCTTTGAATTCGAGCAGGCGCAGCAGCATCGTGGCGACTTCCGCCCTTGTGGCGGCACGCTTCGGTTGGAAGGAGCCGTCATTGTATCCTTGAATGAGCTTTTGATTTATCAAAGTCGAAACTGCCGATTGGGCCCACTCGGAGATAGCCGCGCTATCCGAAAGCTTTGCTTCGGTTCCGTTAGTATTTAGTCCGAAGGCACGCACAAGAATGACGGCCATTTGCTCTCGCGTAATCGGCTGGTCCGGCCTGAATTGGTCCCCGAATCCGTCGACGATGCCCTTGGTGACGGCGGCTGCAATCGCTTGGCCGGCCCAATGGCTGCCGGTGTCCGAGAATGCCGCCTGCGAGTTCGCGTTTAATTTCAAAGCCCGCACGATGACGGTAATGAATTCCGCCCGGGTCATGGCTTGCTCCGGCTTGAAGGAGCCGTCGGGAAAACCGTCGAACAGCTTCATCGTGCTCAGCTTACCGACCGCCTCATTCGCCCAATGGGCGTTCATGTCTTTGAACGTTACGGCAGGAACGGAACCGTTGTTGTTCCCCGTATTCGTGCCAGCGCCTTTACCCGGCTTTACTTCATCGGACGGCTTGTCCATACTCGGCTTCGTTCCCGGAGCACCACCGCCTCCGCCAGTACTGCCGCTTCCTGTGTTCGTTCCGCTGCCAGTGCTCGGAGCCGGAGAGGAACCGCTGTCCGAGTCTGGCTCCGTGATCGTAATCGTGATAGTGGCCGAAGCTTCGGCCAAGCCGTCGGTTACTTTATAGTGGAACACGTCGGTTCCCGCTTGACCCGGATGCGGCTTGTACGTAAATTTGCCGTAAGTCGCATCCGTAACGGTTGCGGTTCCCTTGTCCGCTTCTTTGGCAATCGAATACGTAAGCCGGTCTTGATCGCCGTCGGTTGCTTTGAACTCGCCGTTTAATGTAACGCCTTGGCTTGTGGTGTAAGTAACGTTGTCTGCCTTCGGCGATTGGTTCGGTTTAATTTCGATGACGACGGCAGCTTCATCTGTGCCACCCTTGCCGTCGCTGACTTCATACGTGAACATGTCGCTTCCGGATTGCTTTGGATTTGGAGTGTAAGTAAAAGCTCCGTATACGGAATCGGTTATCGCCGCCGTTCCCTTAGCCCCCTGCTTCACGATACGGTAGAAGAGCGGATCGCCGTCCGGATCGGCGGCCATCAGCTTTCCTTGAAGCGACAAGCTTTCATTTGTCTTGAATGTCATGTATTCTGCGGCCGGTTTACGATTGCCGCTGCCATCGGTCTGCTTCTCGATGTCGATAACGACGAGCGCATCGTTTGAGGCCGTTTTACCGTCGTGTGCCCGGAAAACGAAGGAATCGATGCCTGCAGCCGCCGGATTCGGTTTATACGTAAACGTTCCGAGAACGGCGTTTTCAAGTGTGAGCGTACCTTTGGCCGGCTCGCTAACGATCGAATAGGTCAGCGTGTCTTGACTGTCCGCATCCGCAGCAGCCAGTCTACCGCTTAGCTGTCCGTTTGCGATGACGGTATACATGGCGTTTTCTGCTTTCGGCGCGTGATTCGTCCGGATGTCGACGGTTACGGTCGCTTCGTTGGACATGGCTTTACCGTCGCTGGCTTTGAACGTAAAAGAGTCGGTGCCGGTTGCGCCCGGATTCGGCGTATACGTAAATGCGCCGTAAACCTCGTCCGTAACGGTGACTCCCCCTTTGGCCGGCTTGTTAACGATGCTGTAGGTCAGCTTATCGCCGTCCGGATCGGTAGCTTTCATGTTCCCTGAGGCAGACTTATCCTGATCGGCGCTTATGGACGCGTTCTCTGCGACCGGTGTCTGATTTTGCACCATGAGAAACTCGCTGCTTTTCAAAGCGTGGTCCGTGATGCGAATCTCGCTGATCCAGCCGTTGAAGGAAAGCTCGTGCACATTATCATAGTGACCGGAGCCGATAGCCCACGGCTTGCCTGCCGTCGCAATTCCTACCGGATTGCCGTCCGGGTTGCGCAGCACGGGAGCTCCGTCGATGTACATTTTCGTCGTCTGACCGTCATTAACCACGGCAACATGGTACCACTTGAAGAACAGCTCGCCCGACCAGTTGGTCACCGTATCGTTGACGTTCTGCGGGTAAACGGCCCACTGCATCTCTTTCAACGTGGAAATTGCCAGCGAGGCCGTCGGCTCGGCGGGGTCGCCGCCTGTTTTTCCGGCGTTAGCCCCGGTTTCGTCGCGGGCCAGAATGCCCATCCAGCCATGCTTGTCCTTATCGAAGTCGGGAGCCAGCTTGACGAATGCTTCGATGGTGTAGCCTTGCTCGAACGTCATGTTATTGATGGCCGCCTGATCGGCGGTTTTCAGATAGGATGCTTTGCCTTGAGATTTGTCGCCGAACAGGCGAATGCTGGCCTTGCTTTGACTTTTGAACGGAGCATCCGAGGACCAGACCAAGTCTCCCGGCGTGCTGCTTCCGACATTATGACGGTACAGATCGTTATGATTGCCTGACAGATCTTTCACGACCGTGATGCCGTCAGGGAGCGGCTGTCCCTCGACCGCTTGATCGCTTTCCATACGCCAATGGGCGACCGTGCCTTGATTCGTTTCGCCGGGATTTTTGATACGAACGGATACCGTCCCGGGAGGGGAGTCGGCTTTCCCGTCATTGACCACATAAGTAAACGTATCCGTCCCGGTTTGACCGGCATTCGGAGTGTAGGTGAAGGCGCCGGATACGGGATCGGTAATCGTCGCCGTGCCTTTGGACCCCTTATTGCCGATGCGGTAAGTGAGCGTATCGAAATCGGCATCGGCCCCTTTCAGCTTGCCGCTGACCGGTTTGTCCTGGAGCGTATCGATATCGGCATTTTTGGCGATCGGAACTTTATTTTGCGATCCCCAGAAAGAGCCGAATCGCCGCTCGAAGTTCATGGATACGGTAAATTCGTTGTTTGCGTCGGTCAAACGTTCCATATCGAATTCGTCCCGCTCTTCTTCGGGGATGTTCATCACCCAGGGAGAGAAGGAATAAGCTTTGATTTGGTTGCCTTTCAAATCGATATTGAGCATCCGCATCCAGCCGTTGCCGCCCATGTAGCCGCCTTGGTAATCCACGACCATCATGAGCACGTCTTTCCCGTTGTCGTTCGGTTTCACCATATGGGCGGCTCCGTGGTGATGTCCGTTCACCGTCAGGAAAATTTGATCGTTCTTCTTAATCAGCTTGTCCCACAAGCCTTGGCCGTGCTCCGCCGTAATGAAGGCCGTTTTTCCGTCTTCGGCAATGTTCAGAAGCTGGTGAGTGATCAAAATGACAGGGAGATCCGGGTGAGCGTCAATGACTTGCTGCGCCCATTGAATGGACGCATCGGAGGTACGCCAGTCCAGGAAGAGAGCGAGAAATTTTTTGCCGGCCGCTTCAAAGGTGTAGTAGGAGCAATATCCGCTCGGGGACACGCCGCCGAAGCCCGGGCTGCCAGACATGCGGGTCGCCGGGTTGAAATACTGCATAAATTTCTCGGCGTTGTTATTGCGCTGGTCATCCCATTGCGATTCGTTAATATCGTGATTTCCGGCCACATAGCCGTAAGGAACGTGATATTTGTCGAGCCATTTCATTGCCTCGTCGGCAGCCTGCCATTCGTAATCTTGATTTCTTCTATCCACGATATCGCCGACGTGGGCTGTGAATGCAATGCGTTCGTTGAACTGATTTTTTGCGATCCACTCGGTTTGCGACAAGAAAATTTCTTTTTTGTAGCGGGCATACATTTGCGTGTCGGGAAGAACGGCAAGCTGGAAGCTTCCCGCGGAAGACGCGCTTGCGGCCAATGCCGACTGGCCTGCGGCCGGTACGAGAACGGCTGTCACCAGCATGACGGCAGCACTGATCCGCGCCAGCAGTTTACCGCTTTTTCTTACAAATCGGGTTAACATCGTGTTCGCTCCTTTAACGGTGTCTTGGGTTATAGATGGCAACCTTTTCTAGTTTAAAAAAGAACTGTTCGTGAAGTGTTAATTGGTTTTTAAAGTTTTGTTTAGAATAGGTTTGCTTGAAATACGGCCTGCGGGTCCATTATCATGAAGGTACTGTGATTTACCGGATTTTTCGGTTTTTGGGGGACTGTCGATGATTACCGTATTGATTGTGGATGACGACCGGCATATTCGGGAGCTGATCCGAGTCAGTCTGCGCGAGGAGGGCTACCGGCTGAAGGAGGCGGAGAACGGGCAGGACGCCTGGAAACTGCTGCAGGAAAACCGGGTGGACCTGGTCATCCTTGACATTATGATGCCATTTATGGACGGCTGGGAGCTGAGCCGTCATATTCGGATGCAGCAAACGGACCTTCCGCTTCTGATGGTAACCGCCAAGGGCGAGACGGGAGACAAGGTCAAGGGATTCGAGCTGGGAACGGACGATTATTTGGTCAAGCCGTTCGATCCGTTGGAGCTGGTCATGCGGGTGAAGGCGCTGCTGAAGCGATACCGGATTCATGCGTCGGATACCGTGCAATTCGGCCGGATCGAGCTGAACAAGAAAAGCCATGAGGTTCTGAAAGGCGACGAGAAGCTGACGCTTCCGCTCAAAGAATTTGAGCTGCTCTACAAGCTGGCGAGCCACCCGAACCAAATTTTCACGAGGAACCAGCTTATCGAACAAATCTGGGGGCACGATTATGAGGGAGACGACCGTACCGTGGACGTTCATATCAAGCGGCTGAGAGAACGGTTTGCGGACGAGACGGACAGCTTCACCATCCGCACCATCCGGGGGCTTGGCTACAAGCTTGAGGTGAGCGGATGATCAAGACGCTTTACACGCGGATGGTGCTCGTTTATTTGGCGGCGGTCATCTTCGGATTGATCGTGGCATTTGTGATCATGGGTCTCATTTTTTCGGAGAGGCTGAACGCGCAGCTTCGGGAAGACATGACCCTGGTGGCGGAAGATTTGATCGATACCTATAAAGCGACGGACAATGTCGATTTCGACTCGTACATGCTTAACCGCAAGCTTGCCAAGCCCTTCTTCATCAGGGTATACGATGACGCAGGTAACGAAGCGTTATACGGATATACCGACGTCGAGACGAGGAAGGTTATTACTCCGCAGGAAATTGCTCAGGTGCTGCGCGGGGAACAGCTTTGGAACGAGTCGAACATGGATGTCAGCATACTGGGTTACCCGGTGAAGATCCAAGGGCATTCGTATGCGATGTTTTTGCAGCCGGCCTCGAACAAGTCCGACCGTCTTCTGCAAAGCTATTTGAACATCTCGCTGATCAACGCCTTGATTATCGGCAGCGTCTTCATTATGGTGGCCGGCCGCTATTTGGTCAAACCGATCAAGCGCATGACCAAAGCGGCCAGGCGGATGGCCAAGGGCGATTTCAATATCGGCTTCGATTGGAAATTTCGTAAGGACGAACTGGGTGAGCTTGCCCAAAGCTTCACCGAGATGGCTGGAGAGCTTAAGCAGATGGAGCGGATGCGGCAGGATTTCGTGTCCAATGTCTCGCACGAGATTCAGTCTCCGCTTACATCGATCGCCGGATTTTCCAAGCTGCTGCGGGAGAAGGCGATGTCGGAGGAGGAACGAAGGCAATATCTGGAGATCATTCAGACGGAGGCGGAACGGTTATCCCGGCTCAGCGAGAACTTGCTCAAGCTCGCTTCGCTTGAATCGGAGCATCATCCGTTTCGCCCGACGACGTATGCGCTGGATGAGCAGCTTCGCAGCGTCATCGTAGCCACGGAGCCAATCTGGTCGGCCAAAAAGCTAGAGCTTGATTTGAGGCTGCCCACGGCGAAAATTTATGCCGATGCGGATCAGCTCAGCCAAGTGTGGATGAATCTGATCACCAACAGCTTGAAGTTCACACCGGAGGGCGGCATGGTGAGGGTGAGGCTGCTTTCGACCACCGACCGGATTCAGGTCCGGATCGGCGATACGGGCATCGGGATCTCCGAAGAGGATCAGGCCCGCATTTTTGACCGGTTTTATAAGGCGGACCGGGCCAGGAACCGGGAGAAAAGCGGCAGCGGACTTGGACTTGCCATTGTGAAAAAGATCGTCGATCTGCATAACGGTACGATCGAGGTACGCAGCAAACTCGGGCAGGGCACCGTCTTTATGGTTACGCTGCCCAGCTTCTCCGGCAAGCGGAACGCCCCGGACAAGAAATAACAGCGTGAAAGATCAATCCAAATCGGGTTGATCTTTTTTTTATCCGGTTCACGCTCCGTTCATATTCGCAAGGTAAAGTATTTTCCAGAATCGGATGGACATTTATAAAGGAGCGAGGAGTGGAATGAACGGACTGATTAAATTTTCGATGAAGAACGTCGCGGCAGTGATCATCATCGTCGCCATGCTGTTCGGCGGCGGGATGTATTCGGCCTCGAAGCTGAAGAAGGAGAACTTCCCTAACATCTCGTTCCCTGCGGTTTTCATCAGTACCACCTACCCGGGATCGCCAAAAGATGTGATGGACAACGTGACGAAGCCGATCGAAGATAAGCTGGCGAATATACCGGACCTTGACCAACTGACTTCGACCTCTAACGACAACAATTCTTTCATCACGGTGATGTTCAAGCATGGGGTGGACCTGGACAAGAAAAAGCGGGAAGTCGAAAACTTGATCCAGGATGTCAGTTTGCCTTCTACGGCGCAAAGGCCGAAGGCGATGACGTTCGGGTTCTCGTCGATGCCAGCCTATTATCTGGTTGTGTCGGCGAACGAAGGCGTGAGTCAAACCGAGCTCGATAAGCTGTATAAGGACAAGATCAAGCCGGGGTTCGAAGGCATTAAAGGCATCGACCATATCGCAGCCATCGGCAACCGGGAAACGACGATGGACATCCAACTTAATGCCGACGCGCTGAGCGTCTTCGGCTTGACGCCATCGCAAGTGACCGCTTCGATCGAATCCGCGCTGTCCAAAGGCCCGATCGGTTCCGTCGAGCTGAGCGGGAATGACAAGATGGCCCGCGTATCCGGCGATTTGGACAGCTTGTATGCTCTGGAACAGCTGGAGCTGAATGCGAGCTCCGGCGGAACGATTCTCTTGTCTCAAGTGGCGAAAGTTTCCGCCGTGACGGAGTCCAAATTTATGGCCAGACTCGACGGCAAGCCAGCACTCGGCATTCATTTGTTTAAAACAAGCGATGCGAACGCTGTGGAGTTCTCAGATGCCGCCGACAAGCTGATGAGCGATTGGAAGACAACGATGCCGAGCGTCACCTTCGGCTCGATCTTTAACACGGCTGACGAAGTAAAGGAATCGATCAGCGGTATGCTGCGGGAAGGCGTGATGGGGGCGATACTTGCTTCGCTCATGATTCTCATTTTCCTGCGTAACGTCCGGATGACGCTCGTGGTTCTCGTTTCGATTCCGCTGTCTATGCTGATCACGCTGATGCTGCTGCATTATTTAAACATCACGCTCAATATGATGACGCTTGGCGGCATGTTCATCGCTGTCGGACGGGTCGTAGACGATTCGATCGTCGTTATCGAGAATATCTATACGTCGCTGGAAAAAGCGCAGGAGCGCAACGAATCGGTCATCCTGATGGCGACCAAGCAGGTGGCCATGGCCATTACGTCCTCGACGATAGCAACCGTGGCCGTATTCGCTCCGATCGGGATGGTCAGCGGTATTGTCGGCGAAATCTTCCGGCCGTTTGCCATTACGATAGCCGTTGCCTTGATGGCTTCGTTATTGGTGGCATTGACCGTCATTCCGATGCTCGCCAAGCTGCTGGTACTGCGGGGCAAACAGTTCAAAGCGCACGACGAAACGAAAGTCGGCCGCTTCACTTTGATGTACGAATCGATTTTGGAGTGGTCTTTGACGCACCGGATCAAGTCGCTGCTCATATCGGGCGTTCTGTTTGTCCTTTCGATTGTCATTACCGTGCCGAATTTGGCTATTGCCTTTTTTCCGGACGGCGCTCAACCGCGCAATATGTACTATACCGTGAAGCTGCCCTACGAGACCTCCTATGCTGCGACCGATCTCAAATCCAAGGAATTGGAAAAGATGCTGATGGAAAGCAAGGATTCCAACGGCGATCCCGTATTCCGTTACGTGGAGGCGCTCGTCGGGTATAACGGCGGAGACGGGGTTAATAACGACCGGGTGCCTTATGCGTTCCAGCTCTTTGTGGAAATGAACGAGAACGTGAAGCCCGATCAAGTGAGGGATCAATTCAAGAGTGCGATTTTGGCCGAGCTGCCGAAAGGCTCCGAAGTTCTTCCTTCTTCTCTCGGCGGAGGAGGTCCGTCTACGACTGACTTCGGGTACACCCTGTACGGAGACAATCAGAAGGATTTGATTACTGCGGCGGGGATTGTCAAGAAGAAGCTGGCGGAGTTCCCGGAGCTTTACGAAGTGAAGGACGCGTTAAGCGACGCCAAAACCGTAGTCGATATCGTTGTGGACCAGAAAAAGGCACGTACGTACGGCTTGGATGTCAACACGATTCGCGAAACGGCGCGGGGTTGGGTTCAGAAGCAGCAGCTCGGCGATATTAGGCTGGACGACGTAACGTACAAGACGACCGTTTCTCTTAGCAAAAAAGATAAAGATACGCTTGAGAAGCTTGGCCGGCTTCCGATTTCTACAAAGACGGGAACAGTCTATTTGAACGAAGTGGCCAAAATACGCGAAGTGGAGGCTCCGGCGAGCATCTCCCGGAAAACCCAAAAGCAAGAGGTCTCCATCACGGCGAAAATCAATAGCCCGAATAAAAACGGCGTCAGTCTTCAAGTGAACGAGGCTTTGAAAACCCTGGAGCTTCCGGAGGGGGTAACCCGCGAGCTCGGAGGGGTCAACAAGGACACCGACGAAAGCTTCGGCCAACTGTATATGGCGATGGCCGTCGCTGTATTTATCGTATATCTGGTCATGGTGCTGGCCTTCGGCAACGCCTCGGCGCCATTCGCCATTTTATTCTCGCTGCCGCTTGCGGCGATCGGCGGTTTGCTGGCGCTGCTCATGACAAAGGAGTCGCTTAACGTTACGTCGATGATCGGCTTCATGATGCTGATCGGGATCGTCGTTACGAACGCCATCGTATTGCTCGAACGGGTGCAGCAGCTTCGGGAAGAAGGATACACAGTGCGCCACGCGCTGATGGAAGCGGGCAAGGTCCGCCTGCGTCCGATTATTATGACCGCTGCGGCTACGATCATGGCACTGCTGCCGCTTGCGCTCGGATTTGCACATGGCACCTTGATTTCCAAAGGGCTTGCGGTTGTCGTTATCGGTGGCTTGACGACTTCGACCATTCTCACGCTGGTCGTCGTGCCGATTGTCTATGAAATGATTGAGAACTGGAAAAACCGGATTTCCGGTTGGTTTAATCGAAAAAAATCAGACGACGGTTCGAAGCCGGCGACAATAGAGATGTAACGAAGGAGGAGGCACGGAAAGATGAGAAAGGTTAGAAAAGACGTTGCGATGAAGAAAGTCCTCACGCTTCGGGTCTTCGCCTTATTGGCAGCGGCCGCCCTGCTTGCGGCAGGCTGCTCGGCCCCGGGCGCCAAGGGAGAATCCACGGTTGACCTCAAGCTGGATAACCGCCCGGTGAAGACGGAGGCAATCGCCAAGCGCAAAATAAGCGATCCGCGCGAGCAGGTGGCGGAAGTGGTGGGGATGTCCGCCATGGACGTTATTCCGAAGGCGAGCGGTCAGATTACGCAAGTCTTGAAGAAACGCGGAGATGTTGTGCAGGCGGGCGAGGTGTTGTTCCGAATCGACAATCGCGAGGCCGAATCGACCTTGAGGAAAAGCCAGGTCAAGCTGAAGAGCTCGGAACAGACGCTTGCGAAAACAGTGGAGGACAACGCCAATTCCCGCCGCAATTTGCAGGACGAGATTACGAAGGCGGAGCAGAAGGTTAGCGACGCGGAGAAAGACTACAACAAAATGCGCAACGATTTTGACGCCGGCGCAGCAACGCAGCGGCAGGTGGAACAGGCCGAGCAGGCGCTGAAGAATGCCCGCATGGATGTGCAGGCGCAGCGCAACAAGCTGACAGCCCTGGACAAAACGAATTCGCTGGCCGACCAGCAGACGGAGGTGGAGTCCTCGCGGATCAGCTTGGAAGAGGCTCAGCGGTCGCTTGAGAATTATGACGTCAAAGCGCCTGTCAGCGGGGTGCTGACGGATTATACGATAGAGCTTGGCGGGACCGTCTCGCCTAACGGCAAGATAGGGCAAGTCCAGCAGATCGATCCGATCAAGCTAAAGGTCGAGCTGTCGGAGCCGTCGTATGAGCTGGTCAAAAACAAGCAGGAGCTTGCCTACTACAGCCCGGATCATCCGGCCGATAAAGGCATGGCCAAAATTACGTTTTTATCGAACGTCATGAGCGCAGCCACCAAATCATATTCTCTGGAACTGGAAGTCCAGAATCCGGATCAGAAGCTGAAACCGGGTACCCGGGCCATGGTTCAACTCACCACCGAGGGGGAGGAGCAGGTTGCCGCCGTGCCGACGCTCAGCATTGTCCGCGAAGAATCGAATTCGTTCGTCTTCGTGCTTCAAGGGGATACGGTCCAGAAGCGTAAAATCAAGCTGGGACGCATCAGCGACGCTTATCAGGAAGTACTGGAAGGCGTCAAGGAAGGAGAGCAAATCGTAACGAGCGGGCAGCATCAACTGAAGGACGGCCAGAAGGTGGAGGTGGCCAAACCGGCCCCCCAAGGCCAGCCCGCTCCTGCGGCCCAAGAGCCGGCTAAAAAATAAGATCGACTGGATAAGGAGGAATCATCGATGAAACAACCTTGGAAAACAGCGCTAACCTTCGTCATAATCGGGACGACACTCCTTCCGGCAAATCTGCCGGCGCTTGCGGCCGATACGACCCAAGCGACTGTGGCCGCTCCGAGCAACTTCGGCTTAACGGATTCGATCCGTGCCGCGGTGAAAAGTCTGGCGATCGAAACGACCGCCGGCGGCACACGCATAGGCGCATCCGTTCGCTTGTATAACGGAGGAACGCAGAAAACGCGGATTCCCGATCACCAGCTGCACGTCCGCACGACGGGCGGAGTTCAATATACGCTGAAGGCGAGCGCTGGGAACAAGACGGCGTTGGAGCCAGGCGAAATCGGCGAGCTCGTGTATATGACCGTCATCGAGGGCACGCCGGCGATTAAACTGTCGGAGCTTTCCTTCGTCAATGTGGATGAGTATGTTTATCCGAAAAAGGAAACGAACCTGCTGACGATTCCGCTAGGCGCGAGGCAAGTATGGTACGCGTCGGCGGCAGGAGCGGATAAAGCTGCCGAGCCGAAGGGATGGGGAGAAGCGTTTACGATTCCGGGCTTAAATTCCAGCCTGCGCTATACCCCTGCGGCTATCAAGGTACAGTATCCGATAAGCGGAGCTTCTGCGGGAGCTTCCGGCACGCCGTCCGGCGGAACTTCCGCGGGAGCGGCGTCTGGGGTGACCTCCGGTGGCGCATCCTCGCCGGAAGCGGGAGGGGCTTCGGCAGCTCCCGGCGGTGCGGCGGGTGCGTCCGGCGGAGCGCCTGGCGCTCCGACCGGGGCTCCTGCAGTTGCACCGGATGCTGAAGGAACGGAAGCGGGAGCAGGAACCGGTCCGGTGGCGCTCGTCACCTTATTGGTGGAAAACCCTGGCGTCGGGCGGGAAACGGTACCTGAATTCCGTATCGACGGGCAATCGGAGAAGAAGACGTATACCGGCAGCCGTACGGAGCATGGCGCCGTGACGGTCGATGCTGGAGAGAAAAAATATATTCATTTCGCTATTCCGGTCGAAAACAACGTGACGCTGACCTGCTTATTCGTTACGTCGACTGAAACGTTCGTTTCCGGGGGAGGACAGGGCGCGCCGACAACGGCAACGGGATTTGACGTCGGCCGCGTGCAGATTGCGGTTCCGGGTAGTGCGCAGACGGATACGACACCTGCGATTTCTTACCGGATCGGCAGCCCCATCATCTTCGATCCGGTGAATAAGATGATCAATGCCAATACGGAAGTGACCCTGATGGAAATGCATCTTCATGAGGGTGACAACGGCTTTCATTCGGTAGTCGCCAAATTCCGGATCACGAACAAGAGCGACAAGCCGGTTCCCGTGCCCGCTTTCCAGACCGAGATCGTCGGTAGCGACGGAGCCGCTTATGCCGGTGCGCGGCAATCCGGGGTCACGGCTGCACTGAACCCGAACATGAGCTACGTCGTGAATTATTCGTTCAACGTGCCGAAGACGGAGAACGGCAAGCAGCTGACGATCAAGCTGTTGGATACGCAGTCCGCGGCTCCTTATACGAGCACGATCGCTTCGCTGCAGACGGCTGCAAGCAGCGAGACGGCGGGAGATACCTTCGCCATGTATCCGTTTGATCTGAAAATTGTCGATTGGACATTGTCCGCTACAACCGCTCCTGGATTGACCGGTCTGTCCTATGGCTACAAGCTGTCGTTTACGCTGGATGTGAAGCAGACCGACAACGTCGTGGTTGACCAGAACTTCTCCAGGCTATATATGGAGCTGGTGGATTCGCAAGGACGCATGCTTGGCACGGCCGAAGGTCCGTTTACCGGTCCGAACAAGCTGATTACAGGCAAGCAGATTTTGACCTTCACCGCGAAAACGGAGCAGCTCGAAAATCCGTTTACGATCCGTGTTTACGAAGCGTTTGATACGCCAAGCGGCCTGGCCAAACGATACATTACCACGCTCAAACAATAAGCGGCGCCGCAGCACAACGAAAAACAGCCTTTCGAATCCCGTCGGAATCGAAAGGCTGTTTGCTTATATCGGACTCCCGTCTCGCTTACTAAGACCGGATCCTTCGGACGCCTTGCATATAAATGTCTACAGTCGTACCTTTTCCCTGCTCGCTGCTTATCTTCATGCTGCCCCCGTGATTTTCGATAATTTTAAAGGTGACCATGAGACCGAGTCCGGTACCTTTCTCCTTCGTCGTATAGAACGGTTCCCCCAGTCGGGGAATTCGGTCTTCCGGAATGCCGCAGCCTTGATCGGTAAACCGCATCAACAGCTTTCCGCCCTCCATTTTGCGGAATTCGGCGCGGATTTGTCCGCCTTCCGGCATGGCATCGATGGAGTTGTTCAGAATATTGATAAATACCTGCTTGATTTGATTCTCGTCGCAATTGATTTCGGGAAGATCGGGGTCCGCTTCCGTGACGATGTCGACATTATGGATCATGGCTTGAGAGCCGAGCAGCATAATCGTATTTTCCAGAATGGCAAAGGCGTTCTTCGGCTGGTACTTGACGACTTGCGGTTTCGCGATGACCAGAAATTCGCTGACGATAAAATTGATCCGCTCCAGCTCGTCGATCATGATTTCGAAGTAATTATCGTAGCCGCTTACCTTGCTTTGGAGCAGTTGGACGAAGCCTTTGAGCGAGGTTAGCGGATTGCGGATTTCATGAGCGACTCCGGCGGCTAACTGGCCGACGATCGACAGCTTCTCGGAGCGGAGAATCATTTCCTCGGCCCGCTTGCGCTCGCTGATGTCTTGACCGATCATGTAAACGCCGGCAATTTGTTTGTTGACGAAGATCGGGAAGTTAAATACGCTGAGCTCGACCGGGGTGCCGTCCTTGCGTACAAACGTAATCTCATAATGAGGAGTCATGCCGTTGAGCGTTTCCTCGAAATGGTCGAGCCACCGCATGTAATCTTCCGGGAAAATAAGCGGATTGATCGTGCGGTGAAGCAATTCCGCTTCCGCATAGCCGGTGACGCCGAACATGGCGGGATTGACGCTCGTAATGAGGCCCGCAAGGTTCAGCGAGCAGATCGGATCGGGATTGTGTTCGAACAGCGATTTATAGCGCAGCTCGCTTTCTTCGAGCAGCAGTTCGGTCTTTTTCTTGTCGTACAGCGCTTTGATCATCGCGTAAGACCGGGCGAACCGATGATCCTCTTCTTGGGCCAGCACGTTCTCGAAAATGCGATCGGCTTCGTCGTCGATGATGCCTTTGTCGAGATCCTTCATCTTTCCCAGAAGATTCATGACGTTCGTAATATGCTCGCCGTGAATCCAGGCGGCGGAAGCGGTTTTATAATGGGGCGTAGGACCGTGCTGCAATGTGACGATTCCTTTGCGCGGCTCGTACTCCGTTACGTGGTTCATATTGACCACATTCATCTGATCGATCAGGCGAAAGCCCTCCTCGTACAGCCATTCTTCGAAAGCTTCCAGCGACGCTGCCCAGTAATATTTATCGGAAACCGTATGAATGATATATTCTTTGTCCCGTACGCATTCGATTTTAACGACTTCATCAGAAGAGATGATGGTGATGTCAGAACTTTTTTTATCACGAATGACTGGGATTTTTTGCATATTTTGATATCACCTGCCTGTCACATTCGATTCATTATACCATGCTTGCCCCCATCGTAACAGATTAAAAAAAGGCCCGAAGGCAATCCGAACGGGGGTCAGGTGCTTCGGAGCGTAAGTGCCAAGCCGGCTTCCAAACGAGCTCTTACGGCTGGTAATGGCGCGGAGAAGCGGCCATTTCATTATATAGCGCGTCGAATCGGGAAGTAAATGCCAAGCCTTGGATAGCGGACTTTTGCAGAGGGAAACGGCGTGTAGTCTTTATTTTGAAAACAGGCAACGGAGGAGGGACAAGCTGCGCATGGAAGCTTGCGCATCAGTCGCAAGCCTCCGGACGACAGGGGGGAAGAGTTTCTTTCTTTGGCGGGATAAAGATACGGATGATGGAAAATAGCGGCTGAAGGTGCCTTTAGTGGGCTGGCGCGCCGGTTTCTTCCGGCAGAAAGGGGACTTGCCTCGCAAATTCGGTTTCAAGCGTAGACATGCGGTGTTCCATGGCTGACAATTTCCGCTCAAGGGCGGCAAAGCTTAGGGAAATTCCGGCATACCGTTTATGCAGGTCCGTCAGCTCTTTTGTTATCGCTTGCAGTTGATTTTCCATGCGTCGAAAGCACCCCTCTCTTGGATTTTTCGTTCTTCATATGATTCGAGCGGCGCAGATCCGTTTAGGTCCGTCGGCAGGGAGAGGAGAAAAAAATGGCGAATAAACAATGCTTTCGGCCCTATCGCTGCAAAAAAACATACTCGCCCGGCGGGAAATCTGGTACAATTCGGGTGTAGATTTACGCAGCAAGAAGGGAGCTCCGGACACCCAATGACCTATTTACGCCATTCGAAATGGCTACGTTTTGTTGTTTCTTTAATTGCGCTTACGCTGCTGCTGTCGGCGTATCGGATTTTTACCGTAGAAGGCGAGGCTCGTACGCCTAAATTCGTCTTAATGCGTCTGGAGGACATCGGTCCCGGCGGACAATATGCTTCGCTTGAGGAGCTTGGGAAGCTGAGAACCGTGCTGGAATATTTGCGCGATCAGAAGGTGGCGTATCATATGGCGGTGATTCCCCGCTGGATCAATCTGCCCCCGGACGGATCGCGGTACGACGTACCGCTTGACCAGGAGGCTAACCCGTACGCGGCCGCTTTTCGCAAGGTGCTCCAACAGGCTTCGGACAGCGGCGCGGTCATTGGCATGCACGGCTATACGCACCAAGTCGGCAGCGTGCGCCGGGATGACGGCCACCACGAATCAGGGATCGGCAACGAGTTTCAAGTGGAGGATGCGGAAGAAACGATGAAGGCATCGTATGCGGAGCAGCGAATCAAAGACGGGCTTGCGATATTCGAGCGAGCGGGACTGAAGCCGCAGTTTTGGGAGGCGCCGCATTACCGGACCACCGCCGAACAGGATCGGGTGTTCCGCTCCTACTTCGGCCTGAACTATCAGGCGGAGGTACAGTCTCACCGCAATGCCGAAGGCGTCTTTTATTGGAATCAGCGCAATTCCGGCTACGGCAGTCCGACGCTTGGCGCGGCTTACGTTCCGACACCTTACGACTACATCCCTTATAATAAAGATGAGAAAATGATTGTGGACCGGGTCGGTCAATCGAATCACGTGGCTTCCTTTTTTTATCATCCCTTTCTTGAGTTTAAATACTTGACCCCCGTCCTGGATCCGGGAGGCGAACCGGTCATGCGGGACGGCCTTCCGGAATATCGATACCCCGAGCAGAATAAAAGCGTGCTGCAAAAGCTCATCGCCGGTCTCCGGGCGAAAGGGTATGCCTTCCATTCCATCCACGACTATGTTCCGTTTACGCCTGCTCAAAGCGTCAAGCTGCTGCCGGGCGGCAAACAGAACGTTTATCTCGAAGATGCCGACGGCGACGGGCAAGCCGATACGATACAGTGGAATGCGGCGAATGGGGAGATCAGCGTAATTCCCGGCCGGTACAAGGGACTGCGCAATGAGGCGCAACCGGCGCCGGTGCGATGGGGGCAGGCGGGATATGCGAACGGGGCTGCCGCCGCCGTCAGCGGCAAAGATGCGGAAGGGCCATGCAGCTTCTGGACGGCGAATCCGGGCGGGCGCTTGGACCGCTACGTATCGGACGGGCGGCAGTTCCGTCTGGCGCAGAGCTGGAAAATTGAAGCGAAAGCTTGGAGCTCCCTATACACGCTCCCGTTATCGAACGGCGAAGTGGTTGTGGCCGGACTAACGAAGGATAAGCTTCAACTATACGGCTGGCGAATCCGGGGGAAGGAGCTGAAGCCGATTAAACCGTATAAGCTCCGAAGCGAAATGAATCAGGAGCTTCAGGTTCGCATGGAGGGCGGCCCCGCGCTGTTTGCTTCTAAAGACGGCGCCTCGGGTGGCATTCAGCTTCAGCCGGACATCGTCGACATGACGTGGAAGCTGACCCGTGTGGATCTCGGTCTCCCGAATGAAGACGGCTTGATCCGCCTCGGGGACTTCAACGGGGACGGCCGGGAAGACGCGCTCCGCTGGGACCCGAAGACGATGCGCTGCACCGTCTATTCAAGGGACGAGGACCGGGAGTGGAAGCTGCTTTCCACCTTCGGGCCGTGGGGGACGCAGGGAAAAGGCGTTAATCTGATGGTCCGGGACGCCGACGGCAATGGAAAAGGCGACCTTGTATTGATCGACCGCTCTGGCGGCACCTTGGATTTTGCCCTGTCTTACCAAAGCAAATAAGCAAGCTATGGAAAAGTACTACAGAGCGTCAGCTATCATATTGCATCTTTTCATTTCATTGAGCTGTTACCCGGCCCGGCGGATTTACGCCGGGCCGTTTTACATAGGAACGAAAGCGGCAAAATCTGCCTTGGAATAGGAAGAAAAGACTATAGTATTTTCTCCCTTGTTCAGTTCGGCAAATTCAGGCACAATGGGAAGAGATAGGTTAAAATTCTCATATCAACCGAGGACACAGAAATGAACAAGCGGCAGGCCGCATTTTTTGAAAACTGGAGGCGGATACTCGGACTTGCGCTTCCTTCCGTCATTTCCTTTGCTTCAGGCACCGTGACCGGTACGATCAACCTGATTATGGTCGGCCCGATGGGAGCGCTTGTCATTGCGGTCGTCGGCGTATCCAATATTGTCGCTTATAACGCATGGGCACTTTGCTCGGGCTTCGGGCATTCGATCAATTATTTGGTAGCGCAAAATTACGGGGCCGGACAAATGGATCAAGCGGTCCGCCGGACGTATGTTGCGCTATACGTCGGCATCGCGGTTGCGCTGTTGGCCGTTGCGGTCGGTTGGCTGGCACCGGACCTGATCTTGCGTCTGATGGGAGGCTCTGCGGAGCTGGTATCGACGGGCGAGAATTACCTCCGCTTCCGGTTGTACGCAGTGGCTTGTTTTACGATAAGCTTTATTTTTCATGGCTTTTTCCGGGGGATTGGAGATACGCGCACTCCGATGATCATGTCCATTATCGCAAACGCGGCCATGATCTTTTTTACCTATGCGCTGACCTACGGCAAGCTCGGATTTCCTGAAGTCGGCTTGGCGGGTGCGGGAATGGCGGTCTTTATTGGCGAAGGCTTAGGGCTGCTCGGCAGCGCCTACGTCTTCTTCGTTCGCCTGCACGCCCGCTACGCCACGCGGCGGCGTGTAGCGGTCAATGGGAGTGAAGCGCGGCTGATCGCCGGCGAATCCGGCAAGCTGGGGATGCAGGAGCTGGCCATGAGCGCGGCCATGTTCGTGTTTACGATGTTCGTTACCCGGCTTGGTACCGAGGCGCTGGCCGCCAACGAAGTCGCATTGAATGTGATGGGACTCGGATTTATGCCGGCGTTCGCTTTCGGGGCGACGGCGACGATTCTGGTCGGACAGGAGACCGGACGGGGGCAACCGCTGCGGGCAAGGCGTATGGGTACCGACGTTGCGGTGCTCGGCAGCTTGTTTTTGCTAGCGCTCGGCATCGTTGAGTTTGTTTTCTCGGAGGCGGTGGCGCGCTTGTATTCAAGCGAGCCTGCCGTATTCCGGCTGGCCGGCAAGCTCATCATGATTTCTGCCTTTCTCCAGCTGTTCGACGGGCTGTTGAACTATTACGCGGGAGCGCTGCGCGGTCTGGGCGACACAACCTTCCTGCTGCGGACGTCACTGGTGCTCAATTGGCTGTTCTTTGTACCGCTGGCCTACGTCTTAACCTTTGTCGCGGATCTTGGCAGCACCGGCGCCTGGCTGTCGCTCTACACCTTCCTTGCATCCTTTGCGCTGGCCTTGTGCATTCGGTTCTACCGTACGGATTGGACGTCGGTCCGCTCGAAGCAGTCGGCTCCGCACGCCTGAGTCCGGAGTCTGGAAAAAGCAGGATTTAACGCTTGAGGGGCGAATACACAATTGATCGAACCGATCAGTTTTAAACAACCATCATGTCAACAAGAATACCAAACGAAATTGGCTGAAAGAATCGCAAGCGGCATCCGCCGGTATCTCGAAGCCGGAGGAGCGTGAGGTAGCATATGCCGCTGGAACGAATATCGAGGCGGGTTGCCGCATTTATTACCATTGTCGTTTTTTTGATCGTAGGGCTGATTGCGGGGGAACGGTTGTTCTTCACCTACGGCAATTCGCCGACGGCGGTACGAGGCGAATTGGATCTGCGGCAATGGAACTGGGATCGGAAAGGACACCTTCCGCTAAATGGCGAGTGGGAGTTTTACTGGAACGAATTCAAGCATCCCGAAGACTTGGCTGCGGAACGCTTCGGTGCGCCAAGCTACGCCGGTCTTCCGGGTTCCTGGAACGGCATGACGAAGGACGGGACGGTGCTGACGGGCGAAGGGTACGCCACATACCGCCTCAAAATTTTATTGTCCGATGATGATCGGATGCTCGCCCTGCGGCTTCCTCCGATCTACACGTCTTATAAGCTCTGGGTAAACGGAAAGGAAATCGCGTCCGCCGGAACCGCAAGCAAGTCCGAGCCGGAATCGAAGCCTCATTTTTTAACCCAGCTGGCCGTCGCTCATACTCATACTAAGGAACTGGTGCTGGTTCTTCAAGTATCGAACTATTCGCACGAGAAGGGCGGCATCCGGCAGCCGATCGAATTCGGCCTATTCGAATCGGTGGCGAGGGCGAAGCAGCTGTCGGTCGGCTTCGATACGCTGCTGATCGGCAGCCTGCTGATTATGGGGCTTTATCATCTCGGCCTGTTCGTCGTACGGACCAAAGAGCTGGCCATGCTTTATTTCGGATTATTTTGCCTTGTATTCTGCCTGCGCATGGCGCTGATCGGGGAAATGGTCGTGACCCAGGCGTTTCCCCGCTTCGATTGGACGCTGGCGCTCGTTCTGGAGTATTTGACGGCGGATTTGAGCATGCCGCTGTTCGTCTTGTTTTTCGCCAGCATGTATCCGAGGGAAAGCTCGCGGAAAATAACGACGTATTTCTGCGCGGTAACACTGCTGTACGCCGTTGTCGTTCCGCTGCTGCCAACCATGCTGATTACGAAATGGCTCATCGTCCTGCAGCTCATTGTGGGAGCGGGTGTCGGCTACATTTTATGCATCATCGTGCTCGCCTTTTTGCGCAGAAGAGAGGGTGGAGGGCTGCTGCTGCTCGCCAGCTTGATCTTTGCCGCTACACTCGTCAATGATATGCTGTATGCTCACGAACTGGTGCAGACGACGGACAAGATGTCCGCTTTTGGCTTGCTGATCTTTATTTTCTCCCAATCGGTGCTGCTGTCGGTCAAGCTGTCGCGGGGGTACGGGAGCGAGGAGAAGCTTTCGGCTGCTTTGACGCAGCTGAACAGCGGGCTGCATAACAAGATCAAGGAACGGACGGCTGATCTCGAGCAGGCGAATTTGGAGCTGCAGCGGAAAAATGATGAGCTGTCGCGAATGGAGAAATCCCGAAGCCGGCTGCTCAGCAACATATCGCACGATTTGGGCACGCCGCTGACGACGATCCAGTGCTATTTGGAGGCCGTGCTGGACGGCATCGTGGATACGGAGGAGCAGAAAGAGCGTTATTTGCGGCTTATACACAGCAAAGTCATCAGCATGGACCGGTTGATCGAGGACCTGTTCCAGCTCTCCCAGCTTGAAGCCAGACAGGTGACCTTCAAAAAGCAGCTCATGCGCACCGACCGCCTGATCGAGCTGCTGTTCAGCCGCTACGAGCTGGATACGCGCAATGCGGGCATTCATTATATGCTGACGCTTCGGGCCGGAGGCGACGATCCGGCGAGTGAATTTTCCGCGGTGGAGGTCGATCTGGAGCGGCTGCATCAGGTGTTCAGCAACTTGATCTTCAATGCGATCAAGTTCACGCCGGAAGGCGGCTCTATTCAGGTAGAAATGATCGACGACGGAGAACAACTGCTGTGCCGGGTCAGCGATACGGGGGGCGGTATTAACGAACAGGATTTGCCTTACGTGTTCGACCGGTTCTATACCAGCAACCGATCGCGCAATTCTGCTGCGGGCGGCAAAGGGCTCGGGCTTTCCATATCCAGAGAAATCATAGAATACCATGGGGGACGCATCTGGGTCGACCGGACCGAACCGGGACACGGAACCGTGTTCTGCTTCACGATACCTGTTGCCGATCCCCAAAAAAAGCTTGACCGGCAGCAGTCCAATTGTTTATTCTCTTCTTAGGACCAGGGAACTACATCGATGCGGTGGTGAAACGGATGACGGAGCAAACAGTGTTAGTTGTGGAAGATGATCCCGAGATTCGGGAAGTGATCCGTCTTTACTTGGAAAAAAACAATTACCGTGTCCTACTCGCAATCAGCGGCGAAGAAGCGCTTAAGATCGCGGAGGCGGAGCGGCCGGATCTGGCGATATTGGACGTGCTTCTGCCGGGGCGAAGCGGCTTTGAAGTATGCCGGGAGCTTCGGGCGGTTTCTCCCGTGCCGATCTTATTTTTGAGCTGCAAAAAAGACGAAGCGGACAAAATCGCCGGCTTGAATCTGGGCGGCGACGATTATATTACGAAGCCATTCAGCCCGAACGAGCTGATGGCCCGGGTGCGCGCGCATCTGCGCAGGCCGCATTTGGCTGCGGCGGAGCAGGCGGGAGGACAGCCCGACAAGCTGGTCGTCGGCCATTTGCGGATCGACCGGTTAAGCCGTGTGGTGAGAGTGAACGGGCAAGAAGTAACGTTGTCCCGCAAGGAATTCGATCTGCTGAGCTTTCTCGCCTCGCGTCCGGAGCAAACCTTCAGCCACGAGCAGCTGTTTCGCGAAATTTGGGGACAGGAAAGCTTCAACGATACGAGAACGATTATCGTACACGTCAGCAACCTTCGCAAGAAAATCGAGCCGGACCCGTCGAATCCGAAATATATTATCAACGTCCATGGCGTAGGCTATAAATTCATCGCCGCCGGCGCGAGCCATGCACTGAAACTGTAAACCGTAACCTTGAGCCATTCAAGGCGCGGTTTATTTTTTTTGCCGGGCGTCAGGGAGGAGAGGCGGTATATTTACGCTCGAAGCAGGAGAGCCTGTAATTTTTATCCCTTTTCGGGCCCTGAGGTTTATGCTACAACAGACTAGAAAGAGGTGGTGGCTATGCCGTGGTTCGGAGCCCGCATGCGCCGGGCAACGGAGCGTTTCCGCGATTGGGGGCTCGAATGGAAGGTGTTCCTGATGACGTCCATCGTCATTCTGATCGCCGTGCCGCTGACGGGGGCATTCTCGTTCAATCAGGCGGCCCGCTATATCGAAGAGTACGCCTATAACGCCGCAGACCGGACGGTCAGCCAGCTTAGCGCCAATGTCGGCAACGAGCTGAAGAACGTCAGCGACAAGCTGTACTGGATCAATTCCAGCGACGAGCTGGCACGGGCGATCGAATGGAGCCAGAACCGGTCGGACGAAACGTATTCCGTCATTTTCAATAACGTATTTTCGCTGTTCTCGAAAGCGAGTCTGTCCTCCCCTACGATTCGCGGAATTTATTTATACACGCCCAAGGGAGAATTTTTCGAAGGGGTTCCGGCGGCAAGAAAGGAAACCGATTTCAAGGAGACGGCGTATTACGAAGCGATTAAGCCGTCATCGACGAACCGTTGGGTCTACGCCGGGGAAAATCCGCTCTTTGTCGAGGAAGGGGCGGTGATCGGTCTCGTTAGCAGACCAGCGACGGCCACCGGAGCGCTGGAACTGGACAATTATTTGGTGATCTCGCTGCGGGCAGACTATTTCGAACGCAACCTGCAGAGCATCCAACTGGTGCCCGACGGGTTCTCGATGATTTTGGACGAGAACGGTCGGCCGATCTTGCTATCCTCCCGCAGTGAGGTGACGGAACAGTTTCTGGAGCAGGCGCAGGTGCCGGATTTCTCGGTCAAACCGTCGTTTTTCGAAGTGAAGCTGGGAGATCAGACGTATCTGGTCAATCATAAGCCGATTCCGATTGCCGGCTGGCAGGCGCTAGTCGTTCAGCCGAAAAAGCAGCTGCTCGTCAAGATCGCTTACATTAAATATTTTACCGTACTGCTAACGGTGGCGCTGCTGGCGTTCTCTTTCTTCATGAACAAATCGATCGCCCGCTGGGTTACCCTTCCGGTGCGCAGGCTGCAGCGGCTCATGTCCCAAGCCCAAAAAGGCGACCTCGACGTGCGCTTCGCTTCCGAGAGCCGGGATGAGATCGGCGAGCTGGGGCGGCGGTTCGACGAACTGCTGGACCAAATTCAGCGGCTGCTGAAGCAGGTGGTGGAGGAGAGCCTCGCGAAGCGGAGGGCGGAGATGCGCGCGCTTCAAGCGCAGATTAATCCGCATTTTCTGTACAATACGCTCGACGAAATTTATTGGAAATCGCTCGAATTCAACGATTCGTCGGCCAGCGATATTATTTTGTCGTTGTCCCGCTTCTTCCGGCTCAGTCTGAATCGGGGCGAGGAAGCGACGACCGTGGAGAAAGAAATGGAACACGTCGGGCAGTATTTGAAGCTCGTCAATTATCAATACAAGCGGCAGTTTGCGTTCGAGGTGTCGGTGGACGAGCGGACGAAGGAAATCGTCGTACCGAAAATCATCCTGCAGCCTTTGGCGGAAAATGCGGTGCTGCACGCGTTTAAAGACAACGAGTATCAAAATAACCGGATCTATGTGAAAACCTTCCGGGAAGGAACGGACACGACGGTGCTGACCGTGGAAGACAATGGCTCGGGGATCGATCCGGAGCTGATCGGACTTTTCAACGCACCGCTGTATGACGCCGACGCAGCGACGGGCGTCGCTTCTCAGAGCGGAGAAGGTTACGCGATTATGAATATCAAGGAACGGCTCCGTTACTTTTTCGGGGAACGCGCATCGTTCCGGGTCGAGAGCCGGGTAGGGGAAGGCTCGCAATTCGAGATCCGCATCCGGGATGCGAAGGAGGAGGTACCGCATGAAAGTACTGCTGGTGGACGATAAGGAGAGCGTCGTGCAGGGCATCCGCAAGCATATTCCTTGGGAGACGCTCGGCGTATCGCAGGTCGACATCGCACTCGACGGCAAGGAGGCGCTGCTCTGCTATGCAAGCAATCCGGCCGATCTCATCGTGACGGATATCAAGATGCCGAATATGAACGGGATCGAGCTGATGGAGCACATCAGAGCACGCTTCGAGCGGGCCGTCCGTTTCGTCGTACTTAGCGGCTACGAGGAATTCGACTACGCGAAGCAAGCGCTCGCGCTCGGCGCTTCGAACTATGTATTGAAGCCGGTTGACATTAAAGAAATGACCGGGATTATCGCCAAGCTGCTCGGCGAGCTGCGCATGGAGCAGGAGCGGGACGCGCAGCGGGTAAAGTTTCAGCAGACGATCCGGCGCAGCCTGCCGGCCTTGCGGCAGCAATATTTGAACGAGATGATCCGGTTTCGGGACGAGCGGCAGGTACGCTTGCGGGATAAATGGGATTTTGCAGAAATTCCGCTCAAGCCTTCGAGCTTCGCGCTGCTGGCTGTCGCGATCGACCGTTTCGATGAAATTTCGCATAAACCCGTAGAGGAAGTCGAGCTCAGCCGCTTTATCGTCGAGAACATTATCGGCGACTGCTTGTCGTCGTGGGGGACAGGCATCGCTTTTTATGCCGAGTGGGGCCTGCTGGCGATGCTCGTCAATTACGATCCGGCCGAGCTGGCCAAAGAGATCAAGGAAAAGCTGTTGAAATTTGCGGACTGGTGCCGCACTTCGGTGGAGAAGCATTCGGGCCTCACGGTAACGATCGGCATCAGCTCGTTATGTCCGGAGCTGCGCGAGCTGCCCGGCGCATACCGGGAAGCATGCGAGGCAATCGAGCATATGTATTTTTTCGGGAACAACCAGGTGGTGCACGTGGAGGACTTGATTCCGTTTCGGATGAAGCGGACCGGTTACCCGGCGCTTCAGGAGCAGGAGCTGCTGACGCTCGTCAGGCGGGGCCAGGCAGAATCGGCCCAGGAAGCGGCGGCTTCCTTCTTCCGTGCGCTCGAAGGGGAGGAGGGCAAGCCTGCCGACTTCCGCTTCTCCTGTATTCAGCTTGTCACTGCGCTGAACCGGCTTCTGCACGATCTGGGGATGGCGGAAGGGGAACGGGGCCCGCTGCCCGAGGCGTGGTTTGAGCTGTGCAACCGCGCGAAGCTGGGCGAGCTGAAGGAGCATATTCCGGTCTGGTTCCATCAGGCGGCGATGCTGGTCAAGCAGTTTGTCCAAGCGGGCTCCAAATCCATTGTCGGCGAAGCGAAGACGTTCATCGAGCAGAATCTGCTTCAGCCGATCGGGTTGTCGGCGGTAGCGGATTATGTCGGCGTCAGCCCCAACTACTTCAGCGGCCTGTTTAAACGGGAGACGGGAATCTCCTTCGTGGAGTACGTCACCGATCTGAAGCTGGCCCAGGCCAAAGACTGGCTTGAGGACGCCGCGATTCCCATCTATGAGATTGCCGAGCGGCTCGGATACCATGACCGCAAATATTTCCGCGAAATTTTCAAGAAAAAGAACGGCATCACGCCGTCCGAGTACCGCGAGCAGCGGCTCGGCACCTCGACGGGGGAGGAGTAAATCCTCCCCTGGAGTGTTGAGAAACCCGGAAGTAGAAAAACTCAGACAAATAGAGGTGGGGTATATCCCGTAAGAGTTTACGTCCGCCTTTGAAACCCGTGAAAATACCGCAAATTCTAATCAAGTTCACGGGTTTCAAGAGCGGCTGGAGGGATATACCCCACCGGCGTATGCTGAGAGTTTTCTGCGCGAAGCGGGTTTCTCGACAGCTCAAGGAGGAGTAAATCCTCCCCCTCGC
This sequence comes from Paenibacillus tyrphae, assembly GCF_024158745.1. Classification (GTDB taxonomy): domain Bacteria; phylum Bacillota; class Bacilli; order Paenibacillales; family NBRC-103111; genus Paenibacillus_G; species Paenibacillus_G tyrfis_A. The sequence continues at coordinate 311,871 of NZ_JAMZAW010000002.1, read as the reverse complement.
TCATGAAAATTCCCTCCCTAGGAAATTCGACACGGTTCGCTATACTTGGAAATAGGAAGATCAACTCACGTATACGCAGAGAATCTTATAGGGGAGGACGAAGTTCGTGAATACAAAAAGCTATGTAAAGCTCGGGTTGGCGATGGCACTGGCTTCATCGGCGCTGGCAGGATGCGGCGGCGGCGAACAAACGAAAGCCGGCTCCGAAAGCGGCGGCGGGGCAAGCGGCCAACCGGTCAAGCTGAAATTTTGGACCAATGCGCGGCATGACGCCGACTTGATGAAAACGAAGCTGGACGAGTTCAATCAGAAGTTTAAAGGCAAGATCGAAGTCGAATCCCAGATCATGACGGACAACTACGAGCAAGCGCTGCAAACGGCGATTCAAGCGGACGAGGCGCCGGACATTTTCAACGCCAAAATGAAGCTCAAGTTAGAAGATTTGGTCAAAATGAAAGCGATTCAACCGCTCGACGAATTTTTGACGCCGGAAGTAAAGTCTCGCTTTGGCGACAATCTTCTGAAGGTCGACCGGCAAAACTCGCTGGACGGCAAAACCTACAGCCTTCCGAACTACGGTACAACCTGGAGGCTGGTTTATAACAAAGACCTGTTCGCCAAAGCCGGCCTGAGCGAGCCGCCGAAGTCGATGGCGGAGCTTGTGGATTATGCGAAAAAAATTACTGAAGCCGGCAAAGCGGATAACGTATACGGCTTCGCGTTAAATATGAAGACGCCTGCCTCGGCCTTCGAGCGCGGACTGCTGCCGATGGTTCGTCTCGACGGCAAAGACTACTACGACTGGAAAAACGGGAAGTATGATTTCGAGGTGCTGAAGCCTTACGTCCAAGCGCTGAAGCAAATCGTCGATAACAAAAGCATTCTTCCGGGCTACGAATCGCTGGATATCGACCCGCTGCGCAACCAGTTTGCGGCAGGCAAAATCGGCATGTACTTCTCGCTGTCCGCCGAGCCGGGTGTGTATGATACGCAGTTCCCGACCAAAGTCAACTGGGGCGTAGCGCAGGTGCCGACGCTCGACGGCGGAACGCCGAAGGGCGCGAACTATATCAACGGCGGCGCATCCTGGCTGTATATGTCCGGGAAAAGCAAGCACAAAAAAGAAGCCTGGGAGCTGCTGAACTTCCTCTACAGCGATGACGTGCTCGTTCCTTACTACGAGCAGGGTAAAGGCATCAGCGTCGTGCCCAGCGTTCTCGGCAAAGCGAAAGAGCCGACGCTCAAAAACTTCAAGGAATTCGCGCCGAAGGACGATGTCATGTGGCCGGCCTATCCCGTACACAAAATCGAGGGCAAGCCGTGGCAGAACGTCATCTCCGAGACGATTCTCGGCCTGACGCCGCTTGACAAAGGGATCGAAGATCTGAACAAGCGTTACAACGACGGCTTGAACAACGAAGAAAAAGCCGGCAACATGAAGCGGATCGTCGAGCCGAATTTCGACCCGCGCAGCCAAATTAAAAAATAAAGTTCTCGTTTGCATAAACGACCGGGCAGCAGGTGGCTCTCCTATATGGATATCCGGGAGTCGCCTGCTCTCTTTTTGCCAAAAACCGCCTTTGGAAGGAGCTGATTTGCGTGCCGCTCAAAAAAAGATTGAAGGAATATACGGGACCTTACATCATGGTTCTGCCAACGGTCGTTCTCCTGCTGCTGTTTGCCATCTATCCTCTGGCATGGGCCTTCAAATATATGTTCTATGACTATGACGGCTTCTCGGATGCGACCTTCATCGGGCTCGAAAACTTTGTCCGGCTGTTCACGCGCGACTCGCAGTATTGGCATTCGGTCTGGAACACGCTGGTGTTTACGGCCGGGAAGCTCGTCATTACTTTGCCGCTTTCTCTTATTTTAGCTTTCATCCTGAACAACAAGCTGTTCGGCAAAAATACGATGCGCGCCATCATTTTCATGCCGACCATCATCAGTACGGCCGTCATCTCGCTCGTCTTCTACCTGATGTTCAACTCGTACAACGGGATTATTAACAAGATGCTTATGTCGATCGGACTAGTCGATCAACCGATCGAATGGCTCGGCGTCAAGTACTCGATGTTTACCGCCATTCTCGTCGCCATCTGGGGCGCGGTCGGGAACTACATGGTGCTGTTTCTCGCGGGCCTGCAGGGCATCTCGAACGATTTGTACGAAAGCGCGGCCATCGACGGCGCCAATAAGGTTCAGCAGTTCTGGTACGTTACGATACCGCTGCTCGGGCCGGTCATGCAAATCATCGTCATGCTGGCGATTGTCAATACGCTCAAGAGCTACGAAAGCATCATGGTCTTGACAGCCGGAGGTCCCGGCGGCAAAACGGAAGTCATGTACTTGTACATCTACAAGCTGTTCTTCCCGGTGTCCGAGGGCGACGCGGTCGTGCAGCAGTACGGCTACGGCGCTGCCGTAGGCTTCGTTTCCGCGCTGATCGTCGGTCTGCTTACATCAGCTTACTTATATATCTCGCGCAAATCCAGTCAGGCGCATTAAGGAAGGAGGAACCGTATCATGAGCACAATCGCCGCCAAAAAGGGCGCTTCCGTACGCGTCGGCCCGCTGCTGGCCTGGACGATCGTCTGGATCTTTCTGCTGAGCATCGTCATCGCTATATTGTATCCGGTCGTCTTTACGCTATTCGGCTCGTTTAAGTCGAACTTCGAGCTGCTGAACAGTACAAGCATCTGGCCGAAGGAATGGCATTGGAAAAATTACGCCGAGGCCTGGGAGCGGGCCAACTTTGCAAAATATACGTGGAACAGCTTGTTTATCTCCATCGCGTCCACGGTCATCAATATCATCGTCTGCTCGATGGGTGCTTATGCGCTCGGCCGGCGCATGTTTCCGGGACGCGGCCTCATCATGGCCGTCCTTGCGGTCACGATGTTCATCACGATCGGGGCCATTACGTACCGTCCGCTCTACGACATGATGCGCGAGGTGCATTTGCACAAGTCGCTGTGGAGCATCGTACTGATCTTCGTGGGTACGCACTTGTCCTTTAATATTTTTCTGCTTGAGCGGTTCGTACGCTCCATTCCGAAAGACTTGGATGAGGCGGCGACGATCGACGGTTGCGGATTTTTCGGGATCTATTGGCGCATTATTTTGCCGCTGCTTACGCCGGGCCTCGGTGTCGTCGGGCTGTTTACGTTTCGCGAGTCGTGGAACCAATACGTGCTCCCGCTTATTTTTACGATGACGAATCCCGACTTGCGGCCGCTGACGGTCGGCGTCATCTCGCTGAAGTACTCCGCTAACGCTGCGGCGGAATGGCACTTGATGCTGTCCGGCTCGATGGTATCGATGCTCCCGATTCTGGTCGTCTACTTCCTGATGAACAAGTCGTTCATCGCCGGCATGACCAGCGGCTCCGTCAAAGGGTAAGCACGAGGGCATGCGCAAAAAGCCTGCATCCGCAACGATGCAGGCCTCAGAGTGTTGAGAAAGTGATCAATTGAGGTAATAGAGGTTACGAAGGGGGTGGGGTATCTACTTCCGGTCGCTATTGTCCGCGGGAAATTTTGATTGAAGCCGCTTAGCAGCGGATATTTCCCGCAGACAAAGGCGATCGCTATCGCTCCTCCAGTAGATACCCCACCTCCGTATGTTTCTCTATTTTTTATAAGACCACTTTCTCAACAAACTCAGGCCTGCATCAGAAACGATGCAGGCCTTTTTGTACGTTTGTAAGTTATAACGAACAACGGATCATGATTACTTCAGCTGCTTGATGATTTCCAAGTGCTGGTCGTTCGCTCTTTTCAACTCGTTGTTGTAATTGTCTCTCAGGAAGTTCAACTGATCCCTCAACGCCTCGATCCGCTGTTGCGCCGACCCTTTGGCATGGATCTGCGTGATCAGCGTCTGAACATTCGTCAGCTGCTTGTTCAGCTCGGCCTTGGCCGCCTCCGCCGCCTTGGAATAATCGCCCGCTAACGAATTCAGCCTATTCGAAATATCCGTCTGCTTCGTCTCGGCTTCCTTCAGCGCTTTGTTATATTCCGCCTGGCTGGAGTAGGTTCCCGGGTTATCCTTGCGGATTTGGGCAATTTGGTCCTCCAGCTGCTTTTTGTTCTGATTGTAATTATCCCGTATCGAATTCACGAGCTTCTCGTGACGCTCATTCTCAAGCTTGACTCTGTCCGGCTGCGCCGAAGGATTCGTATTCGGCAGCGTCGTATTGCCATTGCCCATATCGACTTTGCGGATCAGGACGTCGTTGGAAAATTCGCTGACGGACAGCAAGGTGCCTTTTTTGTCATAATGAGAGATGATTCCGTTCATCATGTTGTTCTTAAAATCCCCGACCAGCTTCTCGCCCTTGGTCGTCGTATAGGTTCCTTTGCCTTCGCGCCGTCCATCGAAGAAATCTCCCTCGTACACGTCGCCGTTCTTGTAGACGAGCTTGCCGGCTCCGTTCGGCTTGTCGTTATCGAAAGGACCGGTATATTTGTCACCGTTGTCGTAGTACAGCGTTCCTTTTTCCCGCTCGCCGACCGAGAAGGTGCCGTCGAATAGCAGTGAGCCTGTGGAAGAGTACTGCTTGCCGGAGCCGGTGCGCACCCCGTTTCTCAAATTCCCGTCAAATTCCAGTTGGCCGTTCTCGTAGTAGCTCTTGAGGTGGCCGTCTCCGGGGAGCCCGTTCGACATCGTGCCTTCGAACAGCAGCTTGCCGCCCAGGTTGTACAGCTTGCCCCGTCCTTCGGGATACCCGTTCACCATCTGGCCGGTATACCTGTCCCCGTTCGGATAGGTGTAGTCTCCTTTGTCGGGCTTGGTCGTGTCCGTGCCACTGCCCGGTTTGCTGGAGTCTCCGCTGCCAGGCTTGGAGCCGCCGCCGGAATTTCCGCCGGAATTCCCGGGCCCCGTCGAATCCGCCGGACTTTTTATATGTACCGACATGCTTTTTCCGTCCCATGTTACTTCTTTGCCGCTCGCTTCGCTGACGAACCGCAGCGGGACGAACGTATTGCCCTCGACCAGCCGGGGCGCAAGCTCAAGCTCGTTCACCCGGTCGTTGATATAAGCGTCCGTATCGTCGATGACCAGCTTAATGGAGAGGTCGTCCATCGTGCCGGTTACGGTTTGCGTCGCCTCGTCCCAGCCGACCGTGAGCCCTATTTTTTCAAAAATCGGCCGAAATTGAACCAGCGTCGTTCCGTTGTCCAAAATGGGCTGAACTTCGAATTTGATGGGCTTGCCGTCCAGATACACGCGCACCTGCGGATCTGCTGCGCCTGCCAAGCCCGGTGCCGCAAGTGCCGTCCATAGCAAACAGGCCGGCAGCATAGCGTACCATTTGTTCATACAGAATTTCCCTCCTATTCGTCCTGTTCTTTTCCATTTTACAATATTCTACAGGATGTGTCGAAAAAAATAATTCGCAGCCCCTGAAGGTAAAGTAAAATAAATCGTGCTAGAAAACGCTCACAAACTGTAGTAGAATAGATCAAGTATTTACATATTCATAAGGAATAAGGCATACCTGTCTGAAAAGCAGGGACGCAAAGCCATGGGTCTGCCCTTCCCGAACGGGAAGAACGATCGCCAGGTTGCCACTGTTGTGACATTCCGCCACTTCAACGCCAACCATAGAAGCCGCGCGCGCTGCTGCGGTTTTTTTCGTGCGTTCGGGACCGACACAGATAAACAGGAGGGGTCCGTTTTATGAGCAAGTGTCCGTTTCACACCATTGCCCGTTGGTTTGGGAAAGGTAGCGCCGCGCCGGAGGGACATGTTTCGTTATTGCAGCAGGACAAGCTGAACGCGGCTGAAGTTACTTGTAAAGTGAACGATGCGGAGCTGGAGGCACAGCTCAGGATGATCGCTTTGTCTGAAGAGGATTTGCGTATACTCGCCGTTTTCAAGCCTATGATCAAGGGGCGGATCGACGAGATTGTCGATTCGTTTTACAAAGCCGTGCTGCAAGTGGACAAGCTGGACCGGATTATACGGGATAATTCGACCGTCGAACGGCTGACCCGGACGATGAAGACGCATTTGACCGAGCTGCTCGATGGCAAAATGGACCGGGCGTTTATAGAAAAGAGAACGAAAATCGCCCTGATTCACGAGCGGATCGGACTGGAGCCAAAGTGGTATTTAAGCGCTTTCCAAAATCTGCAGAACGGATTTATCGACGCTGTCGTCAGTCAAGTTCAGCACAAAGACGACATGGTGGCGATTAACCGGGTGTTGACCAAGCTGTTCAACTTCGAGCAGCAGCTCGTGCTGGAAGCGTATGAAAAAGAGAATTTGCGCCAGCGGGAGCTGCAGCATGAAAAATACCGCAGCGATCTGCGCATGTTAAGCGAGGAGCTCGCCGCGCTAACGCAGGAAAATAACGCGGCGGTCGAGACGTTAATCGCAACGAGCAGCGACGTGAAAGAAGCCTTTGCCTCCATGGCGGAGCAGTCGAGATCGAGCCAGAACATGGCCGGCACAGGGCAGGAGCAGATTCAGGCGCTGGAAGCGAAAATCGTCGTCATTCACGAGCGCGCCGATCATATGCAGCAGTCTGCCGTGCAGTTGAACGAATTGTCGTCGCAGATTAAGGATATCGTTACGATCGTACAAGACATTGCGGCGCAGACCAATTTGCTTTCTCTGAATGCGGCCATTGAGGCGGCCAGGGCCGGGGAACACGGAAGAGGATTCTCTATTGTCGCCGACGAGGTGCGCAAATTGTCCGACGATACGAAGAAGACGCTGACGCGCATTGCGGATATCGTTACCGAATCGGATAAGTGCAATGACCGGGTCGTACGTTCCATTCACGAGGTGCGTCAAGTCGTGGAAACGAGCCGTACGGAAGCGCTGGAAGCGCGGAGGGTGTTCGGCGAAATCGTACACTCGATGCAAACGAATATCGATCGGACGGAAGAGGTCGGCAGCGAGATGGACCGGCTGGTACATACGATTGGCGAAATAGGCAGTGCGGTAAGCCGGGTGGCGTCGACTGCAGAAACGCTGCGGGACAAAGCGTAAATAAAAAAAGGCTGGTGCATAGCGGGCGAAAAAGGCGATAATGTCTATAGACAAACAGAAAGGGATGAGCTGACGAATGAACGTAAGTATCATGGGAAGCCGGATGACGCACAGTAAAGAGAACGGCTACGTGGGCCATGTCGAGTTTCAATATGAAGGGCATGAAGCGCCGTATGAAATTACGCTGTACAGCAAAAATGCGAAGGATTGGAGCTACAGCCTGATCTTTTCCAAAGAATCGGGATCGGAAGAGGATATTCTCGCGGTAGAAGAAAGGCTGGAAGAGGACGACGATTTCTACGACCTGCTTGTGAACGCGGCGCTGCAAAGCTTGCCTCGTCAAGAAGGATAGCCGTTGGTAATTTGTTCAATAATTCGCCCTTAAATTCCACGCAAATCCTATTGACGAAACATTTACAAATAGGTATGATGAGACTGTAACCGAATACAAATTGGCGTGTTACCGATAAAAGGGCATGAGCCAGGAAAAGACTAAGATCAAAGGTCTTTTTTTGGCTCTTTTTTGTTTGCCGTCAGCTCGGAACGTAAGGAAAGGTGGTGGGTTAGGCTATGCAAGCGAATCGTCTGCTTCGAATCGAGCGGGTCATCAGCAATAATGTGCTTATGGTGTTGGATTCGGATTCCGGGAAGGAGTACGTGCTGCTGGGCAAGGGCATCGGATTTTCCTCCAAAGGAAGCGGGACGATCGAGGCTCAAGACCCCCGCATTGAAAAACGATTTCGGCTGGACAATCGCGATCAGATGAGCGAGTATCACACACTGCTGGAAGGAATCGACCCTGAGGTGATCCGAATCTCCGAGCAGATCATCGACAGCATTAACGGGCAATTTTCCGAGCCGCTGAACAACAAGGTGTACTTTGCGCTTCCAAGTCATATTCAATTCGCGGTATACCGGCTCAAGAACGGGATGGATATCGTCAATCCGTTCCTGCAGGAAACGCTGCTGTGGTTTCCCAAGGAGTACGAAATTGCGCGAAGCGCGGCGGCGATGATCAGCGAGGCGTTCGGCATCGAAGTTCCGGAGGACGAAATCGGGTTCCTGACCTTTCACGTCCATTCGGCAGTGTCCAGCGTTCCGGTCGGAGAGCTGGTGAAGTTCTCCAACCTGGTGAACGAAGCGGTCGCGGTGGTGGAAAGCGAGCTGGGCGCCCCCGTTCCGCGCGACAGTATGGATTATGTCCGGCTTATCACGCATTTGCGGCATGCGATCGAGCGAATTGCCCAAGGCAAAGTCGTTCGCAACCCATTTATGAACGAATTCAAAACCCAATATCCCGAGGAATACCGGCTGGCCGCCGAGCTTGGCTCTCTGATCGGGCAGCGGCTGGAGACGGATGTTCCCGAAGATGAGATCGGCTATATGGTCATGCATTTGTACCGGTTGTTTCAAACGTATCCGGGAGAGCGGTCAACACAACAAGGGAGGAATTAACAGATGTTCTCAAAATGGCTATCGAACAAGTCGAAGACGAATCGGCTGGAAATCGCATCTCCGATAACGGGCAAGGCGGTAGAGCTCGAACAGGTTCCCGACGAAGCGTTCGCGGGCAAGCATATGGGCGAAGGGGTTGCCATCGAGCCGACGGAAGGCAAGCTGGTCGCTCCGTTCGACGGCACGGTCGCGCATCGGATCGACACGAATCACGCGCTCATTCTGGAGCATGAGTCGGGCGTCCAGCTCTTGGTTCATATCGGGATCAACACGGTGGCGCTGCGCGGCGAAGGGTTTACGTCCCACGTATCTACGGGCGACAAGGTGACGGCCGGCCAGACGCTGATCGAATTCGATATCGAGCGTATTAAGGAAGCGGGCTACCCGCTGATTACCCCGGTTATCATCGCCAACGGCGAAGAAAGCGTGTCGGCCGTGGAATACCGATTGGGGCCGGTCCGTGCGGGAGACGCCGGACTGCTGAGTGCGGTTTTAAAAAAATAACATATACTTTTCGAAAGGGTTGAGTGAGTATGCTCGCTTCTTTGCAGAAAGTCGGAAAAGCCCTGATGCTTCCCGTCGCCGTCCTTCCGGCGGCCGCTATCCTGATGCGGTTCGGGAATATTGATTACGTCAAAGACTTTCATATGGGGGAGAGCGTCGGCGGCTTTTTGAACCAGTATATCGCGCCGTTCCTGAACGCCGGCGGCTCCGCCATATTCGATAACCTGCCGCTGATTTTCGCGGTCGGCATCGCGATTGCTTTCATCGGAGACGCGGTCGCGTCGTTGGCTGCTGTAATCGCTTACTTGGTATTGACCAACGTATTATCTAAAATTCCCGCGGCTTTCCCGGCTCTTGTCGATAAAGACGTGAAGCTGAACATGGGCGTGCTCGGCGGCATTCTCGCAGGGGCATTGGCGTCTTACTTTTATAAAAAATACCATAATATCAAGCTGCCCGATTGGTTAGGCTTTTTCAGCGGCAAGCGGTTTGTGCCGATCATTACCTCGCTTGCAATGGTGCTGATCGGGATCGTGTTCGGGATTATCTGGGGGCCGATTCAGCATGCGCTGGACGAACTCGGCCGCTTCATCGTCGGCTTGGGCGGCTTCGGGGCCGCGGGGTTCATGGTCGGCAACCGGCTGCTCCTGCCGTTCGGTCTGCATCACGTACTGAACTCGATCGCCTGGTTCCAGATCGGCGACTTTACGGATGCGACCGGGCAAGTGATTCACGGGGACTTGTACCGCTTCTTCAAAGGTGACAAGTCGGCGGGGATGTTCATGACCGGGTTCTTCCCGATGATGATGTTCGCGCTCCCGGCTGCTGCGCTCGCAATGGTGCATACGGCGAAGCCGGAAAAGCGCAAAATCGTGGCGTCCATGTTGTTCGGAACGGCATTCGCCTCGTTCCTGACCGGAATTACGGAGCCGTTGGAATTTGCCTTCATGTTCCTCGCTCCCGCTTTGTATGCCGTTCACGCCGTACTGTCCGGGGTAGCCGGTTATGTCACGTATGCGCTTGGCATTAAGCATGGCTTCGGGTTTTCGGCGGGCTTCATCGACTATGCCCTTAACTATCCGTTGGCAACGAAGCCGCTCTTGATTATTCCGATCGGTCTTGCGTTCGCGGTCGTCTATTACTTCATGTTCCGCATCTTGATCGTGAAGCTGAATCTGAAGACGCCCGGCCGGGAGGACGACGACATCGTCGAGGCTGCTGCCGTAGAAACGGCGGCGCCTGCGGGCAAAACGCCGGTCTCTCAAAAGGCGGGCCAAGTCCTGGCTTCCATCGGCGGCGCCGACAATATCGTAGGATTGGACGCTTGCATTACCCGGCTGCGGCTGGTCGTGAAGGACGAAGCGGCGGTTGACGACAAAGCGCTGAAGGGCCTGGGTGCCTCCGGCGTCATGAGGCTTGGTCAAGGCGCGGTACAGGTTATTTTCGGACCGCAATCCGAGCAGTTGAAAGACGAGATTAAGAAGATCATGTAAATTTGCCTGCTGTGGGCAACCATTCAGATAGAGAAATATAAACTATACGGAACAAAGGAGTGCAGAGCGATGCAAAACGACTATATTGTTCAAAATCTGTTGGGACTTCACGTACGTCCCGCCAAAAAAATTGTGGAGGCGGCCGGACGCTATAAGGAATGCAACATCTTTTTGGAAAAATCGGGTAAGCGCGTCAGCGCAAAAAGCCTGGTAAACGTGCTCACCATCGGCGCCAAGCATGGAGACACGGTCACGCTCATTACCGAGGGGGAGCAGGAAGAAGCGGCGCAGGAGGAGATCGGCCGCATTCTGGCCGAATATTCCGAAGCGCCGGCCCGGAAGGAGGGGTAACCGTGCGGCTGCAGGGAGTTGCCGCGGCGCCGGGGATTGCGATCGGCGTCGCGAAAGTGATGCGTGAGGAGCAGCGCCCGGAACGGTTTCCGATCCGGGCGGAAGAGATGGATGCCGAGCTTGAACGGTTGGCCGAGGCGATCCGCCGGGCGGACGAGGAGCTGCAGGAGATCGGCCGGGACTTGACGGATCGGGGCCGGGAGCACGAAGCGGAAATTTTCGAAGGCCACCGGCTGTTTCTTCAGGATGAAGAGCTGATTGGCAAAGCTCAGACGATCATCCGCGAGGAACTTATCCGGGCGGAAGCGGCGCTGGACGAAGCGATGCAGGAGACCGTCTCGCTGCTGGAAAGCCTGGACGACGAATATTTGCGGGAGAGAGCTGCGGATATCCGCGACGTGACACGCCGTGTGATCCGCAAGCTGCTCCATGCTGTTGAGTCTGTGGACGCGAGCTTGACGGAAGAGCCCTTCATTCTGATCGCGGATGAGCTGACGCCTTCGCAGACGGCTCAGCTTGACCCGAAATCGACGGCGGGCTTTGTCACCGCTTCCGGCGGCAAGACGTCGCATTCCGCCATACTGGCCCGCTCGCTGGGCATTCCGGCGATCATCGGCTTGGGCGAGAGCCTGTTCCAAGTGCAGGACGGCCAGCGGCTCGTCATCGACGGCCGCGAAGGCGTCGTGCTCGTCGCTCCGACAGAGGAGCAGCTTGCCGCCTACCGCCAAAAAGCAAGCGAACAGCAGGCGTTGGCCGAGCGGTACCGTGCATTTGTAGACCGCCCGTCCGTGACGCTGGACGGAGCAAGCGTAGAACTAGCTGCCAACATCGGCTCGCCGGCCGATGCGGAAGCGGCCGCGCGCGGCGGGGCCGAGGGCGTAGGGCTGTTCCGCACGGAGTTTCTATACATGGGCCGCGACTCGCTGCCGACGGAGGACGAGCAGTACGAAGCTTATGCGGCGGCGGCCCGGGCCTTCGGACCGGGGGCGCCGATCGTGATCCGCACGATGGATATCGGCGGAGACAAGGAGCTGCCGCTGCTGGAGCTGCCGAAGGAAGAGAACCCGTTCCTCGGCTACCGGGCGATCCGCATTTGCCTGGACCGGCCGGAGCTGTTCAAGACGCAGCTTCGCGCCATTTTGCGGGCCAGCGCGGAGGCCAACGTCAAGATCATGTTCCCAATGATCGCTTCGCTCCGCGAGTGGAGACGTGCCAAGGCCATTCTGGAGGAAGCCAAGGCGGAGCTGCGGGCCGAAGGCCGGGCGTTCCGGGACGATCTGGAGACGGGCATCATGATCGAAGTGCCGGGAGCGGCGCTGATGGCGGACCGGTTGGCCAAAGAGGTCGATTTCTTCAGCATCGGGACGAACGATCTCGTGCAGTATACGATGGCGGCCGACCGGATGAATCCGAAGCTGGCGCAGTTGAACGATCCGCTTCAGCCTGCGGTGCTGCGTCTGATCGATCAGGTCATCCGCGCGGCGGCGCGGGAAGGCAAATGGGTCGGCATGTGCGGGGAAATGGCAGGGCAGCCGCACGCGGTTCCGATTCTGCTGGGCATGGGTCTGCACGAGTTCAGCATGAGCGGCGTCCACGTGGCGCGTACGCGGGCGCTCCTCGCGAAGCTGGACCGGAGCGAGATGGGCAAGCTGGCGGAAGCGGTGCTTGAGCTAGGCGATCCGGACGAGGTTCGAAGCGAGATCGAATCGCAGCTTCCTTGGCTGCGCGAGTATTTGTAACTTTGAAGGAAAAAGCACGGCGCAGAGGCGTATGAGCCCGCTGCCGTGCTTTTTTGCTGGAACGGACTGTAAGCTTGACGGTGCCTTTTGCGAACATTACAATAGGTAGTGTGAGGTGCTTTCATGAAAATACATTCATTCAAAACGAACGAAAGCGGATTAAACCGCTTTTTCGGACCTCTGGAAGCGAAAATCATGCATATCCTGTGGAACGGTCCGGAGATGGCGATCAAAGATGTTCAGGCGAGGCTGGCCAAGGAGCAGGCAATCAATTTCAATACGGTAATGACGGTCATGAACCGACTGGTGGACAAGGGCGTGCTGCGCAAAAGAGCGGAAGGGCGCGTTTCTTTATTCCAGCCTACCCAATCGCTGGAGCAGTTTCTCGAAACCCAATCCAAAGAGCTGACGAACGATTTGCTTGAAGAATTCGGACCGCTTGTCGTGAATCATATGCTGGACGCCTTGGAAGAAGCGGACCCAGCGCTTCTCGAGCAGTTGGAGCAAAAAATTCAAGCTCTGAAAAAGGAAAGATAGCCTATGTGGGAAAAACGTTCCAGGACCCTATTCCTAACGGGCCTTGGGTTGTCGGCCCTGATCATGTCCCAAATTGTCGCGTATGCGCTGCATTTGCTGTTCGGCTTGGATATCAAGCATAACCTGATCCAATTTTGTGCCAGTACGGCGAGCACCTACGGCCTGGACGGGTTGGTGTACGCTTTCGACATCGTCGTGTTCTACACTTTGCTGCTGACCGTCGGACTCATCGTCCAGCAGCAATGGGCGTCGTGGCGCGCGTTCCGGCGCTTGCAAAGCAAACGGGACGAACGGATGACGGCGGAATTGAACGGGCAGTATGGCAGCGGCGGCGAGCCGATTCTGGTCGTCGCGTGCGATGAGCCGCGCGCGTTTACGATGAACCTGCTGAACCCGAAAGTCGTTTTGTCGACGGGCTTGATCCGGCTGCTGGATGCGAGGGAGCTGGAGGCGGTCATCCATCATGAAATGTATCACCGGAAGCACGGCGATCCGCTCAAAACGTTCGTGCTGTCCCTCTGCTCGTCGGTCATGGGATACGTCCCGCTGCTCCGGTGGGTGCACCAGAAATACCGGACCGTTCGCGAGGTGCTCGCGGATAACTATGCGATCGAACAGTTGGGCTCGTCCGTAGAGATCGGCAGCGCCTTGCTGAAGCTCCTGAAGCATAGAAAGTCGGAAACGATGGTATTTTCCTACGTCTCGTTCGCAGACAACTCGATCAACTGCCGCATTCAGTTAATTTTGGACCCGAAATTCGAAATTCCGTTCAAATTGCCGCTGAAGCTGACCATGATTTCATTCCATGCGGTGCTGTTGCTTGGCGCGATGTTTTTCTTCGCCACCCTCTAATCGAGCAGTAAAAAACCGCTGCGCAGGCGGATTATTTTTCCGGCCGGCGCATTTTTTTGCGGTCGGACACTACAATAAGTAGTGTCCGGTAGTTAGGAGGTGATGCGGATCGGATGCAAGGCGGACGAAAGGGAGCGGTCCTTGAGTCAGCCTGAAATTAAGATTTAATTCAAGGAGGAATAGGTAAAATGACAATGTTTTCTGAATTGGGAGCTTTAATTGTACGTATCGTATTGGGCGTGACTTTTCTTTTGCACGGGCTGCAAAAATTTCAATCGGGGATTGAAAAAGCCGCAGGCTTCTTTCAAAGCATCGGCTTGCCCGGTTTTCTGGCCTATGCGGTCGGCGGCATCGAACTGATCGGCGGCATTTGCATGATTCTCGGTCTTGGCGTGCGTGTATTTGGCGCATTGTTTTCGATCATTATGCTTGGCGCGATCCTGACCGTCAAGCTGCCGCAAGGATTTGTCGGCGGGTATGAGCTGGATCTTGCGCTGTTCGCCATGTCCCTGCACCTGTTGATCAGCGGGAACCGTGTGCTGGCGGTGGACAGCTTGTTCCGCAAGCGGAGCACGGAAGGGGCGAGCGCCTAGAGCGCTTGGAGCGGTTTCGCGATTGTGTAACATATGGGCCAAACAAGGGCTGTCTCAAAAAGTAGAGCGATCTACTTGAGAGACAGCCTTCTTTTCTATAGCTGTGCAGAACCGTTCTGTTATGTTGATCGATTGATAGAGAAGATATTGACAACAACTAAACCTACATAATAATATTATTTTGCGTAAAAATTTAATTTTACGGAGGCCCGATATGATGGAAATTTCAAAGGGAGTAAAAATGCTTCATCTAGATTTTCATGGGAATATTATCCACCCAATTCTTTTGTGGGATCGAGAAATGGCTGTTTTAATAGACACAGGATTCCCAGGGCAAATTGAAGATTTACGCGTGGCCATGGAAAAGGTAGAAGTATCGTTCGACAAACTAAAAGTTGTGATTTTGACGCATCAGGATGTGGATCATATAGGCAGTCTTCCTGAGATTTTGCAGGAGTGCGGTCATCATGTTAGAGTTTATGCGCACGAACTGGATAAGCCGTATATCCAGGGGGAGATACCGCTTTTAAAAGACGGGCACCTTGAGAATCCCCCGAAAGGCAGAGTGGACGATACCTTGATTGACGGTCAGGAACTGCCGTTTTGCGGCGGGATTCGCGTCATCCATACTCCTGGGCATACTCCCGGTCATATCAGCCTTTATTTAAGGCAAAGCAAGACTCTCGTTGCCGGGGATTCGATGTACAGTGTAAACGGGATGCTCGGGGGAATTCATGTCCCGACCACACCGGATATGAATGCAGCCCGTCTCTCTTTAAAAAAGTATTTAGACCTCGACATTGCATCTGTGGTTTGTTATCACGGGGGATTGAGTAATGTAAATGTTAAGGATCAGATATTAGGGCTTTGCCAAAACAGCTGATTCAGCCGAAGAAGCGGTCCGCCAGCGGAAGCTCCCCGATGAAGTAAGTGCCGCCCGCTTCGTAGGTTTCTCCTGCGGCGGCGGCATAACGATCGAATACTTGCGGATACAGCTTCTGCATGCCCGCGTCGCGGTGCTGCAGCCAAACGATTGAGCCGGCGGCTCTGCGTCCCGGCATGCCCTGCCTGAACGTTTTGGCGATGTCGTGAATCGTCAGGGCGACCATCGTATCAGGCTCTCCGTTCGTTCCGGCGCTATTATGCACGTAGGCATAGCTCGACGATTGGTCGTTTTCCGTCAGGTCTGTTATGCTGCCATCTGTAGCGACGGCATTATATGACCTCCCGCAGCCGGTGAGAAGCTTGGCCGCGAACGAACCGGGCACGGGGAACATCATGCCGTAGCCGGTTGAAATCGTAACCGGACGAAGCCATTTGACCTTCGATTTGACCGATACGCCGCTTGCCGAAGCCGTATGCACGCAATTGATCTCGGCAAGCGGATTGCCGGGATCAGAGGGGTGTCTGCCGAGCATCCGCTGTACGATTTTTACCGATTTGACGGGTCGGAAGGACGTCTCCGGAGTCCAATCGGCAATCTCCGTATCATCGAAATAGATGCGCTGGGCAACGGCGTAGACGGTGCCGACATTGACATGCTCGGGCAGCCACTGCGATGGGAGGCCGGAGCCCGCCGGCGTAACAGAGAAGGCAAATTCCTTGTTGCTCCAGGAATGCAGCACGTCAAATTGCTTGCTCGCATGGACTGCGCCGGAAGGGGGATTTACCGGGATCATGACCGATACGGCCCCGTTCATCAGTTTCATGAAATCGTCATTCGGATCTTTGGCGAACGCGTAATGGGCGCACCGCTTTCCCTTAAACGGAATGAGCACTTCCAGGGCGCGGTTTCCGGAAACCTTCGCGTAAAGTGTGACCGCCGTTTCGTTATGCTCCCGAAGCAGCCGGACGAAGTCGACTTGCGGCGGATAAGCAGCGCCTTCTTGCGGCGGGGAATCCGCGGGAGGATTCGTGTAAACGCTTTCGAAAACGTTGGCGCCAGCCCCGGCACCGCTTACGCTTGGCCGGAGTACGGTTCCGCAAGCAAGCGCCGCGCCCGCCATTCCAATGGAGGCAAGCAGCATTCTCCTTGTCAAACGTTTTCCGCGAATTGGGCTCTTCATTCCGGCGTTTTCCGGAACATCGGGTTCCATCCGTTTTTCCATAGACATCGCTCCTTTACTTAACGTTATCATAACAGCCTTGCTTGTCTTTTTCTTTGCCGGATTATTCGGGAAATTTGCACTTCAGCATCATTAGCCGATGGATGCGGGTTCGGGACCGGGCGCTGTCGATCCGGATTGGAGTATGGTATAGTTGGAACGTAGGAGGCATAGGAGCAGCGCCAGTAAAAGAAGTCGCACTACATCACTATAGGAGACCTACTGAAATCATGGAAAAGAAAAACGTACATTTCGGCGGCGTGCTGGCCGGCATTTTGGTGGATCAGGTCACTTCGTTCGTCTCTTCGCTATTGATCGGCACGATCTACATCACGTCCAATCAGATCAGTCCGAGCGAGATTTCAAAGGTGTACGCGGATACGCCGATTTTGGCGATATACCTGCTTGTCGGCTTGTTCTGTACGGGGCTCGGCGGGTATGTATCGGCTTCGGTGGCGAAGCGGGACGCTTATTTTCACGCTTCGATTATCGGTGTCGTGGGAGCCGCGATCGGCTTTTATTATTCATTCGCCAACGCCGAGGTTCCGTTATGGTATCATCTCATCGGCTTCGTGGCCGTCATTCCCGCCGCCTTGCTGGGAGGTCATGCCGCTCTCAAGAAAAGAAGGCGGGCCAACCTGGACAAGCCGTCCGGCAGCGGACCGAAGCCGGATTGACCGGTGGTTCGCAAGGCGGTTGCTTTATCTCTGGGCTTCTTGCTAAACAAAAGACCGTCCGAATGATGACGAATCGGACGGTCTTTTGCCGTGCGCGCTAGCTTTGTACCGAGACGGTCGTCTGATGCCCGGGCGAGGCTGCGGCCGGGTTCAGCATTTTGCCGCTTTTCCAACGGCGGAGAACGAGAAAGCCGCGTAAATATTCGTCGGCGATCATCGACGTATAAATTCCGGCCAAGCCCCACTCGAGCCGAATGCCGAGGAAGTAGGAAAACGGCGTTGCGAGCAGCCAGAGCGAGAACATTCCGGTAATCATAATGAAACGGGTGTCGCCGATTCCGGTTAAGGCGCTGCCCATGGCCATATTGATCATTTTCCCCGGCTGCAGCAGCAGGTTCAAACCGAGCAGCGCAACCCCGAGCGCCACAATCTCCGCATCAACGGTGAACAGAGATAGTGCCTTGCTGCCGAATACGTACAGCAGCAGCGCATTGGTCATGACGACCGCAAGTCCCGTCCACATTCCCCGATAAGCGGCGCGGTACGCGTCCTGTGCCCGTCCGGCCCCGAAAAGATGAGCGATCTGAATTTGCAGAGCCATCGCGACGGAATACCCGAGCGTGAAGCAAAACGACTCCATCGTATTCATATAGGTCCGTGCCGCCAATTCCTTGGCTCCGAGCATCGCAATGAACGAAAACAGAATCAGCTGCGAGAATACCCACGAAGCCGAGTGCACGCCCATGGGCCAGCCGATCTGCATCGTTTCGCGGAACAAAGGGCGGTCGAACTGCAATAGATCTTTCCAGCCGACCCTGCGCTCGAACGAATGCACAAACAGGAAGGCGAGCACGATCGTGGCTAGCAGCCGGCTGACAAGGGTCGAGACGGCCACGCCGGCCAGCCCCCATTGCGGGAAGCCGAGGGCGCCGTAAATAAAGGCGTAGTTCAGCACGACGTGAATGACGTTCATCCCGATCGCGATATACATCGGACCGCGCGTGTTCCCCGTATTGCGAATCGCCGTGCTGAGAGCGGCCATGGCGGCGGCTAGCGTCATGCCTCCGCCGACGATGGAAATGTACGTGTCGGCCATCGGCAGCAGCGCGGCCGGGACCTGCAACAGCGCAGCGATATCGCGGGCAAACACATAGAGCAGGAGGCTGAGCAGAGTCCCGATCACGACCGATATATTGACGGCCATGATGGCTACCGTCCGAGCGTCTTCCGGCTTACGGGCTCCGAGTTTCTGCGCGATCAGCACGCCGGCCCCGTTGGCGACCGTCATGAACAAGATCGTGACGGCGGCAAACAATTGCGTGGAAATGCCCACGACGGCAACGGCGCCGTCTGATATGCGGCTGACCATCAGCGTGTCCGCCGTACCCAGCAAAAACTGCAAAAACATTTCAATAAAAATGGGCCAGGCGAGCGCCCATAGCGTAAACTTTTTGTCGTCGTTCATGTTCCGTATCCTCCTGATGCCGTATTCCCATATCACATTATAGAGCGTATACTTGAAATCATGTATCAGTATCCGAACTAAAAATATCAATTTATAAACCCGACTTCGTATGGTAAGAAGGTGAAAGCGATGCCAATTCTCGAATTTACATCCCCGCCGCTGCCTCACTATTTGGCCAGCGGCTTCTGCGTCATTGCGCCCGGGCGCAAGCATCCGAACCGGCGCAACATCGGCGTGTTCGATCTGCTCGTCGTGCAGGAAGGCTGCATTTATATCATGGAAGGCGGCGTTTACTACGAAGTTACGGCCGGCCATGCGATCATTCTCCGGCCTGACCGGCATCATTATTCTCCGCAGGGGTGCACGACGGATACGGCGCATTATTGGCTTCATTTCAACACGACGGGCGCGTGGAGAGAGACGGAGGAGGAAGTGCCGACGCTTCCGCCCGTTTCGATAGAGGAAAAAAGTTTCACGATGCAAACCTTCGCGATTCAGCTCCCCCAGTTTACCAAGCTGCTGAAGCCGACGTCCGTCTACCGGACGATGCAGCAGCTCGGCGAGCTGGAGAAGGAGTCGCACCGCAACTGGGCTCGCTGGAAGCATCAGCAGCTGTTTCAGCAGGTGCTGGAGCAGCTTAACGCTTCGCTGCAAGCGGAAACGCCCCCGCCCGGAGCGGAAGTGGCGGATCAGGCGGCATCCTACCTGCGCCAGCATTTCAAACAAACGGTGACTGCACAGAGCTTGGGGGAGGCGCTCAATTTTCACCCGGTATATATCGCGCGCTGCATGCAGCGGGAGTTCGGCTGCTCGCCCTTCGAGTATTTGCTGCGGTACCGGTTGGAGCAAGCCAAGCTGCTGCTGCTGCAGACCGACTTTCCGGTCGCCCGGGTGGCCGAAGAGGTCGGCTTCAACCAAGCGGCCTACTTTACGTCCTGCTTTGTTAAAGTGGAAGGCCTGACTCCGCGCGCTTACCGCAAGCGCTTTTCCCATGCCTGAGCGGATACGGTGCTGCTGCCGGAACACAGGGAAAGCGGAGTGACGCAGGAAGCGAACATCCATATGCTTCGCGGCAACGCCGTTTCTTCTTCGGAGGAGACGGCTTTTTGCCGCTTGCGGCATCGTTTTGTTTGCAGCTCGGGAGCTCGAAAAACGATTGGGAGCGCCGATGCATACGGGATGAACGATTGCTCTAGCCTATGATAGCGATAGGGAATTCGTAATTGATGGCTCGGACTACCCTCCCTATAATGAAAATCGTTAACCGTCATTCGGAGACCGAACGATGGAATCGAAAGGGGGGGCAAGCGATGCGGCATTTGCAAAATCAAGACCCCGAGGTGGCGGAAGCGATCCGAAAGGAGTTCGCCCGGCAGCGGGACCATATCGAGCTGATCGCTTCCGAGAACTTCGTCAGCCCGGCCGTCTTGAAGGCGATGGGGACGGTGTTGACCAACAAATACGCCGAAGGATATCCCGGCAAACGGTATTATGGCGGCTGCGAGTATGTGGACATGGCCGAATCGCTCGCCATCCGGCGGGCAATGGAGCTGTTCGGAGCGGAGCACGCCAATGTACAGCCGCATTCCGGCGCGCAGGCCAATATGGCGGTTTACCTGGCAGCCGTCCGCCCCGGCGATACGATTCTCGGGATGAACCTGGCGCACGGCGGCCATCTTACGCACGGTAGTCCGGTGAACGCCTCCGGTCAGATGTACCGGTTCATTCCTTATGGCGTGAACGAGAAGACGCACCGGCTCGATTACGACCAAGTGCGGAGCCTGGCGTTCAAGCACAGGCCGCGGATGCTGGTCGTCGGCGCAAGCGCTTATCCGCGGATCATTGATTTCGAACGGCTGGCGCAAATCGCCGCCGAGGTCGGAGCTTTGTTTCTGGCGGATATGGCGCATATCGCCGGTCCTGTTGCCGCAGGATTGCACCCGAGTCCCGTGCCGCATGCGCACTTCGTCACGACGACAACGCACAAAACGCTGCGCGGTCCGCGCGGGGGCATCATTTTGTGCCGCAAATCGTGGGCGTCCCAGATCGACAAGGCGGTCTTCCCGGCGACGCAAGGGGGGCCGCTGATGCATATCATCGCCGCCAAAGCGGTGGCGTTGGGCGAGGCGGCGCAGCCGGACTTCGCCGAGTATACCGCGCGCGTACTGACGAACGCGAAAGCGCTGGCCGACGGCCTGCTTGCGCAAGAATTGAACGTGTTGACCGGCGGAACGGACAATCACCTGCTGCTGCTCGATCTGCGCAGCATCAAGATGACCGGCATCGATGCGCAGGAGCTGCTCGACAGCGTCGGCATTACGGTGAACAAAAATGCGATTCCTTTCGACACGGCCAGTCCTATGGTCACCAGCGGCATCCGTATCGGGACACCGGCGGTCACGACGCGGGGTATGGGGCCGTCGGAAATGGCCGAGCTCGCGGGCTTAATCGGTACGGTGCTCAAGCACCCGGACCATGCCGGAGTCCGCGAGCAGGCGCGCCGAAAGGTGAAGGAATTGACGGCGGCTTTTCCGCTCTATGACGACATCGATTGAAGAAAGAAGGGATTGCCATGGAGTTAGCGTCGCTTGAAACGAGGGAAAGCGCGCTGTTTCCGACCTATGCGCGGCATCCTCTGACCTTCGTCCGCGGCGAAGGCTCGCGGCTGTGGGATGATCGGGGGAACGTGTATTTGGATTTTATGTCGGGACTTGCCGTATGCAACTTAGGGCATGTTCCCCCACAAGTCAAACGGAACGTGGAGGAGCAACTGGGGCGTTTGTGGCATGTAAGCAACCTGTTTCAAAGTCCCCAGCAGGAGACGCTGGCGAAGCTGCTGGCGGATCATAGCTGCGCGGACCTCGCGTTCTTCTGCAATAGCGGTGCGGAGGCAAACGAAGCGGCCATCAAGCTGGCCCGGCGCTATGCCCAGCGGGTGCAGGGTAGGGAACGGTACGAGATCGTGACGTTCGAGAAGTCGTTTCACGGCCGTACGCTAGCCACGCTGACGGCGACCGGACAGGATAAGGTGAAGGACGGCTTCTATCCGCTCCCCGAAGGGTTTGCCTATGCACGGTATAACGATATCGAGTCGGTGGAGGCGTGCATCAACGAGCGGACCGCAGCGGTCATGCTGGAGCTCGTGCAGGGCGAAAGCGGTGTGCATCCCGCCGATCCGGTGTTTGTTCGCGAGCTGGCCCAGTTGTGCCAAGAGCGGGAATTGCTGTTGATCGTCGACGAGGTGCAGACGGGGATGGGGCGTACCGGCAAACTGTTTGCCTACGAGCACTACGGCATCGAGCCCGATATCGTGACGCTGGCCAAAGGGCTGGCGAGCGGCTTGCCCGTCGGAGCGATGCTGGGGAAACTCAAGCTGCGCGAAGCTTTCACGCCGGGCAGCCACGCCTCCACGTTCGGCGGATCGCCGCTTGCCATGGCGGCGGGCATCGCCACGCTGCGGACGATGCTGGAGGAGCGGCTGCCGGAGCGGGCGGCAGCGGCCGGGCGCTACGCGCTGCGGCGGCTGGCCGCGGAGCTGCAGCATACCCCGCAGGTGAAGATGGTCCGCGGGCTCGGGCTGCTGATCGGCATCGAGTTGGATCGGCCGGTCGAGCCGTTCATCCGCGAGCTGCAGCGTATGGGTTTGCTGGTGCTGCCGGGAGGGCCATACGTGATCCGGTTTATGCCGAATTTGTACGTGGCCCACGATGAAATCGACGAAGCGGTGAAACGGCTTGCGGATGTCCTTTCCCAAGCTACGGACAAGTAGTTTCCGCGGACGGGCGCCAAGGAGTTTGATGGTTTACCGTTGCGGGAAAGGATGCCGTTACCCGGGGCTTTGGGTTTTGACCGTAGAGATAAGCTGCTCCATAAAGACCCGGCTTGCCGCGCACAAATATTTATTTTTCCGGTAGACGACACCGATCTGCGTCGTGATCGCAGGATTCGCGATCGGTACGATGCGGATTCGCGGATCGGCGATATAGTCGAGGTAAGCTTTCGGCAGCACGGTTACGCCGACGCCTTGAGCGACCATATTGATAATCGATTCCATCGTCGTCATCTCCAGCACCGGCTGCGGGGCGAAGTCGAACGCCCGGCACCGCTCTTCCAGAAGCTGCCTCAGATGATAGTTGCCCGGCAGCAAAATGCTAGGGGTGTCCCGCAGCGCCTCAAGCGTCACGGAGAGCTTTTGCGCGATGGGATGATCAAGCGGTGCCGCCAGGGCGAGCTCCTGCTTGCATAGCGGTATCGTCTCCAGCTCCTCATGCTCCATCGGCATGAAGACGATGCCGAGATCCAATTCGTTGTGCAGCAGCCCGCTGTAAATATCGCCGGTGCGGAGGCCCTGGACGGACAGCTTGACGTTCGGATACCGCTCGTGAAACGAGATGACGGTCGGGGGCAGCAAATAATTGACGACCGTCAGCAGCGCTCCGATGGTCAGCGATCCGCGCTTTAAGCCCTGCAGCTCGCTGATGGCGGCGCGGGCTTGCGACAGCTCGTGGAACACGCTGTAGCTGTGGCTGAGCAAAATTTTCCCCGCCTCGGTAATGATCGTTTTCTTGCCGACGCGATCGAACAAAGGCGAACCGATTTCGTGCTCAAGCGTGCGGATTTGCTGGCTGAGCGACGGCTGGGCGATGCCGAGCTTGTCGGCCGCCCGCGTAAAATGCAGCTCCTGGCATACGGCCATGAAATATTCCAATTGTCTGAGTTCCAAGGGGCATTCCTCCGGGATGTCATTCGAATTTGGTATCGTACAATCATAGATTTTGACGATCATTATATAGTAAACGATAGGAAAAAGGAAGGGTAGGTGAATGTTCCGTGAAGCTTCATTACATTCAGCACGTGCCGTTTGAAACACTTGGCCTCATTGAAGCGTGGGCCCGGGAGAAGGGCCATACGGTAACGGGAACGAAGGTATTCGAGCAGACTGCTTTCCCCGCGCTTGGCGATTTCGATCTGGCCGTCGTATTAGGCGGTCCGATGGGCGTGTACGACGAGCGCTTGTATCCATGGCTCAGCGCGGAGAAGGCATGGATCGCCGCTGCGATCCGGCAGAAGAAACCGCTGCTCGGCATCTGCCTGGGAGCCCAATTGATTGCGGAGGCGATCGGAGGCAAGGTCCGTCAGAACTACTACCGGGAAATCGGCTGGTTCCCGGTCGAGCTGACCGAAGCGGCGAAACAAAGCCGGGCATTCCGGGGCTTTCCCGACCGGTTTGTGCCGTTTCATTGGCACGGGGATACGTTTGAGCTGCCGGATCGGGCGATGCGCACCGCCAGCAGCAAGGGCTGTCCGAATCAGGCATTCGTTTACGAAGACTATGTCGTCGGCCTGCAGTTTCATTTGGAGATGGACGAAGCGGGAATCGGCCGGATGCTGAAGCATGGCAAGGACGATTTGGTGCAGGGTCCCTACGTGCAGAAGCCGGAGGAGATGGCGGACCAGACGGAGCTCGTGAACGCGTCGAAAACGATTTTGTACACGCTGCTGGATGCGATAGAAAGGCGTTGTTCAGAGAGGGAGCATACGCGGTTCGCTTCCGGCAAGGGACAGGTTTACCGGACAATCGGAGACTAGAACATAGGGGGAATCGAGATGGAGACAGGCTCCACACGCGTAAAAAGAGGAATGGCCGAGATGCAAAAGGGCGGCGTCATCATGGACGTGATGAACGCGGAGCAGGCGAAAATTGCAGAAGCCGCAGGCGCAACGGCGGTTATGGCGCTGGAGCGGGTGCCGGCGGATATCCGCGCAGCCGGTGGGGTAGCACGGATGGCCGATCCGACAGTCGTCGAGGAAGTGATGAAGGCCGTGACGATTCCGGTGATGGCTAAAGCCCGCATCGGCCACTATGTGGAAGCCCGGGTGCTAGAGTCGCTCGGGGCCGACTATATCGACGAAAGCGAAGTGCTGACGCCGGCCGACGAGCTGTTCCATATCGACAAACGGGCGTTTACCGTGCCTTTCGTCTGCGGAGCGCGCGACTTGGGCGAGGCGCTGAGGCGGATCGGCGAAGGCGCTTCAATGATCCGCACGAAGGGCGAGCCGGGCACAGGGAACATCGTGGAGGCCGTGCGGCATATGCGGATGATGATCGGCCAAATGCGCAAGGTGCAGAGCATGAGCAAGGACGAACTGATGGCCGAAGCTAAAGCTCTGGGCTCGCCATACGAGCTGCTGCTGCACGTTCACGAGAACGGCCGTCTGCCGGTCGTCAATTTCGCGGCGGGCGGTGTCGCGACCCCGGCGGATGCGGCGCTTATGATGCATTTGGGTGCGGACGGCGTTTTCGTCGGGTCGGGCATCTTTAAATCCGACGCGCCGGAAAAGTTCGCCGCAGCGATTGTGGCTGCAGCCACACATTACACGGACTATTCCTTGATTGCGCAGGTGTCCAAAAACTTGGGGACTCCGATGAAAGGGATCGAAATTGCCAAGCTGCAAGCCGCCGAGCGGATGCAGGAGCGCGGCTGGTAAGCGGTCAAACCCATCCTTTGCGATGGGTTTTTTATTTTTCTACAATGTCGAATCATTGAATTCCAAGTCATGAAATTACCAAATAAAGTAATGGTATTCCATTGTGAGGGATTCATTCTAAATTATACAATATTACCAGAGGCGAGACGAACAACCGCTCACTCGAGTTCACAGCATTGGAGGAGTTGTAGTGCAGCCTGAACGCCCGCCCGATGATCACAGACGATTTTTAAAGCAATATACCGAGGAATACAAGTTGGGAACGTACTTTCCCGAAAGGCTGACTTTGTTCGCCAAGTCGGAGCCCGTCTCCTTCCAATGGCTTCGGGAGACGGAGCATGGTTCCGTCGTGTTCCTAATGAGCGCTTCCTGCTCGGCTTGCAGCATGGGACCTGTTCAAGAGTTCGCGGAACGGTTCGGGGCATTCCGCTCCTGTGTGTTATTTGAAGGAAGCGTGGAAGCGATGGAGCAGCAGCGTGAGATCTATGATTTGGACATGCCGTTCTACCTGTGCGATACCGTTAAGCTGCAAAGCCAACTGAAGGTGGGCGCCGTTCCTTACGCCCTCATTTTGAATAAGCTTGGACAAGCGGTTGGCGCCGGCATCTTCAACGACTGCGAGAAGCTCGTGCAGTTGGCGGCTCCGTTGATCCGCGTGTATGAGCGCAGCCTGGCACAAGTATGAAGTCGTTCACAAACACCATGAGATGCGCCGGTCAAGCCTTTTGCAAAGTATACCGGTTCAATAAACCCGTCGTGTTGCTGTCGTTGTTTGTTTACTTCATGGTGGCCTTGCAGTCGAATATCGGCATTTACTTAAGCAAGCGGATCGTAGACCAGCTGTCCGCGAACAATCTGTACCTGCTTATGGGAAGCATTGCGCTTCTTCTCTCGTTTCAGCTTGTGCGGCTGCTGCTGGAAACGTTTTCCCAGCTTAAAAACAGACGGATGCATATGGCGTTTGCCGTTCATTGCGAGAACGAATTGGTCGATCTCGTTGCGAGGACGGAGCTGTTGGACAAGGAGCATCCCCAGTTTACAGGCGATTTCTCTTATTGGTCCTTTATTAACGGTAAATATCTGGAATCGTATTCCACCGTGACCGGACTCGTCAAGCAGGGCTTGATCGCGGCTGTAAGTCTGGGTTATCTGCTGTATTATCACCTGTACATCGGCCTGCTGGCGCTGCTTGTCGGTACGTTGAAGGGCATCTACGATCTCCGCGCCGTCCGGCGAAGAGTGGCGATCAACGAGGAGATGATGAGGCAATCCCGGGGGTACCATTATTATTTCGATGTATTGACGGGCTCCCAGACGCAGAAGGAAATGACGCTGTTTCAATTGGTGCCCTATTTCCGGCAGAAATGGCTGCGCAAGAAGGACGAGGCCAACGCTTTGTCCATGCAGCTTGAAACCTTAAATCTGAAAAGACAAGCTTCCGGCGAGCTGCTGTCCATCATCAGCTCGGGCTTCGTCATCGTCATCACCGCGCTGCTCATTTATAAAGGCTCGCTGACGATTGGAGATTACGTGGCCGTCACGATGGCGCTAACGATGACGGAAAGCAATATTACGATGATGTTCGCTTCGGTTTCAAGGCTGACGGAAAATGCGGCTCATATCGAGAGGCTGAACAAGATCGAAAGCGATGTGCATGCCGCCGCCCGCCTACCAGAGCAGGTCGAGCCCCGCCCATTCCGCTTTCAGGACGAGCTTCGGATCCGTAACCTTACGTTTCGTTATCCGAATCGGGACGAGCCGGCGCTGATCGACATCAACGCGGAGATTCGCAAAGGCGAAATGATCGCCATTCTGGGCGAGAACGGTTCGGGAAAATCGACGCTGATCAAGCTGCTGCTGGGCCTTTACCGGAGCGACACCGACGCCATCTTGTACGACGGCGTGAGCGTCCGGCAGCTGGACCGGATCGGAATGTGGCGCAAAACGAGCGCCGTCTTCCAGGATTACATCCGGTATATGACGGATGTGCGGGATAACATCGCCGTCGGCAATATTGCCGAGGCGCACAATACGGACAAGCTGCTTTCGGTGCTCGCGAAGGTCGGGCTGTCCAAGACGTTCAAGCAAGGACTGGATACGAAGCTGGGAACGATGGAGGATAACGCGGTCAACTTGTCCGGCGGACAGTGGCAGAGGCTCGCTTTGTCGAGAGTGTTCGTCTCGGAGGATCACGAGCTGGTCGTATTCGACGAACCGACCTCCGCGCTCGATCCGGTCAGCGAAGTGCGGCTGATGAATGAAATGCTTGAGCACTGCCGTGGTAAAACCGTGCTTATGGTATCCCATCGGGTCGGGATCGCGCGGAGAGCCGACCGCATCTTCGTGATGGAGGGCGGGCGCATAGCCGAGGTCGGAACGCACGACGAGCTGCTTCGCAAGCAAGGACTTTATCACGAGATGTGGCATCAGCAAAAGCAATGGTACGACTAATTTAGGCGAAAAGAGGGAGTAACGATGTCGTTCAACCGTAAGCCGGGCGGATCAGCCGACAGCGGCCCGCCGATCGGCTCCATGCTGTCGGACCTGCCGCCCCATATCAGCAATATCGGAATGCCGGCGGAGCCGGGCAAATCGACGGGTATGGTGCTGCTGTTCGTCTCCACCTACTGCTCTCATTGCATCGATCTGCTTCCGCATATCGAAGCGATGACGCGGAGGCATCCGACCTTTTCTTTCCGGCTCTTCTCCACGGGTGACGAGGACGATCATCGAAGCATGGTCGATTATTTCGGATGGACATTCCCGGTTTGTTCGCTGGACCAAAGCGACATGGAGGCGTATTTTGCGGTGACGTATCTGCCCTTCGCTATCCTCGTCGACGACTTGGGAAAAGTGGCCGCTAAAGGAGTCATTTACAACGCGGACGAGTACGAACAACTTGTGAAGGACTACGCCCGCCATGCATTGGCTTGATAGAGGCATCCCGGTTTTTACACCTTAAGATAGAGCTTCACATTGCAATGAAAGGAGGTGAAAACCATGGCTTGCGACAAACCGAAATGTGATGTTGTTTTGAAAAATGAAACGTTCTGCTACCTCAGCGATTGCACTTCTGGCGGTTCGAGTTATCCGAAAACGATGGGCGCTAATAAGATCGTCGGATGCGAAGACGGATCTACGTACTCGTGCCAACAGCCAAGAATAGGCTGCTGCTACTAAACCGATTAGAGGAGGGGGGATCACCCCTCTTCTCTTTTTACTCTTTCAAGAACGGGGGAACTTCCTTGCAAGCTCAATTAATCGTATGCGACCGGATTACCCATAACGAACAGGCGAAGGGGCATCAGTTAGGTACCGTACTAAACCATCAGACGATTCCCGTTCTGCCGTATGCCTTGGATTTGTACATTTTGCTCAAAATCTTTGATTTGCCGCAGGGAAAATCGATAGATACGCATTTTGAGTTCAATAATCACCGTGGAGAGCAGCTTGGCAAAACGGCGATGACCGTCCTCAGAAATTACAGAGCGGACGATCAAATTCCGGGTGTCGATAAAGATTTTGCATTTACGCTGGTGCTGACGGAGCCGGGAATCGTCCACATCAAATGCTTTGCCGACGGCGAAGAAGCGGCATGGTATCCGCTGACGATCCGATTGCAGAAGGACGGGCATCAAACCTCCTAACTAAAACGTCTAGTACCTGATGAGGTGATCGACGAAGATGACGGGTTTCATAGCGTATGTTCTGGATTTAACGATTGCGGTTCTGTTTTTCCTGCCCTTTTACATGAAGCTGCGCAGCTTCGAAGGATTAAAAGTGGAAATTTATTCCTATGGGGTGCTGCCGGCATCCATGCTGTCTTTGGCGGCCTGTGCCGTGTTGATTGCGGAATTTTTGCTGTTTTTCTTGTTTGCGACGGGCTTGGCGGAGGGCTGGAAACAATTCGGGGCGATCGGGCTGCTGTCCGTCTTTACTTGGTTGACCTGGAGAAAGAAAAAAAGCACCGGGGCCGAAACCTGCGCCTGCTACGGCAATGTCGGTTTCCTCAACCGGTTTCCTGTTTATAGAAATCTTGTTCTGATCGGTATTTTGCTGATCGATGCGGGCTTGAAGCGGGAGCCGACAGATGCTTACTCCATGCTCCATTCGCTTGTTTTGGTCATGGCGTTGTCGTTTACCGTTGAGCTCATGACGATTCGTTGGAAAAGAAAAGAGGTCTGACGATGGCCGATCCGTTGTTTTTATGTACGTTACTGTGGTTTGCCATAAGTATAGGAGCGCTTGCCATCCTGAGAAGGAGGGAGCAACGGGCAATTCAAGCGCAAGTCCGGCAGATCGGGCAGTTGGCGAACGAAACGAACGAGCTGATCTTATTTCTGGACTACTCGGCACCGGGTTTTAAGGAAATCGATGCTCTCTTGCTCTCGGACATGCCGGACAGGGTCACTGTCGTTTTCACCGCTCCCGAATGGCTGATTGCCGCCAAAGCAAAAAAGTGGGAACGGCATTGCGTCGTGAGCGCGAGCGGCCTGAACGCATCCTCGTCGGGGGTGAACCCAACTCGTATGATTATGGATAAATACGGAAAATACCGCGTGTTTCATGAGGTACCCGCTTTCCTAAAGCTGATAAGCCGGTCAAAAACGTGAAATAGTTCATACTTTTTTGTGTGATAACTCCTTGTGTGGAAATGGCCGGACGCTTACACTGCGCTAGAAACTGTGAAAATAAGCTTTTATTCATTGCAACGCCTGCCCTTTTCGGCAGGTGTTTTGTCGTTTAATCGCCGTGGAGATACCGCTTCAAATAATGCCCCGTGACCGAATGCGGATGCTCGATAAGCTGTTCGGGAACGCCTTCGAAGATGACTATCCCGCCATCTTGTCCGGCCCCGGGACCCAAATCGACGATCCAATCGGTTTGACTGATCACGTCGAGGTTATGCTCGATCACGATCACCGTGCTGCCGTTGTCCACGAGCTTCAGGCGCTGCCCGGCCGCACGGCATCGCCGTCTCCATCGCCGTCTCCATCGCCGTGGCGGTCATTGAGGAGCTTGCCAAGCTGCTTGCTTTGCTAATCGTGTACCGCGCCCGCCGCACCCGCTTCCTAACGGACGCGGTCGTGCTGGGCGCGGCTGGCTTCGCCGGACAGCCTGCTGGCCGTGCTCTGGCTTCGCGGGCTGCTGTCGCCCTTCGGCCACGGCACGTGGACGGCCGTCATGGCCGCGGGCTGGTGGCGCTGGAACCGGCGCTCCGCGGAACGGGGATGCTACGCCGCCTGCATGGCGGCCACGTTATATGCAGCCGCGGCTATCGGCTTGCATTTCTTGTGGGACGCAGTCGCGGGGACAGGCTCCCTGGGCCTGCTTCTGCAGCTCGTGATCGGCGCATGCGGGCTGTGGCTGCTGCGCCGATTGATCCGGCAGGGGACCGGGGAAGAGATCCGCGCGCTGCTGCGGGTCAACCCGGACTTGGCGCAGGCTGCAGCTTCTGCGGAGAGCGACGCGCTCGCGGAGCTGCGCTGCGCAGGCTGCGGGACCGTCTCGCCGCGCGGAGCCGGCTATTGCGCCCGTTGCGGCCAGGCGCTCAGGGCAGGGGATAATAAGGGCTAGTGTCAGAAAAGCACTAGCCCAGAGTGTCAAGAAAGTGGTCATTATAAAAATATAGATACATACGGAAGTGGATACCCCGCCCCTTTGTAACATCTATAGGTTCACTTCCTCCGCAACTGGCACCCCGAAGCCGTTTTCCATTTTTTATCATTGACTCCTGCGGAAGCGAAAAGCTATGATATCATTAAACGTTACTTAAACGTTTCAGTACTTAAACGATTCAGTTCACGGACAATTCAGTATGCTTAAAGGGGGACCCTGCATGTCAAAACGAAGTTTCATTTCCGCCGTTCTTGTCCTTTGTCTGAGTTCTTCCATGCTAACCGCTTGCGGAGAGAGCCGTCCTACGCCTGCGGGGCAGGAGCCGGGAAACGAAGCCTCAGGAAGCGCAAACACGGAACCATTAAAGCCGGAGCAAGGCGCCCAATTGCTCGTATGGGAATCGAAAGGTCCGGAGCTCGATTATTTGAAAGCGGTAGCGGAAAGCTTCGAGAAAGAATACGGCGTAAAAGTGAAGGTGGAGCCGGTTCCCGCGATCGACACCGTTAAGAAGCTGACCACCGACGGTCCCGCGGGCATTGGAGCCGACGTCTTCTCCGCGCCGCACGATCAATTGGGGAATGCGGTGACGGCCGGGCTCGTGCTGCAAAACGACGTTTCGGGCGACAGCATGAAAAACGAGGTCATGTCCTCGGCGCTGGCCGGAGTCACGTACAAGGACGTGCTTTACGGCTTTCCGACGGCAATCGATACGTATGCGTTGTTTTACAACAAGTCCTTGATGGACAAAGCTCCGAAAACGTACGACGACATCGTGAAATTCGCCGAAACCTACAACGATCCGAAAGCCAAAAAGTTCGCCTTGATGTGGGACGTCGGCCAGTTGTATCAATCGTATTCGTTCCTCGCCGGTTACGGCGGGTATGTGTTCGGAAGCAATGGTACGGACCCGAACGATATCGGTCTCAACAGTGCCAAAACGGTTGAAGGGGCAAAATATTTGCAATCGCTCAAAAAAATATTGCCGCTGAACGCCGGAGACATCAACGACAACATCATTACGGGCTTTTTCCAGGAAGGGAAAACCGCTGCCGTCATCAACGGCTCTTGGCTGATGGCCAGCTTGTCGAAGGCGAATTTCGACTATGGCGTAGCGCCGCTGCCTCTGCTGCCGAACGGCGAGCATCCGGTCAGCTTCTCCGGCATTCGGGCCTTGTACGTCAATTCGTACACGAAGTACCCGGCTGCCGCCAAGCTGTTCGCAAGCTATGCGACCAGCAAGGACAATCTGATCAAGCGATTCAAGATGACAACCCAGCTTCCCCCGAGGAAGGACCTGATGGACGACCCCATCATTACGCAAGACCCTAAAGCGGCGGCGTTTCTGGAGCAGGCGAAATATTCGACGCCGATGCCGTCCATTCCGGAAATGGGCAATGTATGGGTACCCGCAGGTGCCGCGCTCGCTGCAATCTGGAACGACGGTCAAGATCCGGCAACCGTTCTGACTACCGCAGTGGAGCAAATCAAGACAGCCATGAAAACGACGAAGTAACGCACGGATTCATCCTCAAAACTCGGCTAAGGCGGTTTTACGTATGCAATCACAACCAAGCGCCCGGCGGCATCAGGTCACGGCAGCCGTTTGTTCCGCGGTGTTCATAGGCTTGGGCCAGCTCTACAACAGACAATATATCAAAGGCTTGCTGTTCATCGTCTTGGCCCAATTGTTTTTCTGGAACTATTACTCGATCGCATGGAAAGGCATCCTTGGGCTGATCACGCTAGGCGATGTCCCGACGCAGATCATCCGGGGAAAAATCGTTCAGGGTGACCATTCGATCTTTCTGCTGATCAACGGTCTCATTACCCTCGTCGTCATCCTGCTGTTCCTGGGGTTTTATGCGATGAATATTTACGATGCGAAGAAGAACGGGGAGCTTCGGGACGAAGGCGGCCATGTCCTCGGCTTCATCGAGTCCGTGAAGCAGGCGAAGTTCCGGCATTTTCCTTATTTGCTGCTGCTGCCTGCCGCTTTTTTCATCCTGTTTGTTACGGTTATCCCGCTCGTGTTTAACGTGTTGATCGCCTTTACCAACTATTCGGCACCGTCGCATATTCCGGACCGGGCGCTGGTGGATTGGATCGGCTTCCGCACATTTTACGATCTGTTCGCGCAGGAAGCATGGAGGTCTACGTTCTTTGGCATCTCCGTTTGGAACATCATCTGGGCGGCGGCTTCGACTTTCACCGTCTTTCTCAGCGGACTGTTACTCGCGATGATGGTAAACCACCCGCAGGTCCGCTTCAAAAAATTTTGGAGAACGGTGTTCATCCTGCCTTGGGCGATCCCGCAGTTTATCTCGATCCTCGTTTTCCGGGTGCTGCTGAACGGGACGTTCGGTCCGGTGAACGATCTGATCGTGAAGCTCGGCTTCTCTCCCGTGCCCTGGCTTTCCGATCCGACGATGGCGAAAGTATCCGTCATTCTGGTCAATTTGTGGTTCTCGACGCCGTTCCTGATGGCGTTGATGTCGGGAATCTTGACGACCCTGCCGCGCGATCTATACGAAGCGGCGGACGTCGACGGGGCATCGGGACCGCAAAAGTTCGTCAAAATTACGCTGCCCCTCGTGCTGATGGCGACGGCGCCGATCTTTATTATGCAGTTTGCCTTTAACTTCAATAACTTCAACCTGATTTACTTGCTGACGGACGGGAAGCCGAACAATCCGGATTATTATTACGCTGGTAGCACGGATATTTTGATCTCGTGGATCTTCAAGATGACGTTGAATCAAAGCCAGTTTAATATGGCCTCGGCCGTATCCATCATTATGTTCATTCTCATTGCGGCATTTTCCTTATGGAATTACAAGCGGATGAAGTCCGTTTAAGAAGAGGATTTGATCTGGATGTCCAAATTAAAAAACAATCTGGTCGTCACGGGAATTTACTTGGTATTTGCGGTGCTGCTCGTCACGACGGTTTACCCGATCGTGTGGATCGTAGGCACGTCTCTGAATCCGGGTGATAACTTGCTCGTCAGCAAGATGATTCCCGACCATCCGACGATCGCGCATTACATCGAGCTGCTCCATACGACCGATTTTGTGCTGTGGTATCAAAATACGATCAAGATCGCACTGGTGAACGCAGTTGTCTCGACGGCATTAGTGGCGGCGACGGCGTATGCTTTTTCCAGATTCCGATTTAAAGGGAGACAGCAAGGTTTGATGATGCTGCTGGTCCTGCAAATGTTTCCGGGGTTTCTATCCGTCATGGCGATTTTTGTGCTGCTGCTGCAAACGAAGCTGCTTGACACGCATCTGGGGCTGATTCTCATCTATGCCGGCGGGGCGGTATCCATGGGCACCTGGGTCATGAAAGGGCACTTCGATACGATCCCGAAAAGTCTGGAGGAAGCTGCGTTTATCGACGGTGCGAGCCATGCCGACGCGTTCTTCAAAATTATATTTCCTTTATCGCTGCCGGCGATTACGTTCGTAGCTCTGAACAGCTTTATCACGCCGTTCATGGACTTTATTTTACCGCAAATCGTTCTTAGGTCTTCGGACAAAATGACGCTGGCGCAAGGGCTGTATGCGATGGTTGCCAACGAGACCAATTCCAGCTTTACGCTATTCGCGGCCGGCGCCGTGCTTGTGGCGCTGCCGATCACGCTGCTGTACATGTATTTCCAGAAATACTTAATTCACGGAATCGCGGCCGGCGCGGATAAAGGATAACGCAATTTTATTCCAAAGGAGGCGTATGCCATGTTATTAGAAGCGGTTTACCACCGGTCCGGCAATGCGGATTGTTACGCTTACGACGACCGTACGATCCATATCCGGCTGCGGACGAAAAAAGACGACCTGCGCGCGGTAAAAGCGCTCTACGGCGACAAGTACGATTGGGAACAAACCGCCAGCGAGCAGTATCTTCATAAGCTGGCAAGCGATGAACGGTTCGATTATTGGCAGGCGGAGCTTGTTCCTCCGCATCGTAGACTGCGCTATGCGTTTGCATTGATTGCGGAGGACGAAACAGTCTGGTACACGGAGACAGGCTTTCAAAAGGAAAAGCCACAGGACCCGCTTTCCTTCTTCGATTATCCGTTTCTGTGGACGGATGAAGTTCTAAAGCCGCCGGGGTGGGTAAAAGAGGCTGTGTTTTATCAAATATTTCCCGAGCGTTTTGCGAACGGCGATCCGTCGAACGATCCGGCCGGCGTTCGTTCGTGGGAGGAGGCGGACCCGGGGCCGCACGATTTTTACGGCGGCGATTTGCAGGGCGTATTGGACCGACTGGATCACCTTAGCTCGCTTGGTGTTAACGCGATTTATTTTACCCCGCTGTTTGCGGCGGAGACGAATCATAAGTACGATACGACGGACTATATGAAAATCGATCCGCAGTTCGGGGATACCGGATTGCTGAAAAAGCTGGTCCAGGCCTGCCACGAGCGCGGAATTCGTGTCATTCTGGATGCCGTATTCAATCATAGCGGCGCGCTGTTCGCTCCTTTTCAAGATGTGGTCCGCCACGGAAAGGCATCGCGCTACCGGGATTGGTTCCATATCAAGCAGTTTCCGGTGCAGACGGAGCCCAGACCTTCCTATCACTGCTTCGCTTTCGAGGCGCATATGCCGAAGCTGAATACGGCGAATCCGGAGGTCCGGCAATACCTGCTGGACGTGGCGGAGTATTGGGTGAAGGAATGCGATATCGACGGCTGGAGGCTGGATGTGGCCAATGAGGTCGATCACGAGTTTTGGAGGCATTTCCGCAAAGCTTTGAAGTCGCTCAAGCCGGACTTTTATATCTTGGGCGAGATTTGGCACGACGCGATGCCGTGGCTGCAGGGAGATCAGTTCGATGCGGTCATGAACTATCCGATTACAGAAGCCATACTTGATTTTTTTGCCAAGGATGCGATCGATGCGGAGCAGTTTTCCCACCGGATCAGCCGGCTGCTGGCCCAGTATCCGCAGCAGGTGAACGAAGCGGCCTTTAACATCGTCGGAAGCCACGATACGCCGCGGCTGCTTACAGTCGCGGAGGAGGCAAGGAAAGCGAAGCTCGCCGTGCTGTTTCAGTTTGCGTTCCCCGGCGTTCCGTGCATTTATTACGGCGACGAAGTGGGGATGCAGGGCGGGGCAGACCCCGATTGCAGGCGGCCGATGATTTGGGACGAAGCCCGGCAAAATCAGGAGCTGCTTGCGTTTTACCGGACGATTATTTCGTACCGACGGCAGCATCCGGCGTTGCGGGATGGGACTTTCCATGTGATCTATGCCAAGGATCGTCAGCTTGTCATCCGTAGAACGGATGCAGACGAGCAGCTTTACATCGGCTTCAACAATAGCGGGCATCCGGCCGTCGCGGATGTCACTTTGGACTCGCAGGTACCGCTCGAAATCGCCATGGGCGACGGGACTTTCGAGTTAAAGGACGAGCGGCTTTCTATCAGCTTGCCTCCGTACGGATGGCTTATTTTAAAGGCGCCATTGTCATGAATTGACAAAGACGGGGCCGTATGCTTTAATCGACCTAAACGTTTAAGTAGAGGCGGTTAAACCATGAAAAAAGCAACGATCAAAGACATAGCCAAAGCAGCCGGCGTTTCCATTGCGACGGTTTCGTATATTTTGAACGACGTGAAGACCCAATCCATATCCGATGAAACGCGCGTGAAGGTACTGAAGGCCGCGCAGCAGCTGAAATACGTAACGAACCGTACGGCGCAATCGCTGAAGGTTAAGAAAACCGGACTCATCGGCCTCTTATGGTTTAAAGGGAAAGACTGTCATGTATGGTCCGATTTGAAGTATGCGAGAACGATCCATGCCATCGAGCGGCACTGCAGCGAGCTGGGGTATCATGTTATTTTTATGCAAATCGACAACTTGGGCCCGTCCTCGAAAATTATTATGGAACGCAATTTGGACGGCGTCTTCTTGATGAATGTGGATAAAGAACAATTCACGACCATATCGAATTATTTTGGATTCGGCGTCCCCGTCTTCGTGATCGACAGCTATATCGAAGACCCGTTATTTCACAAAATCGTTCCGGATTTCATGGGGAGTTTCCAAGCGGCCCGCAGTCTGCTCGGCGAAGCTCCGCAGTTTCTTGTGATGGATTCGTATAACAATGCTGAACTAGTGGAATTTATCAAGCGGCAATCCGGCTTGGATGAGGAACGGATTCATGTGTGCGAGAGCATCGAGGGCTTAAATGAATTTCTGTCCGCGTATGCCGGACGTCCGGGGATCGTGATGAATGAATTTTTGGCGCATGAAGCGGCCAAGATCCATGACCGGCTCGCTGTTCTGTGCACAAGCCATTGTCCGGAAATCGTTCCGCAAGGGATGGCGAAAGTTGCGTTTGATATGAATGACTACAAAGAGATTGTCCGTATGATGGATCGCAATATTCAGGATGCGGATGAGGTAAGCCGTGAAAAGTTTTATTGCCTTTCCGTCATCACGTGACGATCCGGTGAGGAGAATGTGGCGTGAGTTCGTCGCGGCTGATCGAAATCAATCATTTTTATTCCGAGATTCTTGATAATTCCAGAAATATATTTATATATTTGCCTCCGAGTTATAAAACGAACGAGCAGCAGCGTTACCCTGTCCTATATATGCAGGACGGGCAGCACGCGTTCTACAAGGACCGGAAGGGCGAATCGTGGGACGTGCATAAAACGGTTGATCGCCTGATTGCCGAAGGACGCATTCGGGAAATTATCATCGTTGCGGTAGCCCACATCGAGGATGCCCGGATTGCGGAATATATGCATGAGAATCCGTACGGACACCGGGTTTTCGATACGACGAATCAGGGCGAGCTGTACGAGGAGTTTCTCGTCCGTGAAGTAAAGCCTTATATCGATCGGGAGTACCGGACGCTGCCGGATCAGGAGCATACTGCGCTGATGGGATCGTCCGCGGGCGGTCTGGTCTCTTACAATATCGGGTTCCGCAGGTCAGAGACGTTCGGGATGATCGGGGCTTTGTGTCCGTTCTTCGCAAGCGTCGATCTCCGTACGATGGAGGATCGCTGGTTGAGCCGCGTCTACACGGAAAAGAAAGCTCTGCGCATTTGGATGGACGTGGGAGATGCCGAAGGCTTCACCGTTATGGAAAAGCATGTGCGGCATGCTGCGGATACGTTGATCGGCGCCGGGTACCGGCCCGGGGACGATTTTATGTACTATTATGCCGTCAATTCGGGCCATTCGCAGAAGGATTGGGCCGCCAGAGTGCATGCGCCGCTGCTTTATTTTTTTGGCCGCATCGGAACTCCTGTTCGCGTCGATTTGTATGGGCCGGAGGCGGTTGGGATCGAGGGGCCAAAACGCACGCTCAATCCGGTGGTGCACTACGACAGCGGCTTCATGATGACGGATCTAGACGCCTGCTATGAAGTAGCCGATCCCGAGCTGCTGGACGTGACGGCAGACGGTAAATTGCTGCCCAAGAAAGAAGGGGAAACGGCGGTCCGTTACAGAAACGGCAGCCTGACGGCTGAATTGGCTGTTGCCGTCGTCCCGTCGGTTTCGGAGACGGTTACCGTCCAAGCGTTCGTGAAAGTGCCGGCTTCTACGCCGCCAACTGCTGCGCTATACGCCGGCATCGAGCTGCCGATGATTCGCGAAGGACTGTACGGAGGAACCTTCGAGGTACCGCGGGATATGTCCTTCGAATTCCGCATTTCCCGCGGCTTGGGCATGCATGAGACGGACCGGCAGGGCCGGGAAATTGCTTACCGGAAATTTACGGCCAAGGACGGCCTCGTTCTGAATTACGAAGTGGAAAATTGGGTGGACGCGGCGCCCGTGAGCGAGCAGAGGTGATGAGGATGCACAATAACCAATCGAGCATTTTGAAGGTGGAAAATTTCTACTCCGCCCACTTGGACAATACGCGGGATCTGTTTGTTTACCTCCCCCCGAGCTATCGCTGGGATCAGGCGAAGCGGTATCCGGTGCTGTATATGCACGACGGGCAAAATATTTTCCATCCCGCCTTCAACGGCTATTCCTGGAACGTCCATGAGACCGCGGACCGGTTGATTCAAGACGGACTAATGGAAGAAATCATCGTCGTCGGCATCCCGAATCGGGGCGTCGAGCGGGCCGATGAATTTACCCACGAGTTGGAAGGGGTGCTGTATCCGTCCGACAAAGTCCGAATCCAGCCCAAAGGACAGCTTTACGAGCGCTTTATTATCGAGGAAGTCAAGCCTTACATCGATGCGCTGTTCCGCACGAAGCCGGACCCGGAGCATACAGGCTTAATGGGGTCTTCCCGCGGAGGGCAAGTCACCTACCATATAGGCTTTCGCCGTCCGGACATTTTCAGGAAGCTGGCGATCCTGTCGCCGTATTTTTATTACGTCGATCCTGTGACGCTGGAAGAATACCGGCAGTATCATACGTTCGGCACAAAGCAGCCGGTTTCCCGGATCTGGATCGATCTGGGAGGCAGGGAAGGCACGTTGATCATGGAAAAGCATGTCCGCGAGGTCGCGGAGCAGCTTACCCTCCTCGGATACGAAGCCGACGACGAACTGATGTATTATTTCGATCCCGAGGCGGCCCATGTGGAGAAAGATTGGGCGGCCAGATTGGCCTCTCCGCTGCTTCATTTATTTGGAGCCAAGGGTCAGGCGCGCTCTTTATCCCTGCAAGGCTGGGACGAAGTCGGCATCCGCGGCCCGCTCTGCCGATTGAACCCGATTGCGGAGTTTGACACCGGTTTGAAGATGTCCCTGCTAAGGGCGGCTTACCGGGTGGAGGACCCTCGGATCGTAGAGGTTCAAGAGGACGGGACCGTGGTGGCGAAGGAAGAAGGAGAGACGACGGTTACGGTTAATTACTGCGGCCTGGAAGCTGCTATTTCCATCCGTGTGGTCAAGGAATTGAAGGAGCGGGTTGCCCTCGATTTAAGGGTTCATGTCCCGCCGCATACGCCGGAAACCGTCGCATTATACGTCTGGTTTCCTTTAAGCAAGCAGCCGGATGCGCCTGTATATTCCGAGCGGCTTGAGCTTCCGCTTCATACCGAGTTCGTTTATCAAATTAGCAGGGCCGACGGCGTGACGGAAACGGATCAAGCCGGAAATCCGGTAGTGCGCTACTACCGGGCCGAGGCCGATTCGAGGCTGGAGCTGACCGTCGAACGCTGGTCAAACGACATCAGAAAGGATTAAATTGTCATGGTGAAAAAAATTATGCTCGGACTCGTCTGCGGTTCGATTGTGTTTACAGGGGCCGTGTTAATGAACGGAACCCCGCATGCCGCGCAGGATATCGACAATCCCGTGCCCATTGATAGCAATTATGTTTCGGGACCGGTCGGGGGGAACGAAAATTCCGCTTCGAATAAAAGCGGCTCGGAGCCCCAGCTACAGAAACTGCCAGTCACACAAACAACTAACGGCGTTGAGGTTACCGTCCATTCCATCCGGAGGACCGGACAAACGACCGACTTCGAAGTCACGATCAAGAACGGGACCGAAAAGGAGACCGTTACGGTAGACCCTAGCCGTCTTGCCGTGCAGGCGAACCATCCGAGCGCGGGCAAGGCAAGCGAAAAAGTCGGGGCCTCCGAAACCAACCCGGACTTCACAGGGGCGACGATCCTGCCCGGCAAAGAAAGGCACGGCTGGATCAGCGGCCAAGCTTTAACGGAGAAAGAGCTGGAGAGCTTGATCGTGGAGCTTTCGTTGGATGGAAGCGAGCAGAGAGCTTTCTCGTTCGCCATCGACTGCAAGAATCTTAAGTTTCGTACGCTTTGAGCGAATTACTGTACAACGAGCCGTGGCCCTGAATAGGTGCTGCGGCTTATTCTTTTTCATGGCCGGAATACGGATGAATCGGCGCGTTATCGATGCCTTGCGCTATTGACACACCATTGTTATCGAAGATATTATGGATATAATAACTCTGTAAACAGCGACGAAAATTACCAAAGCGGCGAAGTATGCTCTGCACCCATGCTGCGTTTTTTTTGCTTTTATTAAAGATATAGTGAGTCTTTAATGTCCAATACTTATCCACAGGAGGTCGGTAATGATGGGAAATGTATGGCATGAGCGTTTTAATTCGGAGGAATATTATTATGGGGAAGAACCCAACGTATTTATTCAACAACAAGCTTTTCGATTGGAACCATGTCACAAAGTTATCGCGTTTGCGGAGGGTGAGGGCCGGAATGCCGTCTTTCTAGCAAAACGAAATCATAAAGTAACTGCCATTGACTATGCGGAGAGCGGTCTGGACAAAACGAAAAAACTGGCCCGGAAGCATGACGTTGACGTGCATACCCAAAAACTAGACCTGTTGGCAGATGAGGTGCCGAACGAGCGATATGATGCCGCCATCATGGTATTCGGACATTTTCATAAAGACGATCAGGCCATGATTCTCAATAAAATGAAAAATGCGATAAAGCCCGAAGGGATGATGATGCTTGAGGTATACTCCAAGGACCAATTAAAGTATGGTACGGGCGGCCCCCCGGATTCGGACTTGCTCTACGACCCCAAAGAAATTCTTGCTTGGTGCGAAGGCCATGAGGTGCTCCATTTCTTCTATGGCGAACAAGAGCGGGTGGAAGGAAAGGCGCACACCGGTTTAGCTCATGTCATTCAACTTGTATTGAGAAAAAAATGAGAAATTCGTTAGGCGCGCAGGCTGCTGCGGGTGCCCCAAGTGTCCCATTTTGCATCACTGTATCGGATCGAATCGGCAAATGTGTCCCGAAATGGGACACATTTTTTTGTGCGTTCCTTTCATTTCCCGCACTCCGACGGTTGGCACAATAATTGCTTTACTTAGGCTCAGAAGGGCAAACATCTATTATCGATTGGGAGGGTCTACATCATGAATTCGTTTACGAACGAGCGTATTGCGGCCACGGCGGCCAGCCCCAACTTGAGAAATTACGAGCAGGCGCGGGGACAGTTTCAATGGGAGGAGATGGAGAGCGAGTTCACATGGTACGAAACCGGAAAAATCAATATGGCGTACGAAGCGATCGACCGGCATGCCGAGTCCTCGCGCCGGGACAAAGTCGCCTTATACTACAGCGACGGTCAGAGAGAAGAAGCGTACACCTTCGGGCAAATGAAAAGCAGCTCCGACCGATTCGGCAACGTGCTTCGTCAACTGGGCATTGGAAAAGGGGACCGCGTGTTTATTTTTATGCCCCGTTCTCCCGAGCTGTACTTCGCGCTTCTCGGGATTATTAAAGTCGGCGCGATTGCCGGCCCATTGTTCGAAGCCTTTATGGAGACGGCCGTGAAGGACCGCTTGGAAGATAGCCAGGCCGTGGCGATCGTCACGACGCCTTCCCAGCTTCCGCGCATCCCGGTTCAAGATTTGCCCCACTTGAAGCATGTGATTCTGGTCGGACACGACCTTCTTCGCCTGGAGGAGGGGCAGGTCGATTTCCACAAAGCAATGGAAAGCGCTTCCGAGGAGTTGGACCTCGAATGGATGGACCGCGAGGACGGCCTTATTCTGCATTACACCTCCGGCTCCACGGGCAAGCCCAAAGGCGTGCTTCACGTCCATGATGCAATGCTTCAGCATTATTATACGGGCAAAATCGTGCTGGATCTGAAGGAAGACGACGTGTATTGGTGCACGGCCGATCCGGGCTGGGTAACCGGTACGTCTTACGGCGTTTTCGCCCCGTGGCTCAATGGTGCGACGAATGTGATCCGCGGGGGACGGTTCAAGCCGGCGGACTGGTACGCCACCCTGCAAAAGTACGGCATTACCGTCTGGTACAGCGCGCCTACCGCCTTCCGCATGTTGATGGGAGCCGGAGACGAGCTGGTGTCCGGGTTCGATCTGTCCAAGCTCCGCCATGTGCTCAGCGTCGGCGAGCCTTTGAATCCGGAGGTCGTCCGCTGGGGGTTGAACGTATTCAAGCAGCGCATCCATGACACTTGGTGGATGACGGAGACCGGGGGGCAGCTCATCTGCAATTACCCGGGGATGGCAATTAAGCCGGGATCGATGGGCAAGCCGATTCCGGGCGTGGACGCGGCCATCTTGGACGACGAGGGCCGTGTCTTGGAGCCTTACTGCATGGGAAATCTGGCGATTAAAACGGCATGGCCGTCCATGATGCGCCGCATTTGGAACAATCCGGCCAAGTACGAAGAGTATTTCCGCTTCAAGGGCTGGTATGTGTCCGGA
This sequence comes from Paenibacillus tyrphae, assembly GCF_024158745.1. GTDB lineage: Bacteria > Bacillota > Bacilli > Paenibacillales > NBRC-103111 > Paenibacillus_G > Paenibacillus_G tyrfis_A. The sequence goes on along the minus strand of NZ_JAMZAW010000002.1, from coordinate 268,803 downwards.
GACTCCGCTTTCCGCGACGAGGACGGCTACTTCTGGTTCCAGGGCCGCGTTGACGATGTCATCAACACCTCGGGCGAGCGGGTCGGCCCCTTCGAGGTCGAGAGCAAGCTGGTGGAGCATCCGGCGGTTGCGGAAGCGGGCGTCATCGGCAAGCCGGACCCGATGCGGGGCGAAGTGATCAAAGCGTTCATCGCGCTGCGGGACGGCTATACGCCTTCGGAGGAGCTGAAGGACCAGATTGTCCGATTTGTCAAAACCGGCTTGTCCGCTCATGCGGCGCCTCGTGAAATCGAGTTCAAGGACAAACTGCCGAAAACGAGAAGCGGCAAAATTATGCGCCGCGTGCTAAAAGCGTGGGAATTGAATTTGCCGGTCGGCGACATGTCGACGATAGAGGATTAACCTTCGGACTCATAAAACAGAGATGGGGGATATAACGAGATGCAGATTATTTTTATCGGATTGCCGGGTGCAGGGAAAGGGACCCAAGCCGAATTCATCCAAGCGAAATTCGGCATACCGCATATTTCAACCGGAGACATGTTCCGTGCTGCGATGTCGGAAGGAACGGCGCTCGGTCTTGAAGCCAAAGCGTACGTCGAGAAGGGGCAGCTTGTGCCCGACGAGGTGACGATCGGGATCGTTAAGGAACGGCTAAGCCATGGAGATACGGCACGGGGCTTTTTGCTGGACGGATTTCCGCGGACGGTGTCCCAAGCGCTGGAATTGGAGCGGGTACTCATCGAAGGGCGTCGGCGGATCGACCTTGCGCTTCATTTGGACGTAGATAGCAGCAGGCTGCTTGGGCGTCTGACCGGACGGCGGATTTGCCGGTACTGCGGGGAGACGTACCACGTGATGTATCGCCCTCCGCAGCAAGAAGAAAGCTGCGACAAGTGCGGAGGACCGCTGTACCAGCGGCCGGACGATACGGAGGAAACGGTAGCCACCCGGTTGGAAATCAATTTAAAGCAGCAGAAGCCGCTGCTGAAATTTTATAAAATGAGAGGCCAGCTTCGTTCGGTGGACGGAGAGGCCGGGATGGACAAGGTATTCGAAGACATTTGCGGTATTCTCGGAGGCTTGCACGTCAGAGCCAGATAAAGCGGGCAAGCCGCTTGCCGGGGACATAAAGGGCAGATCCGCTGCACGAAGCGGGCCTGCCCTTAGCTTTGTTCGCTTGTAACTGTAACCGGCTTACGGCGTCATTTGAAATTCCTTCAGCTTCCGGTACAGCGTACTTCGCGTAATGCCAAGCACCTTGGACGCCTCGGTGATGGTCTTCGTCTCGCTCAGCACCTGCTCGATCATCCTTCGCTCGACTTGCTTGAGCGGCTCGGCTGCCCTCGGCTTTCTCTGGTAATATCCTTTGAGCGCTCGTGGCAGATGCTCCACCCGGATCGCAGATCGTTCCCGTCCGGCCAGCAGGTAGGCGCGCTCCATCACATTTCGCAATTCGCGGATATTGCCCGGCCACGGATATTGGATCAAGGCCTGCAGCGCTTCGTCGCTGAGGCTGTCCGGCCCGTCGCCGTGGACCGCCTGAAATTCGCGGAGGAACTCCCGGCTTAAGTGCTCCACATCTTCCGGGCGCTCGCGAAGCGGGGGAATGGTGATCGACAAGACGTTCAGACGGTAAAACAGGTCCGATCGGAACGAGCCGCTGTAGGCGATTTCTTCTTGAAGATTTCGGTTCGTCGCCGCAATAATCCGTACGTTGACCGCATGCTCTTTATTTTCGCCGAGCCTCATAATCCGCTTCGACTCGATGGCTCTTAACAGGACAACTTGGAGATCCAGCGGCATGTCGCCAATCTCGTCGAGAAAAAGAGTCCCGTCGTTCGCGGCTTCGAATTTTCCGATGGACCCACCTTTTTTGGCGCCTGTGAACGCTCCTTCGATATAGCCGAACATCTCGCTCGCGATCAGCTCCCGGGGCAGCAGGCCGGTGTTGACGGCGACCAGCGGGCCGTGCTTTCGTTCGCTTTGCTGATGAATCGCTTGGACGAGCACCTCTTTTCCCGTTCCGGTCTCTCCGGTAATCAGCACGTTGGCGCACGATTGGGACGCCAGCTTGGCGACCTCCAGCTCCAATTGGTACTCGGGGTTCAAGGTCTGAATGCGGTCGAACTGAAAGGGCGCTGCCGAAGAACGGACGCTAGGCTTCGGCTTGAGCAGAAGCATTTGCTGACCGGTTGTTCCGTAAGGATGCACCTCGAACGCGTGATGGATTTGCTGCAGCAGCGTCGGCGTGAGGAGCTGGCCTTCCTTTAACCGGGTCAGCTCTTCCGCTTTTTTGCTCATGTACACAATATGCTGCCGCTCCGACAGGACGACGATCGCTTCATCGCTGATCCGGCCCCACGACTCCAAGATGATTTCATTCAGCTGGCCGGGTTCCCGGCTTTTTTCTTTAAACGGCTTCGGAGCAATATTGCGCTGCGAGTCCCACACCATCTCGAATTGCCCGTCCGGCATCGCTCTTCCGATTTTTACCGGTCTGGACAAGTGGTGGTGGTCTCCTTCGACGAGCACCGTTCCGCAAGCGGTTTCAAGCTTCTTGTCGCTGAGGTGATAAAAGACGTCCCGGTAATCCAGGCTGCCGGTTTCATGAATGCTGTCCAAGATCATTTTAGTGCCCAAATAAGTGTTGAACATGACCGACGAAATCACCTGTTGCGCGCCGAAGCGTTCGTGAAACGCGCTGACGAAATGCAGATTGTGCTCATTTTGAAGCGATTGAAAATAGCTGGCCGAACCGTAATGCCCCGCTCCGTAGTCGGCGCCCATCGCCGCGATTTCCGTTTCCTTCGTGATCGGACTGAAGATAGGCAAATGATCCGGATTCAACCCCATCCGCCGGTACGCGCGATAGAACGGGATGATGCTCTGCCCGACGAGCGTCGTAAAGATGGCATCGGGCCGCTTCACTATGATATCTTCCAGCACGTCATAGAAGGTCTGATGACCGAACGGCACATAGGCTTCGCCGACGACCGAGCCGTTTTTTTCCGCGAGATACGTTCGGACCTGCTGGTTCGTTTCCCGGGGATAAATGTAATCCGTGCCGATGCAGTAGACGCGTTTCCCGAAGTGCTCGGTTAAGTAATCGAGCAGCACATGAACCTGCTGGTTCGGCACCTCCCCGGTATAAAACACGTTGGAATGACATTCCCGTCCCTCGTACAACGTAGGATAGACCAGCAGGCAGCCGTATTTCTCCAGCACCGGAAGAATCGCTTTCCGGCAAGCCGAAGTATAACAGCCGATAAACACTTTTACGCCGTCTTTTGCAAGCGCATCCGCTTCTTTCGCGCTTTTGGCCGGGTCCGAGCAAATATCTCGCACGATCGCTTCCACGTTCATTTCATTTTGGTTGAAGTGTTCGATGGCCAGGATGGCCGCGTCGCATTGTCCTCGTTCCGTCAGGGCGGTCGTGCCAGTTAATGAAAACAATAAACCGACTCTCGCATTCATTGAACTCCGCCTCTCCTTGGTAGGTTTGTGTCTTTATTATAACAAAAAATAAATCGTTTGAAATTGGGAGTTGACTTTTTTCTTATGGCTCGTGTGTAAAAATAAGACAGTGTATCATTTTGCGACAGTCAATGGTCTGTGGATGGTTTTGACGCTTTTCGAACAGGAATGGGGGCTGTGATTGTATCAAATTAAGACAAATGGAGGCTTTGTTTGTAAGCGGTTTCTTTTATTTGGCGAGGAATTTCATTGGCACGGATTTTGCTTTAATCCCGGTTAAGTCGGTCGGACGATGAGATATTTGTCCCGGCTGATGCAAAACACACCAAGGAGGGGTTTTCGATGAGACATGGAGACATTTCCAGCAGTCAGGACACAGTAGGGGTGGCGGTGGTGAACTATAAGATGCCGCGCCTGCATACCCGGGCGGAGGTTCTGGACAACTGCCGCCGGATCGCCGATATTATCGTTGGGATGAAGCAGGGATTGCCCGGCATGGACCTTGTTGTTTTTCCGGAATACAGCACCCACGGCATTATGTACGACGAGCAGGAAATGTACGAAACCGCTTCCTCCATTCCCGGAGAAGAAACCGCCATTTTCGCCGAGGCTTGCCGGAAGGCCAATACGTGGGGTGTATTCTCCTTGACCGGGGAACGGCATGAGGCTCATCCGGATAAAGCTCCGTACAACACTTTGATTCTGATGAACAACAAAGGGGACATCGTTCAGAAATACAGAAAAATTATTCCGTGGTGTCCGATCGAAGGCTGGTATCCCGGCGACTGCACGTACGTAGCGGAAGGGCCCAAGGGGCTCAAAATCAGCCTTATCGTCTGCGACGACGGCAACTATCCCGAAATATGGCGCGACTGTGCGATGAAGGGCGCCGAGCTGATCGTGCGGTGCCAAGGCTATATGTACCCGTCGAAGGACCAGCAAATCATCATGGCGAAAGCAATGGCTTGGTCCAATAATACGTATGTGGCCGTAGCCAATGCGGCCGGCTTCGACGGCGTTTATTCTTATTTCGGCCACTCCTCGATCATCGGCTTCGACGGGCGCACGCTCGGGGAATGCGGCACGGAGGAAAACGGCATCCAGTACGCCGAGCTGTCGGTTTCGCTAATCCGCGATTTCCGCAAAAACGCCCAATCCCAGAACCATTTGTTCAAGCTGCTTCACCGCGGCTACACGGGACTCATTCATTCCGGGGACGGAGACAAAGGAATTGCGGAATGTCCGTTTGACTTTTACCGTACCTGGGTGTTGGATGCCGAGAAGGCGAGGGAAAACGTAGAGAAGATCACCCGGTCGACCGTCGGAACCGCAGAATGCCCGATTGCGGGAATTCCTCACGAGGGCAAGCAAAAGGCGGCCGGAGGCTGACATGTCGTTCATTGCGGAGAAGCTGAAAACGATCCATCAGCGCCAAGAACAGGCTACCGGAGAAGAGGAGGACCGTTCTTCTTCTCCCCGGACCGTGACCCGGTTTCGTTTTGACGTCGATCGCGTCATGCAGCAGGTCCGATCGAAAATTTTCGGGCAAGACGAAGTCGTCGGGCGGCTGGAGGAGATGCTGAGGGTCGTCTGGTCCGACATTTCGGAGCCGAACCGGCCTTTGTATGTGGCGTTATTTTTGGGACCTACGGGGGTAGGAAAGACCGAAACGGTGAGAGCGTTGGCGGAAGCGATTCACGGCAGCGCCGAGGCCTTTTGCCGGATCGATATGAACACGCTGGCCCAGGAGCATTATGCCGCCGCCTTGACCGGAGCGCCTCCCGGCTACGTAGGAAGCAAGGAAGGCACGTCGCTGTTCGATACGCAGCGCATCGAGGGCTCTTACGGCAAACCCGGCATCGTGCTGTTCGATGAGCTGGAGAAGGCGAACGACCAAGTCATCTATTCGCTGCTGGGTGTGCTGGACAACGGGATGATGGTCTTGTCGTCAGGAGAGAAAACGATCAATTTCCGCAACAGTATTATTTTTATGACCAGCAATCTGGGGGCACAGGACATTACGGAATTTGCCGACGGGAGCTTGAAGGCATTCTGGAAAAAACTTGGATGGTATGCTCAGCCCCAGCATTGGGGGGCTTCCGAACGCGAGCTTCTGCAAGCCATCGTACAGAAAAAGACGGAGCGCCGGTTTTCGCCCGAATTTATCAACCGCATCGACGATATCTATGTATTTAACTGGCTCCGGCGCGACGGCCTCGGACCGATCCTGGATTCGCTGCTGGATTCGCTCAACCGCCGGGTCCTGAAGCATCGCTGCATGGTGCTGCTCGACCCGTCCGCCAAAGAACTCGTTGCGTCTCTGGGGTTCGACAAGCAGTATGGCGCACGCTCGCTGAAAAGAGCCGTCAGAACCTGCATCGAAATCCCGCTGGCCGGGCTGCTCGGAAACCGGCGGCAGGATGATCCGTTCGTGACATATTACGTGCGGGGGAGACGTAAAGGGCTGGCGTGGTACGAAGACGACGAGCGGCTGGTATACGAATCTCAGGAGGTGACAAGATGAGCGCCGTTGGTCTGCTGTATGTCGGCGCGGTACTGTTTCTGAACGGCTTGATGCTGCTCGGCCGCATAGATGGCAAGAGCGCAGGCGTGTTCAACCTGTTTATCGGAGCCATGCAGGTGATTACCCCGTTTTATATGATCTTTACTTCAGGGGGAGACGCATGGACGATATTTCAGGCGTCCGGTATTTTTCTGTTTGGTCTTACCTATTTATATGTAGGAATTACGAACTTGCTAGGCTTGGATGCGAGCGGTGTCGGCTGGTACTCGTTATGGGTCGCTATTCTTGCCGTAGGCTATGCGGCCATCAATTTTCTTCACTTTCACGATGAAAAGTTCGGCATCATCTGGCTCATGTGGTCGTTCCTGTGGACCCTGTTTTTTATTCTGCTGGCGCTAAAGCGCAATATTGGCACATTTGTCGGCTGGGTGACGCTTATTCAAGCGTGGGTGACGGCGACGATTCCCGCCTTTCTTATCCTCATCGGCGAGTGGGAGCGGATCGGAGCGGGCGTCACGGAAGCGGCGGCGGGCCTTGTCGTGGTTGCCTATGGTGCTGCGTATGCGCTGACCCGGCGGAAAGCGCCGCGCGGGGGAGAGGTATCGTCGTAAGGCGGTTCAATCATGAAGTCGCGGCCGTATGTTGCCGGGGCTTCTTTTTTACCACTTTATTGGCATTAACTCTAAAGATTTCTAGTTGTCGAGCCGATATACAAGCTGAGTCCTACCCATGGGACGTGTTAGGTTACTAAGAGCTTGGAGGCTTGGAGAATTGAACAAATTTCGGTTGTTTCTTACCCTCTTTTTATTAAGCGCCATGATCACCGCTTGCGACGGAACGAAACCGATTCCGGCAACGGAGACGGAGAAGAAAAGTGCTTATTGGGAAATGAAGTCTTACATCGACTCTCATTTGCTAAAAAAAGTACTTCCACATTACTTCGAAAATCTGGGTGATGGAGAGCAGCCGTTGACCCCAAAGGACTACAAGATGCTTTCGTTTTCAATGAACAGCAGAGACCGTACGAATAAAACTCAGGTTTTTGAGAAGGGTTTAAGCTATGCCGATAAAGAACCAGCTTTTCCGACCGTCGATCCGATCGTAATCCGAATGAAGCCGGTGATCAACGAGTTGATGGCCGCGTTGACCGAAGCTTACGATTACTATGATGCGAAAGACTACGTCGACGATAATTTCGCCAAAGGCAAGGAACTGCATGCGAGAATTAGACAAGCGGCGGCCGAGCTTTATCCAATTAAAGACGAATTTGATTTGGCAATGAATAATCTGGACACCGAGCTCAGAAAAGTGCATCTGGAAAACTATAAGGACGACAAGCAGAATATCGATTACACTAGACTGAAGTTTGTGGTTGATGCCGAAGCGCTGTCCGCGGAGCTAGCGCGTCAGGGCATTACGGCCGCTAACGTGCTGGATTTGGACATGAATGCTTTCAAGCCGAAATACGACGTGCTTGTGGAAGATTTTAAGATTTTGACTCAGCAGTATCAGGACATAAGCGCCAAAAATAGTATGGATAAATATAAATATGAAAAATTCGTAGAAGCTGCCAAGGAGGTTAAGGCTGCTGCCTCGGAAATTGTTGAGCGGGTGAACAAGAAGGAAAAAGTAAAAAACATCCCTTCACCAAACGACTACAAGGCCGAGCACCCAAGCGGTACTCCCGAGAAGTTCAGCAATAAAGTTGCCGGCCTCATCCGGGCGTAAGGCAATTGAGCAAAGAGGGTTTACAGGCAATCGTATCTAAATGAAAAAGGAGCCGTGCGGCTAACACGACTCCTATCGTCCAGCAGACCGCTTCCTTTCCTAAGGAGCGGTCTATTTATTTCGGATAACCATATTCACAAAAACTTCCTATTCTGCTTCTTCCCGTCGAAGGTAAACAGCACCGGCTTCGTTTCGATGACCGATTCTAAATGCACTATCTTCCCCCACAGCCGGTGAATATACGGAAGGGTCCGTTCCACATACTTCAAGTCGAGCTCGATGCCCTCGTACATATGCTTCAAGTACAACTCGCCGTTCTTCTCGAAATCTCCGTTCTCGACCACGATATAAGGGAAGCCGCCGTTCACCCGGGAATATACGAGCTGGTCGCGGATATGTTCCCAGGACTTGTCGGTAATTTTCCACTCCGGCCCCTTTTTCTCGAAAATGTACAAATCGAGCTCATCGCACAGCTTCTTGGTCATATAGTTGCGGATGAACGATAGGTCGGAGTCGAATTCGCGCACTTCGAATATCTTCTGCCGGCCTTCGCCGCCTTTATAGCCGAAGCGTTCCCGGTCCTCCTCGGACGGCTTATCCCAGCGCTTCTCGATGTCCTCGAAAATTTTCAGTCCCAGGTAATACGGATTGAGCGTATGGCGGGAAGGGACGACAACAGAGGAGTTCAGCTTGGAGTATTCGATCGTCTCGGAGTCGGTCAGATCGAGCTCCCGCATAATGCGCTGATGCCAGTAGGAGGCCCAGCCTTCGTTCATAATCTTCGTCTCCATCTGCGGCCAGAAATACAGCATTTCGTCCCGCAGCATCGTCATGATGTCGCGCTGCCAATCCTTCAGGTAAGGGGCATGCTCTTCGATAAACAGCATCAGATCCTTTTCCGGCTCGGCGGGAAACTTGGCCGGGGCTTCTTTGGTGTTCGCCGTCTTGGCCGCAGGCTTCTCATCCAAATCCCACAAATCCTCGTAACCAAATTTGCGCTCTGTAGGCTTTTTCGGATCGTCCGCTGCTTCTTCCCGGCCGCTGCCGCGTCCGCGATACGGCTTCGTGATCAGCGGATCGATATGTTCTTGAATGGCAAGCACGGCATCGATAAACTGTTCCACCTCGTCCGTCCCGTATGCGATCTCGTATTGGCGGATGCGCTCGGCCGTGGCGGACATGCTCTCGACCATGTTGCGGTTCGTCTTGGAGAAGCGGACGTTGTTTTTGAAAAAGTCGCAGTGCGCCAGCACGTGCGCCACGATCAGCTTGTTCTGGATGAGCGAATTGCCGTCGAGCAGGAAAGCGTAGCACGGATCCGAGTTGATGACGAGCTCGTAAATTTTGCTGAGTCCGAAATCGTACTGCATTTTCATCTTATGAAAAGTTTTTCCAAAACTCCAGTGAGAGAAGCGGGTCGGCATCCCGTAAGCGCCGAAGGTGTAAATAATATCGGAAGGGCATATCTCGTAGCGCATCGGGTAAAAGTCGAGACCGAAGCCGCTGGCGACCTCGGTAATTTCCGCGATGGCATATTCCAGCTGCTTGATGTCATCTGCATTCACTGGGCGATCCTCCCCTCCGCGCCCTTCGGGAAAAAGGTTTTGAGCGCCTTGTACACTTCGCCTTTCTCACGGATGACGTAGTGCACGAATTTCGGGTCGTGAATGTTCCGGTAAGCGGACATCAGCGTACTGCTGCGGTTATATTGGTTCACTTCGCCGTAACCGAACAGGTTCGCCCGCTTGATTAACTCGCCGATCAGCCGTACGCACCGCTCGTTGTCCGAGGTCAGATTATCGCCGTCAGAGAAATGAAACGGATATATGTTGAAGCGGGACGGCGGATAGCGCCGGTCGATCAAGTCGACCGCAAGCTGATAGGCCGAAGAGCAGATCGTGCCGCCGCTTTCGCCTTTGGTGAAAAATTCCTCTTCCGTCACTTGCTTGGCCTCGGTATGGTGGGCGATGAAAATAATTTCCACCTGCTCGTATTTCGTCCGCAGGAATCGCGTCATCCAGAAGAAGAAGCTGCGCGCGATATATTTTTCGAAGGACCCCATACTGCCGGACGTGTCCATCATGGCGAGCACCAGCGCGTTCGAGTGGGGAGTGACGATTTCGTCCCACGTCTTGTAGCGCAGATCGTCAGGGCTGATATGATGAATGCCGGGGACCCCCGAGGTGGCGTTCCGTTTCAGATTTTCGAGAATCGTCCGCTTCTTGTCGATGTTGGACATGATTCCTTTTTTACGGATGTCGTTGAAAACGATTTCTTTGGTTGTGACATTGTGCTTTTCTTTCTGCTGCAGGTTCGGCAGCTCCAGTTCCTCGAAGAGCAGGGACTGCAGGTCCTCCATCTGCACTTCGGCATCATAATAGTCGTCTCCCGGCTGATTGCCGGCGCCCTCGCCCTTGCCCGGACCGGAAGCGGGCTGCGGGTCTACCCCGAGCACGTCCCCGACCTGACTGTCCCCGTCGCCTTGCCCCACATGCTTGCTCTTGTTGTAGTTATAGCGGAAACGGTACTCATCCAGACTGCGGATGGGCACTTTGACGATTTGCTTGCCGTCCGACATGATGATGCTTTCGTCCGTCACCAGATCAGGCAGATTTTGTTTAATCGCTTCACGGACTTTCTGCTGATGGCGGGTCTGATCCTGATATCCTTTGCGGTGCAGGGACCAATCCTCGCGGGATACGGTAAATAAAGGCTCTGTCATGCGGAACACCTCCTGATAGCTTTTGGATCAAAGCTGGCTTCGAGAGCGCGGTCAAAAAGCGGCTGAGCCGGCGTCGAAAGCTTGAACGGTGTTGGGGACCGGATGGACGATAAGCGAGTAAAGCAACATGTAACGAAACATGACAAGTACTTGGAAAAAAGTGCTTGTTACTAAATATATTCAAGTCCCGGAGGGATATGTGAGCGGGTTAGGAGCAGATTTTTTTAGGGAGGCAGGGGTTACTGTAGGAGTCATAAAGCGCCGCAACGCGCGCCGGGAGAAGCGCGCGTTGCGAAAGGCATTTACTTTGTTTTTGCTTATTTACGATCATGAACCGTTCCTGTCCGCTTCTTTCAGGCTTTACCTTCCGCTACCGCTCGTTCGCTTGTCGGTAGAGGCTGCGGCTGCGGAAGAGCCGATTTTCGGTTTAGTACCACTTTTTCTTTGGCTCTCAAATACGCTATCCAATAGGCGGTGGCGACGAAGATGCTGCCTCCGACGGCGTTGCCCAGAAAGACGGGGACAAAGTTGCCCAAGTACTCCCACCAGGTATAGTGCCCTGCGAAGATCGCGGCAGGGATCAGGAACATGTTTGCGACGACGTGCTGGAAGCCGATGGCGACGAAGGTCATTGTCGGAAACCAGATACCGAGCATTTTGCCCGCGACGTCGTCTGCGCCGTAAGCGAGCCAGACGGCCAAGGCGACAAGCCAGTTGCAGCCGATCCCTGAGATAAAGGCTTGCAGAAAGCTCTCGTCAAGCTTGGCGCCCGCCACCTTGACCAGTTTGGACAAGTACGGCTCCGCTTCCGTCAATCCGACGACGTGACCGAACATGTAGGCGACAAACAGTGCCCCGGCAAAGTTGGATAACGTAATCAGCAGCCAGTTGACGGCGAGCTGCTTCGTCGTTATTTTGCCCTGGAGCCGTGCGAGCGGCACCGCCATCATATTTCCGGTCAACAGCTCACCCCCGGCAATAATCGTGAGGATCAAGCCAATGGGGAACAACGCCGCGCCCAGTAAGGAGCCGAGCCCACTCCAGGCCGCAGGAACGCCCGCAGCTACTCTCAAATATAGAAGGAAGCCCAGGGCAATAAATGCCCCTGCTAAAAAGCCCAGCGTACAAGTTTGCAGCGGACGCATATTCGCTTTCTTCTCGCCCATAGCTGCGGTAATATGCGCAATTTCTTCCGGTTTGTGATACGACATGCCTAGACACGACCTTTCCATTATGTTTGTGAAAATATTCACAATCGATGATGTGCTAACGCTCAGTTTCTGCTGTCGTCTCATTTTACCGCAAAAAAAGGGGATCGAAAGTGGTATTTATCACATTCGCGTAGGATGGTTTGCACAGAAAGCGCGGTTGCGGAAATAACGGCTAAGACCTTAAAAAGTATTTTGGAAATTCGACGAAATATGGTAAAATATAACTGTATGCGCAATATTATTTAACGAATCGACATAAATCGATAGATCTATGAATTGAATAAAAAGGGCTCCGTCATATCATTGCAGGAGGGAGCCATGGAGGGGCCATATGCGTCAACGCACGGGCTTGACGGTTGCAGGGAACGCCTTCGTTATGAACAGCAACTCGTTTCGGATTTGGAACGGGTTGCTTTTTGTCTTCATAACCAATTTAATTCGGGAGGGAGAATGAGGATGTCACAGAAACTGGATGAAGGGACGATCAGTATTGTTGACCGCTGGATAACGGAGATGCAGGACGCGGAGGAAGCTACCATTCTCCGTTTGGATCGAGGTCCGGCGGATGACCGGGATGCGTATCGGACGCTTAGTCGTACGTTCGAAAATGCGCTGTCCGGTCGTTTGCGTCAGCTTTGCGGCATGCGCCGGGTTCAAGCAAGCACGGTACTTTATACGGCGTGGGCCGTATTGCTGCAGCGCTATTTGCGGACCGAAGAGGTACGGTTTGCAGCGGTCACATCCGAAGAAGAGCGGATCGTGCTTGCCCGAATCGCAGGCGCGGCTTCGCTGCCATTCGAATCGCTGGTAGCCCTGGCGGAGGATATGCTGGCCCAAGGGAAGGCTTGCGCGCTTACACGCAGCGAGCTTCGTGACTTGAGCGGGTCCGACTCACCGAGGCTTCCTTTCAATACGGCCGCAGCCGTGGAAGCTCCCGGTACCGTCCGGGCGTGGTCCGTCATTCCGGGGGGCGACCTCGCGATCCGATTCGTGCTTTCGGACGTGCTCGAAGTCCGCGCGGAGTATAAGCCGGACGCGTTTCAGCCGACGACGATCCGCAGGCTGCTGGGGCATTTGGAAAATATCGTCATGACCTGGATCGAATCTCCCCATACGCCAATCGGCCGCATCGCTTTGCTGAGTCAAGACGAGAGAGAGCAACTGCTGGTTGGGTTCAATCAAACGGATGTGCCTTTTTCCTCCGATGCGACCATTCACCGGCTGTTTGCGGAGCAAGCGCGGCGTACGCCGGATCGCCTCGCGATCGTCGACGGGACCGACTGCTTGACTTACCGCCAGCTCGACGAACAATCGAATCGGATGGCCAGAATGCTAATGGAATGCGGTGTACGCGCCAATACCCTTGTCGCCGTCATGACCCGCCCCACGCTGTCGATGTTCGCCGGTATTTTGGCGGTGCTGAAAGCGGGCGCGGCGTATGTGCCGATCGATCCGAATTATCCGCCGGACCGCATACGCTACATTTTGGAGGATAGCGGAGCGAGGCTGCTTCTCACGGAGGGGCAGTCGGAGCTTCCATTTGCCTTTAATGGACAAACTGTCGATCTCGCGGACCGGCGGATGCATGATGCGGACTCGTCCCCTTTGCCGGAGCTTGCGGGACCATCGGACTTGGCTTATGTCATCTATACGTCCGGCTCCACCGGGCAGCCGAAGGGCACGCTGATCGAGCACCGGTCGCTTGTCAATTTTTGCGAATGGCATTGCTCGCATTTTCAGGTCACGATGGAGGATCGCAGCAGCAAATATTGCAGTGTCGGCTTCGACGCCTCGATATTGGAGGTTTTTCCCTACCTTATTTCCGGGGCGGCGGTTCATGTCATTCCCGAGCACATCCGGCTGGATGCTGCAGAGCTGAACGAGTATTTCAACCAACATGACATTACCGTCAGTTTCTTGCCGACCCAGCTTGGCGAGCAGTTTATGAAGCTTCCCAATCGCTCGCTCCGCGTGTTGATGACGGGCGGAGAGAAGCTGAAGACATTCCACCCGCAAAGCTACCTTATTTACAACGTATACGGACCTACCGAAAATACGATTTTCGCCACGATGCAGCTTGTTACGGCGCACTCGGATAATATTCCGATCGGGAAGCCGCTGAACAATGTTCGGTTGTATATTTTGGATGGCTGCGGCGAGCCGCAGCCGGTGGGGGTTCCCGGGGAATTGTGCATTTCCGGCGTCGGTCTGGCCCGGGGATATTTAAACCGGCCGCAGCTGACGGAGGAGAAATTCGTCGTCCATCCGTTCTGCGAGGGAGAGCGGCTGTACCGGACGGGGGACTTGGCCCGGTGGCTGCCGGACGGGTCCGTCGAATACGTGGGACGTATCGACCATCAAGTGAAAATTCGCGGTTTCCGGGTCGAAACGGGCGAAATCGAGCAGCGGCTCCGGCTGCACGACCGGGTGCTCGATTGCATCGTGATCGCGCGCGAAGACGAAGCCGGCCATGCGTACCTGTGCGCATACGTCGTATCCGAAGAGCCTCTCGCCCGCAGCGAACTGTCGGCGTTTTTGGCGGAGCAGCTGCCGGATTACATGGTTCCGTCCTGGTTCGTCATGCTTCCGAGGCTGCCCGTGAATGCGAACGGCAAGGTCGACCGGCGGGCGCTGCCCGAGCCTGAGAGAGAGGCGGAGTCGGCTTCTTACGCGCCTCCGGCCAGCGAGGCGGAACGGGGGTTGGCGGAGCTGTGGAAGGAACTGCTCGGCTTGCGGACGGTCGGCGTGCATGACCGCTTCTTCGACGCCGGAGGTCATTCGCTGCATGTCGCCGTCCTGCGCGGACAGATTGAACGGTGCTTCGGTGTTCGGCTGTCGATTGCGGAGTTGTTCGAGCATGCGACCATCCGTAAGCAAACGGAGCGGATCGGTCAAGCGGGTAAACCGGCCGGAGGCGGTCAGGCGATTGAAAAGGCGCCCGAGCGGGAGCATTATCCCCTTCATCCGGCGCAAAAGCGCCTCTTCTTCATCGGGCAGATGGAGCAGGTGGGGACGGCCTATAACACTCCGCTGCTGCTCAAGATCGAAGGGAGCGTCGACCGGCGGCGGATGGAGCGGGCTTTCGAGCAAATGATCGAGCGGCACGAATCGCTCCGTACGGCTTTCGCATGGGTGGACGGGGAGCTTGCGCAGACCATCTGGCCCCGTGCGGCGTTTCAAATGCAGTTTCATGCGGCGGCGGAAGAAGAAGCGGAGCGGCTGATGTCAGCGTTCGTCGTCCCGTTCGATCTCGGGAAGTCGCCGTTATTCCGGGCCGGACTCATTAGCTGCTCCGAGGAGCTTCATTATCTGATGCTGGATTTCCACCATATTATTGTGGACGGCGTCTCGATGCACGTGTTTTTCAAGGAATGGAGCCAGTTGTACCGGGGGGAGGAGCTGCCTCGCCCGACGATCCAATTCAAAGATTATGCCTTCCGGCTGAACGGCCGAGAACCGGAAGAGGAGGCGGAGCAGCGCGAGTATTGGATGGCGGCCTTGTCCGGGGAGCTCCCAGTCCTGCAGCTGCCGACCGACAAGGAAAGACCAGGCTTCCAAAGCTTTAAAGGCGACACTTACCCGCTTTGGCTGGATGCCGGATTGACCGCGCGCTTGAAGCAGTTCGCCCTACGGACGGATACCACCTTGTACATGATCCTGCTCGCTGCTTACAAGGTGCTGCTTGTCCGGTATTCCGGTCAGGAAGACATCATTGTTGGCGTTCCAGTCGCCAGCCGTCCGCAAGCCGAACTGCAGCCGCTGATCGGCATGTTCGTCAATACGCTGCCGATCCGAAGCTTTCCAGAGCGGACCAAGACGTTCGCCGACTATTTGCAGGAGCTGAAGTCGATTCTGCTTGCTGCCTTCGAGCATCAGGACTACGATCTAGAACGGATGATGCAATCGCTGCGCATTCCCCGAGTGCCGGAACGCAGCCCGCTGTTTGATACGATATTCGTCATGCAAAATACGGGTCGCACGACGACGCCGTCGATCGACGGGAGCCGGATCACCGTTCAGCGGTACGTGGACCCGATCGCCAAATACGATCTGATACTTGATGCGGAGGAAATGGAAGAGACGCTCCAGATCGATTTCCAATACTGCACCGATCTGTTCGTGCGGGATACGATCGAGCGGATGGCGAACCAGTATGTGCGGATATTGGAGGATGCGTTGGCTTCGGAGGAAAAGCGGCTGTCCGAGCTGCGATTGCTTTCGGAAGCGGAAATAAAGGAGCAAGTGGAGGGACGGAATCGAACCGAATCCGCATACGACCAGGATTTGACGATTCACGGATGGTTTGAGAATCAAGTGCGGCAGATGCCGGATCGGCCGGCTGTCGTATTCGGGGACGAAACGCTCACTTACCGGCAGTTGAACGACCGGGCGAACCGGCTGGCGGCCGTTTTGATTCGCCACGGCGTGCAGCCGGAGCAGCTTGTCGGACTGATGACCGAACGGTCTTCAGACATGATTGTTGGTCTGCTTGGCATTTTGAAGGCGGGAGGGGCCTACCTTCCGATCGATCCGGATTATCCCGCCGACCGTGTAAAATATATGCTGGACAACAGCCGGACCCGTGTCTTGCTGACGCAGACGCATTTGGCCGACCGGGTCGAGTTTGACGGCATGAAGCTGTGCCTGGATACGGATGCCGCCTATGAGGAAGCGGCGGACAACCCACCTCCCCGCAGCCGTCCAAGCGATTTGCTGTATGTGATTTATACGTCGGGAACGACCGGCAAGCCGAAGGGCGTCATGATCGAGCACCGCAATATGGTCAATCTGCTTCACCATCAGTTTCGGCATACGAACGTCGATTACAGCAGCAGCGTGCTGCAATTTACGACGCTCAGCTTCGATGTAAGCTCGCAGGAAATATGGTCCGCTCTGCTGGCAGGGGGCACCTTGCATCTCGTGACGAACGAAACCCGGCGAAGCCCGGACAAGCTGCTGCGGCTCATCGAAGAACGTCAGATCCACGTCTTGTTCCTACCCGTCTCGTACTTGAAGCTCATCCTGAACGAGAGCGCGTACGCCGACAAGCTTCCGGCGTCGGTGCGCCATATCATAACGGCCGGAGAGCCGTTGGTCGTCCCGGACAAATTCAAGGCGCATCTCCGGCGGCATCAGGTGTTCCTGCACAATCATTACGGTCCGTCGGAAACGCATGTCGCGACGGCTCATACGATCGATCCGAACGGCTCGATCCTGGAGCTTCCGCCTATCGGAAGGCCGATTGCGAACACGCGTATCTACCTGTTGAACGACCGCTTGCAGGTTCAGCCGCCCGGCGTGCCGGGAGAGCTGTACATCGCGGGGGATGGCGTCGGTAGAGGGTATTTTAACGACGAGCGCCTGACGGCGGAGAAATTCGTGCCCGACCCGTTCGCCGGGGAGGGACGCATGTACAAGACCGGCGATCTGGCGCGCTGGACGCCGGAGGGTACGCTGGAGTTTTTGGGCCGTCTGGACCATCAGGTGAAAATCCGTGGGTTTCGGATCGAGCTCGGAGAGATTGAGAACGGGCTGCTGAGCCATCCTTCGATCCGGGAAGCGGTCGTGGTTGCCCGAGAGGACGGCAGCGGCGCCAAGGCATTGTGCGCTTACTTTGCCGGAACGGAAGATCTGCCGATTAATGCCGTCAGGGAGCACTTGTCCAAGGCGCTGCCGGAGTATATGCTGCCCTCGTATTTCGTTCTGTTAAAGAGCATGCCGCTCACGCCCAATGGCAAAATCGACCGCAGGGCGCTGCCCGAGCCCGATCCGGGCGAGCGTGCCGCAGCGGGGCGCGAACGCATCGCCCCGCGTACGGACATCGAGCGGAAGATCGCGGCCGTTTGGGAACAGCTTCTGGACGTTCCGGACATAGGCGTTCACGACAACTTTTTCGAGCTCGGCGGCCATTCGTTGAAGGCGGCTGCGATGACCGCAAGGCTGCAGCAGGATTTGGATATCGGGGTCAACGATGTCTTTGAGAACCAGACGATTGCGTCCTTGTCCGCCAAGGTAAAGCCGAAGGCCAACTATTTGACCGCCAAGCTGGAGCAGCTGAAGACAGCCCGCGGCGACGAGCCGATGGAACGATTCGACGAAGAGATCGCCGCATACCGGGCGAGGAACGAACGGTACGCTCGGCTCGATCTGACGCGGGATAGCGGGTACAGCGACATTTTGCTGACGGGAGCCACCGGGTATTTGGGCATCCATTTGCTGCGGGAGCTGTTCGCCGGAACCGCGGCGACGGTTCACGTTCTTGTGCGTGCGGCGACGGAGGCGGAAGCACGGGAACGACTGCTTGCGAAGCTGGCTTTTTATTTCGCCGGTGATGCCCTAGAAGCGCAATTTGGCCGCCGTATTCGAATTTACCGGGGGGATTTGTCGCGGGAAAGCTTGGGGCTGGATGAGGAAACGTATCTGGAGCTCGCACGCACCGTCGACTGCATTGTGCATTCGGCGGCGACCGTGAAGCATTACGGCAGCTATTCGCACTTCGAAAGCCAGAACATCGCTTCGACCGAGCGGCTTCTGGCGTTTGCCGGCACGCACCGGGCCAAAGACGTGCATCATATTTCCACCCTTGGCGTGGCAACCGGACATATTCCGGGACAGTCTGCGGCTTATTTTACCGAGTATGATTTGGATGGGGGGCAGCAGTATGAGAACTATTACGCCAAATCTAAATTCGAAGCGGAGAAGCGGGTCGTTCAGGCGCGGGCTCAAGGGCTCCGCACAAGCATTTACCGGGTGGGGAATCTCGTCTTTCAATCGGAGACGGGCAAGTTCCAGCAAAACATCGAGGAAAACGCCTTTTACGCGACGGTCAAGTCGTTTGTCCGTCTCGGCATGGTGCCCCGTTTGGAGGCCGATATCGATTTTTCCTGCGTCGATCGGGTCAGCCAAGCGATTGTTCACCTCATGAAGCCTGCTGCGTTGAGGGACGAAATATTCCATTTGTATAACCCGCATTACGAGAGTATGCACCGTGTATTGGCGGATGGCCGCTCGAGGGGAAGAATGTCGTCGGGGACGCTCGACGAGTTCATTGACTACATGAAGAGCAGATACGAGGAAGGCTTTTGCCGGGAGGAGATCGAGAGTCTGATGCTTCATTACGGCTGGCTGGAGCAGCAGGAGCAGACCCGGTTTACGCTCGCTTCGGAGAAGACCGTCCTACTGCTGAAGAAGCTAGGCTTCGAATGGCAAGCGATCGGCGATAAGCAGATGGACGATATGATGCGATACTGCCGGGAAGTCGGATTTATTTAAGCTTGAAAAAAGGTGAGCTCGGACGAACGGAGAAATAGTATGTAGAGAAGGCTGTCAATAATTTGAGATGAGGGAGGGAATACGATGGAGAATACTGCGGAACGTTTAAAGCATTTGCTGCGCACGGTTCCGGAGCAGTTCGGCCGGATGTCCGAAGCGGAGGCATCCGAGCGGCCCGTGCCGGGTAAGTGGTCCCCTAAAGAAGCGCTCGGACACTTATGCGATTCGGCCGTCAACAATCTTCCGAGATTTATTAAAATCCAATATGAAAAGCAGCCGTATGTCCTCATCCCTTACGATCAGGATCAATGGGTGACATTGCAAGATTATCAGGAGGCTCCGGCGGAAGAGATCCTGAATTTATGGTCCCGCTTAAATAACCGGATCCTGAAGGCCATTGAAAAAATACCGGCCGAAAAGCTGCATACCCATGTGTCACCGCCAATCAGGAAACGAAGAGCTTGCAGTGGCTCATTGACGATTACGTGGAACATATGGAATACCATCTGGGCCGTCAAATTTTGAAGAACAACGTTTAATTGGCCACTTATTTTGGCATCACTATAAAATACGCTTAGCTGCTGGAGGTTCTGGAATGAAGCTGTATGTCATCCTCTCGTTCAACGAAGACGGGATGGAAAATGTGTTTGTGGGCGAGGACGAGGAGAAAGCTCTTTCGTTCAAGCCGTCCGATTTTGAGGATTGCGACGCCTTGTTCGTCGAGGTGTGGGAAGACGGGGAGAAGATCGACGATTACCGTCTGGAGTAGCGTGTGAAGCGGAATGCCGGTCGTCCTTGTGGGATGATCGGCTTTTTTTCTGCACCCTATCATCGACAAATCATTGATAAAATTGTGAAATAAAGCTATTCAGACGCAGCGGAGTTTATTATAATAGAACTTGGTTACGGGAATTTTCATGAAAGTTTAACAATTGTTCCAAAGAGTTCCTTTGATAAGCTTCGGGGTCAAAAACGTAAGCGCATACAAAATATTTTATTTCATGTTTACAAGATGTTAGTTTGTTGTTAGAATAAGTTACATATTCTTCGTTGTGTGTCCGAAGGCGGCAGGTCGTGGGAAGCTTCCCTTCCTTCATCCCTGTTCGTCCGGTCTAAGGACGCCGATTAAGGGAGACGGGTATGGATTACGATAAAGACACGGTTTACGTGGTCGGCGATGCGCAGACATCTCTCAATAATCCGATTACTCAGCAGTACAGCGCATTTTTCATCGGACTTGTCGTGGATACGACCAACCACAAGATCGTGGATGCGGGCTGCTCGTCCACTATTCCGCTAACCTCGCAATTTGTGCGCTCCTTATTCGTCGGGCAGAGCATTCTGGCCTTCGAGCCGGTCGCCGACGAAATCAAACGAAGGTACCACGGTTCGTCGCAGAAAGCGATCATCGTCGCCTTCAAGGATGCGCAAAAAAAATACAAATTGGCCTTGAACGGCCGGGATTGCGATTCCGGTGCGTCAGGGACCGGATAACGCTGCTTTGTTTATTAGTATGGCGACATACGCGTAAATAAAATCCAGCAAACGATACGCTTGGAAGCCTTGTGGCTGCCGGTTGTCGTTTGCTGGATTTTTTTATAGATATAGAATTTATAAGTTATCAGCGGGGCTGATTGAATTCTATATCGCAAGAAAAGCTTCCTCTAAGACACGAATGTATCTTCCTCGAAGTGACTTCGATAAGAAGCTTTTCTTATTACATATTTAAACTGGAGGATTGAGCGATGAAACTGTACATTTCGATTGACATGGAAGGCATTACCGGACTGGTCGATGCGACGTTTGTCGATTCCAGCAAGCACAACTATGAAAGAGGCCGGCTCATCATGACTGCGGAGGCCAATCATGTCATTGAAACGGCATTCCAGGAGGGATGCGGGGAAGTCGTAGTCAACGACAGCCATTCCAAGATGAACAACCTGCTGATTGAGAAGCTTCATCCGGAGACGCAACTGATTTCGGGGGATGTCAAGCCGTTTTCGATGGTGCAGGGGCTTGACGCCAGCTTCGCCGGGGCCGCTTTTTTGGGCTATCATACACGGGCCGCAAGGAAGGGCGTGCTCAGCCACACGATGATTTTCGGCGTGCGGAACATGTACATCAACGATACGGCGGTCGGAGAGCTCGGCTTCAATGCGTTCGTCGCAGGTCATTACGGCGTGCCGGTACTGCTCGTGGCGGGTGACGACGAGACCGCGGAGGAAGCGGAGGCGTTGATCCCGGGGGTGACGACGGCCATCGTCAAGCGGCGCATCTCGCGGACGGCGGCGCTCTGTTTGACGCCGGAGAAAAGCGGGCAGTTGCTGCGCGACAAAACGAGGGAGGCGCTTGAGGCCCGCGGCCGCGTGAAGCCTTTAACGCCCCCGGAGAGTCCGGTGCTGTCGATCGAATTCGCGAATTACGGGCAGGCGGAGTGGGCGCATCTGATGCCGGGAACGACGATCGAGCAGGGCTCACCGGTCGTTTCCTTTCAAGCCAAAAACATTCTGGAGGCGTACCAAGCTATGGTGGTCATGACGGAACTGGCCATGCGAACTTCATTTTGTTAAAAAGCGGGTGATCGAGTGGCGCCGTACCTATTGAAAAGATTCGTGTCCATGCTGGTGACGCTGTGGCTCATCGTCACGATTACGTTTTTCCTGATGCATACGATTCCGGGCTCGCCGTTCGACCGGGACGGCAAGGAAGCCAATCCGGCCGTCGTCCAGAACATGATGGCGTTCTACCATTTGGATAAGCCGGTGTACGTCCAATATGCGCTTTATTTGAAGTCGCTGCTCACGCTGGAACTCGGGCCGTCGATCTCGCACTATCCGGAAAGCGTGAACGCGATGATTGAGCGCGGCTTCCCGGTCTCATTTCAACTCGGCATCGTGTCGCTTCTCCTAGCGATCGCATCGGGCATTGCGCTCGGAACGGCGGCCGCGCTCCGGCAAAACGGCCTGATCGACTACATCGCCATGGTGCTCGCCGTCATCGGCATCGCGGTGCCCAATTTTGTCGTGGCTCCGCTGCTGATCAAATACATCGCGGTCGAATGGGAGCTGCTGCCGGTGGCGACGTGGGGGACATGGAAGCATGTGGTGCTGCCTGCGGTCGCGCTGTCCACCGGACCGATCGCGATCATCGCAAGACTGACGCGGGCCAACATGGTCGAAGTGCTGACGCAGGACTATATCGAGACGGCAAGGGCAAAAGGGCTTTCTCCGGCGACGATTGTGTTCAAGCACGCCCTGCGCAACGCGGTGCTGCCGGTGGTTACGTTAGTTGGAGCATTGCTTGCGAACGTGCTGACGGGCAGCTTTGTCATCGAGAAAATTTTTGCGATTCCGGGCATGGGGAAATATTTTGTGGATGGGATCAACAACCGGGATTATGCGGTCATCATGGGAACGACGGTGTTCTACAGCGCCCTGCTCATCTTCATGATGTTCCTGGTCGATATCGTGTACAGTCTGATCGATCCCCGCATCAAGCTGCATAGAAGGGATGCATAGAAAGGACGCATAGAAAGGAGGGATGAGGATGTCGGTTCCCGATCATTTATTTGTGCCGATGCAAAAACGCGTCGGTCCTACGGAAGCGATTGTCCGGCCGCAGCTGACGTTCTGGCAGCAGGCACGCATCCGGCTGTTCAAGAACAAGCTGGCCCTGCTCGGGCTTATTTTCATCGTTGCGCTGGCGGCGCTTTCGATCTTCGGGCCTTGGCTGACGGACCAGAGCTACTCCAAGCAAAACCTGCTGAACGGCAACCAGGCTCCGTCGACCGAGCATTGGTTCGGCACCGACGAGCTCGGCCGGGATGTGTTCGCGCGCATCCTGTTCGGTTCCCGCATATCGCTGACCGTCGGCATCGTCGCGGCGCTCATCGATTTTCTCATCGGCGTCGTTTACGGAGGCATTGCCGGCTATTTTGGCGGGCGGGTCGACAATATCATGATGCGGATCGTCGACATCCTGTACGGCATTCCGTACCTGCTGATCGTGATCCTGCTGATGGTCGTCATGGGCCCAGGCTTATTTACCATCATCATAGCGTTAACGGCCACCGGCTGGATCGGCATGGCCCGGATCGTGCGCGGGCAGGTGCTTCAGTTGGCGTCGTCCGAGTATGTGCTGGCTTCGCGGACGCTCGGAGCGGGTCCTTGGAGCATCATCCGCAAGCATTTGCTGCCGAACGCTTTCGGCGTCATTATCGTGCAGGTGACGTTTTCCGTCCCGTCGGCGATTTTCGCGGAAGCGTTCCTCAGCTTCCTCGGTCTCGGCATTCAGCCTCCGCTGGCCAGCTGGGGCACGATGGCGAACGATGCGCTGCCGACGATTTTATCCGGCTATTGGTGGCGGCTGTTCTTTCCGGCGTTCTTCATCTCGCTGACGATGCTGGCGTTCAACCTGCTCGGCGACGGGCTGCAAAACACATTTAATCCGAAGCAGAGGAGGTAAACTCCATGAATGGACCCGATTCATTGTCTCCCCCGGACGTACTGCTCGAAGTAAAAGACCTGCATGTCTCCTTCGCCACGTACGGCGGTGAGGTACAGGCGGTCCGCGGCGTGAGCTTGACGCTTCGCCGCGGCGAGACGCTCGCCATCGTAGGCGAGTCCGGCTGTGGCAAAAGCGTCACCGCCCGCAGCTTGATGCGGCTGCTTCCCCCGCAAACTTCGAAGATCAGGCAGGGCAGCATCCGGTTTCAAGGACGGGAGCTGACCGGACTGACGGAGAAGCAGATGCGGGAGATCAGGGGCTCGGCCATCACGATGATTTTCCAAGATGCGATGACCTCGCTGAATCCGACGATCACCATCGGCGAGCAGATTATGGAGGGCATCATCCGCCATCAGAAGCTGTCGCGGTCCGAGGCCCGCAAGCAGGCGATGGAGATGCTGGAGCTGGTCGGCATTTCCAACCCGGAAAGCCGGCTCAAGCAGCATTTGCACCAGTTCAGCGGCGGCATGAGGCAGCGCATCATGATCGCGATCGCGGCAGTCGGCAAGCCGTCGGTGCTCATTGCCGACGAACCGACCACGGCACTCGACGTGACGATTCAGGCGCAGATCCTCGATCTGTTCAAGCTGCTGCAGCGCAAAACCGGCGTATCCATCATCATGATCACCCACGATCTGGGCGTGGTGGCGAATATCGCGGACCGCGTGAACGTGATGTACGCCGGCAAAGTGGTCGAGTCGGGCACGGTGGACGAGGTGTTCCAGCATCCGCAGCATCCTTATACGAAAGGGCTGCTTGCATCCATGCCGCGTCTGGATAGCGACCGGAACGCCCCGCTTCAATCGATTCCGGGGACCCCGCCGGATCTGTTCGCGCCGCCCAAAGGCTGCGCGTTCGCAGCCCGGTGTCCTCACGCCATGGAAGTGTGCGCCGACTTCCAGCCGGAAACGTCCTGCTTGCTCGGCGGGCATGGCGTTGCCTGTTGGCTTCAGGATGCGCGCGTCAAACAGCTTGATCCGCCGGGCACGAATACTTTTATCCGATCGGCAATAGGTTAGCGAATCCTATCATACAATGTGAAGGAGAGACGTTGCATGAAGAAAAGAACGGCTTTACTCCTCGGCTGTATCCTGTTATCCGGCACGGCGCTGGCAGGCTGCAGCGGCAAAGAAGGGGCAGGCACCGATCCGGCCCGGAAAGAACAGCAGGCCAAAATTTTGCTGTACAACAATATGAGGGAGCCTACGTCGCTGGACCCGCCGGTCGGGTTCGACCAGGTGTCGTACGACATCCTGAACAACGCCATGGAAGGCTTGACGCGCCTTGGCAAAAGCCAAACCCCCGAGCCCGCGATGGCCAAGGAATGGAAGATTAGTCCCGACGGCAAGCAGTATACGTTTACGTTGAGGGACGGCATCAAGTGGTCCAACGGAGACGCGGTGAAGGCGTCCGATTTCGAATTCGCCTGGAAGCGGATGCTCGATCCGAAGAAGCCTTCGCCGGCCGCGCCTCTGGCTTACGTCATCGAAGGAGCCGAAGCGTATAATTCGGATAAAGGACCAGCCGACGGCGTCAAAATTAAAGCGACGGACGACAAGACGCTGGAGATCGTGTTGACCAAGCCGGCTCCGTGGCTGCTCGGGATGGTGTCCAACCCGGCATTTTTCCCGGTACATAAGGCAACCGTGGAGAAAAACGACAAATGGGCAAGCGAAGCCGCCACGATCGTAAACAATGGCCCGTTCAAGATCACCGAATGGAAGCACGATTCGGAGCTGAAGATGGTCAAAAACGACCAGTACTGGGATGCGGCCAACGTCAAGCTGGACGGCGTTACGTTCAAGATGGTCAACGACACGAATACGGAGTATCAGCTGTATCAGAGCGGAGGGCTGCATATTGACGGCGTCATTCCGGCCGATTTGAGCCAGAAGCTGTTCGCGGAAGGCAAGGTCAAGGTGGAGGATTCGGCGGGAACGTATTTTTACCGGTTCAACACCAAGATGCCGCCGTTCGATAACGTCAACATCCGCAAAGCGTTTCAGATGGCTGTGGACAGCCAGAAAATCGTCGACCTCGTCGTCAAGCAGAAGCAAAAGGTGGCCGACGGATTCGTCTCATACGGTCTTAAAGATCCGGCAGGGGACGACTTCCGCAAGGTCGGCGGTAAGCTGGTGAAGTTCGACGCCGCAGAAGCGAAAAAGCTGCTGGAGAAAGGAATGGCCGAGGCCGGCTACAAAACGCTCCCGCAGGTGACGCTGACCTACAACACGAACGACCTGCATCAGAAAATTGCCGAGGCGGCTCAAGCGATGTTCAAAGAAAGCCTGGGCGTCGACGTGAAAATCGAGAGCAAGGAAGGCAAAGTGCTGACGGCCGAGCAGAAGAAGCTGCAATTGCAATTTTCCCGTTCGTCTTGGCTGCCGGATTTTGCTGATCCGATCAACTTCCTGGACATCTTCCAGACCGGCAATCCGAACAACCGGACCGGCTGGAGCAACGCGCAATACGACAAGCTGATTCAGGACGCTTACAACGAGCCGGACAATGCCAAGCGGTTCAAATTACTGCACGAAGCGGAGAAAATATTGCTCGATGAAGCGCCGATCATGCCGCTGTACTTTTACAACTCCGCCTATATGCAAAGCGACAAGCTGGAAGGAGTCGTCCGGCACGCCTACGGATACATCGACTTCAAATGGGCCGATTTGAAATAGTCGGCACCGGGGCGCGACGGCCTGTTGGGGGCAACTGAGCTACGCTTGATATTAAAGGAAGTACGATGCGTTAAAGGGTAGGATTCGGCGTCCGTTTGAATATAGCGGAAGACAGGTGCTTTAGTTGTGTCGAAAAATGTTCACGACCCGCGTAATGGGAGTGTTAGCGAACGTCAGTTCCTCTATTTTACACAAGGCGCCGAAACCAGACAAAGTAACGCATCGTAGTTCCTCTATGCTAAATAAGCTAGTACAGAAACTTTCGCGCCAGTGCCAGCGATGCTGAAAAAAGCGTCCAATGGGGCATGCGATAGCTCCTGCGTGCTACATAGACTGGTTGGTTGGCAATCGTACCACTGATACTGTAAAGATATCTAATCTGCCTGTCGCCTAGTATCAAGCATACCGAGTAACCGTCAAGCTAGACTTCACGATGTTTCTGTGATGTTGAGTAGGTTAGATAGCCCGTCACGCCAGTACCTGCAGTATGCCGAGCACGGTTCTCGCCATACTGCATTATTGGCTAATCCGAGCTATCGATGGCTCCGCTAACGAAGGGAGGAAGATACCATGCGCAATCGCATCAAACCTCCGCGTCTCGCCGCGGGCGATACGATAGGCATTACGGCCCCGGCCAGCCAGGGTGACCGGAGCAGAATCGAGCAGGCGGCCGGTTATTTGATGCGGATGGGCCTGAACGTCCGCTTCGGCGCTACGCTGTCCGGCCAGTACGGTTATTTGGCGGGGAAGGACGAGGAGAGGGCGGTGGAGCTGAACGCGATGTTCGCGGACCCGGGCATTCGGGCTATCGTATGCGCGCGCGGCGGATATGGGTCGGCAAGAATAGCCGACATGCTGGATTACGACGGTATCCGCAATAACCCGAAAATTTTCTGGGGATACAGCGATATCACGTTCCTCCACACCGCCATCGGAAACCGGTCGGGGCTCGTCACGTTTCACGGTCCTATGCTGACCTGCCTTGCCGAGGAATCCGTTCATCCGCTGACCTTGCAGGGCTTTGAGCAGCTGTTTCATCCGAAGCCGGTTGTGTACACGGAAAACATCTCGCCGCTTGTCGCATTGGTGGAAGGGGCAGCGTACGGACCGCTGGTCGGAGGCAATTTGACCCTGCTTGCCAGCACGCTCGGGACGCCGTATGAATTGGATACCCGCGGACGTATTTTATTTATAGAAGAGATTGACGAGGAGCCGTACCGCGTCGACCGGATGCTGAACCAACTGCGGCAGGCCGGGAAGCTGGCCGATGCGTCGGGAATTCTCGTCTGCGATTTTCACAACTGCGAGCCGAACAAGTACAAAAATTCACTAACGTTGGAGCAGGTCATCCGGCATCATCTCGTTCAGGCGGGGAGACCCGCGCTCGCTGGGTTTAAAATCGGTCATTGCTCGCCGAACATCGCCGTTCCGTTAGGCATAGAGGCGAGGATGAATACCGCACAAAAGAAGCTGGAACTTATCGAACCGGCTGTAGAGTAGAAGCGTAAGGAGGCGCCCTGGATGCAAATTCAAAGAATAGACGTAATGCGCCAGTCGACCCCGCTCGTCAAACCGTTCAAAACCGCGCTGCGGACCGTATTCCAAGCGGAATCCGTATTGGTTCGGATCACGGCGGACGATGGCCGGGTCGGCTGGGGCGAAGCGCCGGCTACGATTGTGATTACGGGGGACAGCTTGGAGAGCATCGAATCCGCCATTGTCCATACGTTCACACCGCTGTTAATCGGCAAAAGTCTGCTGGCCTATGAACAAATCATTCAATCCGTCCATCAGGCGATGGTCGGGTGCAGCAGCGGCAAAGCCGCGGTCGATATGGCGGTCTACGATCTGGTGGCGCAGGCCTGCGGGGTGCCGCTGTATCAATTTCTCGGAGGCTACAAGGACCGGATCGAGACGGACTTTACCGTCAGCGTCAATTCGCCGAAAGAAATGGGCGAGGATGCGGCCCGCTATGTGGAATCCGGGTTCAACGTGCTGAAAATCAAGGTAGGGAAGGACGATATCGGCGAAGATATCGAACGGATTAAAGAGATCCGCAGCCGCGTAGGCGAGCGGGTCAAAATCAGGCTGGATGCGAACCAAGGCTGGCAGGTGAAGGATGCGGTCAAATCGATCCGGCGGATGGAAGATATGGGCCTTAACATCGAGCTTGTGGAGCAGCCGGTGAAAGCCGGAGATATCGAAGGCTTGAAGGCCGTAACGGACGCGGTCGAAACGCTGATTATGGCGGACGAAAGCGTGTTTTCTCCGGTTCAGGCGCTTGAAGTGCTGCAGCGGCGCGCGGCCGATCTGATCAATATCAAGCTGATGAAATCGGGCGGGATCTACAAGGCGCAGATCATCAACCAAATTGCGGAGGAATACGGCGTGGAATGCATGGTGGGCAGCATGATCGAATCCCGTCTTGCGGTAACGGCGGCGGCTCATTTTGCGGCAAGCAAAAAGAACATTACCCGCTTCGATTTCGATGCGCCGCTCATGATGCTTCACGATATTGTCGACGGTGGCGTCCAATACGAAGGGCGTGTCATGACGTTCCCGGACGAGGCCGGACTCGGCATCCGGAACGTGCGTTGTCAGGACGGGATGGGAGCCGTATCATGAGCGGACCGAAGCGAGTGAGAGCGGCGGTGTCCGTCGCCACCGTGTGGACGTCTCCCGATTCCCCGCGTCCGCTGGACGAACCGGCGCTGCGGCATCCGGCGGCCATAACGGAATGGCTAGGGGCTATGACCGTTAAGGATAAGCTGGATTTAAACGGCGCCAATCGGATTCAGACGCAAATGCTGTACGGAACCGAGGCGGTAGTTGCCGAAGAAAACGGCGACTGGGTCAAGGTGTTCATTCCCGAGCAAAGCACCCGGAAGGAAGGAGCAGGCTATCCCGGATGGGTGCCGAAGCGCCAGTTGACGGAAGCAAGCGCCCAATCCTCCGTAAACCAATGGACTGAGGTGAGCGCTCCCCGGGCGCTGTTGACTTTCCGTTCGCCAAAAGCCGAAATCGAACTGAGCTTCCTAACCCGGCTGCCTGTCATCGAAGAGACGAACGACGGCGTTGTCGTGGATACCCCGCACGGAGAAGGCTTTTTGCCGAAGGATCAAGTGAGGATCGCCAGCCGTCCGGCATCCTCCGGCGTGGAAGAGGAGCATGCGGGCAAGCGGCCCGTCCGGCAGGGGATGCGGTTTATCGGTCTGCCTTATCTCTGGGGAGGCATGTCTTCCTTCGGCTACGATTGCTCCGGTTTTGCTTACAGCATGCATAAATCGCAAGGCATTCTCATTCCGCGGGACGCTTCCGATCAAGCCGTTCGGGGGCAGGTGGTGGAGCGGGAACGTCTGGAACCGGGGGATCTGCTCTTCTTCGCTTACGAAGAAGGCAAGGGGCGCGTGCATCATGTCGGAATCTATGCGGGCGACAACCGGATGCTTCATTCTCCCGATTCCGAAGGGTGCATAGAGCTTGTCGAGCTGGACGGCTACAAGCTGGCGAAGGAACATTGCATCTCTAGAAGATATTGGTAAAAATAATCACCCGAGAAAAAGGGCTCTCCCATAAGGTCCGATACAGACCTGGGGAGAGCCCTTTCTTCGCATCAATGTTCCCGCATGTGCTGCTTTGTCTCCAAATAAAGGACCTGAATGAATTTCTTGACGTTGATCCGCACTTGTGAGACGGTGTCCCCGCTCTCGTCCTCCAGCTCCAGCATCCGCTTGCGAACCTCCGTAAAATCAAAAAACTTCGATGCGTAATTTTCGAACTTGATATTCGAATAATCCGTCAGTCCGAGCGAAGCCAAATGGCTCAACGCTTGATGAATCGTCCGGCGCACGCGCTGTTCGGCTGCTTTGATTTCTTTCTTGATCACCGTTTCGTCCGCCTTATCGCCCAGCTTGCGCACGGCCGCTGCGCGGAACAGCTCCCGCAGCTGGGGGAAATCGCGGTGACCTGAAGCGGCATCGTCATGCTCCGCTAAAATTTGCAGCATCGCCAGCAAATCTTTGCAGCCGATTTCCCCGGTGATGCCGAGCTCTGAGAACAAATAGCGGCCCGCCGCGCCGATTCCGGCAGAACCGTGATCCCGCTCGCGCGGTGCCGCAGGCTTCCCTAAGCCGCCGTCGTCCAGTCCGAGCAGCGACTGGCGAATGTTCTGAATGGACCGTGCAAGCCGCATCCGCTCTTCGACCTTGCGGATGACCGACAGCACCTCCAACCGGTTGATTGGCTTCGTTATGTAATATTCGACCCCCAAGGCATACGCCTCGCCGATCATTTCCTTTGATTCGACCTGCGACAGCATGATGATTTTGCCGGGAAACGACGGGGCGATCTCCCGCACCGTCTCAATCCCGTCCCGCTTCGGCATCAGCAGGTCGATGAGCCAAATATCGGTCCGCGTGACCGCCAGCAGCCCGGCATCCACATCCGCTCCGTCCACGGCTTCGCCCGCCACCTCGCCGAGGTCTTCGTCTTCGATCAGCTGCGCAAGCATCCGGCGTACCGCCGGGTCGTCATCGGTTATAAAAAATCGCACTCCTTTTTCACCCGTCCTTATTCGTCGTTAAACTTGCTAACGGCAATTGTATGATAAATTCCGTTCCTTTTCCACCGATTCCTTCCCGAATGGTGATCGTTCCGCCGAGTCGCTCCACCGTTTCCTGCACGTAGGAGAGGCCGATGCCCGTCGACGGAACCCCGGCGGCATCGTATTTGGTCGTATAGCCGGGATGAAAAACGATATCCCGCGAATGCCCCGGAATGCCCGGGCCGTCGTCCCGGACGCGCAGCTCCGTCGTGCGCTCGTCCGTCCAGTCGATGACGACTTCGATATTCCCGTCCTTTCCAATCGCCTCTACGGCGTTCGAGACGAGATTGTTCAGCAGCGACAGCAGCGTGTAGGCGTGATAAGGGGGATGCGCACCTTTGACTTTCAACGCAATGCGGATCGATTTGCCGTGTAGGCATGCATATTTTTCATTCGAGCGGACCACCACGCCGCCAAGCTCTTCCGCCAGGCCGAAGTCAGCCCGCTGCTCGCTTGTAATGAGCTGCGACAACCCAGCGTAGATGCGCTGATTGTCCTTTTTGATCTCATGCACTTGTCCGGCGATGCCTAAGGCTTGCCGGGCAAAATCGGGCTCGGCCTCGTCTTTCAGCCCCCGGTACAGCTCATAGGACGAGCGGGTGATCTGCTCGGCCTGCTGCAGCGTTTTTTGCAAATGCACGGATTCCTCGTACAGCGTCGAGATCAGCATCAGCCGATGCTCGTTCTCCTGCCGCTCCCGCTCCTGCAGCGCACGCACCTGCCTCAGCTGAATGATGTTGAAGATCGCCAGCACGAACGAGCTCCGGAACACGGCGATCACGATAATTTGCTCCAGCTCGTGCAGAATGATCGTGCGGCCGGGAAGCGAATACCGAAAAAACAGCTCGGCCACATTGGAACCGATTTCCAGTCCCATGCCGATCAGCCCGATTAGAAGCGGACTTTGGCGATAGTTGTTGACTTGTGCCGCGGCGAACAAGGCCCCATAAGAGAAATAAAAGAAGAAAGCGGGAACATGCTGGTAGAACGAAGCTTCAAGCGCCGCCCCGCCGAGCGCATCCAGTCCGATCCGAAAGGCCGGCACGGTAAGGCCGGTCACGAATCCTGCCGCAAGCGGCGTTAATCCGCGAAGCCACAGCAAACTGAAAAAAAGCACGGGAGGCCCCATGCCGACGCGGAACGAATCCGAGAACGGATAAAATTTCAGCTCGCCGGCCAGCGGTACGAGAATGGCGACAAGAGCAAGCCGGAGCAGGCGGTTTTGCCAAGTGACAGCCTTTTTCAAAATTCGCATCAACTCGCAACTGTAGGTTTTTGTAGTTTAGTGTAGACGGTCCATATGATATTACTCAAACCTATTATTTCACAGACGCCCCTGATTTGGAAGCGCTTTTAGTAACAAAAGAGGAGGAAACAGACATGAAAAAATTCGGATTGGCTCTGCAAATCGTGATCGGTTTGATGCTTGGGATAGCCGTCGGAGCCATTTTTTACGGGAATCCCGCTGTCGAAACGTACCTGAAGCCGGTTGGAGATATCTTCATCCGCTTGATCAAAATGATCGTCGTTCCGATCGTTATTTCTTCGCTTATTGTCGGTATCGCCGGGGTAGGAGATATCAAGAAGCTGGGCAAGCTTGGCGGTAAAACGATCTTGTATTTTGAAATCGTTACCACAATTGCCATTATCGTCGGCCTGCTGTTTGCCAACATCTTCAAGCCGGGCGCCGGCATCGATATGTCGCACCTCGCGAAAACCGATATCAAAACCTATGTCGATACGGCAGAGAAAGCAAGCCACAGCATCGCCAGCACATTTGTGAATATCGTACCGAAAAACATCTTCGAATCTTTGATGAACGGCGATATGCTCGCGATCATTTTCTTCTCCGTCATGTTCGGACTTGGCGTTGCGGCCATCGGAGAACGCGGCAAACCGGTGCTTAGCTTCTTCCATGGCGTTGCCGACACGATGTTCTGGGTTACGAATCAAGTAATGAAATTCGCACCGTTCGGGGTATTCGCCTTGATCGGCGTCACCGTTGCCAAATTCGGCGTAAGCTCGCTTATTCCGCTTGGCAAGCTCGTCATTGTCGTCTATGCCAGCATGTTGTTCTTTATTTTCGTCGTGCTCGGGGCAATTGCCAAAATGTCCGGTACCAGCATTTGGACGATCATCAAGCTGCTTAAGGACGAAATCATTCTCGCCTACTCCACGGCCAGCTCCGAATCGGTCATGCCTAAAGTGATGGAGAAAATGGAAAAGTTCGGCTGTCCTAAAGCAATTACGTCGTTTGTCGTCCCGACCGGCTATTCGTTTAATCTTGACGGGTCGACCTTGTATCAGGCGCTTGCCGCGCTGTTCATCGCTCAGATGTACGGCATCCACATGCCGATCAGCACGCAAATTACGCTGATGCTCGTGCTGATGGTCACGTCCAAAGGTATTGCCGGCGTGCCGGGAGTTTCGTTCGTTGTCCTGCTTGCGACGCTCGGTTCGGTGGGGATTCCCGTCGAGGGACTCGCTTTCATTGCCGGGATTGACCGCCTTCTCGACATGGCCCGCACGGTCGTCAATGTGCTTGGCAACTCGCTGGCAGCGGTAGTCATGTCCAAGTGGGAAGGGCAATACGACAAGCAAAAAGGACAGGCTTACGCCGCTACAGTCAAGGAAACGTCGAAGCAAGCGCTGAAGCCGACGGCCTAAGTCCGCTAGTGCTAGATTTTCCAAGAAGAGCCGATTCTATGTACAAAAAAGCCGCGTCTCCGATTAGAGGCGCGGCTTTTGCGTTGAATTACATGCCGTTTGTTTTGGCCATCAGCTGCTCGAGGGTAATAACGTCTTTCGGGATGCCGATCTTGAACTCCGGCTTTTCGTTGATCTTGGAGTATTCCGCCTTGATGTTGGCGCCGATTTGAGACGACTTGCCATTTTCTTTGACTTCCAGGCCTACGTTTACATCGTGGTAAACCGGGAATCCTTTTTTGTTGACGGCTGTCGTGATTTGCAGGTCCTTGATTTTCACGTCTTCCTTCATTTTGGCGATTTCGGATTTGAGCTTGTCTCCGGAATTGGCCGTCAAATCTTTCTTCGCTTGCTCCAGGTCTTCTTTCTTGAAGTCAAACACTTTCGCGTATTTGTCGCTCATCATCAGATCGAGCACTTCCGGCAGTACTTTCTCGGCGACGGTCGTGATGAACGGCTCCAGGTTTTCGTTCGTAACCGCGAATTTAACGATTTGGTTCGCTTCAACCGTTTCCGGCAGCTTGGCATCCTTCTTGTCAACAGAGGAGAGGAACGTTTTCTCGTCCACGTGCTTGAAGAAGATTTTGCCGATTTCTTGGCCCAGCTCCTGCTGCTTCTTGATGGTAGCGGCGTCGAAATTCACTTTTTGGTCGGATTGCTTCGCCAGTTCCTTCGGATCAAGCTCCACAAATTTGCCTACTACATCTTTCGGCAGCGGCAGCATCGGAATGTTCGGTACCTTCACCCAAATTTTTTGGTCGGTCATTACGATCGGCAGATTGATGTTCATCGCCATATCGCCTTTGAGCTTGGCTTCGATGTTCATTTCCATCTGGAACGGTTCTTGCTGGTAAGCGCCGGTTACGGCCACTTCCATGTTTTTCAGCATTTGCGCCGTTACGGCAAGCTGCGGATTTTCTTCCAAAGCGTCGGCAGGGAAGTCCATGTTCATGGCGAAAGTCATTTTATAATCAGCCGATTTCATATCCGCAGCCGTCTGGAACGCCTTCTCCAGCGTTTCCTTCGGTGCCGGTTTTGCTCCGCAGCCGGCGAGGACTGCCATTACAACCAGCAGCGCGCAAAGTGCAAGTGCAATTTTCTTCCTGTACATCTGTGTTGATCCCCTCTCCAAATCTGACTCTATTTTTGCAACATTGCTTATTCTATTACAAAAAAATAGATTTGAAAAGGAATGATTGGTAAATCGTGTCGAATTTCATAATCTAATGGAACGAATATCCTACTAGAGAACTACTTGTCAGAAAGTGGGCTGGGGCCTTTATGAGGCAGAGCGAATAGAGGCGCGGTTAATTGACTACGTGGGAAAAGCAATCGCCCTCCATACCTTCTTGGCTTGGAGGACGATCGATTTTTTAATAGATGTGTTTTTTCAACTCTTCTTCAACAACAGGCCATTCTTTTGTCTTTAACGCGTTCAGCAGCGCCTGGTGCTCTTCGATGAGCTTCGCAAAATTATTCTCGCGATGCATTTGCGAGTTCGACATAAAGTGAAATACGATGCGCGAAGAGACTCCGGACCAGAGGGTCTGCAAATAGGGCTCATGGGTTAAAGAAATCAGGTACTCATGAAACTGCAAATCTTTTTTGACCACTTGCTCCAAATCATTCTTTTCGCAGGAGTCGATGAGTCCGTTCAGGATGTCCGTCAGCTCGGCGAAATGGGCATCCGTCAGATGAGGCAATATTTTTTGAATACAAAAAGATTCGAGCAGCACCCGAAGCGGATTTAATAAATCCAGCACTTCATCCTTATCCACGGTAGTTACGGTCGTTTCCCGATGGGGCTGGGTCACCAGTAGCCCTTCGCGTTCCAGCAGTAAAATCGCCTCGCGGATCGGGCCGCGGCTGACACCCATTTCTTCGGAAAGATCCGCCTCGCGCAGTCGTTGCCCCGGCTTGAGCTTCCCTTGAATGATCGCATCCTTAATATCTTGATAAATTTGATTTCTTAGCGTATCTGTTTTTTTGACCGAGAAGCGAAATTGATTCTTCACATGGTTTTCCTCCTAATAGACCCAAGCTCAATAGCTTTGCTCCCTTAATTATACAATAAAAAAGATTATTGTATATAATCAAAATCAACTTATACGTTATTGTTGACAATGACAATACGTGATTATACTATGATCTTAAATAGGGAACAATCAATATCGCTAAAAAAATTTGAAATAAAATTGTTAACAATATTGTTGACAATTAATTCGTCGGTAAAATATACTTACATCATCCTCAAATTGTTCTTACCACACGACAAAGGAGAGATATGGTATGTTCATTAAAGATGTAATTACAACGCCTGTACTGATTCCTTTCAAGAAACCGGCCAAGTGGTCGGGCGGTACCCGAAAGAATGCTCCGGCATTAATCGTTCAACTGGTCACGGATGAAGGCGTTATCGGATATGGCGAGTGTGTAGGACCTACGATCTCAACGATCCAGACGATTGTGGAAAAAGAATTTAAACCGTTTCTGATCGGCAAAGACCCGATGCAGACGGAACTGATCTTGCATCAGCTGGAGGAATACATTCTAAACTGGTCGCAGATTGGATACTACGCGTTGGCCGGCATCGATATCGCCTTACTGGATTTGAAAGCGAAATTATTGAACACACCGGTATACAATTTGCTTGGGGGGCTGTACCGGAAGGAGGTTTCCTTCTCCGGATACTTGTTCATCGACGATCCGTTGGTCAACGCCAAGGAAGCCGAGGAGATCGTCGCCCAAGGCTATGATGAAATTAAGATCAAGGTCGGCAGAGATATCGATCTGGATACGCGCAGAATTCAAGAAATTCGACGGGCCGTAGGTCCGAAGGTAAAGCTGCGGATCGACGCCAACCAGATTTGGAGCGTAAGCAGCGCAATTAAAGCGATTAACCGAATGGCCGAATACGATCTGCAGCTGGTGGAACAGCCTATTCCTTACTACGATATCGACGGATTGGCCACCGTAAGCAAATCGGTTCCCGTTCCCATTACGGCGGACGAATCCTGCACCACGTTCGATACGGCCCTCCGATTGATCGAAAAGCGGGCGGTTGCGGCCTTTACGGTCTATCCTTCGGAAGCGGGCGGACTTCTGAAAGCAAAGCAAATCGTGGAATTGGCTAACAGCTGCGGAATCTGGTGCGTGACGGGCTCGTGGGCGGAAACGGGGATTGCGACGCTGGCCAATGCCCATCTGATTGCGGCTTCGAGAAACTTCCCGTTTGCCAACGATACCCATTACGGATGGTATACGTCCGACGTATTGAAGAACCCGTTAAGCTTCCGCAACGGAAAGCTCGCTTTAAGCGATGCCCCGGGACTTGGGGTGGAACTGGCGCCTGATTTCAACGGGCTGGCAAAAGAGGAGATCCGCGAGATGGTGTTCTATGACGACGAGAGCGGGGAAAATTACCAGCCTCGAATCGGCATGCTACTTTAACAAGAGGAGGCTTCCATCCATGCCGGAAACGATGCGCGCGCTTGTATGGGAAGGGCCGGGCGTTCTTCAGCTACGCCTCGTCCCCGTACCGGAAGTGAAGAACGATGAAGTGCTGGTTAAAGTGTCTTATTCGGGAATCTGTGCGACGGATCAAGAAATTTTTCAAGGGAAATTTCCGTACAGGCCTCCTTATATTTTAGGACATGAGCTGACCGGGACGGTGGTGAAAATCGGCAATGCGCAAGCCGCTTTGCGCGAAGGGGAACGGGTCGTCATCGACCCGGCCGTCCCTTGTGAAGCTTGCCTCTCCTGCCAGTCCGGAAAGCCGGAATTTTGTTTCAACTACCGCGAGCTCGGAATCAATATGAACGGCGGTTGGGCCGATTATGCGGTCGTTCCCGCACGATGCGTCCATCGCATACCAGATACGATGAGCGACCTGGCGGCCGCGGTGTTTGAGCCGATGACGTGCCCGTTCGGAGCGGTTGAGGCTGCGGGGGTGAAGGCCTGCGATAAAGTGCTTGTTTTTGGGGACGGCCCGGCGGCCTTATATTTTACCCAGATTGCCCGAATGAGAGGAGCTGCTGCCGTAACGGTCGTCTATAAGCTGCCGGAGCGGGTGGAATGGTTAAAGAAAGCGGGAGCCGCTACCATTATTGAAAGCGTTAACATGAAAGCTGTCGAACAAACGGACGATTACATCCATACCCAAGGCTTCGACCTTGTGATCGATGCCGTGGGGCTGTCGGAGACGGTGCAGGCCGCAGTCAGGTACGCGAAAATCGGCGGCAGAATTATCTTGTATGGATTCAAGGATAGCGAGACGAGAGCATTCCCTCACCGGGAAATTATTCTCAAAAATTTGACGATCTACGGGCGTACGAACGCGCCGTCCGTTTGGCCGAGAGCGATTGAAGCCGTGAGCCGCGGGTATATCGAAATGGAGTCGTTGGTAGGGCAAGTGCTTAAGCCGGAACAAGTGAAAGCGTTTTTAGAGGAAGGTCGTTCCTCTTGTGCGATCAAGACCGTCATTGATTGGAGATCATAAAGGAGGGGACAAGCTTTGCTTAAACTTGGAATTCGCATCGTTGTCGTTGTTTGTCTCATGTGTTGGTTCGCCGCTTGCAGCAATCAGCCGGGTCAACAAGCCGGTCAAGGCGGCCCGGAATCCGTCTACAAAGGGCAGACGCTGAACGTCTTGTCGTGGGAGGGCTATCAGGAGGACGAATGGGTCAAACCGTTCGAGGAAAAATATGGAGTCAAGGTGAACGTTTCCTACGCCGGAAGCGTCGACGAAATGTTTGCCAAGGCGGCTTCGGGCGCCGTCAACTATGATTTGATCTTTATGGACGGCGGTTCCGTGACCCGGTACCAGAAGCTGAACCTGCTTCAGCCTATTGACACTTCCAAGTTGAAAAATACGGCGCAGCTTATTCCTAACATGAACAAACTGAACGAGAAGCATGTGACGTTCGAGCAAAAAGCTTACGCCCTTCCCTTCGCCTGGGGCTCGCTGCCTCTGGCCGTCAACCGGGACAAAATCAAGGAGCCCGTCGATTCGTGGTCCGTTTTATGGAATGACAACTATAAAGGCAAAATCGCCACGGTCGACGATGCCAACAACCAGATTTCGATGACCGCCCTGCTGCTCGGATTCAAAGACCCTTACCAATTGACGGACGATCAAATGCAGCAGGTCAAACAAAAGCTGATCGAGCAAAAGCAGCTTGTCCGTTCCTATTATACGGGCTTTGAAGACGGAAAAAATTTAATGGCCAGCGGAGAGGCCTGGGCCATATATACCCAAGGGCCGACGATGGTGACGGATTTGCAAAAAGCGGGAATGGATGTCGTCGAAGTCGTTCCCAAAGAAGGAGCGCTGGTATGGATTGATAACGTTACCATTGGTGCGAAAGCTCAAAATCCGGAATTGGTTCATCTCTATATCGACTATCTGATCTCCGCGGAGGTGCAGGCGCAGGTGGTCAAAAAAGCAGGCTATGGGGTCGTCAACCAAGAGGCCGTTAAGCACATCTCGGAAAAAGAGGCGAAAGACGCCCATATGGACGATGCGGACTATTTCAATCGTCTGGTATACGTGGCTTTTCCGGAAAGCTTCGAAAAACGAGTTAAGCTTTGGAACGAGGTTAAAGCCAACTAAGGCTGTGCGTGAAATTCATCCATCCCCTTTATAGAAGAAAGGAAAGACGATCATCATGAACGATAGCCAACCGGTCTTGGAAATGATCAATGTGGTTAAGGATTACGGACATTTCACTGCAATCAAGCGGTTGAATCTGTCGGTCGGCAAAGGCGAATTTTTTTCGATCATAGGCCCAAGCGGCTGTGGAAAAACGACCATCCTGAAAATGATCGCCGGATTTGAATATCCTACCGGCGGAGAGATTCGTATTTCAGGGATCAACGCAAGCGGCCAGCCTCCCTATAAACGAAATGTCAATACCGTATTTCAAAATTACGCCTTGTTTCCGCATATGACCGTATTTCAGAATGTCGCCTATCCTCTGAAAATCAAGCAAGTCGCCAAAGCGGAAATAGCCAAAAGGGTGATGGAAAGCCTGGGCATGGTGAGCATGCGAGAATTCGCAGAACGCAGACCGGACCAGCTGAGCGGCGGTCAGAAGCAGCGGGTGGCTCTGGCCAGAGCGTTGATTTCGAGCCCCGATATTTTGCTGCTGGACGAACCGCTATCCGCCTTGGACTTTCATTTAAGACAGGATATGCAGAAGGTTTTGAAGCATTTGCAGCGGGAAGTCGGCATTACGTTTATTTATATCACGCACGATCAAGGAGAAGCCTTGAGCTTATCGGACCGGATCGCGGTCATGAAGCGCGGAAGGCTGCATCAGGTAGGCACACCGGCCGAAATTTACAATCATCCGAAAACGAAATTTGTCGCCGGATTTATCGGAAAGACGAATTTGCTGCCCGGTCGGATGATTCAGGATCATCTTTTTCAATGCGACAACGGAGAGACCTTCCGCGTCGAAGCTCCGAACGATCCGAATGCAGCCTGTTTGTCCATACGTCCGGAGAAAATTCGCTTCACTCCGGAGGACGACTCGTATACGAACAAAATCGAAGGCGCTTTCGTGCTGGAGGAAACGTATTACGGCTCGGAAACCGAGGTATTGCTCAAGCTGAAGGGAGAGCTGCCGTTCCTCCTGAGGATTACGGAGCAGGACAAGCATCGCCGGATTGCTCCGGGAACGTTTGTCGATCTTTATTTCAGGACGGAAGACGCAACCGTTGTTCAGAATACAGGTGAGACCGATGAACAATAAACGGATACTGATCTCGTTAATATCCCTTTGGGTGATTTTATTTATTCTCATTCCCATCGGCACCATGGGTTTATACAGTTTTTGGCAGGTCGACCAATTCAAACTTGTGCGCACGCTGACCTTGGCGAATTATATCGCTTTCTTTACAGATCCGACTTATGTGCAGCTGCTGCTGAAGACGCTGAAGCTTTCCGTCCTGATCGCATGTCTCGCTGTTGTCATCAGCTATCCGATGGCCCTGATCATCCATTATAAAGGAGGGGCCTTCAAGACTGTTCTGTTTTTGGGTGTTCTTGCGCCGTTATGGGTCGGCTACTTGGTACGGATTTATGCTTGGCGTTCCATTTTGGGTGAAAACGGGTTTATCAATTCCGTTCTTCTGCTTGCCGGTGTTTTGGAGAAGCCGGCAACGGGCCTGCTGTTTAACAATTTTTCCGTTATCGTTACCGTACTGTGCATAGCCGTTCCGTTCACGTTCATTCCGATTTACACAACCATCGAGAAAATTCCGGTTTCGTTAGTTCGGGCTTCGGAAGATTTGGGGGGAACGGCATTTTATACGTTTATTCACATTATTGCTCCACTAAGCTTGCCCGGTATAGCAACCGGATTCATGTTTGCCTTCATTACCGCCGTCGGCGATTATATGGCTCCTGCCTTGGTCGGAGGGGCGTCGGGAATATTGTTCGGCAATATTATTCAGACCCAATTCGGCAACAGCTTTAACTGGCCGCTCGGCGCCTCCTTGGCCGTCATTTTGCTGCTATGCTTGCTGGTGGTTATTTTGATCTTGAGGAAGCTGGGGGATGTCAAAGGAACATTCGAAGAAAATTAGCGGAGGGACTGACCTTGAACTACGTCAAGAAATGGGCTTGCATCCTGTTTGCCGCAGCCGTATATCTGTTCTTGTATTTACCCATTCTGGTCACCGTGCTGTTCAGCTTCAACGCGTCGCGCATCCCGGCGCTTCCGATCAAAGCGTTTACCTTCGATTGGTACGTGAAGCTGTTCCAAGAGCCGAAGCTGTGGCTGGCCGCCAAAAATAGCCTGACGGTCAGCATCCCCGCTATGCTGCTTGCTATTGTGGTGGGCACCACGGCCGCCTTTTTGTTCCAGCGCTACAAATTTGCCGGGAGAAGCTTTTTGCAGCTTTCTCTATTGCTGCCTTACATTTTGCCCGGCATCATCACCGGTATTGCTATGACTTTATTTTTTAAAACGCTCCAGCTTTCTGCCTCTTTGCTCACGGTCACCCTCGGACATGTCGTCATTATTACACCCGTGGTGATGATTATGGTAATGGACCGGTTAAAACGTCTGGACAAAAATTTGGAGCTGGCCTCTATGGACCTGGGAGCCTCCCCGTTAAAAACGTTTTTCTTCGTCACGCTGCCTAATATCAAAGGGGCTTTGCTCGGAGGAGCATTACTGGGACTCACGGTATCGTTCGATGAGATCGTCGTGACGTTCTTCCTGATCGGAACGGACAATACGCTGCCTATGCAAATCTGGTCGATGATCCGGTACGGGTATTCGCCGCAAATCAATGCAATCTACTCGCTGTTCATCGTCTTCTCTTTGGCGGTTATCGCGTTTGCGGGAAAAAGCGTATTGAAAAAATCGTAGCGGAAGCGGGACGGATGAAGAAATGGCGAGAAAAGCTTATTTAAACTATAAGAAAGAACAGTGGAGGCCCAAGGTCGGAGCTTATCGGCAATTGGCCGGAATTCAACCGTTTGCTTTTACCGATGGCAAAGCTAAAGGCCTGCTCGCTTTCGACGTGCGCAACGGGAGGCTGCGCTTTACCGTGTTGGCCGACCGGGGGATGGATATCGGACAAGTGGAATGCGACGGGATTCCGATGGCGTGGATCTCGCCCGTCGGCTACGCCTCCGGCGAATATTTCGAGCCGGCCGGGATCGGGTGGCTGCGCAACTTTTCCGGCGGTCTGCTGACGACGTGCGGGCTGACCCAAGCGGGAGAGCCGTGCCGGGACGGAGAGGAGGAGCTAGGGCTGCATGGAAGAATAGCCAATCTCCCTGCCCGGAAAACCGTCTACGAAGAAGAGTGGGTCGGCGAGGAGTACAGGTTATCCGTTAGGGGATGCGTCGAGCAAGCTTCGGTGTTCCATGAGCAGTTGGAGCTCAAGCGATCGATCACGACGGTATTCGGTTCCAATGTGATCAAAATCGAGGACGAGGTCATCAACCAAGGCTTCACGGCAACGCCGCTCATGCTGTTATATCATATCAACTTGGGATTTCCTTTGGTCGATGAAGGCTCCTCCATCGTTGGTTCCATAACGAATGTAAGAGCATGGGAGGGCACGCCGGAAGCGGATCTGGAGCATTATTCGCTGATCCCCGGTCCGAGCAGCACAGTGGATGAGGAGGTCATCCATGCGGAAGTGGAGCCCGATGAAAACGGGAAATGCCATCTGATGCTCATAAATCCGCGGGAAGACATCGCGTTTGTGTATTCCTACGATTCGCGGCAGTTTCCCCGGTTTTCGTTATGGAAAGGCATCAAACAAGGCATCTATGCGATCGGCTTTGAACCGGCCAACTGCGGATTGAACGGAAGAGCAGCGGAGCGGCGGGAGGGCAGGCTGGAACAACTGCTGCCTCATGAAAAGCGTACGTTTGACTCGGAATTTATGTTTTTAACCACAAGAGAAGAAATTGAGACCGTATGGCGGGAAAAGTTCGGCAGCAGGGAGATATAAGGAGGATGTATTATGAGCGGCAAAAGTTTATGGATAGGCAATACGAAGGTCGAAGCGAAGGCGGTAGGATTCGATAAAGACGGCACATTATTCGATGCCGTGGCCTTTTGGGTATATATCGATACGCTAAGAAAGCAGCAGTTTCTGAACCTGGCCGGGGAAGAGCATCTGGAGCAATGGGAGAAGCTGATGGGCATTCGAGGGGCTGACGATGTAGATCATAACGGCGTGCTGGCCATAGCGACGACCTTGGAGGAAATCATCCTCACCGCCGGCGCTTTCTATCAGTTGAAGGGCTGGCCGTGGACGGAATGCAAAGCCAAAGCGGAGTCCGTCTTCCGGCTGGCGGACGAGAATACGGTTCTGGATCAAGCCTTCCAAGCCAAAGAGGGGGCATCGGAAGTCATTCTGTCGCTGCTTGATGAAGGGATCCGGACAGGGATCCTAACCTCGGACAAATGGACAAGGGCCGAACAATGCATGGATTTGCTGGGAGTCAAGGAGCGGCTGGATTTTCTCATTACCCCGGAGCAGGTGGAGAAAGGCAAGCCGAACCCGGACATGGTCTACAAAGCCTGTGAGCAGTTGGGCATATCCCCCCATGAGATGGTGGTCGTCGGTGATTCCGTTGTCGAT
This sequence comes from Paenibacillus tyrphae, assembly GCF_024158745.1. Lineage (GTDB taxonomy): Bacteria > Bacillota > Bacilli > Paenibacillales > NBRC-103111 > Paenibacillus_G > Paenibacillus_G tyrfis_A. Next base: position 225,260 of record NZ_JAMZAW010000002.1, on the reverse strand, counting down.
ATGAAGATGGCGAAAGCGGCAGGAAGCATCGCTGTCGGGATTGTGACGTATGACGGCTCCAGAGAGGTGCTATCCGAGGATGCGGACTTTCTCATCGATTCGCTGCTGGAAATTCGAATAGGTTCTAAATAAATTTTTGTCTGAAATTTGATCAAAAATTGAATTTTGTATGAACAAAATCGCAAAAGTGTGGTATACTATTGGAAGAGAAAGCACTTTCAATGGTTTAGGAGTGATCGCTATGACGACGAAAACGGCAGTTTTGGCCGAAGGAACCGGAAACGAGCGCAATGTGGGCAGATTGGTAGTCTTGATGACGGCAACAGCATGGGTGCTGCTTGGGATCGGATTGCTGCTTAGTTTATTTAACCTGCATGACTTCAGCGATCGTAACACGTCCCTCATGGTCGGGGTCGGGTTCATGGTCGGCAGCGTTCATATCTATGTAATCCGCACGGCCATCCATCTCGTTCATTCCAGAGCGAAAGCGGAAGATGATAGTAAATAAGTAGCATAACACACAAATTTTAGCCCCTTCGGGATCTCTCGGAGGGGTTTTTGGTGTTATTTGGGGTGTCATATTTTAACAAGTGCAAAATATTTGTCAGCTTCGTGAAAATTCTTTTGCAGAAAAATGACGAAACATTGACGTATTTGTTAAATGCCGCGAACATTTTGTCGTAATCTGTTATGGTGGTTTTATAGAGTGATCTGGCTCACAGTCAGAACAATCATAGCATTTCGGAGAGCTTGGGAGAGGATCGACATGAGAAAACCGGTAAAGATCGGCCGAATTTCGCTAGCGCTGCTGTTCATCCTGATTATGGCGCTGCTAACCGGCTGCGGACAAGAAATGATGGTGTTCGACCCGAAAGGGCCGATTGCCCAAGACCAGCGAGACCTGATCGTGATCTCGACCGTGCTTTGCCTTATCGTACTGGTGCCCGTGCTGGCCATGACGGCAGTCATCGTATGGCGCTATCGCGACGCGAAAGGAAACAAGGCGGCCTACAAGCCGAATTGGGCGCACAGCACCAAGCTGGAGATGATCTGGTGGGGGATTCCGATCATCATCATCCTTATTCTTGGCGGCGTGACGGTAAAATATACGTACGCTTTGGAGCCTTCCAAGCCGATTCAATCGGACCAGAAGCCGATTGTCGTTCAAGCGACGTCGTTGGATTGGAAATGGCTGTTTACTTATCCGGAGCAGGGAATTGCGACGGTGAACTATTTGCAAATTCCGAAGGGTGTGCCGATCAAGTTCGAATTAACGTCGGACGCTCCAATGAACTCCTTCTGGATCCCGCAGCTTGGCGGACAAATGTACACGATGTCCGGCATGGCGATGACCTTGTATCTGCAAGCGGACGAGGCAGGCAAATATTTCGGCACCGCCGCGAACTTCAGCGGGGAGCATTTTAACGACATGAAATTCGACGTTCACGCAACGTCGCGGGAAGAGTTCGACAAGTGGGCCGCAGGGGTCAAAAAGTCGGCAAGTCCGTTGACGCAAGCCGGCTATGACGCGTTGGCCAAACCAGGCCGCTCCGGCGAGCAGTTTTTCTCGGCGTTCCCGGATAACTTGTTCTACAATATCGTTACGAAATATGCAGTCGGTGGCTCGCACGGCGCTCATGGCGCTCACGGAGCGACATCCGGCGGCAGCGGAAACGAATCTGGCGGGAAGCAGGGCGCTGCGGTCAGCAGCAACAAGATGGAGGACGTAACCGCGGGCGAAGGCCACGGGGCTCATGGAGCGGTTCACAGCGCCTCCGGAAAATAAACGCAGCGCTTGATTTATTTTTAACAGAAAAGAGGCCCACTCATGCTGGATACCATTAAACAATTCGCATCGGAGTTTTTCGTCACCGGGGATCCGCTCATTCTCGGGGCACAGGTAAGTATCGGGCTTGCGATGGTAGCCATCGTCTTCGTGCTTACGTTTTTCAAAAAATGGGGCTGGCTGTGGCGCGAATGGCTGACGACCGTCGACCATAAGCGCATCGGCATCATGTATATTATTTGCTCCATCCTGATGCTGTTCCGCGGCGGCGTCGATGCGCTGCTCATGCGGCTGCAGTTGGCGATGCCCGGCGTCGAATTTCTGCAGGCGGATCACTATAACGCCATCTTCACGACGCACGGCGTTATCATGATTCTGTTCATGGCGATGCCGCTCATGTTCGGTCTGTTCAATGTCGTCGTTCCGCTGCAAATCGGCGCGCGCGACGTTGCCTTTCCGTTTTTGAACTCGCTCAGCTTCTGGCTGTTCTTCTTCGGGGCCATGCTGTTCAACATTTCGTTCGTCATCGGCGGTTCGCCGGATGCGGGCTGGCTGGCATACCCGCCGCTGTCCGAGCTGTCCCACAGCCCGGGCGTCGGTCAAAACTTCTATATCTGGGGCATTCAGATCTCAGGGATCGGGAGCTTGGCGACGGGGATCAACTTTATCGTTACGATTCTCAAAATGCGCGCACCTGGCATGAAGCTGATGAAAATGCCGATGTTTTCCTGGTCGGTGCTGTCCAGCTGTATCATGATCATTTTCGCATTCCCGATTTTGACGGTTACGTTGTTCCTGCTGTTCCTTGACCGCTTTGCGGGCGCGCATTTCTTCACGCTCGACGGCGGTGGTAACCCGATGATGTATATCAACTTGATCTGGATGTGGGGTCACCCCGAAGTGTATATCGTCGTCGTGCCGGCGTTTGGTATTTTCTCCGAGGTGGTTGCGACCTTCTCCAGGAAAAAGCTGTTCGGCTACTCTTCGATGGTATTCGCCATGATCGGGATCAGCGTACTTTCGTTCTTTACGTGGGTCCATCACTTCTTCACCATGGGCTCCGGTGCGGATGTCAATGCGTTCTTCGCGATAACGACCATGCTGATCGCGATACCGACCGGGGTCAAGGTGTTCAACTGGCTGTTTACGATGTTCCGCGGCCGGATTCGTTTCACGACACCGATGATGTGGGCGGTCGCGTTCATTCCGTGCTTCGTCATCGGCGGGATGACCGGGGTGCTGTTGTCGGTTGCTCCGGCTGACTTCCAATTTCACAACAGCTACTTCCTGATTGCGCACTTCCACCAAGTGCTCATCGGCGGCGTCGTATTCGGATACTTTGCAGGTCTGTACTACTGGTGGCCGAAAATGTTCGGCTTCAAGCTGAACGAGCGCCTCGGCAAATGGGCGTTCTGGTTCTGGAACATCGGTTTCTATGTGTGCTTCATGCCGCAATATTTCCTCGGACTGGACGGCATGACGCGCCGTACGTATACGTACGATTTTGACATGGGCTGGGGACCGCTCAACCTCGTTTCTACGATCGGCGGCTTCCTGATGGGGATTGCGTTCATTTTCCAAGTATGGCAGATTGCTTACAGTATCAAGAATCATGAGAAAGACACGACAGGTGACGCTTGGGACGGCCGCACGCTCGAATGGACGATTCCGTCGCCGGCACCGATGTACAACTTCGCCATCACCCCGACCGTGCAGGAAACGGACGACTGGTGGGAGCGGAAGCAGAAAGGCGAGAAGCCGCTCGCTCCGATCCCGGATGCGAAGCTGGAGCCGATTCATATGCCGAAAAACTCGGCGATTCCGTTCATCAAGTCCTCGCTCTGGTTCTTGGCCGGGTTTGGGTTCGTATGGAACTGGATGTGGCTGACGATTCCGGCGCTTGTCGGCATCGCGATCTGCATGCTGGCGCGTTCGTTCTCGTACGATACCGACTATTATATTCCGGTCGATGAAGTGAAGCGCACAGAGCAACTGGCAAGGGGGGCAAAAGCTTAATGGCACATGCAGCGGCAAATCACGGACACGACGCTCACGACCACGATCATCACGATCAAGAGTCGCTGAAGACGTTCGGCTTTTGGCTCTTTCTGATTACGGACGTTATTTTATTCGGCACATTGTTTGCCACCTATATCGTTCTTCGCGGCAATACGAATGCGGGACCGACGCCCGAGGAATTGTTTCAAATGCCGGGCATTATCGCCGAAACGTTCATCCTGTTGACAAGCAGCTTTACGAGCGGGATTGCGGTGCTTGCGATGCATCGCGGCAACAAGCAGCAATTGATCGGCTGGCTTGCGGTTACGGCGCTGCTCGGCGCGGCGTTCATCGCGCTGGAAGTGACGGAGTTCGTGCATATGGTGCACGAGGGCGCGACGATTTCCACCAGCGCTTTTCTATCCGCGTTCTTTACTTTGGTAGGGACGCACGGCTTGCACGTTTCGCTCGGCTTGGTTTGGATGATCGGGCTTATGCTTCAGCTCCGCAAACGCGGCATTACTCCCGTCACCAAACGCAAAGTGGAAAATCTCAGCCTGTACTGGCACTTTCTTGACGTCGTCTGGATTTTCGTCCTCACGGTTGTCTACTTGATGGGGGTGATGTAAGATGGGGAATTCGCATGGAGCTTCTTCGCATGAGCAACACGGCTCCCATGGCTCGCTGAAGTCTTATACGATCGGGTTCGTGCTTTCGATCATCTTGACGATCATCCCGATTACCATCGTGATGAACAGCATGCTGAGCAAGACGGCGACGCTGATCGTAATTCTTGCGATGGCTATTCTTCAGTTCGTCGTGCAGCTTGTCTTCTTCATGCACCTGCGCGAAGGCGAGAATGCCCGCTGGAACATGATGGCGCTGCTGCTCGGCATGATCATTCTGTTGACGATTGTAGCAGGCTCGATCTGGATTATGACTTACAATGCCGTAGCGCATTAAGGTGAGGGGGCGAGAAATCGCCCCTTTTTTCTATTATTCAATGCTAGAATATTGCGATTAACCAAAACAAAAAGAAACAGACCGCCCTCAGCATAGGTAGCGATCGATTCATGATCAGTTCTTATTCTACTTATTAGCCACCGCCCTTAAAAGCGGCTATTGTGTGGGAGTCGTGTTGGCGCACGGCTCTCTTTTTATTATACAGTATGTGGTAGGTGCTTAACATCCGGCTCAAGCCCGCATTATGATAAGCGCCTGGGGAATGACGAGCCAGAAACCCGACACCGGCATGAAAAAGACACCGACGAGACAAAGCGCAAGCATGTAGACGCCGATAAATTTCGGAGTTTCCATTTTTTTGACTTGGGTTAGCCAGCGGATCAGTTCGGCCAGCATAAACAGCAGGGCGCCGAATAGCAGGAACCAGAAGGCCGAAACCCGGTCGAAATGAGGGTCAATGCTATTAAATAGTCCGCTCCGTCCGATATCCACGAGCGGCTGCCAATAAACGAAAATGCCGACTACCGTATGCAGTACCGCCGTCCAAGCAAGCATCATACCCGAATAAGATTTAAGTTTGGCTGCCATAAACAACTCGCTCCTTTTCCGCATTGGTTTTAATCGCTTTGAGCAGGCTGCGCCGGATCCAAGTGCTGCCGGGGTAAATCAGCAGCCAGTACAGCCCGAATTTCAGCCGCACCGCCCTGTCCTGCGTTTGAATCCGCGTCTCGGTCATGACCGTCATCGTTCCGTTCGACTGCTCCCGCACTTGGAAATTCATGACCGCCTTCGCATGACGAAGGGAGTCATAATCAATAAAAGCCTGTGCTGAATCCAAGCGGATCGGCTCGAATCCGACCGGTCTCCAGAATGGGCCGACTACGCCGACCAGGAGCTCCTGCCCTTCGGCTTCTTCCAGCAGCATGAATCCATAGCGCATCATTCGCTTTATAAATGGTTCGTCGCCGCCCGAAGCCCCCGTTTTCACTTTGCCGGCCAACCAGGCCGGAAGCATCCGAATACCGAACAGCAGTCGCAGTACGGGAATATCCCCGTATTTTACTTCGCGAATCGCACGATAGACCGCATCCCTCGGCGCGCGGACGTCGATCGAATGCTTTTCGTGGTAGTGGTAAACGGGCAAAAAGCGGTCGAGCAGCATGGGCAATTCCTCCTCGTATCAAGCTCTAAAGCTTTGGCCGGCAGACTGTGCTATAGCTCAATCAGAAATGTCGATCACACCGCGGGAACGGCTGGGTGGTGATTTTTTGCCGGCTGCCTCCGTCGGCTCCTTCGTCCGGTCGATTGCGGCATCGAGCAGGCTGCGAAGGCCGAGCAGGGCTTCTCTGCGGGAAGCGAGAAAATGGCTGCGCGCCCCGGCGGGAATAAATTCGGAAATCAACGTTTCTTGCGCCTCCGACAAGCTGTCCAGCAATCTTGTTACCTTATCGGCTCTCATCGTTCTCCTCCTTTTTGGGGTCTTCCGGCAGTTCTCTTTCGCCGAAGCGGATCGACAGCTTCTGCTCTGTAAACCGGGCGCCGGCAATCGGACGTCCGAGCAGGATGCGCGGCAGCACCACTTTGCGTTTGTAAGGGCCCGCTTGGACGGTCAGCTCGTCGCCTTTCTGGCTGAGCGACAAGTCGCTTTTGTCTATAAAAGGCAGCGTCAGATCCAAAAAGTAAACGTCGTCCTCCTTGCGAATGTCCTGCACCTTCCCCAAGTGGAGCACTTCCGAGACGTTGCGGCCGCCGAAAGCGGCTTCGCCCATTTGTGCGAGCAGCGGCAGGCCATGCACTTCGGATTTCATCAGCGGGATGCGGAAGATCGGCAGCGGGCTGAAGCAATCGCGAATTTCTTCTTCATATTTATCTTGAGCCGCTCGCCATCCGGCCCAATAGCCGGTGCCGGCCTCCTCCGGCAGCACACGGTTAACGACCACCGCATCGGTATTGAAGCCAAACAAGTTCAAATAGGTGAACGCCCTCCGTGCCTCGGAGATGACCATCTTCTCCGGGTTAAGCACCATGCGGATGGAGGTCGTCTCCGAATCGAGAATCAGGCTTTGCAGCAGCTCCAGCTCGCGGGCGAGCGACTCGATGCTGTTCATGACGTTATCGTCGGGCAGTTCCAGCCCGCCCGTGACGATTTTGGCGACGGGACGCACCAACTTTACCAACCGGCGTTCGTACGGGAAAATTTTGTCCATCCACCAACCGAGCACGTTCGGGTAGCTGAGCAGCCGAAGCGTCTCTCCGGTCGGCGCGCAATCGACGACTATGACGTCATAATCGCCGCTGGCCGCATGGCGCTTGATTTCCAGCAGGCTGAACAGCTCTTCCATGCCTGGGAACACAAGCATTTCCTCGGTCGTCACGTCGCTAAGATCGGCCCAATTCATCAAGCCGGCCAACCAGCCTTGGACCGCGCCCCAGTGCCTTTCCGTCTCGCGCAAGCTATCGACTTCTTGCCCCCATAAACAGTCGGCAATGGGAACAGGACTGCTGCCAAGCGGCTGATCGAACGAATCAGATAAACTGTGCGCCGCATCTGTACTCATCACAAGCGTACGAAGCCCTTGCGCCGCAAGTGTAACACCCGTTGCCGCAGCGACGCTCGTTTTGCCGACGCCGCCTTTGCCGGTATATAGAATGATTCTCATCGTATCCCTCCAATTAGTACGATTTCGTAGTATTTAGTTAAAAAAATAGGGGCTGCGGTTCAAGCGAATTTAATCGTCTATCCGGATTTTCCGGACGGTGCGCTCGGACGGCACGCTGTCTTTATCTTCTTTGTACTGCAGCGCTTTGCCTACTTTGACCGCGAGCGTCAGAAACTGCTGCAGCTCCTCCGAGGAGAGAGCCGCCTGCACGCGGGCAAACATGTTTTCCATCATGGCTTTCGCCTGGCTTGCCAGCTTGCGGCCTTCGTCGGACAGCCTGACCAGAATGATGCGCTGGTCTTTGTCGGATTGATTGCGCTCGGCAAGACCTTTGCGGACCAGACGTTTCGTCAGGCTCGTCACCGTGCTGAGCGGCGCTCCCAGTTCCGCGGCCAGCTCCGACATGGTCAGCTCGCCGCGATATTCGAGGAACATGAGCGCGGAAATTTCGGAGCGGTTCAGCGTTTGCTCCAGCTCGGCCGCCTCCGCCATCAAGCTCATGGGCCGCAGACCGTGTTTGAAAAATAGCTCCAACATCTGCTCCATCAACGGCTGCATCCTCCAATGTACTGCGATAGTGATTTACTACGATATGGAACTAATTTACGGCTTCATTTTACTACGACTTCGTAATAATGGCAAGAGGGAGCTTTGCGTTTGAGTGAAAATGAAGCGGGGGAGAAGCTAAGTGGCGGTTAGGCGAGTGCAGCGGTTTGGTAGGAAAAAAAGAAATAGCGCCCCGCATTTCGGGGCGTTATCGGCGATGAAATTCCGTCTACTTTACTTTTCCGATGGCCAGATTGACCTTGTAGTTGCCGTACTGGAGGATCGCATCCAGCAAAACATTCAATGCGGCCGGGTCGGACACCGCGGCTTTAACCGTATAGCACCCTTCGCCGCTGATACGGTAAGCTTCGATCACTGACTCTTGTTCCTGAAGAAAGCTCTCGAAGCCGCTGTGATTCGTCGATTTCATAAATACCGTGATGATGGCAAGAACGGGGCGGCCCATTTTTGCCTCGTTCAGTTGAACGGTATAGGCTTGAATAATTCCCAGATCTTCCAGACGCTTGATCCGGTTTCCGACTGCTTGCCCCGACAAAAATACGTTTTCTCCGATCTCCTTCCACTGGATACGGGCATTTTGCCGAAGAAGGCGGATAATCTCAATATCGGTTTGATCCAATTCCATGAATACACCTACTTGTATGGAAGATTGCTCAAACCGATTGTACCGTGTCCGTTCGCCGGAAACAAGGTCCCCTCTGTTACACGCGCGATGAGGACGGATGGAAGCGGATGGACTCCCCGTCCTCCGGAACACGGACTCTTTCGGAGAGACCGAGCCCGGCAACATACGCTCTCAAATCTTCTCGCCGCAGAAGGCAATGGTTCAAAGCCTCCATATGAGCCACGATGACTTGAGCGTCCGGTACGGCGCTCGCAACCATCGCCACATCCTCTTCGTTCATCGTAATCGGTCCGCCCTGAAGGAATTGCGCGCTACCTCCGAACAGTAAGACGACGTCAGGCTTATGCTGTGCCAAGGCTTGCTCCACCTCCGGGCACCAGATCGTATCGCCGGCAATATAAAATACGGGCTCGCCGGGCGCATTTAGCACAAAGCCGGATACCGGCCCCATACGCTTGCCGATCTCGCCTGTGCCATGCTGGCCGGAGGTGCGTACGATGCTGACGGAATCCCACACTATGCCCGTTTCAATTGGCCGCACATCCCGAAAGCCCTGCTCCCGAAGCTTCCCGGCATCCTCCGGCTGGCAGAAAAAGACGATATCCTTTGGCAGCAGTGTCGCCGCGATGGCGTCGAAATGATCCGGGTGGGTATGGGTAAGCAGGACGGCGTCGGCTTGCAGCAGATAGGTTACGGGAACTTTAAGGTTCACGGTCGGGTTTGGAAAAGAATTCGGCGTATTCGCGATAGGAGGCATAGCTCCGGCCGGACTTAGCATCGGATCGATGAGCAGCTTCTTTCCGCCGTATTCGATATAATGCGTTGCGTTTCGAATGAGTTGAATTTCCATGGGAACGGTACCTCCATTTTTCTGCATTTGCTTTCTATCCGTATTGTAACGCCAAGCGGCCATGCTGCGGAACAATCCGGTGAAAGAGAAAAGCGTCTTTTGCTTTCGTGGCGGAAGAAAATGATGAGGAGCCGTCTTCCGCTCAATCGCTAAGCCGCATAGCGGCAGGTCCGACAGATGCGGCGCTGTCGAACGGCCGGATTATTCAAAAAAACACATTGCTATCGAAGGGGGAGGATGGTAATATAGGCTCACAAAAGTAAAGTATTGTTACATTTTTCCTAAATAGATGTCGCTTCTTGCCGCCATCCGGCGATTCGGTTTGCCTATTCCAAAAATTAAAGCGGTTTAATTTTCATAGCGCGTATCGGAAGGAGCCTACCCATGAAAGCAAGCATATACGACGTGGCCAGATATTGCGGGTTGTCCGTAGTGACCGTCTCTCGGGTGTTAAACAACACAGGCAACGTACGGGAAAAAAACCGGCGAAAGGTGCTGGACGCTATCGAGGTTTTGGATTACCGGCCTCATGCCGCAGCGCAAAGTCTTGCCCGGGGTCATACCCGCATTATCGGTTTGATCATGACTGCGCTGCATGATCGCTTTTTTGAGACGGTCGTCAATGAAATCAACCGCACGCTTGCCCGATACGGTTATTTTCTGGCGCTTTCCGTCGCGAACGATGTTCGTTCCCGCGAAAGTCACGATTTGATGCATGAAGACCGGGTGGACGGTTTGATTCTATTGTCTTTGCCGGAAGAGGACCGATATATTGCCCAATTGAAGAAGCGTAGTATTCCGTTCGTGCTCATCGATAATCAAAGACGGGATCACATGGTCCCATCGGTGCTGACGGATAATTACTACGGAGGCTACGAAGCGGCGAAGCACTTGCTCTCACTAGGCCATACCTCGATCGCCCACGTATGCGGGCCGGAATATTTCTTGAGCACGCGGGAGCGGAAGAGAGGCTTTTTGGATGCGCTCCGGGAGGCGGGACTTTCTCCGTTCGCCGTAGTGCAAGGGGACTACGAAATCGGATTCGGCTACGACACGGCAAAGTCATGGATCAGGAGCGGGAAGCTGCCTACGGCCGTATTCGCCGGTGACGACTATATCGCGGTCGGGATCGTAAACGCTTTGGCGGAAGAGGGGATGCGCGTGCCGGAGGCGATGTCCGTCATCGGATATGACGATCAGTACATTGCGTCCCGTCTTCGTCCTTATTTGACGACGGTTCGTCAGCCGGCGGAAAGCATCGGCCAGAGCTCCGTCGAACTGTTGCTCAAATGGATCGGAGCCGGCTCGACGGCAAGCGTCACGGTCGAATGGAAGCCCGAGTTGGTCGTCAGGGAATCGACGGCTGCGCTTAAAGCGTAAGTAGTATAGCAGCGGCATCCAACCGGATGCTGTTTTTCATTTACAATAATTAAACAAACGTTTACGTACCCAAATAAACTAAGTCTAAAATGAGATATGTATTAACTGATGGTTAAGTACTAATTACTATATGTCAATTTTCAGGGAGGCATAACAGATATGGACGATTTGATGAGACGCGTAAATTTTAGGGGGCTTGGAGGTTATCCGTCGGCGGCAGGCGGAAGGGTTAAATCGAACAAGCTGTTCCGTTCCGGCGAGCTGTCCGACCTGAAGCCGGAGGACGTTGAATATGTGCAATCGCTGGGCCTTTCGTTCATTTGCGATTTGAGATCGGAGGGGGAGCAGCAGGCGAAGCCGAACCCGGTCCTGGCGGGGGTGAAAAATATGAGCAATCCGGCCATGGGCGGTGCCGTAAATATGCAGAACTTATCCGACGTGTTCAAAACGATGGCTGCTAACGGACAGGGCGGCGCCCCGCTGCTTGAAGCCTACAAAAAATTTGTCACGGACCCTCAATCCCGGCAAGCTTACCGCACATTCGTCCGCTCCCTGTTGGAAGCCGAGGGCCGTCCCGTGTTGTGGCATTGTACGGCGGGCAAAGACCGCACCGGATTTGCTGCGGCTATTGTGCTTCTGCTATTGGAGGTTCCGATCGGGACGATCATGGAAGACTACATGAAGACAGCCGCTTACCGGCAGGAGGCCAACGAGAAGCTGATGGCGAAGGCCCGCGAGGCGATTCAAAACGAAGAACAGTTGACTTGGGTCCGTGCGCTGCTGGGCGTCAAGCCGGAGTACCTTTTGGCTTCCCTGGAAGAAATGCGGCGGGTTTACGGTTCGACCGACAACTATATCGTGGAAGGGTTAGGCATTTCCGACGAAGAGTGCAAGCTTTTGCAGGAATGGTATCTCGAATAATGGTTGAACGAGGAGAGGCGGCACATTCCATGTTTGATTTGCAAATCCTGCGCGGAAATCCGTTTTATCTTACGGATGAGGATATGGATTGGGTCAAGAGCACGTTAGAGACGATGACTCTGGAAGAAAAAAGGTCGGGCATTTATTTTGCATCCACGGCATGACAGACAGCCCGGAAGCTTTGGAGCAGATCTTGACGGGGATTCGGTCGGGAGGCTTTATGTTTCGGCCCGGACCGAAGGAAAAGATTCAAGCTGCCCACCGGTACCTTCAGGAGAAATCGAAGATTCCGCTGCTGCTTGCCGCCAACCTGGAGTATGGCGGAAGCGGCATTGCCACGGACGGGACGGTATTCACCAATCCGATGTAGGCTGCGGCGACCGGCGATGCGGAAACGGCCGCCCGGCTCGGGCTTATCGCGGCCCGCGAAGGGGCGGCTGTCGGGTGCAATTGGTCCTTTTTGCGCCGGTAGCCGATCTGGATATGAATTTCCGCAACCCGTTAACGAATATCCGGACGCTCGGTTCGAGCGCGCAGGTAGTGGCAGAGATGTCCGAACCTTATGTACGGGCTTGTCAGGATAACGGAAAAGTCCTGTGGACGCATTTTGCGGCAGCCGGGATGCCCGGTTCTGAGCGGTTTCACCATCCGTTTCGTCAACCGGCGTTGATCGCTTCTTTCACGGCTCTGGTCAGCTTGCGGTACACAAGCTGGTAAGACTCCTCCAGCATGTCCAGTACTTCGGTGTCCGGAACTTGGCCGTTCAGCACGACCGTGTTCCAGTGCCGCTTGTTCATATGGTAACCGGGAAGCACGGCGGTCGGATACGTTTGCCGTACGATCCAGACGTTGTCGGGATCGCATTTCAGATTGACGCTCGGAATGCCTTGATGGGTGCCGAGCAGAGCGAACATTTTGTCGCCGACGAACAGGACGGGTAGGTCCGGGTCGAAAGGATGCTTGAGGCTCGCTCCGGGCTTCTTCAGTCCGTATTCCATAAGACGGGTATGATCGATCATAAGTTAGCGACTCCTTGAGACATGTTTTTGCTCTATATTTTAACGTATAACCCCGGGTTTGTGCCAGAAGGGTAGAGGGGCGATCGGCCGTAATCTGCCATAGGATGAACTTGTCAGACCTAAACCTTGTTTCTTTTCCGATATCTGCTAAGATAAAAATAAGAACACTTGTTCTTGTTTTGTTCGGGTTTAGATCGCTTTTTTCCTACTATTCATAGGAATGGATGATATCGGATGTTTGAATATGTGGATCACTCGTTTACCGAAAAAGATTTTAGTCAAGCGGATTTTCGCGAGGGGGAGCTGCGCAACTGCACGTTCTCGCGCTGCCGGTTTCGCACCGCCCATTTGGAAGAGCTGTGGACGTCGGGCTGCCAGTTTATCGATTGCGATTTTACCGGGGCTCAGTTTAATGCGTCCGTTCATCATGGTTCGGCTTTTACGAACTGCCGATTTAGAGGGACGAATCTGTTTGTCGCCAAATTCGAGGAGTGCAAAATGGTCGGCTCCGACTTCTCCGAGGCGAGCTTCGACGGGAAAACCATCGATCGGGGCGACTGGTCGTACACTAGTCTGAGGCACGCCAATCTGTCCAAGCAGCACCTGAGAGGAGTCCGGTTCACGGAAGCCGATTTGTACGAATGCAATTTCGAAAAAGCGGACCTGCGGGAAGCCGATCTCACCCGCGCGCAGCTTGCCAAATGCAAGCTGTACGGAGCCGATCTGCGAGGCGCAAACCTGGATGGCGTCGATTTGAAGTCGCTTGAGGTCAAGGGCGCCCGGATGGACGCGGCGCAAGCGATCTTGTTTTTGCGCTCGCACGGCGCGAAGGTGGAATAAGGGCTACGAGGCATGGGATAAGGCTCGCGGGGTGACCTGCGGGCTGTTTGCCGTTGGATGTATCAAATGAAGTCAGGTTTCGTTCGATAACCGGGTGAAATGGCCCTTAACAGCACAAACAGGATCAGGAAAATAACAATGGGAGCCGGTACAATAAAGAAAAAGAAGAAGGGGATGATGAAGTTGCAGACGCAGGAAAGCAAATCATTTACAATAGTACCTGTCGGGTATGTTCAAGCGGAGAATGGGAAGATGAGCTTGAGCATTTTTGAACCATACGTACCGGCTCTTAAGGAATTGGCAGGCTTCAGCCATGCGCAGGTGCTTTGGTGGATTCATGAGTTCGATAACGCTGTCTACCGCCAAACGACTCGAATCGAGCCTCCTTACGATGCGCCTGTTACCGGGGTGTTTGCCACCCGTTCGCCCGTGCGACCCAACCCTATCGGTCTAAGCACCGTGAGAATCCATAAGGTCGACGAAAAATCAGGGAAGATCGAGATTTCGGAAATCGATGCTTATCCGGGCACTCCTATTCTTGATATTAAAGCGTATTTTCCCGGCTGCGATCGGGTGAAGAATGTGAAGGTGGCAGCATGGGCGAAAAATTGGCCCGAGTGGCTGCCGGAAGACGAAAATAAGGATGCGTAGCAGCCGATAAAGGGAGTTCGAGGATCATGAACAATAAGGACGTCATCTGTAAAGCCATTGAGTTTATCGAAGCGAACCTGAAAGAAGAGCTGTCGGTCATTGACGTGTCCAAAGAAATCGGCTATTCCTATCACCACTTTAGTCGGTTGTTTCATGGAATCACCGGACTCCCGGCCAGTGAATACATCTTAAAAAGAAGATTAACGGAAGCCGCCGATCAGTTGATTCACTCCAGAAGGAAAAGTATTGACATATCAACGGAATATCAATTTACGAATTATGAAACGTTTGTCCGGGCGTTCAAAAGGATGTTTGGCATTACGCCTTCCGAGCTGCGCAAGCAGAGCTTTGTTTACCCGCTCCACCGCTTCAGCAGGCTGCGGCAAGAAGACATTCGTTACAGAGACACGATCAGGGGCATAGAGCCCCAGATCGTGGAGCGGGGGGAGATTCGCATCGTGGGGCTGGTAGCCGTCGTTCAGCAATCCGCTCACCCGATCACGGAAGCCTGGTCCCGTTTGTTTCGGGAAACGGACCTTCCTGCGAGCCGGAACGTGCCCGAGAAGTATTATCAGCTCGGATTTTGGCCGACAAATTACGATATGAACGGTTTCTATGTTATGTGCGGTTTAGAGGTGGAGCGCATTACCGAGATTCCTCTGACGATGACCGCGAAAACCGTCCCCCCGGCCAAATATATCCGGTTTATCCATAAAGGGCTCTCCCGTCATGTTTCATTCACTTACAAGTACATTTATGAAACGTGGCTTCCCCAGTCGGAATATGCCTTGACCCTTCCTTATGAATTTGAATATTACGGATCTGCCTACCAAGGTCCCGACAACGAAGATTCCGAAACGGAAATTTACATTCCGATAGAGCTGATTTAATGGAAACGGGCCTTCCTGGTTTTCGGATTGCTTCTGATAAATCATTTTTATCTGCAGCGCAAAATAGGGATGCCCGGATACGTGCCCCCATATACTTGAAAAGACGGAAGTCGCACGACGCTTTGGGAGAGGAAGGTGGGCATATGGCCATTAGACCGCCTGCGCTGCAAAGAGGTGATACCATCGGAGTCGTTGCCATGGGCAGTCCGTTGGAGGCTGACGTGATCGATGCGCATGTCCAGGTGTTGAGAGGGATGGGGTTTCAGGTCGTCTTGGGAAGGTATGCATATGCCCGTAACGGTTTCCTTGCCGGTACCGACCAAGAGCGGGCGTACGACTTGATGACGATGTTCGCCAATCCGCAGATTAATATGATTCTTCCTACCCGCGGCGGCGTAGGCGTGGCCGGTATGCTGCCTTACCTCGATTTCGGCATCATCCGATGCAATCCGAAAATCATTACCGGCTACAGCGACGTGACGTTTCTTCTAAACGCGCTGTATTACTATAGCGGGCTCATCGCCTTTCACAGCCTCATGCTGATTGATTTCAAACCGGATACCCCCGCGTATAATTTTGACCAGTTTTTTACCGCCGTGTCGTCGTTGTCTTCTTATCGGCCTATTTTAAATCCGCCGAATGTTCCGCTGGTCAGCCGTGTACCGGGGAATGTGACCGGACCGATTGTCGGCGGCAATCTGACCTCTGTGGTCGATACATTGGGTACGCCTTACGAGATCGATACAAGAGGAAAGGTGTTGTTTCTGGAAGAAACCCACGAGCCGGCCAATACGGTATACAGGTATTTAAATCATTTGAAGCTGGCCGGGAAGTTCCAAGACTGTCTTGGCATCATCATGGGCGAATGCACGGATTGTCCGGTCGCCTACGGCAAGTCTTATGAAGATGTAATCAACGAATTCGTCGTTCCTCTCGGCAAGCCCCTGCTGACGAATCTCGCGACCGGACACGGCCACTATAAAGCCGCGATTCCTATCGGGGCTACGGTGAACCTGAATACGTTCAACAGCACGCTAACCGTGCTTGAACCGGCGGTTAGCGTTCGGCAGACATAAGTCTGATAGACTTAACAACGCTGCCGGTATCTTGTTAAATCGTAGCCAGATCCCACCACTCCGGATCAGAACGATCCGGGGTTTTTTCGTATTCCCGGGGGGAATCGTGCGACCGGTTAATAAAGTTTTAATGAATTGTTTAGAAACGGCTAATCCCCGTTTTCTAGAATGTTTAGCTCTTCCGGTTAGGATGGAAGTATGGAAGCCGGAGATGCTTTCAAACCCCAATCCCAAGGAGGAAGAAACCATGAACAAACGAATCGCATTAACCGGAGTCAGCGTAGCCGTCGGAAGCCTGCTTTTGATCGGTTCCGCCTATGCGGGGCTTGGAGACGCCCCGGGGTACGACGCTTACAAATCGGCCGTCAAGCAAACGTTCGCGGTACAAAACGTGACGAAGCAAATGAATGTGACGGTGAAGGATAACGGAACGAAGTTGCTCGACGTGCAGTCGACCGTTAAAGCCGATAAGGCGAAGGACGAAATGAGCGCGGAAATCAACCTCAACGGCGGCGGAGCAAGTCAGGGAGTTAGCCTCTACCACCAGGACGGCAAGCAAATCGTCAAAGCGAGCGACAACGACGTATACAACATCATAGAAGGAAAAGAGTGGAAGGGGAAAGCGGGCCAACACCGGGGGCAAGCTCCGGACGGCATTGGCGCCGAAGTCGAGAATGTCGTCGACGCGCTGGTCGGCAATCTGAAGGATTATGTCACCCTGTCGCCGCAAGCGGACGGGACGAAGAACATCGCGATGCAGCTGAGCGGAAGCCAAATTCCGGCGGTGGCGAATGCGATCGGATCGCTTGTGGTGAAGCAGGCTGCAAACGCAGAAGGGCATCATAACGGTGTTCAAGGGCCTTTCGGCGATAAGCTCCAGGGACTCCACGACAGCATGCCGAAGCTGACGCAGGACGTGAAGATCGACAAGTTCGATCTGGCTGCCAAAGTCAACGCGGACAACCGGATCGAGAAGCAGGAAATGACGCTGACGATCAGCGGCAAGGATGCACAAGGCGTTTCCCATGAAGTCGTCGTTGCCGCCGATTTCGGCTTGTCCAACTTCAACGGCACGACGCCGGACCACATCGATCTGAACGGCAAGCAAGTGAAGACGATCGATGTGAAAAAACACGGAGAATAAGCACGGTACCTGCGGCGGGACGAGGGGCGGCCCGAGCTGCCCTTCGCCGTCCGCGACCAGCTTGAGCTTCGATAATAAGGAGATGAGCCGATGGAAGCTGTCCTGGAGCTAAATGGATTGACTAAAATTTATGCCAACCGGCGCGGCGTGGAAAATATTACGCTGCAAGTGCAGCGTGGAGATATTTACGGATTTTTCGGGCCGAACGGAGCCGGTAAAACGACCGTAATGAAGATCATTGCCGGACTGTGCCGGGCGGATCGGGGGCAGGTGCGCTTGTTCGGGCAAGATGCCTCAGCCGACTTCGTGAAAGCGATGAGCAAGGTGGGCGTGCTTATCGAAACGGCGGACGCTTACGATTACATGAGCGGCTACAAAAATTTGGAGCTCGCCGCCCGGTTTTACCCGCAGCTGCCCCGCAAACGGATCGACGAGGTGCTGGAACTGGTCGGGCTCGCCGCCTTCAAGCACGAGAGAGTAAGCCAATACTCGCTAGGCATGAAGCAGCGCTTGGGCGTAGCCGCCGCGATCCTGTCCGAGCCGGAGCTGCTTATCCTGGATGAGCCGACGAACGGACTCGATATCGAGGGCATGGTGGAGATGCGCGAATTGATCGCCCGGCTGGCCCGCGAGCAGCACATTACGTTTTTCTTATCCAGTCATCTGATTACGGAGATGGAGCAGTTGTGCAGCCGGATCGGCATTTTGTATAACGGAAGACTGGTTCGGGAAGATTTCGTAGCGGATATTGTCCGCGGCGCGAACCCGATGACACTGGAGAATTATTTTATGGAGCAAGTGCGCGAAGAAAGGAGGGCGGAAGTCCATGCCTAGTTTTTATGCGAATACGGTAAACGAGCTGGCAAAGCTGCTGGCCCGACGCAAAACGATTGTTTTTCTCGTCCTGACCGCCCTGATCCCGATTGCTGCGGCAGCTGCCGCCTCGCGGCTTCAATTCGGCTTCGGCGTAGCGGCGCTGACCTCTGCGGATTTCCCGGTCGTCCTGCTGGGCTTTTACACAGCCATTTACTTGCCGCTGCTGCTCTTTATGACGGCGTCCGACATGTTCGCCGGAGAAGCGGGCGACAAGACGATGAAGCTGCTTCTAACGCGGCCGATCACAAGATTTCAAGCGTTCACGTCCAAGCTGGCCGCCATGCTCGGGTATACGGCGCTGCATCTGGCGATCGCCTTTGTCGTATCGGTGGCAAGCCTTCTGTTTCTGGGCGGCGGGGGTGCGGTTGTGCAGGGACTGGGCCGGACGGCTGCTGCTTATGTCACGGCGCTGCTGCCTCTGTTCACGCTCGGACTGGCCGCGGCTTTTATCGCCCAATTTTTCAAAAACGGCAGCGGCGCGCTGACGGTTTGCATTCTGCTGTACGCTTCGGCAAAGCTCGGCGCTTACTTCGTGCCCGCGCTGGCGGTATACACCCCTGCGGCTTACACCGACTGGCATATGCTATGGCTCGGAGCCTCCGTGGCGTCCGGTAAAATCCTGAACGTCTTTATGTTTCTGGCCGCTTGTTGTATATTGTTTTTTACAGGAGGCTATACCCTATTCGAGCGAAAACAATATTAGGAGACCAAAGCGATGTCCATCAAAGTCCGGTTGGTACTATCCTATTTCTTGATGCTTATCGTGCCGGTCATCCTTGCCGGCGTCGCGTTTTTGATCATTGTCGCCGCTTTTTTTGGCGACGTCAAGTCGCTGTACAACGTCGATATGAAGAGCCACAATGCCATCGAGGAAGTGATCGAGAAGGAAGCCGCCGTCAGTGCCGAATTAAAGCTCAAGACGACGGAAGATCCGGACTCCCTGCTGGACCCGGCAGTCGTGGCGCAGTTCGAAGAGCGGCTGAAGCCGATTAATATGGGGCTGGTCATCCGCAAGCAGGAGAGCGTCGCCTACGTCTCGGAGAAGCTGAACAAGCCGGGGCTGCTTCGCAATTTGCCGCCGTACGGGGTGGCGGATTCGGATCGCAACGGCCGGACGATGAAGGACCGGGGTCCGTGGTTCTTATCCCGGCAGTACGATTTCCGGTTCAAGGACGGCAGTCCGGGGAGTGTTTTTGTCGCCACAGACATGAATTTTATCGGCAAGTTTGCCCGCACCTACACCTCGGCGTTTTTTATTTCGCTGCTCGTTATTCTCGTGTTGACCAACGGCTTGCTGACGTATTGGGTATCGCGCAGCGTAATTCGTCCGCTTCGTCAATTGCAGCGGGCGGCAGGCGAAATCCGCGAAGGCAATCTCGACTTTGAAGTCAATCCGCAGGCGAAGGACGAGATCGGCGAACTGGCGGTGTCCTTCGAGCAGATGCGCCGGAGGCTGAAGCAATCCGTCGAAGTGCAGCTCAAGTACGAAGAGAATCGCAAGGAGCTTATTTCCAACATCTCGCACGATCTGAAGACGCCCGTGACCGCCATTAAAGGCTATGTCGAAGGCATTATGGACGGCGTATCGAACTCGCCGGATAAGCTTGACAAATATTTGAAGACGATTTATGCCAAAGCCGTTCAGATGGATCATCTGATCGACGAACTGTTTTTGTTCTCCAAGCTGGATTTGAAGAAGCTGCCGTTTCATTTTGAACCGGTTAACTTGAACGCTTTTTTGCGGGACTGCACCCTCGACATGCAGCTGCACGCCGACATTGAAAAGAAAGGCGTCACGCTTCGGTTCGACGTTCCGGAGGCGCAAGCTCCGGTGTGGGTTACGGCCGACCGGGAGAAGCTGAAGCGGGTGCTGGTCAATTTGATCGGCAACGCCATCAAATATATGGATAAGGATGAGGGACTCATCACGCTGCGGATGCGGTCCGACGGCGAACGGGTCATCGTGGAGGTAAGGGACAACGGTCAAGGCATTCCGCCGGAGGCGCTGCCGCATATTTTCGACCGGTTTTACCGGGCGGACCCGTCACGGAACAGCGGTACCGGTGGCAGCGGGCTGGGTCTTGCCATTGCGAAGCATATTATCGAGGAGCACGGCGGCGTCATTCAGGCCAAAAGTACGCTTGGCGAAGGCACGAGCATTTATTTTACGCTCCATCAAATTACGGGCGGCGAGGGCTGAGCGATGAAAAATATTTTAATTATCGAAGACGAAACGAGCATTGCCGAGCTGGAAAGGGATTATCTCGAAATTAACGGGTATCAGGTCGATATGGAGCACAGCGGGGATGAGGGACTGAAGAAGGCGCTCACGGGGAATTACGATCTGATCATTCTCGATCTGATGCTGCCCAAAGTAGACGGCTTCGAGATATGCCGGAAAATCCGCGACAAGCACGATATTCCGATTCTGATGGTGTCCGCGAAAAAGGAAGAGATCGATAAAATCCGCGGCCTTGGCCTCGGCGCCGACGATTACATCATCAAGCCGTTCAGTCCGGGCGAGCTAGTCGCCCGCGTGAAGGCGCATTTGTCGCGCTACGAGCGGCTGCTCGGCAGCCGGGCTCCGCAGACGGAGGAAATCCGCATCCGCGGCCTCCTCATCGACAAGTCGTCCCGCCGCGTGTTCGTGAACAATCAGGAAGTGACATTTACAACGCGGGAGTTCGATCTGCTGACGTTTCTCGCTTCCAATCCGAACCGCGTGTTCAGCAAGGACCAACTGTTCGAGCACATTTGGGGCTACGATTCGGTCGGCGATATCGCGACCGTCACCGTGCACATCCATAAGCTGCGGGACAAAATCGAGCAGGACCCGTCCAATCCGCAGTATATCGATACGATCTGGGGCGCGGGTTACCGGTTTAAGATTTGAAGCGAAATGAAAAGATCCCGCCCATGCTCTCAGAAGGAGCAGGCGGGATCTTGTGGTTTGCGAGAGTGCGCGGGGCGTGCTTAATGGGACTGACTGCACCATGCAGGGCCGTGACGCCGCGGCCGGGAAAGTGTGCGGTACGAAAATTAGAGGAACCCAGGTGCGCTATCGTACCTTTTTGCCTCGGATCGTGAATGATAGAGGAACACATGTTCCTCTATGCTTGTCAAAAAATATAATTTTCCCTCCGCACGGACAGGTTAGCGCATCGCAGATGTCTTATTTTTCAAAACGCTGGTGTTTCGCTGTAGTTAAGACATCCGTGTTCCTCTATATTCTTCCAAGCTACTTGCTTACCGGCCGGTGCTTCTTGACGGCGAGCCGCTTCCCGTCGAGCAGCTTCTTCACATCGGTCTGTGCGAGAAATACGCTGAGCAGCAGCAGCGCCGCGCCGACGTACCCTCTGGACGTCAACGTTTCCCCTGCGAAAACAAAAGCGAAAATCGCAGCGAACAACGGCTCGATGCCGAAAATTAGCGCCGTGCGTGTAGGCGAGGCATATTTTTGCACGGTGGCTTGCAGCACAAAAGCGACGGCGCTGCATAAGACGCTCAGGCCGAGGATCGATGTCCACGCATCGAATGTATCCGGCAGCTTCGGCGTCTCCATCAGGAAGGAGAAGGATAGCGCCCACAATCCGGCAAATCCGAGCTGCAGCACGCCGAGGGCGATCGCATCCCCCTGTTTGACGACCGAGCCCGTAACAAGCATATGCACGGCGAACAGCAGCGAACCGAGCATGCAGTAAATATCCCCTTGATTGATCGTCAGCGACGAGGTTAGCGTCAGCAGGCCGATCCCGACGATGGCGAGTCCGATGCACAGAAGCAAGCGAGCCTCCGGTTTTTTCCTCAGGAAAAGGATCGACAATATAGGAACGAAGATCACCGAAAGACCGACGAGAAAGCCTGCGTTCGAAGCGGAGGTCGACCTGACCCCGAAGGTGATGAACACGAAGCTGAGAAACAAGATCGAGCCTAGCACAAAAGCCGAACTCAACGTCGACCAACTGGCGCTCCGTACCCGCTTATGAAAAACAAGCGCCGACAGCAGAAATGCAATCAGCAGCCGCAAAGCAATAAGATTAAATGTCTCTAGCGATTGCAATCCGACTTTGGTAAACAAATAAGAGGACGCCCATAGCATCGTCGCTCCCAGCATCATCAAATCCGCTTTAATTTCCGTTCTCATCTGTCCGGCTCCCAACACGATATGTATTTACACATCGATTAGTATAACGGTACACTATGAATAAGAAAAATGAATGTTTATCATATAATATGTGAATTATTTTCATGAAAAGGAAGACGATCCATGTCATTGGCGAAATACGAAGTATTCAGCACTGTCGTTGAGTTAGGGAGTCTGACCCGGACGGCCGAGAAGCTCGGACTGACCCAATCGGCGGTCAGCCATGCCATCGCCAGTCTGGAGTCCGAATGGGGCTTTGCCCTGCTGACCCGGGGACGCGCAGGGATCGGGCTGACGCCGAACGGAGCGCGCGTGCTGAAGCATGTCCGGGACATTATCCAGCGAAGCGAGCTGCTCAAGCAGGAGGTCGCTTCGATTCAGGGGCTGGAGACCGGTACGGTGCGGATCGGCACCTTCACGAGCATTTCCACCCAGTGGCTGCCCGGCATCATGAAGCGGTTCCAGGCGGAGCACCCGGCCATCGAGATTAAGCTGCTGGAGGGCGACTACGACGAAATTAACGATTGGATTACGAGCGGCGCGGTCGATTTCGGCTTCGTTTCGTTAACGGCGGCCCGGCCTTTCGACATCATTCCGCTGACCAAGGACAACTTGCTCTGCATCGTGCCGGACGAGTCTCCTTATCGCGAGATGAACGTCATGTCGCTGGCCCAGCTGCAAGCGGAGCCGTTCATTATGCCGAAGTGGGGCAAGGAAAGCGACCTGCTGCGCATCATCAAAATCAACCGGCTGTCGCTGAACATCAAATACGAGGTGCTGGAAGATCAAGCGATCATGGCGATGGTGAAAAACGGGCTCGGGATCAGCATTTTGCCGGCGATGGTGCTGTACGAAGCGCTGGACGGCATTCACATGATCGGTCTCGAAGGCGACCCGTACCGCACGATTGTGCTCGCGGCCGTATCCTTCAAGCACCTTTCACCGGCTGCGCGAAAGTTCAAAAAGCATATCGTGTCGTGGCTGAGCGAGCAGCAAGTATCGCTTTGACGTTATGCCGTACGTAAGTCCGGATTGCGGGCGTGTCCCTGATCCGGACCTTATTTTTGTCCAAATGCATCGTAAGAAAGTACATATCCCAGCGCCGAGCTATCGGCTACAATAATTAGAATAGGGGAGGGATGACGGATGAAGGAATGTTCCAGCCGATTGGCGCTGTGGTATTCGGCTCCGGCCCGCAGGTGGGAGGAGGCGCTTCCGATCGGGGGCGGCCGGCTCGGTGGCATGGTATTCGGCACGGTGGGGCAGGACAAAATTCAATTAAACGAAGATTCCGTCTGGTACGGCGGACCGAAAAAAGCGAATAACCCCGACGCGCGGGTGAACGTGCCGGAAATCAGGCTGCTGCTGATGGAAGGAAAGCAGCAGGAAGCGGAGCATTTGGCCCGGATGGCGTTGATGTCTGCGCCTAAATATTTGCATCCGTACCAGCCGCTCGGCGATCTGCTTCTGTACATGCTCGGGCACGATAAGCCACCGCAAGCCTACAAACGGGAGCTCGATCTGGAGCGGGCTCTTGTACAGGTCCGTTATGAAATGGACGGCGTCCGCTATACGCGGGAATATTTCAGCAGTGCGGCCCATCAGGTGCTGGCCGTCAGACTGACGGCTGACCGGCCGGGAAGCCTCACGTTCAGTACGCATATGATGCGCCGCCCGTTCGATATGGGCAGCCAAAAATATGGCGAAGATACGATGATCATGTACGGCGAGTGCGGTACGGACGGCGTCCGCTTCAGCTCGGTCTTGAAAGCGATTGCCGAGGGCGGCAGCGTGAAGCCGATCGGCGACTTTATCTCGGTGGAGGGCGCAGATGCGGTGACCCTGCTGCTTTCGGCGGGCACGACGTTTCGGCATGACGATCCGAAAGCCGTCTGCCTGGAGCAGATAGCAAGGGCGGCATCGCTGCCGTACGAAGAGTTGAAGTGTGCGCATACGGAAGATTACGTCCGCTATTTCCGGCGGGTCGGATTGGAGCTGGCGAAGCCGGAGCCGGATCAGGCGGCGTCTCTGCCGACGGACGAGCGGCTGCAGCGCGTGAAGGAGGGGCATGACGATCCGGGATTGGTGGAAACATTTTTCCAATTTGGGCGGTATTTGCTGCTGTCGTGTTCGCGTCCGGGCTCGCTCGCAGCCACGCTGCAGGGCATATGGAACGATAACTACACGCCGCCCTGGGAATCGAAGTTTACGATTAATATCAACACGCAGATGAACTACTGGCCTGCGGAAGTGTGCCATTTGAAGGAATGCCACGAGCCGTTGTTCGACTTGATCGAGCGGATGCGAGAAAGCGGCCGGGTCACGGCCCGGGAGGTATACGGCTGCGGCGGCTTTATGGCGCATCACAACACGAATCTGTGGGGCGATACACATGTGGAGGGCATTCCGGTCAGCGCCTCGATATGGCCGATGGGCGCAGCCTGGCTGTCGCTTCATCTATGGGAGCACTACCGTTTCGGGCTTGACCGGTCTTTCTTGGCGGACCGGGCGTATCCGGTCATGAAGGAAGCGGCGGAGTTCCTGCTGGACTATTTGCTGGAGGACGGGCAGGGACGGCTATTGTCGGGACCGTCCATATCGCCCGAGAACAAGTTCGTGCTGCCAAGCGGAATCACCGGCAATCTATGCATGGCGCCCGCGATGGATTCGCAGATCGCATTCACTTTGTTCGAGGCGTGCCGGGAAGCGGCGGCAGCGCTCGGTATGGACGAGGCGTTCCGCCAACAGCTCGCGGAGGCCATGACGAAGCTGCCAAAGCCCGAGATCGGACGGCATGGCCAGATCATGGAGTGGCTGGAGGATTACGAGGAAGCCGACCCGGGCCATCGCCACATCTCACAGCTGTTCGCGCTGCACCCCGGCGAGATGATTCATCTTCACCGCACGCCGGATCTGGCGGAAGCAGCCAAGCGGACGCTGGAGCGCCGTCTCGCGCACGGCGGAGGGCATACCGGCTGGAGCCGGGCGTGGATTATCAACTTCTGGGCGCGGCTCGGCGAAGGCGACAAGGCGTACGACAACGTAGCGGCGCTGCTCGCCAAGTCGACGTACCCGAACCTGTTCGACGCGCATCCCCCGTTCCAGATTGACGGCAACTTCGGCGGCACGGCCGGGATCGCGGAAATGCTGCTGCAGTCTCACGGGGGGGAGCTGGCGCTGCTGCCGGCGCTGCCGAAGGCTTGGCCGTCGGGCCGCGTCTACGGGCTGCGGGCGCGCGGCGGCTACGAGGTCGGCCTGACTTGGGACGACCATCGGCTGACGGAAGCGATAATTCGCGCCGGACACAGCGGCACCTGCCGGATTCGGACGCAGACGGCGGTGTCGGCCGTGGTGGCGGACGACGAAGCAGCGACGTTCGAGGTCCGCGACGGCGTTCTGGTATTTGAGGCGGAAGGCGGGCGGACGTACGTGCTGAAGGGGTAGAGGAAGCCTGCCGACGAGCGAAGGACAGTCGACCGCAAGGAAGCGCAGTCAACCGCAAGCTATCATACTAAAGGGCAAGGGACGAATTCCGGAACCGCCGGAAGCGTACCTTGCCCTTTTTCATTTCGCTGGCGCCGATTCGTCGTACAAGTACCACGCTAAGCGTAAGCCTTGCCTTTGGTCAGGATGCACGGTACCCCGTTGCCGACGGCGCCCGGCTGGGACATTTTCTCGAGATACCGCAGTCCGCGCTCGCATTTGCGGCAGCGGGCGCACACGTCCGAGGTCACCACCTTCATGTTGAACTTGGTTTTGTCGATGGATGACGCCGGGACGTTCTTTTTGGCAGTTTTCGCTTTGCTCACAGTCTTCATCTCCCGCGGCTTGGATGATGCATTTTATGAGCGGCCTGCCCGTTTGGTCACCGTGCCGACAAATGAATCGCCAAAGAAACAAAAATAATACAACAAATAAAAAAACAGTCTTGTTGTTGGCTTTCCTCGTCCATTTTAGAATAAAAACAGAAGCCGGACAGCCTTGGAAAAGCCGGTTTCGGGTCCCGCGGACCGCATGCTCCGCAGGAACAAATCCACACTAAAGTCAGGGGTGCTGAATATGAAGAGATTGAAAAAAGGTTTGGTTTCCGTGGCATTGCTTACACTGGCCTTCTCGCTTGCGGCTTGCGGGCAGACACCGGCGGCGAGCGATTCCGGGAAAAAGGAAGAGAAAACCGCGGCCCAAAAAGAAGAGAAAAAAGCGAATCTCGTTGTTGCCGGCGTCGTCTTTCAGGAAGACCAGTTTATGAAGTTGCTGTCGCTCGGCTATCAGGATGCGGCCAACGCGGCCGGCGTCAAAATTTTGACGGGAAATACCGGGAACGACCAAGGAAAAGAAACCGAGCTGATCAACACGTATATCGGGCAAAAGCTGGACGGGATCGCCATCGCGCCGCTCAATCAGGATTCTTCGGTGGCTGCGCTGAAACGGGCCGACGACAAAGGGGTGAAAGTTTCCGTAACGAACATTTCCTTGACCAACGCACCGTTCATCGTCGGCGGCTATACGTCGGACAACAAAAATATCGGCCAGGTGACCGGGAAAGAAGCGGCCCGCTTCATCCAAGAGAAGCTTGGGGGAAAAGCGAAAATCGCCGTGCTGCAATACAAGTCCCAGCTCCCGCAGCAAAGCACCGACCGGGTAAACGGCTTTTTGGAAGAAGTGAAGAAAGTAAACCCCGATGTGCAGGTCGTGGCCGATCAAGACGCATGGCTTCAGGATAAGGCTGTCTCCGTCGTCGGCGATGTTTTGACGGCTCACCCGGACGTGAACGTCATCTGGGCGGCCAACGAGGGTGGTACGATCGGAGCGGCGATGGCGGTCAAGAATGCGGGCAAATCGGGCAAGGTGTATGTGTTCGGCACCGATGCGAGCTATCAATTGATCGCGATGCTGAAGGAGAAAGACAATATTTTGCAGGCGATTGCGGGACAAGATCCGTACAACATGGGATATAAAGCGATGGAACTGCTGATCAAGGGCTTGAAGGGCGAAGATGTGAGCGCGAATAAAGGGAAGACGACGAGCGTCGACGGCATTTTGCTGAGCCGGTCCAATCCCGAAGGCATTGCCAAGTTCGAAGCCGATCTGAACGCTAAAATGAGCAAGTGACGTATGAGGTAGTGGGGCTGCTGCGGCGGCCCCGGATGGCCGGTAGAAGCCCCAGAGGAGATTGCGAGGGAAGGCATATGAGCGTATTAGAAACCCGCAGCATTACGAAGCATTACCCCGGCACGGTCGCCTTGGATCAGGTGACGGTGTCGTTTGAGAGCGGCAAGGTGCACGCGCTGCTCGGCAAGAACGGGTCCGGCAAGTCGACCTTGCTTAAAATTTTTTCCGGCGCCGTCCAGCCGACGCAAGGAGAAGTCGTACTGGATGGTACCGTGCTGCGCTTTAAAGATCCCGGTGACGCGTTCGCCCAAGGCGTCGCCACCGTATATCAGGAGCTCAGTCTCGTCCCCGGCATGACGGTGGCGGAAAATATTTTCTTGGGTCGGCTGCCGATGAAAGGTCCGTTTATCGACTGGAAGAAATCCTACTGCATGACTCGCGAGCTGCTGAACGAATACAACATCGATATCGCTGCGGATGAGCTGGTGGCGAATTTGAGCGTCGGTCAGGCGCAAATGATCGAGATCGTGAAAGCGCTGACGTTCAAGCCGAAGGTGCTTCAACTGGACGAGCCGACCTCGGCCTTGGCCAAAAACGAGATCGATTCGCTGTTCAACATGATCCGCGAGCTGAAGAAAAAAGACGTCATCATCATTTACGTCTCGCACCGTCTCCATGAGCTTTGGGAGATTGCGGATACGTGCACCGTCCTGCGCGAAGGGCATTTTATCGGCACGGCTCCGATGGCCGGTCTCACCCGGAAAGAGCTGATCCATATGATGTTCGGCGACGTGGAGATCCGAACGCGTCCGGAAGACCTGCGCGTGACCGACGAGGTGGTGCTGGAGGTCAAAGGGCTGACGCGCAAAAACAAATTCCGCGATATTTCCTTCCAGCTGAAAAAAGGGGAAATTCTCGGCATCGCCGGGATGCTGGGCTCCGGGCGTACCGAGCTGCTCAAATCGATCTTTGGCGCCGATCCGCTCGACAGCGGCGAAATTTATTGCTGCGGGCAGCGGATCGATTCGCCGACTCCCGCGAGGATG
Organism: Paenibacillus tyrphae; assembly: GCF_024158745.1. Taxonomy (GTDB): domain Bacteria; phylum Bacillota; class Bacilli; order Paenibacillales; family NBRC-103111; genus Paenibacillus_G; species Paenibacillus_G tyrfis_A. Next base: position 196,712 of record NZ_JAMZAW010000002.1, on the reverse strand, counting down.
AAGAAGGCCGGCTTGGCCTTAACGCCGGAGGACCGGAAGCACGAAGGCCTGATCCAGATCGCTTCGATCCGCGACAATCTGTGTGTGGCGAGTCTTAACCGGATCGCGAAGGGCCCGATGATCCGAAAGAAAACGGAGGCCGAATTTGTGCGCCGTCAGATGGAAGAGCTGCAGATTAAAGCGGCCGACGTCGAGCATCCGGTGTCTTCGTTATCCGGCGGCAACCAACAGAAGGTCGTCGTCGGCAACTGGCTGAATACGGACCCGAAGATTATGTTTTTCGACGAGCCGACGCGCGGGATCGACGTGAACGCCAAGCAGCAGATTTTTCAGGTGATCTGGCAGCAATCGCGCAAGGGCATATCGAGCATTATGGTTTCGTCCGAGCTGGAGGAGCTGCTTGAGGTTTGCCACCGGATTTTGATTCTGCGGGACGGACGCATCGAAGGGGAATACGCCCCCGAGGAACTGAAGATCGACGAGCTGTACGCGTTAAGTATGGGAGGAGAAACCGCATGAAATCGACAACGCTGGAATTAAACAAAGGTTCCCGTATCGACATCCGCAAAGGCTTGAACAAATATGTGCTCGAACTTATTTTGCTTGTGATCGTGATCGCCATGGCCTTCGCGTCTCCCGGCTTTTTGACGTCGGAGAACCTGCTGAACATTCTTCGCAACATCGCGCTGCAGGGCTGTATCGCTTTCGGGATGACGATGGTCATTATCGCCGGGGAGATCGACTTGTCCATCGGCTCGACCGTCGCTCTTACGGGGGTCATCATCGGTCTTACGACGGGGTGGCTCAGCAGCTCGGGAATGATGCCGATGGAGCAGGCGGTCATCGTCGGCATCGTGCTCTCTTTTGTCGTGGCGGGGCTGATCGGGCTGTTCAACGGATGGATTATGACCAGGTATAAAATGCCTTCCTTTATTGTCACGCTGGCGATGCTGAACGTCATTTACGGGCTGGCGGCGGTCGTGTCCAAAGGCTTCCCCGTGACGACGCTGCCGTCGTGGTACAACGAGCTGGGCTCGGGCGAATTTTTGTCCGTTCCGATTCCGGCCATCCTGCTGCTGCTCGTCTTCGCCGTCGTGTATATCGTGATGAACTATACGAAATTCGGACGCTCGGTCTACGCCGTGGGCGGCAATCCGGAATCGGCGCGGCTGTCGGGCATTCATGTATCGCGGGTGAAAATCATTTGCATGGTCGTGGTGCAGCTGTGTTCGGCGCTTAGCGGCGTCCTCGTGTCCTCCCAAGTCATGTCTGGGTCCTTTTCCTTCGGGAAGGGATGGGAAATGATGGCGATTTCCTCCGTCATTATCGGCGGCACCAGTTTGATGGGCGGGATCGGGAAAGTGCGGGGGACGTTTATCGGCCTTATTTTCCTCGGGGTGCTGATCAATGCCATGACGCTGCTCAACGTGAACGAATATGTGCAGTATATCGTTCGCGGGCTGCTGATTTTGGTCGCCGTACTCATTGCCTCAATTCAATACATGAAGAAAAAGGGGTAAGCGCAAACGGGACGGCCGCGGTATAATGTGGGTACGAACGATGAATAAAGGACGAAGACACCATGGCCCTTCGAAATATGAGCTTTCGCTTGAAAATGTTCGTGATCATGTTTACCATCATTCTCATTCCGATGATTCTGGTCAGCACCATCCTGTTCAAATGGTCGGAGCAGGCCATCACGGATCAGACCTCCAAGGTCGTCATCAGCAGCATCGAATTTGCCGTGACCAATATCGATTCCGCGCTGGAAAACGTGGCGGGCATGAGCAAGATGCTGCTGACCGAAAACCGGCTGATCGCCATCGCCAAGCGAGGAGAACCGCTGAAGCCGGAAGAGAAAAACGAAAAATACAACGGCATCATGGATCTGCTGAGCTTTTTCATTACACGGATTAAAGTGATGAATATATTGGAGGGCATCGATTCGTTCTACTTGTACTTGGTGAAACAAAATACGATTATGGACTCCAAGTCGACCTATTACGAGGACGTCAACGTGGAGCATGTCGATTTTGTGCAGCAAGCAAAGAGCGGGCAATGGAAGGACCGTTGGTTTGTGTCTGCCCCGGTCAATTACGATTCGTTGAACGGTATCGAAACGCGGCTGGAAACCGCGAAGCAGATTTCGTTTACGACGGCGTTGACCGACGAGGACGGTCACGATATCGCAGTATTGGCGGCGAATGTGAACGAGAGCTTTATCCGCGATTATTATAAAAAAATTCAGCGCGGCATCCCCGGCGAGTTCGTCGTGCTGGATCGGAGCTCCACGGTGGTGGCGTGCCCGGACAACCGGCTGGTCGGCGGCAAGACCGCGGATTATTCCAAAATGAACGACACGATCCAAAACATGAAAAGCAAGAGCGGCAGCTTCTTTATCACCGTACAAGGCGAAGAGAAGTTTGCCGTTTATTCCGTTTCGGATTATACGAATTGGAGCTATGTGGTCGTGATTCCGGCTTCCGAGATTTTGGGGAAAGTCAATGAAATGCAGAAATTTATGCTGATCGTCATTTCGGTGACCGGGATTTTGATCTTCGGCATTACGCTGCTGCTGTCCCGCTTCTTTTACAAGCCTCTGGAGAAATTGGTCTTGGCGATGCAAAAAATCGAGAACCGCAGGCTCGATTTCAAGATCAAGGATAACCGCGGGGACGAATACAAGCGGGTGTATCAAGGGTTTAACGATATGGTGGACGAGTTGAACGTCCTGATCCGGGATTTGGAGAACGAAAAAATTTTAAATCAGGAAGCGGAAATCAAGCTGCTGCAGGCGCAGATCAACCCGCATTTTTTATACAACACGCTCGATTCGATCTACAGTATCGCCAGGATCAAAAAAGTGGACGAGATTTCGCAGATGGTTGCCGCGCTTTCCAAATTTTTCAGAATCAGCCTGAGCTCGGGCAAAGAAGTCGTGACGCTGAAGGAAGCCGTGCAGCTCGTGATCAACTACTTGACGATCCTCAATATCCGGTATAAGGGCGCTATTACCTTTGACCTGGATATTCCCGAGGAGCTTTACGCCTGTCAGGTGCCGAAGCTGCTGCTGCAGCCCATTGTGGAAAATGCAGTCTATCACGGGCTCGAACGGCGCAAGGGCGGGGGCTGCCTGACCATCTCCGCCGTAACGCAATCGCACGCCTTGTTCCTGTACGTAGAGGACGACGGCATCGGTGTCGAGCCTGACGCTCTGGAGAAGCTGCAAAGCATGCTTGAGGGGAATGGTCCGGGGGAATCGTCCGGCTTCGCGCTACGCAACCTGAACCGGCAAATCCGCTTAAAATACGGGACCGCCTACGGCGTTACTCTGGAAAGCATATACGGGCAAGGCACCCGCGTGACCGTCAAGCTGCCTGCCATTTCGATAGAGAGGGGAGATTCGGATGTACCGCATGATCGTGGTCGATGACGAAGCCTGGATTCGCGAACGGCTCGTGCATACGATCGATTGGGGCAAATTGGGCATCGGCTTCCTGCATGAAGCGACCTGCGGCGAAGAAGCGCTGGCTCTCGCCGCGAAGGTGCAGCCGGATCTCATTCTGACCGATATCCGCATGCCCCGTATGGACGGGCTGGAATTGATCGAACGGCTCAAGGAGCAACGGCTTGCCGCCAAAGTGGTCATTATCAGCGGCTTCAGCGATTTTGAGTACGCGAAGAAGGCGCTTTCCTTAGGCGCCTCCGATTATATTCTGAAGCCGGTGGAGGACGACGATCTGCTTGACGTGGTCGCGCGTTGTCTGGAGCAGATCGAGACGGAACGGCAAAAGGAAGCTTTGCTGAAAAAGGCCGACGATCAGGTCAACAAGCGGCTGCCCTTATTAAAGGAAATGCTCTTCTCGAAATTGATTATGGGCCATAAGCCCGACGAGCCAAAATTGCGCGAGACTTTGGCCGATTTCGGGCTGAAGAATAATGGCCTCCGTCATGCTTGCCTCGCGCTTCAGGTGCCGGAGCCGCAAACGTTTCCGCCGGAAAATAAACCGGATGCGAATTTCGCCCAGTTCGTGCTGTGCAATTTGTTGAACGATTTTCTGACAGACCTGAGCGAGAACGAGATCGTCTTCGCCCATGCGGACGAGGTGGTGTGCATCGTTTCCTCCTGCGAGGGGGACGACGCGCTGGCCCGCGCCTGCCTGACGATGTTCGAAGATATCCGCAAAATCGTTCATAAAATCGTCGGCAGCTCCCTTGTCATCGGCTTAGGCGGAGCGGTCGGCGATCTGCTCGACATTTCCGCGTCCTACCGGCAGGCGAAGCAAATGCTGCTTCACGGCTATTTGGACACGGGGCGGAGCAAGGAGACGAAGAGCGCGGCCGGACCGCACAAAACGGGAGGATACCGGCTCTACGATACAGAAGCGCTGATCAACCATATCCGGGTGGGGAACAAGGCCGCAGCTTTGGCGAGCCTGGATCAGCTTGTGCAGGAAAACCGGAGCATCCGCCCGATCGATTTAAAGTTCATTTATATCGATATCGTCAATTCGATCGTCAGGACCGCCGTGGAGGGCAACGGGGTGGCGAAAGACTTTTCGAAGTTCAGCCTGCATTTTTTCGAGCTGCTGCAGCAGTCGCAATCGACAGACGAAATTCATGGACTGCTCGGCGATACCATTACGAAGATCATCGACTTTCTGGAGCATTCGCAGTGCAAAAAAAGGCGCAAGGTGATCGAGAAAGCCTTGGAATATATGGAGCTTCACTACCCGGAGGAGCTGAATCTGAACGCCGTGGCCGAGCGCTTTTACTTGAACGCGTCGTACTTCAGCAAAATTTTCAAAGAGGAGCTCGGCGTTTCGTATACGAAATATTTGATGGAGTTCAGGGTCAATAAAGCGGCGGAACTGATGAGCGACCCGACGCTGAAGATTTACGAAATCTCGCGCCGGGTCGGGTATGAGGACGTGCAGTATTTTACCAAAATGTTCAAGTCCCTCAAGGGGGTAACTCCCGGACAGTACCGGGAGAAGATCCGGTGACGATTTTTAAGCCAATTTGAGCACACTGCGGAATTTAATGAAGCTTACGATTCTCCAGCAAGCCACATAACCAAGAGTGACCAAATTGCACAAAAAGCCCAAGGTACTCGGATCGATAAGCTTAACGTTAGCAACAAACACGAAACGAAGCGCAAAGACGACGATCAGGATGACAAACACGATTTTATTACGCTTGATAAACGCAGCACCGTTTTCCCGGACTTCAAAATTCGTCGTCATAATAAGCGGAACGGAAATGACCAGACCGATCAGCAGCGCGATAAGAACTTGGCCTGACTGCAGATGCAGGTTCGGGTCCATTAATTGAAATAACGAGGTCGAGATGTATAAAATCGGCAGCAATAAGGAAATCCCCGGCTTTTTGATGGGGGTACTCATGCCGCGGAATTGACCGCGAATAATGAGAAGAAAGATCAATACCGAAATTCCTAGAGATACAGTTGCGTTCATGGTAACAACACTCCTTCGATCAATTTGTAAGTTAAGTATCTCTCATCAGGGAGTTGTCAAACAGTGAAAGAAGTAATCCGATCTTGGTGACGAATGTCATTTTCGGAGAGTCTACGGAACAGCAATCGATTCTATTATGTTTTGGATTTTTGGGAAATTATGATAAAATAGGTTAACTGAATGTTTTGCTTGCATGCACGTGCCTCGATATGGATTTTTCGATATCGGGGCTTTCTTCATTTGAAGCGTCCTATCAACAAAACAAAACATAGAAAGAACCAACTAAACAGAAATGGAGCCTATACATGCTAGCGAACACACAACAATTTTATATCAACGGGTTGAACTATACGATCAGATCCGCAATGGAAAAAGACGCAAAGCAGTTGTCCGAAGTAAGATTACAGATTGACGGAGAAACCGAAAATATGGACCGTGAAAGAGGGGAGGCGTTCATCGATCCGACAGGCTTCGAGAAGATTATTAAAACGGATACAGAACAACCGAGAAACTTGTTTTTAGTTGCCGCCGTTCAGGATCGGATCGTCGGGTTTTCTAGATGCGAAGGAGCTTATTTAAAGCGTTTCTCTCATAAAGTCGAATTTGGAGTATGCGTTTTAAAAGAGTTTTGGGGATATGGGATCGGGAAAAATCTTTTAAAAGAATCAATGGCTTGGGCTGACTCGAACGACATTAAAAAAATGACCTTGAATGTCCTGGAAACAAACGACAAAGCGATTGAATTGTATAAAAGACTTGGCTTTGAAGTCGAAGGCATATTGAAAAACGACAAAATTCTTTCCGACGGCAACTACTATAACACCATTGTGATGGGAAGATTTAACGGATGATCGGGATACATCCCGCTAGATTTGGCAATCATACTCTTTACGAATAAGGTTGTATCATATATATTAATATTACACATTAATGAAAGCTTTTTCTCTCATATGTGATACAATATTAAAAAACGTCGATCCACTTGCAGGGGATATCAGGGGAGGAGAATTTGTCATGGGAGTTCAAACAAGCGGGAGCTATACGATTATTTTGCGAATGGAGACGGAACCGAATGTTCCGTTCATTCATATCGCGAATGCGATTCATGAAACCGGGGGCGAGATTGTCGCTGTCGATAACGTGAACCGAAGTAAAAATACGACGATCCGCGACATTACGGTGAATGTGTCCAATGCGGAAAACGAAGCTTCCTTGATTAAAAATGTGACCAAAGTGCCGGGAATTAAAATCATTAACTTTTCCGACCGCACCTTCTTGATGCACCTGGGCGGCAAGCTTGAGGTCCATTCGAAAGTGCCGATCAAGAATCGGGACGATCTCTCCCATGTGTACACCCCCGGTGTAGCCCGCGTCTGTATGGCGCTGCACGAAGACCCTGCCAAGGCGTATTCGCTGACGATCAAAAGAAATACAGTGGCGGTCGTCAGCGACGGAACGGCCGTCCTCGGGCTCGGAGATATCGGGCCGATCGCGGCGATGCCGGTGATGGAAGGGAAAGCGATGTTGTTCAAGGAAATGGCGGGCATCGACTCGTTTCCGATTTGTTTGGATACGAAGGATACGGAAGAAATCATTCGGATTGTGAAAGCCATTGCTCCCGCGTTCGGTGGAATCAATCTGGAGGACATCTCCTCTCCGCGCTGTTTTGAAATTGAGGAGCGGTTGAAGCAGGAGCTGGATATTCCGGTATTTCATGACGATCAGCATGGGACGGCCGTTGTCATGCTGGCGGGGCTGATTAACGCATTGAAATTGGTCGGCAAAAAGCTGACGGATATTAAAGTCGTATTCAGCGGGGTCGGTGCCGCCGGAGTAGCTTGCACCAAGATGCTGATGGCTGCCGGAGTGACGCGTATCATCGGCGCTTCGCGGTCCGTCGGAATCATTCGCAGGGGCGAAACGTACAGCAATCCCATGTTTCAGTGGTATGCCGAGCATACGAACCCGGACAACATTGCGGGTACTTTATCGGATGCGATGCAGGATGCGGATATATTTATCGGCCTGTCCGGTCCGGGGGTGATCGGTGTCGAGGATTTGAAAAAAATGGCGAAAGATCCGATCGTATTTGCCATGGCCAATCCGACGCCGGAGATTCTTCCGGAAATTGCGGAACCGTATGTTCGCGTGATGGCAACCGGACGATCGGATTACCCGAACCAGCTAAATAACGTGCTGTGCTTCCCCGGCATTTTCAGAGGGGCGCTCGATTGCCAGGCGACGACGATTAACGAGGAAATGAAGCTCGCCGCCGCTTACGCGATCGCCTCCACCGTGGAGGACGACGAATTGAACGAGCAGTATATCATTCCGAGCGTCTTTAACAGCCGGGTTGTGGAAGCCGTTAGAAAAAAAGTAACCCAAGCCGCAGTGGAAACCGGCGTGGCACGCAAAATTCCGCACGAGTTTGCTTAAATCCGACAGCCGGGCACCGGCCGGTAAGGACTCGATATTGTACTAGCTATCCTTTAAAAGTAAAACGGCTCCGCTTCTCCCGAAGTGGGACCCAGAGTGTTGAGAAAGTGGTTTCTTTAACAAAATAGAGAAACATACGGAGGTGGGGTATCTACTGAAGGAGCGATAGCGTTCGCCTTTGTCTGCGGGAAATGTCCGCTACTAAGCGGCTTCTAATAAAAATTTCCTGCAGACAAGAGCGACCGGAAGTAGATACCCCACCCCTTCGTAACCTCTATAGCCTCAATTAACCACTTTCTCAACAAGCTCACTCCGCTTCTCCCAAAGCGGGGCTGTTTGTGCTCCCGAATTTCCTAATCCCCATTGACAGCAGCTCCAAAATCCCCTAACCTAAATTTATTTAGCCGACAAACTAAAAGGAGGACTCCCCGATGTCGCACGACGATTCGCTTACCCGCTTGATGCGGCATGTGCTCAAGCTTCACCGGCACAGCGTCGATCTGATGATTCAGAAATACGACGTCTTTCCCGGACAGCCTCCGCTGCTTATGCGGTTGTCGGAGCGGGACGGCCAGAGCCAGAAGGAGCTGGCGGACAGCATGCTCATCAAACCGCCTACGTTAACCGTGATGATCAACCGAATGGAGAAGACGGGGCTCGTTGAACGGAAGCCGGACCCGGACGATCAGCGCGTGTCCCGCGTTTACTTGACCGGGAAAGGGCGGCAAGCCGCCGCCGGCGTGCAGGAAGCGCTGCAAGTCTTGGAGGCGAAATGCTTCGAGCATTTCAGCCCGGAGGAAAAAATGCTGTTCCGCCGGCTGCTGTGGCAGGTTCGCGACGACTTGGAGACGTTTCAACGAAATTTCAAGGATGAATAGTTAGCCGACAAACAAGCGGAGGGACATGAACGTGTGGAAGCTTAGAACTTATTTGAAGCCTTATACATGGGCTGCGCTGCTTGCACCGTTGTTTATGGTGCTGGAGGTGTGCATGGATCTGCTGCAGCCGAGGCTGATGGCGAGCATCATCAACGAAGGCGTCGTGCGCAGCGATCTGACGCACATTTGGCATACGGGCCTGCTGATGATCGGCGCTGCGCTCGTCGGATTACTCGGCGGTATGGGCTGCACGGTTTTTTCCAGCCGGGCGGCGCTCGGCTTTGGGGCGGATCTGCGTCTCAGCCTGTTTCAAAAAGTACAGACCTTATCGTTCGACAACTTGGACCGGCTGACGACGGGATCGCTTGTAACCCGGCTGACGGGGGATGTCATGCAGGTGCAGAACCAGATCCAGATACTGCTGCGCGCCATGGTTCGCAGCGCGTCGCTGGCGGTCGGCAGCATTGCGATGATGATCGCGCTCAGTCCGCGGCTCTCGCTGATGCAGCTTGCGGTGGTGCCGCTCCTGATTATCATTTTGTACACGCTGATCCGGCTGTCGGTTCCGCTGTTCGGCCGGGTGCAGGAAAAGCTGGACGGGCTGAACACGGTGCTTCAGGAGAACCTCAAGGGCATCCGTGTGGTGAAAGCGTTCGTCCGCTCTACCGTCGAGCGCGAGCGCTACGGGAAGGCGAACCGGGAGCACCTGGAAGTCGCCCTGAAAGCCGCACGGACCGTTGCCGCCAATATGCCGCTGATGATGCTGGTGCTGAACGCTGGCATCGTGGCCGTGCTCTGGTACGGAGGCGCGCAGACGTGGGAAGGCGCGATGCCGGTGGGCGACCTGATCGCATACCTCAGCTATATGTCGCAGCTTCTTTTCTCCCTGCTATCCGTCGGCATGCTGCTGATCTCGTTCTCCCGGGCGAAGGCGTCTGCGGATCGCATCTGCGAAGTGCTGGAGACCCAGCCGGGCATCGCGGAAGCTAAGCAGGCCAACACCGGAGCGATCCGTACCGGGCATGTGAGGTTTGACCGGGTATCGTTCTCATTCGATCCGGGGAAGACCGACTTCGTGCTGAAAGACATCAGCTTTGCCGTCGAGCCGGGCCAGACGGTCGGCATTCTCGGTGCGACCGGCTCGGGCAAATCGTCCTTGGTCGGCCTGATCCCAAGGCTGTTCGATGCGACGGAGGGCCGGGTATTAATCGACGGTACCGATGTGAGAGATATCGAATCCAAGCATTTGCGCAGTCAAGTCGGCATCGTGCTGCAGCAGGCGGTCTTGTTCAGCGGCACGATTCGCGACAACATCCGCTACGGGCGGCCGGACGCCTCGCAGGAGGAAGTCGAAGTGGCAGCCCGGGCGGCGCAGGCTCATGAGTTCATCGCACGTATGCCGGACGGCTACGATACGGAGCTGGGCCAGCGGGGCGTCAATCTGTCGGGCGGCCAAAAGCAGCGTTTATCCATCGCGCGGGCGCTGCTGCTCCGGCCCAAAATTCTTATTCTCGACGATAGTACGAGCGCCGTCGATCTGGTGACGGAAGCCCGCATCCGCGAGTCTTTGGAAGCTTTGAAGAGCGAAACGACCTGCATCGTCATCGCCCAGCGCATTGCATCGGTGACGGAAGCGGATCTGATCCTCGTGCTGGAGGACGGCGCGATTGCCGCCCGGGGCACGCACCGGGAACTGCTGCGGAGCAGTACGATCTACCGCGATATTTACCGCTCCCAGCACGGAAAGGAGGCGAGCGTCCGTGACACCGCAAGCTCAACCCTCAGCCCGTCCTGATGGAAAAAAAACGGCGGACCTTCCGACGGCTGCATTCGGATTCGGACGCCGGGGCGAACCGGTGCCCAAGGTAAGGGCCAAGAACACCCGGGCTGCGATTCAGCGGCTGTGGGGGTATTTGAAGCGGCAGCGGGCCGCGTTGGCCGGCGTCATCACGCTTGTGCTGCTCGGGCTCGCGTTGTCGCTCGCGGGACCATATCTGATCGGGACGGCAATCGACCGCTATATTGCGCTTCGCGATCCGAACGGCCTGCTGCAGCTGTGCGTTCTTCTGCTGGCCGTCTACATCGGCGGCAGCGCCGTTTCGTGGCTGCAAACGTATGTCATGTCCGGCATCGCCGGGCGGACGGTGTGGGAGCTGCGGCGCGACCTGTTTGCCCATATGCAGGAGCTCCCGGTGCGCTTCTTCGACAAGACGCCGCACGGAGAGCTGATGAGCCGCACGACGAACGACATCGACAACGTCTCGAATACGCTGAACCAAAGCTTGCTGCAGCTCATCACCAGTATCGTTACGCTGCTCGGCTCGCTGACGATGATGCTGATGCTGAACGGATGGCTGACGTTCGTCGCGCTCGTGATCATTCCGCTTGTCACTACCGTCGCCCGGCAAATCGGCAAGCGCACCAAAAGCCAATTCAAGGAACAGCAGCGCCATCTCGGCGCGCTGAACGGCTTCATCGAGGAGACGATATCCGGGCAGAAGGTTGTCAAAATCTACAACCGCGAGGAACTGGCGGCCCGGCAGTTTCAAGAGATTAACGCCAAGCTGCGGCAGGCGGGGACGCAGGCGCAAATTTTTTCCGGCATGATGGGCCCGTTTATGAACCTGTTGAACCATACGAGCTTCATTTTGCTGGCGGTCGCCGGAGGCTGGATGGCTTACAACGGCTGGACGACGATCGGAGTCATCGTCAGCTTTCTGAATTACTCCAAGCAGTTCAGCGGCCCGGTCAACGAGTTGGCGAACCAGTACAATATGATTCAATCCGGCGTGGCCGGAGCGGAACGGGTGTTTGAGATTTTGGATACTGAGACGGAATTCGGGTCGACGGGCGGCCGGAAGCCGCAAGAAGCCATCCGCGGAGAAGTTGAGTTCGACCGGGTGACGTTCGGATACGGCGACACGCCGGTTTTGCGGGACGTATCGTTCGCTGCTCAGCCGGGGCAAGTGGTTGCCTTGGTCGGTCCGACCGGATCGGGCAAGACGACGATCATGAACCTGCTCACCCGCTTCTACGATATTGCCGAAGGGACGATCCGGATCGACGGGAAAGATATCCGGGAGTGGGACAAAAACAGCCTCAGAAGCCGTCTCGGCATGGTGCTGCAGGACGCGCATCTGTTCTCCGGCACGATTCGCGACAACATCCGGTACGGGCGGCTGGACGCGACGGAGGAGGAGATTCGGTTGGCGGCCAAGCTGGCGAACGCGGACGGCTTCATCCGCAAGCTGCCTCAAGGGTACGATACGCCGCTCTCGGCGGAAGGCGGCAATCTGAGCCACGGGCAGCGGCAGCTGCTGACGATTGCCAGGGCGATTCTTTCGGATCCGTCCATTCTCATATTGGACGAAGCGACCAGCAGCGTCGATACGCGCACGGAGATGCACATCCAGGAAGCGATGAAGGCGCTCATGCAAGGGCGGACCAGCTTCGTCATCGCCCACCGGCTCAGCACAATTCAGGAAGCCGACCTGATTCTCGTCGTGCGCGGAGGCGAGATCGTCGAGCGGGGTACGCACGAGCAGCTTTTGGCGCTGCGGGGGCTGTATGCCGAGATGCATGCCAATCCGTCGGCCGACGCCGGCTAAGCCGCCAGACCGTAAGCTAAAACAGAGTCTCAATCTTCGCACTTGTAGAAGATTGGGGCTTTTTTTTGCAAATGTTGACAAAATGTTTACTACTAAAAATTTTCATTGAAAAACATCGACTTCTATGATAATTTATCCGTGAGAATAATTATCATTATCATGGAAATTTGTCCATAATGATTAGGTAAAAGGGAGATTGAATTTATGTCGAAGACGTTCACAGCCGTTTCCTCTATCGTGCTTTGCTCCGCACTGCTGCTTGCCGGATGCGGCGGGAATACCAAGAAAGAAGCCCAGCCGGCACCTGCGCCGTCTGCAAGCGATGCGGGCACGAAACCGGCAGCTGCGGCGGTAGATTTTAAAAATGCAACGGAGCAATACCGGAAGTTTGTCATTGAGCAGTGCGATGCGTTCGTCAAAGCAACCGGCGAATTCACGGCAGCCGTCAAATCCGGCGATTTGAAAAAGAGCCAGGAGCTGTATGCCCCGACGCGGATGTTTTATGAGCGGATCGAGCCGATTGCCGAAGCGCTCGGCGACCTTGATCCGAACATCGATGCGAGGGAAGGCGACGTGGACGAGAAGGAATGGCGGGGCTTCCACCGGCTCGAGAAAGCGCTCTGGGTCGAGCAATCGACCAAGGGCCAGGAAGAAACGGCCGACCGTTTGCTGAGCGATAGCAAGCTGCTGCGGGCGAAAGTCGAGACCGTGGAAATCGAGGCCAATATGCTGGTCACCGGCGCTGTGGAGCTGCTGAACGAAGTGTCGGCTACGAAGGTGACCGGGGAAGAGGAACGTTATTCCCATACGGACCTGTACGATTTCGCCGCAAACGTCGAGGGAGCGAACAAAATTTTCGAGCTCTTGAAGCCGGAGCTGGAGAAAAAGGACGCGAATTTGGCAAAAACGATCGAAACGCGCTTCGCGGAATTGAACCAAGCGCTTGCGCCGTTCAAAAAAGGCAGCGGCTATGTGACGTACACGGAGCTGACGCAAGAGCAGACCAAGAAGCTGAGCCAAGCCATCGACGCACTGGCAGAGCCGCTGTCGGGCATGGGCAAGCTGCTGGGGGCGTAATCCATGGATGAGGCGAATAAACAAGTGACGGAAAAAGGCCCGGAAGGCGAAAAGTCGCACGACGGACAGGACCGTTCGTCCATCAGCCGCCGCGACCTGCTCAAGCTGGCCGGAGCCGGAGGAGTCGGACTGCTGCTCGGATCGGTCGGTGTCGGCGGCGTATGGGCGGGAAAAGCGAAGCTGGCGGCGCCCGCTGCTTCTACGGAGGCCAACCCGGGTCCTAAGCAGGTTATCCCGTTCTACGATGCGCACCAGGCGGGCATTGTGACGCCTGCGCAGGATTTTATTTGCTTTGCCGCCTTCGATCTGACGACTGCGAAGCTGTCCGAAGTCAAGGATCTGTTCCGCCGTTGGACGGAAGCCGCAGCGAAAATGACGGCGGGGCAGCCGGTCGGCGGCGAGGAGGACCAGCAGAGTATGCCGCCCGCGGATACGGGCGAAGCGGCGGGTCTGCATCCGTGCCGGACGACGATTACGTTCGGCGTTGGCCCCTCCATGTTCGACGGCCGGTTCGGGCTGGCGGCCAAACGGCCGGAGGCTTTGGCGGATTTGCCCCGCTTTGGCGGAGACAGCCTGCGGCCCGAATGGTGCGGCGGGGATATCGGCGTACAGGTGTGCGCGGACGATTTACAGGTAGCTTTCCATGCGCTGCGCAACCTGACCCGTCTTGCCCGCGGCGTCGCCGTGCTGCGCTGGACCCAGGAAGGCTTTCAGCGGACGGGCGGTTCCGGTCCGGCCGGCGAGACGCCGCGCAACTTGCTGGGTTTCAAGGACGGAACGGGCAATCCGGATATTCATGACAAGCAAGCGATGAACGGTATCGTCTGGGTGCAGCCTTCGGAGCAGCCGGCATGGATGAGCGGCGGCAGCTACATGGTCGTCCGGCGAATCCGGATGCGTATCGAGGTGTGGGACCGTTCCACGCTCAGCGATCAGGAGGCGACGTTCGGGAGATACCGGAGCAGCGGAGCGCCCCTGGGGGCGAAGAACGAGTTTGATCCGCTGCAACTGGACGCCAAGGACGAAGCCGGCCAGCCGCTCATTCCGCTCACCGCGCATGCCCGTCTGGCGCATGGCGAGCAGCCGGCGGAAAAAATATTGCGCCGTTCGTATTCCTACTCCAGCGGCATCGACCGTCAAACGGGGCAGCTGGACGCCGGGCTGTTGTTCATCAGCTACCAACGGGATCCCAGAACCCAATTCGTCCCGATTCAACAGCGTCTCGCGAAGCGCGACAAGCTGAACGAATATATCGTGCATGTCGGCAGCGCGCTGTTTGCCTGTTTTCCGGGTGCGCGACAAGGCGGCTACATCGGGGAGGGACTGTTCGAGTGATCCGGGGGATGAAGGTGGAAAAAGCGTACGGGATATGCTCTCACGGGAAACAAAGCTTCTTCGTCCTTCTGCTGGCTGCCGCCGTGCTTCTGTTCGGCTGGAGCGGCCGCACGCTCGCCGAAGCGGCGGCACCCAACTCGCTGATGCCGCTCGTCGGCGGAGCGCTGGTTCATGCGGGCGAGCACAAGTGGCAGGAAACGGCTGCGGAGCTGGAGAAGTTCGAGGCGGAATGGCGCAAGCTGAACGCGCCCTCCGGCGAAGCGGCGGATAGCGTCGCGTCGGCTCTGGCCGAAGCGAAGAAGGCGGTGACCGACGCCGCTTCCAAGCCCGACGAGGCTTACCAGGCCGTGTCCAAGCTGACGAAGGCGGTCGGCCGTTTCGCTGGGGCCGGAGCGAAAAATGAACCGAAAGTAGACGGGAAACAGGCGGCGGGCGCGCTGCTTCCTATACTTCGGCAAACGCAGGCGGATATTCAGAACAGCGACTGGGACAAAGCCCGGAGCCGCTACAAGCAGTTCGACAGCCAGTGGTCCAAAAGCGAAGCGGCCGTCCGGTCGGATCCGTCCGGCGTGTACGGCGAGATCGAGACGAAGCTTAGCCTGCTCCGGATCGCGCTGCAAGCGGAGCCGCCGAAGGCGGAAGCGGCCGACAAAGGCATTCGCGAATTGATCCAGCTGATCGACGATTACGCCAGTGGCAAGCTCCGGGAGGACGCCGCCGCTTCCGGCAAGCAATCGGTAGCCGACGCGCTGGCGATTCTGCAAAAAGCCGCAGACGCCATCGGCGCGGGTCGTAACGCGGAAGCGGCCGATCAGCTTCAGGCCTTTATCCGGATCTGGCCTTCCGTCGAAGGAGAGGTTCGCACAAGAGCTCCGGACACGTATGACCGGATCGAACGGGAGATGACGGAGGCGGCGAGCCGACTGTTGTCTACTCCCCCGCAGCCGGAGGAAGCGGGCCGGATCGTCTCGGAGATGCAGACGGAGCTTCAGCCGTTCACGGCGCAAACGAGCTATTCGGCTTGGGATGCCGCCATTATCCTGCTGCGCGAAGGGCTTGAAGCGCTGCTCGTGCTGGCCGCGCTGCTCGCTTTTTTGCGCCGGACCGGCAACGCCTCCAAGCAAGGATGGGTATGGAGCGGCGGAGCGGCAGGGCTGCTCCTCAGCGGCGGCTTGGCTATCGCGCTAACCTTTACGATCGCCAACGTTGCCTCGGGGAGCACTCGCGAGCTTGTCGAAGGCATCACAGGCCTCGTGTCCGTGGTCCTGATGCTTACGGTAGGCGCATGGCTTCACCGCAAATCCAACGTCGAGACGTGGAATCGGTATGTGAAAGACCGGGTCGGCGTGGCGCTGGCGGGCGGCAGCCTGTGGTCGCTCTTCCTGGTTGCGGCGCTTTCGATTTTGCGGGAGGGCGCGGAGACGGCGATCTTTTATATCGGCATGGCCCCCTCCATCGATCCGGCGCAGCTTGCGCTTGGCATCGGCTCGGCCGCCGTGCTGTTGATCCTGCTCGGCTTCGTCATCGTCCGGGGAAGCGTTCTGCTGCCGATCCGCCCGTTTTTTCTGGGAGCTACGATTTTGATTTATTACCTGGTCCTGAAATTTTTGGGCCAGAGCATTCACGCCCTGCAAATCGCGGGACAGGTTCCTGCGCATGTGCCCGGCTATCTTCCCTCCTGGAATTGGCTCGGCGTCTACCCGACTTGGGAAACGTTCGTTCCGCAGCTGCTCGTGCTTCTCTTTATCGCGTTCCAATGGGCCCGGCAAGAGCGGAAAATGCGGGGCACAACCCACGAATCGGGACCGCATACGGTGTAATCCGCTGCCGGCGGCGGGATTCGTTCAAAAAAAATAACGAACTTTTGTCCCGCATCCGGTTGGAAAAAAGCAGGAGTTTGGACGCAGAACGTCGAATTCTTCACTATGAAACGGGGGCACGTCACTACAGAGCAACGATCAGCTTCGCCCCTGCCGGAGGAGGATGGCAATGAAATATGCGATTTGCCAAACAGTCAAAATTGTGGACATGAACGAAGAAATTATGTCTGAGGTGCTGTTCGACCACGGAGAACATGAGGCGCCGGCCTTATCGATCGGCTGCTCCGTCGTTTCGTACCAGCTCGGGTTAAAAGAGTTCGAAGTGGTGTACGACAAGCGCGAAGGCAAGCAAGAGCGGTTCAAGGTCATCGACATCGAGTTTGACTTGCTCAAGAAGCCTGCCATCACCCGCGTCTTTCTGGAGCCTGTTACGCTGATCGTCGGCCAGCACGATATCGGCCAAATGTAATGCCATATCCATCATTCGCATAATGTGAGAAGTCCTGCTGACAACGCCGAATTCGGCGAGAAGGCAGGACTTATTTTGTTCATTTGGCAGTGGGGAAAAAATACTATATCATGGAAAGGGAGGTGAAGTTGATGAACAGAACGTTTGTGGCTCTTGGCGGCATTTGCGCATTTCTGTCGGTGGCGCTCGGAGCATTCGGCGCGCATGCGCTGAAAGGAAAGCTTGCAGCAGATATGCTGGCTAATTTCCAGACCGGCGTCCAGTACCAGATGATGCATTCGCTCGGGCTGATTGCCATTGGACTTGCTGCCTCCCTGCTTCCGGCCAGCGGACATTTACGCCGGGCCGGCTGGTCGATGTTTGTCGGGATCGCCGTTTTTTCCGGCAGCCTGTATGTTCTAAGTATAACGGGGATCAAGCAGCTGGGCGCGATTACCCCTATCGGCGGGGTAGCCTTTTTGTTCGGGTGGTTGTCCTTGGTTCTGGCCCTTCGGGCAAAATAAGTCCTAAGACTCAGACTCTTTCTCCGGATTCGGCAGGTCTTCAATGCCGAATTTTTTTATGCCTACCTTTCTGGAATAACTCGCTTTTTTTGTCGATTTAGCAGGAAAAAGACAGTTGTGCGTAGAATTTCTACGGACAAGATATGGGAATGGAATACTCTGACAAACGTATCTTTCCGGGAAAGGAGGCCCGCATGTCTAGGACCGACGGATCAGCAAATGGAACACAACCGCGCGATGAAAAAAGAACGATGCTGTTCGCATGCGGAGGGACGGCGGTCGGATTCCTCGTCTGCTGGTGGGTCGGAGGGGCTATCCTATGGGGATTCGGCATCGCCGTCTTCCTGTTGATGGCTTATTCGTGGGAACGAATTATTCGGCTGTCCCGGGCCGTATCCGAATCGGATGCCCGAAGCCGTACGGCGGAGGAACGGTTTCGGAGGGTGGACAGCCGATTGAACGCGTTATTTCATCACCATCCGGGCGCCGTTGGGCTGATCGATCCGGGGGGATGTTTTCTGCAATGGAATCCGGCTGCGGAACGCATGCTCGGATACCGGGAGGAAGAGCTGAGAGGGAAGCACCTGCGCACCCTGTTTCCGGAAGAGTTGTCCGGCAGGACCAACAACTTTTTCACCGAAGCACTGCATGGCTCGTCGCTTTCGTTCAAAACGTCGCTTCTGCATAAAGACGGATACCGCGTCGACCTCGATACGACGGTCGTCCCGGTGCAGGAGCAGGGGATCACGACAGGGGTTCTGATTGTTTGCCAGGACATTACGTCTGCGACGCGAACCGAAGAGCAGATCCGGCATCTCGCCTACTATGACGATATGACGGGGCTTCCGAACCGCAGACTGTTCGTGCAGCATTTGAACGCCGCCATGACGGCCGTGTCCCGGCACGAACGAAAGCTGGCCGTCCTGTTCGTCGATATCGACCGTTTCAAGATCGTCAACGATTGCTTTGGGCACGATTACGGAGATATGCTGCTGCTGCAGGTAGCGGAGCGGTTTTCCCGCTGTGTAGGCCCGGACGATTATCTCGCACGTACGGAAGGAGACGAGTTTGCGTTTTTCTTCCAAGTGGCTGATCAAACGGCGGAGCCGGTGGGAACGATCGCGAAGGCGATTTTCGACTTGCTGGAGGAGCCCTTTGTTCTGGGGCAAAATTTAGTTCATCTGACGGCCAGCATCGGCATATCGCTGCTGTCGCAGGAGGACGAGTCTGCGGATTCGCTTATGAAGTGCGCGGATATGGCATTGACCCGAGCCAAGGAAAAAGGCAAAAACAACTATCAACTGTTCAACAGCGAAATGAAATCTGTATCATTGAAACGCTTAACTTTGGAAAGCGAGCTTCGCCGGGCTTTGGCCAATAACGAACTGCTGCTGCATTACCAGCCGCAGATCAATATTGCGACCGGCCGCATTGTCGGGTTCGAGGCGCTCGTCCGGTGGCAGCATCCGGAGCGCGGACTGGTTGCGCCGGGAGAGTTCATTCCGTTCGCGGAAGACAGCGGTCTGATCGTGCCGATCGGCGAGTGGGCGTTGAAAGAAGCGTGCCGACAGAACAAGCAGTGGCAGGACGCCGGGCTGGAGGTCGTGCCGGTGTCGGTCAATTTGTCGATCCGGCAGTTCATGCAGCATCAGCTGTGCGCCAGAATCGGCAGGACGCTTCGGGAAACGGGGCTCGATCCCGGCCTGCTGGAGCTTGAAATTACGGAGAGCTGCACGATGGATGTCGATTATGCCAGCGATCTGCTGCATGAGCTCAAGAAGCTAGGGGTCAAAATCAGCATCGACGATTTCGGCACCGGCTACAGCTCGTTGTCTTACTTGAAAAAATTCCCGATCGACAAATTAAAAATCGACCGCTCCTTCGTGCGCGACATTATGACCGATCCGAACGATGCGGCCATCGTCGCTTCGATCATCGCCATGACCCGGCATTTGAACATGGAAGTGATCGCGGAAGGCGTCGAAACCGAGGAACAGCTCCGATTTTTGCATGACAACGAATGCCATCTCATTCAAGGCTTTTATTTGAGCCCGCCCCTTGCCGTTTCCGACGCGGAGCGTCTGATGAAGCTTTACTCGGCGCAGGCTGCGGCCGGCGAGGAGAGTCCCCCAGTAAATTAAATAAGGCCCGGTTCAGCGGGCCTGAAAATCGTCAATTTCGTTAATTTTAAGCAGGTAGACTTTCTTCTCGTCGACATGGTAGACGGTGAGGTTTCCGCTGGGCGGGTCCGTATTTAGAATACGGCACGGCATGCTGAGCTTGACCCCTTTCTCCTTCACGACGGACAAACGAACTAGCGCATTGCTTTGTTGAAATGCTTTCATTTCTTCCCAAATCTGCTTGAACGGATCGGATTCCGGACGTTTTTCCTCCGCAGCCTTGGCCTCCTTGGCGTTCGTAGCGGATGGAGCTTTCGGGGCGGTTTCTGCGGAAGCGGCGTTCGGCCGGCTTTTCGTCAGCCCGGCAGACGTGTCGATTTTTTTGAGAATGGCGTCTTTCAGTGAAGCTTCGATGGTCTTACCTAATTCTACCCCTTGCTTGATTTGATAATCGATGACAAGTTCCGAATTGAGCAGATGCAGCAGCTTCTCCAAGGCTCGCCCGTTGGTATCTTCCTCAATCATGATGTCTACATTGAACAAAAACTTTCGTTTTTGCAGTTTGTTGGCTTCCACAGGCGGCTCCTCCTCATTTGATGCTTGCGTAATCTTTACTATATCACTTTTTACTATAGGAAAATAGAAGTAAACAGACTGGAATTATTATCCTAACGCTGTTCGTATACGATGGAAATAACTTGCAGGTTGAAAGCGACGTATGGTACGAAATTGGCATGCTGCTGTTGTGGTATGTTGGAACTAGGTTCAGGATAAAAATGGTAGGCCCTAATAACTAAACATGATGCGAGAATACTACATCTAAAGAACTATGTCAAATTTTTTGTGTTCTTCAGTAATTATGGATGTATTTGTGATTTTATGGTAAATTGTCTATAGCCCAGCGTATGGATCATTGTTATATCATTTGAGGGACTATCCGGAATTGGAGTTGATCGCAAAATGAGTTCTCCAACGAAAGAGTCGCTTTTAGCCAGAGTTGTCAAAATCATTTTATGGCTGGTCGTCATTTATTTTTCTTTGTTAATTGTTGTTGGCATTGTACATTTTATTTCAAGCCAGAATTAGCAAATTCCAGAAAAGGGCACCTTATTATTCTATTAAAATATTTCTATTTCTTTTATTCGAAAATGGAATATCGTGGTATAATGGTTTAGTCACAATAGGATTGGCTTTATGGGCGGTCGGCTAACCTCTCGGAAGGGAGGTGATGCCTGTGGAGGTTAAAGACGCTTTGACGCTCATGATCAGTTTCGGCATGCTGCTTATTGCAATGTTGGCACTGGTTGTGACCATCGTTAGTGCAATTAACCAAAACAAAAAGAAATAGACCGCCCCAGCAAAGGTATGGTCTATTTCGCGTCTTACCTATTGTTTTAAGCCACCGCCCTTAAAAGCGGCTGTTGTGACAACATGGAGAGTGTAGATGTTACCAGCATCTGCGCTCTCTAGTGATTTACCTTTATTATACAGTACGTTAAACGTACTCACAATACAATACTTAAATATTCAGCAAATATCCATCCCCGGCCCCGTGCACAGATGAATGCCCAAGGGCATATAGTGTAGGCATACGGGTGTTAAAGGGGATGCTTGGGTCAATGATGCGCATGGAACCGGTGGATCTGGATGGGCGCACGGCGCTGGCGATCGAGGTGAAGCTGCCGAAGACGACGCTGCTCGCGGTGACGACCGACAAAGGGTACATTATGTGCGGCGCGTTAGATGTGGGACTGCTGAATGAACGTCTGAGGGAACGGGGGATTATCGCCGCCCGGGCGACGGGCGTGCGGACGATCGAGGAGCTGTTGGAAGCGCCGCTTGAGTCGGTCACCTACGGAGCCGAGTCGCTCGGCGTGGTGCCGGGGATGAAGGGCCGGGAGGCGGTTAGACGGATGTTTTGACCGAAATCACATGAGGTAAAGCGCCTGAGAAAATCGGGCGTTTTTTTATGGACGGAGACATCTTTCCCCGAAGGAGGAGTTCGTCCTATAATAGGACGGTAGGATATTCGGGAGAACGGAGGAGTCCGATGAGAGACAGACAATTTACATTTCCAGACGCTGACGGGGAAGCAATATTCGTATATGAATGGCTTCCGGAAGAGGATATGCCGGTGAGGGGTGTGGTGCAAATCGCACACGGGATGGCCGAAACGGCCGCTCGTTACGAGCGATTCGCCGGGGTGCTGACGGGGGCGGGCTATGCGGTGTATGCCAACGACCATCGAGGGCATGGCCGGACGGCCGGCAGCCCGGAGCGGTTCGGCGTCATCGGCGAGAACGGTTTTCAACGCATGGCGGAAGCGATGGGGCAGCTGACGTACTTGATTCGTGAGCGGTTTTCGGACGTTCCTTTTTACGTATTCGGCCACAGCATGGGGTCGTTTTTGACTCAAAAATATATGTACTTATTTCCCGGGAAAGTGGACGGCATCGTCTTGTCCGGAACGAACGGGCCGCAGAAGCTGCTCGGAATCGGCAGCGCGCTGGCCCGGAGACTGGCGGCCCGCAAAGGGGAGCAGCATCGCAGCGAGCTGCTGATGAGACTTACGCTCGGCAGCTATAACCGCCAGTTTCGGCCGAATCGGACGCCGTTCGATTGGCTCAGCCGCGACGAACGAGAGGTTGACCTTTTTGCGGCTGACCCGGATTGCGGCTTTGCGATGACGGCGGGCTTCTGGATCGATTTTTTCCGCGGGCTGCAAGAGATTCACGATGAGCGGAACATGCGTCAGATTCCGGTCGATATGCCTATCTATTTATTTTCCGGCGAGCTCGATCCGGTCGGCCGCAAGGGAAAAGGGGTTGTCGAATTGGCCGGCCTGTACCGGGAGTTGGGCTTGCGGCATGTGACGTACAAGCTGTACCCGGAAGGCCGGCACGAGATGCTGAACGAGATCAACCGCGATGAAGTGATGCAGGACGTTCTCCATTGGCTGGACGAGCAGACGGCCCGTCAAAACAACGGTTCATGAGCCGGAGGACGCGTCGTTCCCGTTCTTCCCGGACGAACTGCTGCCGCGTTCAAGCGGCGGCTGCGTCCGGTTGTGCTCCTTGCTAAAGCGGGTATAATGGAACTGACGCGTCAAGACGAACGGGGGACGGGAAAGTGGATATTCAAAAAATCACGCCGCGCAAAATTTCCGAAGCCATCGCCGAGCAAATTAAAGAGCAGATCGTCGGCGGTGCGCTGAAGCCGGGCGATAAGCTTCCTTCCACGAAGGAGCTGTCGGAGAGCTACCAAGTGGGACGCTCTACAATTCGGGAGGCGCTCAGCGCGCTCAAAGCAATGGGTCTGGTGGAAAGCCATCAAGGGGAAGGCAGCTATGTGCGCAGCATCGAGTCGCAGGACGTGGATTTGCCGGAATTCAATTCGCTGCTGATGAGCCGGGACACGGTGATGGAGCTGATCGAGGCGCGCCAGGCGCTGGAAGTTTCCAATGCGGCACTTGCGGCGGAGAAGCGGACGGAGGACGACCTGCGGCGCTTCGAGGCGGTGCTGAAGCGGATGGAGGAGCATCTGGGCGACGAAGAGGAAGGCGAGCGGGCGGATATCGAGTTTCATCTAGTGCTTGCCCAAGCGACGCACAATTCGATCATGGCGCGCATGATCGAATCGATCTCGACGCAGATGCAGACCGCGATCCGTGAAACGCGCCGGCTGCAAATGTATGCGAACCGCACGGTATCCCGGCAGCTGCTGCAGGAGCATCAGGCCGTGTACGAAGCGATCAAGCGGCAGGATCCGGCGGCTGCGCAGGACGAGATGCGGCGGCATTTGTTTCATGTCGAGCAGGTGCTGATCCGTTATTTGAAAAAGTAGGACAAGAGGAAGGGAAGGTCCCGGAAGGACAGGCCGTTGCCGAGCGGAGCGGCCTATCCGTCCTTGTCTTTCGGAAAGCCGAACGTAAGCAGCAGGAAGCCGACCAGCATAAAAAACCAAACGAAAAAGTTTTCAAAAAATGTCGGGTTGGACGGCGTCGCATCGTATGATCCTCGCACGGCCGATCCGGCCGCTGGAATCGCTGCGGCAATCTTGGCCCCGATCCTCTCGGCGGTATAATAGGCGCCGCTGGCGAGCAGGAAGACCGTGCCAATAATTTTATTCAAACGATTGCCCATCGGAAATTTGCTCCCTTCTTGGAAATATAACATAAAAATACCTCAATTATCCTTCGATTGCTTACCTCATTCGACGCTTTTCCAAGGTAAAAAGTTTCGCCTGATTATGGAGAAGGCACTTTTCAAAAAACAACTTATCTGATAACCTGACAAGTAAGAGAAAAACCATAAACCGAAGGATGGGGACCCGTATGCGAGTTTCTTTATTCATCACGTGTTTGGCCGACCAGATCTACCCGGAAGTCGGTGAAAGCGTTGTCCGGCTCCTGCACCGATACGGCTGTGAGGTTGATTTTCCGCAGATGCAGACCTGCTGCGGACAGCCCGCGTACAACAGCGGTTACCAGGATGACGCCCGCGAGGTGGCGCGCAACCTGATCCGCGCGTTCGAGCACAGCGATTACGTCGTCTCGCCGTCCGGCTCCTGTACCGGAATGGTCCACCATTATTACCCCCAGCTGTTCGAGAACGAGCCGAAGTGGAAGGCCAAGGCGGAGAAGCTGATCGGGAAAACGTACGAGTTTTCCCAATTCTTGGTCAATGTACTGGGCGTTAAAGACCTCGGCGCTGTCTATGAGGGGAAAGCGACGTATCATCCGTCCTGCCATGCGATGCGTTTGCTCGGGGTACGCGAGGAGCCAGGCGAGCTGCTGGCGCATATCGAGGGGCTGGAGCTGATCGAGCTGCCCCGCAAGGAAGATTGCTGCGGCTTCGGAGGCACGTTTGCGGTCAAGATGGCCGACATGTCGGAAGCGATGGTCTGCGAGAAAGCCGCCAACGTATGCGCGACGAATACCGACCTTTTGATCGGGACCGACATGGGCTGTCTGATGAACATCGGGGGCCGTTTGAATAAAGAAAACAAGCCGGTGCGCGTCATGCATCTGGCGCAGCTGCTGGAGGAAGGAGTGAAGCGCGGTGAGCGGCATGGCAAGTGAGAAGGAATTGATCGGCACGGGCTTAAAAAAGCGCACGGAAGAAGCGCTGGCGAACGATTTTCTCCGCAAGGCGGTGGCGTTTACGACCGATAAGCTGAAGACGGCCAAGCTACAGGTGACGGACGATTTCGGCTATTGGGAGGATTGGCGGGAGCGAGGGAGACAGATCCGCAAGCATGTCGTGGAACATCTCGACTATTATTTGACGCAGTTTACCGATAACGTTTCCAAAGCCGGAGGCCACGTCTATTTTTGCCAGACGGGGGACGAGGCGGTCAAGACGTTTATGGAAATTGCCGAGAAGCGCCGGGCAAAACTGGTGGCGAAAGGAAAGTCGATGGTATCGGAGGAAATTCATCTGAACCGTCATCTGGAGGAGCGCGGGATTGAGGCGATCGAGACGGATCTCGGTGAGTACATCCTGCAGCTGGCGAAGGAAACGCCGTCGCATCTGATCATTCCGGCGATTCACAAAAACAAGCAGCAGATCGCAAATATTTTCTCAGAGGAAGCGGGCGAGACGTTTGCGCCGGAGACGAAGGTGCTGGCGAAGTATGCCAAGCAGCGGCTGCGCGATTATTTCCTGGAAGCGGATATCGGGCTGACCGGCTGCAATTTCGGCGTTGCCGAATCGGGAGCGATCACGCTCGTGTCCAACGAAGGCAACGGGCGGATGGTGACGACGCTGCCGAAATGCCACGTCGTCGTCATGGGCATGGAGCGCCTTGTGCCGACCTATGACGACCTGGAGGTCGTCCTGAACCTGCTTGCCCGCAGCGCTACCGGGCAGAAGCTGACGACTTACACGTCGATGATTACCGGGCCGCGACGCGAAGGCGAGCTCGACGGGCCGGAGGAGCTTCATCTGATCGTGCTGGACAACGGACGGTCGGCGCAGCTCGGCGATCCGGTGTTCCAGGAAGTGCTGCACTGCATCCGCTGTGCGGCCTGTCTGAACGTGTGCCCCGTGTATCGTCATGTAGGCGGCCACACCTACGGCAGCGTGTACAGCGGCCCGATCGGGGCGGTGCTGACGCCGCTGCTCCAGCAGGATATGAAGGAAGCGGGGCAGCTGGCTTATGCCTCAAGTCTATGCGGGGCCTGCTACGAGGCATGCCCGGTCAAAATTCCGCTGCACGACATGCTGGTGCAGCTTCGGGCGCGCAAGGTGCGGCTCGGGCTGACGCCGCTGGCGGAGCGCGCCGCCTTCAAGACGTTCCGG
The DNA here is from genome assembly GCF_024158745.1 of Paenibacillus tyrphae. Classification (GTDB taxonomy): domain Bacteria; phylum Bacillota; class Bacilli; order Paenibacillales; family NBRC-103111; genus Paenibacillus_G; species Paenibacillus_G tyrfis_A. Next base: position 170,687 of record NZ_JAMZAW010000002.1, on the reverse strand, counting down.
ACGACGTTCGGGAACGTCACGCTGTACAAGATGGCGACGAAGTCCGCCTACTATATGATGAAGCCTTTCGTGAGCAAGGGCGTGATCAAGAAGGCGCCGGGTCCGGCAGCGGGCTGGACGCAGTCCCGCCATTTCCCGATGAAGCCGAAGCTGTCGTTCCGCGACCGCTGGGAGGCGCTCCAGCAGGAGCTGAAGCAGACCGGCAAGCGGGCTGGGCAGAGTGAAGCCGGAGTAGCCAGCGGGCAAGCTGTGCAAGGTCGAGACGAGGCGGATAGCTCTACAAAAGGAGGCGGGCGCCATGAGTAACGGAACGATCCGCGGCCGTGAAGCGTTTATCGCGAATTTGTCGTCGAGGCTCGGACGCCGTGAGGTCCCGGCGGCGGCTCCGGTACATCCGTTTCGCGGCGCGCCGGAGTTTTATAAGCAGATCAATCCCTCAACGGAGGAAAAGATCGAGTTGTTCGCCCGGAACTGGGAGGCGCTGACCGGCAAGGTGCTTGTGGTGGATGAAGCCGAGGCAGCGGAAAAAGTCGGCGCTTGGCTAGGGGACATCGCCGCCGAGCTTGGAGTTACGCATGTATCCCGCTGGGAGCACGATGGTCTGACGGCGCTGGGCTTGGACGAGGCGCTGGCTGCCTCCGGCATCGCCGTCGCGCCATGGCGGCCGGTGGAAGCGGGCGACAGCGAGGCATGGCCGAAGGCGGCAGGGAGCGAGAACTGGGCACAGCGGAGCGAGCTGCTGAAGCGAACCGAGCGCTGCCAGCTTGGGATCGTCTGGCCCGACTTCGCCGTAGCGAATACGAGCACTCTGGTGCTGCAATGCTCCCCACAGCGCGGCCGCTCGGTGAGCTTGCTGACGGAAATATTGTTCGCCGTCTTCCGGGCCGATCAGCTCGTATACCGGATGGGCGAGGCGTTCGAGCAGATCACCCGCGGCAAGCAGCTGCCGGCGCAGTATGCTTCGTCGCTTAACCTGATTACCGGGCCGAGCCGCAGCGCCGACATCGAGAACGATCTGACGATCGGCATCCACGGTCCGGGCAAGGTATACGCGGTCATTATCCGATAAGCCGGGGGAAATAGGGAAGCATATTCCAGCCGCTTGTGCGCATACTATGACGGTTACCTAATCCAAGGAGGTCATAGCCATGAATAAACAGCGCGCCCAGGAAATCGCCGCTTCGCCGGTGATGGCGAACGTGACGTACGAAGGAGTTCCGATTTATATCCAGCATGTGGATGAAGAACGGGAGTCCGCCAGAATTTATCCGCTTGATCAGCCGGAGCAGGAGCAAGAGGTTCCGCTGAATAGTTTAGTTGAAGGTTAAGCTTTTCAATAACACGGTAGCCCCGCCAAGCTCGACTTGGCGGGGCTGCTTTTTTTAACGCTCGCTTGCGGTATTTGGTTGAGACAAGGCGCTGCACTCCCGAAAGGCAAAATGCCGGCAGCCCAGACATTTTTGATGCTCCAACCGGGTCAAGGCGTAATCGATTGCCTCGCCGGTATGCTCAAAAAAGTGCTCTTTTCCGATCAGCGCATCAAGTCTGGTTCGTTTCAACACGTCCCGGGGCTGAGGCTGCAGGCCCGAGATGAGAACGACGCCGCCTTGCCGGACGATATCCCGGACCACGCCGGCCAAATACGATTCCCCCGTCGTGTCCATGAACAGCACTTTGCCGAGGCGCAGGATCACCGTTTTCGGCTGTTCGTCGAGCGTCCCCGAAATCGATTTTTCAAACAGCGTTCCCGCTCCGAAAAACAACGCTCCCTCCACCGTAATAATGGCAATCTGCGGACAGTCATGGCTTTCGTTTACGATATGAGAAGCCACTTTCCCGCGGTGCGAAGCCGGGTCCGGCAAAACCTTGGCCACCTTCAGCATGCCGCTCATCCGCCGGACGAACAGAACGACTGCCAGAATCAATCCGGCGATCACAGCCGTTGTCAGATCGGTCAGCACGGTAAGCAAGAAAGTAATGATCAGGACGACGGAATCGGGTGTTCTTGTTTTCACAATATGAATAAACTCTCTGCGCTCGCTCATATTCCAGGCCACGACCATCAGGATCGGCGCCATGCTGGCCAGCGGAATCGCGGAAGCCAAAGGGGCGAGCATAATCAGCACGAGGAGAACGAAGACGCTGTGCACCATCCCCGATACGGGACTCGCCGCCCCGTTCTTAATATTCGCCGCGGTTCTGGCAATCGCACCCGTCGCCGGAATTCCGCCGAACAAAGGGGTGACGATGTTCGCAATTCCTTGTCCGATCAGCTCGCGGTTGCTGTGATGGCGGCTTCCCGTCATGCCGTCAGCTACGACCGCCGACAAGAGCGACTCGATTCCTCCAAGCGCCGCGATGATGCAAGCCGGGCCAAGAAGCGGGATGATTTTCTCAAGCGTCACGTCCGGCACGTGAAACTGGGGAAGCGTCCCGGGAATGGCGCCGTACGTCGACCCGATCGTATCGACCCGGCCCTCGAACAGCAAGACCGACAGCACGCTGGATACCAACAGGCCGACGAGCGATCCGGGCACCCGGGGCAGCAGCTTCGGGGTCGCCAATAACAAAGCGAGACACACGACCGCCGTTAGGACGCTGTATAGGTTTACTGTCGACAGGTGCAGCCCGATCTCCTTCATGTTGGATATAAAATCTTCATGCTTGCGGATGCCGCTCAGCCCTAGAAAATTCGCGATTTGGCCGGTGAAAATGATAACGGCGATCCCGGCGGTAAAGCCGATCGTCACCGGACGGGGAATAAATTGAATCAGCGCTCCGAGCTTGAATACCCCCATCAAGACAAGGATGATTCCCGCCAGCCCGCCGGCGATCAGCAAATTTTCATACCCGTACTGCATCACAATAGCGAACAAAATAGGAACGAACGCACCCGTCGGCCCGCCGATCTGGAATTTGGAGCCGCCAAGCAGCGAGATGAGAAATCCGGCAATCACCGTCGTATAAATGCCGTACTGAGGTTTGACGCCGGCCGCAATGGCAAAAGCCATCCCCAAAGGAATGGCTATAACCCCGACAATCGAGCCCGAGATCAGATCCCGGCGAAAATCATTTGCGCTGTACCCGTCAAATCTACCCGACCGCTTCATGACTAGACCTTCTTTTCATATATTTGATTATTTGAATATATGGGGAATATACACCCGGGAATCGTTCTTGTCAATGGTCGGACAAGTGCCGATTTTTGCATAATCTCAGGTATAATGAAGGGAACGATACCCCTACAGGGCACGATAACCCGCAGGCAAGGAGCGATGTGAAAAGTATGCGAAAAGAGCCGGCAATCCATCTGTTCGAATGGTCCCCGCGCGTGCATATCGATCCGTTTCATACCCACGATCATTTGGAGATCGGTTATTGTTTATCGGGCAGCGGCACCTTTTATTTCGGACAAAAGGCTTATGCGGCGCAGCCGGGCGACGTCTTCGTCGTCAATCACCTGGAGCGGCATGCCGCCGCGTCGGATGCGGACAATCCGAGCCATTATCTGTTTTTATATTTTGACCCGATGGTAATTGAGCAGGCGGATATGGAGCTGCTGCTGCCGTTCGTTTATTTGCCGACGAAGTTTCAGAACCGTATTCCGGGGGAGCTGGACACGGCCCGCCGAATCGGAAGGCTGTTCCATGAGCTCGCAGACGAGCAGCGGCACAAGCGTCCGGGTTGTCATGGCATGATGCGGGGGAAAATTTTGCAGATTTGCGCGCTGCTGCTGAGGCATTACAGCGAACAAACGTCGCCTGAGGAGTGGAACCGGACCCTGTCGTCCTACTACCGCATCAAGCCGGCGCTCGATTATATCGACGAGCGTTTTCGAGAAGCGCTGACGCTGGAAGACGCGGCTGCCCGGCTTGGCTTAAGCCCGTCCCGGGCGCGGCATCTTTTTCAGGAAAAGCTAGGTGTCGGGTATAAGCAGTACTTGCTCCGGCTGCGCGTAAACGAGGCCAAGCGGCTGCTGGCAAGCACCGAGCTGCCGATGGCGGACGTGATGTTTGCAAGCGGCTTCCAAAGTCATGCGCCGTTTTACCGCGCGTTCCGGCAAATCGTCGGCGCCGCTCCGCTGGAATATCGCGAGTTATCGAGAAAATTAGCCGTTTTTGAGAATGACTTGGATGAAAATAAGACGACGACGAGCTCTCCCGCCGATTACAATGAAAGTACACCTTAGGTCAGGCAGGTGTACATTCGATACGGAAATGGGGAGAGCAAATGGCAGGTTGGGGCTGGCAAGCGCTGCAAGGCTTGCTGCGTGAAGAAATCAAGCAGCGGAAGGAAGAAGGCTGCGACGTTGAGGGGTTTCAGGCGAAGCTGGAGGAGGCCGGGGAAGATGCCGCCAGGCTGACGGCCGTTTACGAGGAATTGTCCGCATTGCCGATCGCGGCGGATTTTCCGTATACGGAGCCGAACGGGCTGGACGAGATCCGGGCGGCGCGTCCGGAAGGGCCGCGCAAGCTGCAAGCGGATTGGACGGAGGAGCAGTGGAAGGACAAGTTTTATGGCGCGTGGCTCGGACGAAGCGTCGGCTGCGCGCTCGGCAAGCCGCTGGAGATCGGGCCGTTTATGTACGGCACGGATACCCATCCAGGCTGGGCCAACGTGAAGCTGTGGTTCGAAGGAGCGGATGCCTGGCCGATTCGCGATTACACGCCGGGACAGTCGCGGGCACAAGAGCAATACGGTCTGTCACTCGCTCCCTACGGAAAGGAAAGCGAGCTGGAGCGTATCCGGTATATGGAAACCGACGACGATATCCGATATACGGTGCTCGGGCTGCTGCTGCTGGAGGAGAAGGGAGCGGATTGGGACTCGTGGGACGTCGGCAGCCTGTGGCTTAAGCATTTGCCGTTTCATAAGGTGTTCACCGCCGAGGCGCGGTCCTACGTCAACTTTACGGTGCTGAACAGCCAGATGGGGTGGCAGCGGGAAGCGGATTCCGATGCGCAAAAGGAGTGGGTGCGGACGCACTTGAACCCATACCGCGAATGGATCGGCGCACAAATCCGCGTGGACGGATTAGCCTACGGCGCGGCGGGGCATCCCGAGCTGGCCGCCGAATTCGCTTGGCGGGACGCGTCGTTCTCCCACGTGAAGAACGGCATCTACGGCGCCATGTTCGTAGGGGCCATGATCGCCGCGGCGTTCGTGGAAACCGATCCGGAACGGATCGTGGAGATCGGCTTGAGCGAAATTCCGCAGCGCTGCCGTCTGGCTAGTGATATTCGTCAAGCGGTGGTGATCGCCCGGGAAGCGAAAGACCAGATTGAACTAGTCGACCGGATCTGGGAGGCGTTCAAGTATTACCATCCAGTGCATACGAATAACAACGCCGCCTTATGCGCGGCAGCGCTCGTCTTCGCCCGCGGCGATTTCGAGACCGCGGTCACGACGGCGGTGCTCGGCGGCTGGGACACCGATTGCAACGGCGCAACCGTCGGTTCGATCATGGGCGCGATAGACGGGGCAAAGCGGCTCCCGGAGCGTTGGACCGCGAAGCTGAACGATACGCTGTATTCGGAAATAAACGGCTTTCACCCGATCGCGATTTCGGAATGCGCCCGGCGCAGCTACGAGGTTTATCGCCGCATCAACGGATAACGACCAAAAAACCGGCTCCTTGCAAGCACAAGGATACCGGTTTTTTGACATTTGCAATCGCTCGTCGGCATAATTATTCGTTGCGTATGTTTTCAAGCAGCGAGATGGCGTCCACCAAATGATTATCGAAGATTTGTCTGGCTACCCCGAGGAGGTCTTTAATCAGAGGATCGCGTAAAGAATAAATAACGGAGGTTCCCTCTTTGGTCCCGCTGACCACATTTTTGCTGCGGAGCACGGCCAACTGCTGCGACACGGCGGAGCCTTCGCTTCCCAGAATAGCCTGCAGCTCGTTGACGTTTTTGTCCCCTTCGCACAGTACCTCAAGAATCCGGATGCGCATAGGATGCGCCAACGCCTTGAAAAACTCCGCTTTAAACTGCTGGATTTCACGATTCATGGATCTAAGCCCCTTAAAACGTTGAACGTCTGAATATATGAATATCATACCACAGAAAAGAAGCCGGTTGTAAAACAAACCGTTAGGCTGTTGAGAAAGTGGTCATTATAAAAAATAGAAAACATACGGAGGTGGGGGGGTATCTACTGGAGGAGCGATAGCGTTCGCCTTTGTCTGCGGGAAATACCCGCTGTTAAGCGGATTCTAATGGAAATTTCCTGCAGACAAGAGCGACCGGAAGTAGATACCCCACCCCTCGTACACCTCTATTACTTCAGTTGACCACTTTCTCAATGCTCTGCCGGTTGTAAAACAAACCGTGAACGTATAATATTGTTATATTCAAATAATCAAAGATTTAACGGATTTGAGCGGTTATTCGTTGGAAAGAGGCGATTGCGTATGTCCGGCTTTTGGACTTGGGAACAAAAAGAGCTTGCGCGCCCGACGACCAAACAAGAAGTGATCGAAGCGGGCTTGGCTTACCTCGAAGGCGTGGGAGCGGACCTCATCTGTAAAGTTTGTATTCCGAGCGGCGGCTCCTGCTGCTTAAGCTGCCCGTTTCTGAGCGACGGTGTCGGCTGTGGACAGCGCAATACGAGCTGTACGGCCTGGCTGTGCGGTTTTTTGAAATATATCTATTACGAAGCCGGCTTGCTCCGGGAATGGGAAAACTTCTGGGAGCAAGTGCCGGGGCAGCAGTTCCGGTACGATACGACCCCGCGCCACTTTGCCGTCCGCGGCTGGCTGGAGCCGCCGAAGCTCCGTTTTTTATCCGAAGCTTTCGCGGACGATTTGCGGCGGCTCCGTCGGGATCGTCCCGCTTCCTGGCTTGTCGAGTTAAAAGGCAAGCTGGATTGGCATATCGACGAAATATTGGAAAGCACCAATCCGAAATTCGTGAAAAGAATGGAAGCCAAGCTGTACCGATTGACAAGCGATTTCCAGCAGTTTCACCGGGCCAAAGCCCAGCTCGACTAGCCCCCCGCATCCGAAATGCATCCTCCGGTTCACCCCGAGCCCAAAAAGAAGTACAATAAGCTTAACCCTAACGAAAGCGGCTGAAACGATCATGCTGGAAATCCAATACTTTGAGCTGCACCGCAACTTTTATCTGCCCGGGGAAGCGTGGCCGGAAGTGTCGGTGGCCGACCTTACGGGGCTGTGGTTTTGTACGGAGCGGAATGTGAAAATAATTCTCAAGAAGCTGGAAAGCGCCGGCTGGATCGAGTGGAGCCCGGGCCGTGGCCGCGGGCACGTATCCCGGGTCCGGTTTCTTATGAATCTGCAGGAGCTGCTGCTGGAGCTATCCAAGCAGGCGATGCAGGAAGGCCGGCTGAATGACGCGCTGGAGTGGCTGGATCGGTTTGGCCAAGGAACGGATACGAAGGAACGGTTCATGGCGTGGCTGTCCGATTATTTCGGCTACAAGAAGGAAACAGCGGACAGCAAGCCGGTTGAAACGCTGCGTTTCCCGGTGTTCCGGTCCATTCTGACCCTTGATCCCGGGCGGATGATCTATGCGTTCGAGGTGCATTTGATGAAGCAGCTGTATAATACGCTGGTCACCTATAACGAGCATCGGCAGACGGTGGAGCCGCAGGTTGCCCACTACTGGGAATGCAGTCCGGACCACCTCACATGGAAGTTTTACTTGCGGCGAGGCATTATGTTCCACCATGGTCGGGAATTAACGGCTCACGACGTCGCCTTTTCGCTGCGGCGGCTCATGCGCGAGACGGACCCATTGACGCAGCGCTGGCTGGTTCAAGGCTTCGAGGAAGTGCGCGTGCTGGACGAGCGGGTCGTCGAAACCCGGCTGCGCTCGCCGAATCATTTGCTGCTGCGCTATTTGTGCTTCCCTGCTACCAGCATATTGCCCGAAGAGCTGGTGGACGGCAGGGAGGAGGCGTTCGCGCTTGCGCCGGTCGGCAGCGGTCCGTTCCGCTTGGAGCTGTGGAACGAGAATCGATGCGTGCTGACGGCAAACCCCTCTTATTTCGAAGGCCGGGCGCATTTGGACCGGGTCGAGGTGGTGTTTCTGCCTCCGGAAGAATTGCACAGCTTTCAAGTTACCGATTCCGAAAAAATGCTGTGCAATCATGACGGCGTCACCTATCCGGTGCGGCATCATTGGGAGCGCATCGAGCTGCTGAACAACGGCTGTTCGATGTTGTCCTACAATATGCAGCGGGGCGGACCGCAGCAGGACGTTCGCTTTCGCAAAGCGCTGCATCATCTGGTGGACCGGAAGAGCATGGTGGAGCAGTTGGGCGAAAACCGCCGCTTTCCCGCAACCGGAATGCAGCCTCACAATTATTTGGGGCAGGAGGATCATGCGTTTGATCCGTCCGTCGCCCGGAAGCTTTTGGACGAGATGGGGTATACGGGAGAGCCGTTTCGGATCGCGGCCATTTGGAAGCATCTGGCGGATGCGCACTGGCTGCGGGACCGCTGCCGGGAGTTCGGGATCAAGGCGGAGGTCGTCTGCTATGAGATCTCCGAGCTGGCCCGACAGGTCCGGGACCGTAATTTGAACGCGGAGGCGCTGCTGCACCAATTCGTGATCGACGAAGGGGAAGTGTCGCTGCTGGAGCTGTATTTGCGCGAAGACAGCTACATCCGCCTCGTTATGGACGAAGAATTGAGCGCGCGCGTAGATAAAATTGCGTCCGATCTGCTGGCCTCTCCTTCGCCCGAATACCGCAAGCACCGGATGCAGGAGCTGGAGGCGCTTCTGAACCACGAGCATGTGGCGTTGTTCCTCTTGTTCAAAGGGCTCCAGACGGTGCACGACCCGTCCTTGCGCGGGGTAACGATTAATTCGCTCGGCTGGATCGATTTCAAAAATGTTTGGCTGCAGTCCGTGTAAGACTGACTTACGCAGCCTAAGCCTGAGGAGGATTCTTATGATACGACAAGCGCAACCGGGAGACGCAACTAGCGTCATACCGCTCATTTATTCCGCCATCGGCGATATTGCGTTTACTTTGACGGGCACCACCGACCCGGAACAGGCGCAGCATATTTTGCGCGAATTTTACGAGCGCCGGGGCAACCGGCTCAGCTACGAGAATACGCTCGTTGCGGAGCGGGATGGGCGTCCGGCCGGCTTTATACTGTTCTACCACGGCAGCCGTACGGCCGAATTGGACCGGCCGCTCGCCGAGCGGTTGGCCGGGATCGGTCAACCCGACGTCAAGCTTACGAAAGAAGCGCGGGACGACGAGTTTTACTTGGATTCGCTTGCCGTCGATCCGGCCTATCAAGGACAGGGCATTGCCAAGGCTTTGATGGAGGCGTTCGAAGCGGAAGCCGCAAGGCGGGGATACGACAAGGTATCGCTGATCGTCGAAGAAAGCAACGACAAGGCGAGAAGGTTGTACGAGGCCAAGGGCTACGAAGCGGACGGTCAGTTGGAGGTCAGCGGTCATTTGTACGATCATATGGTGAAGCGGGTCGTTCCCGCGGAATAAAAAAGCGAACCTCAAGTCCAGCGTATGAGCTTGAGGTTCGTCGCTTTTAAAGCGTGTTTGGTTGTTATTCAGGCATAGGCTTGCCAAGCGGAACTTTCCAATCGACAGCCGCTTTTTTGTGTACAGCCGCGCTTTCAAGCGTAATGTTCTTTGGCATTTTCTCCACATCCCGGATGATGATGACTTTGCGGAACTTGTAATTTCCGTTCTCATCTTGTTCCAGCCTTGTCGGGTCCCAGACGACCCATTCCTTTTCTTGATTGTCCACTTTGACCTTCCATCTCGTCAGATCGACCGTCTCTTTGTCGAGCCGTCCTTCTACTTCGATAAAGATGCCTTTATCATCAACATAGGAAATTACCGGTGCATCCGGAATGCTATTGATTTGACGGGAGGGAACTTCCTTCGGGCCGTCATCTGTCTTTAACTCGACTTTGGTGATTTTTAATGTTTTTCCTCCGCCCAAATCTTTTACCAGCGGCTTCTTGGCTATTGCTTGAGGATCCAGGTTTAAGTCCAAGCCAAGCTTATCGTACGAATGGAACGACGTTAATTCGAAGGTATAATCATCGTCATCCTTGAACCGCTTGAATTGGAGCCCCAGCGTATCTGCCATTGGATCCGTTTCATTGCCGTTGCCTCCAACAAAGTTCACATCTTGAAGGCCGGCACGATCATGAGCAGCCACGACCTCGCCTTGCTTGTTTGTCACTTGGAATCCAAACTCGGTCGGCCCATATTCGTTCGCCCATCCATGTTTTGAATCGACAAAGTTCGCAAAAATACTCGATATGGAATTGACGGATAGCCAGCCTTTCAGATTAAGAATAGTTCCGTTCGGAAAAGTGAAATTCTGATCATCGGTTATGACGAGCCTGGACTTCTCTTTCAATTCCTTGACATTGATCGGGGCGGTCAGGTGCCATTTTCCTTCCTTGCCTGCTACTTTGTTGATTTCGATATGAAGCACAATTTTCTCCGGCAGTTTCTTGAACGTCTCGTCATTCAGGTTGATCCTTATCAGGGATTGGACTCCGGCTTTTAAAGTTCGTTGCCCGGTCGCATCAATACGAGAGCGGTCAATAAGCTTGTTACCTTGTTCATCCGTGACATATACGTCGTTTTCGCTTGAATCTTTCTTTTCATACCCATGAAAATCCAGCAACGTATTACCCATGTTAAAGCTGAACGGTTTGTACGTATCGTCGTCCGAAAGCCGGATTCCATTTTTCAAAAATTCGTACTCCAGCGCGATCTGGTTGGGACTGATCGAAGCATTCTTCACTTTGAACACGATGTCCTGATCCTTCGTCTCGGCTTGAAGATTCAACAGCGATTGCACGTACGATGCGAACGTCGGCGATGTGTAGGCGCCGATGGATATCGCGATGGCCAAGCCGGCGGCGGTGACAACCATTTTTTTCTTCATACTGCCCCTCCAACATGTATTTAAGATGAGATCGATCGTTTTCAATTTCGGTTCGGTCTTGTTCTCCGCAGCTTTACTGGAGATTGCTGCCATGATTTCGTTCGTGAACGAGTCCGGCAAAGGAGGAGCGTCACTTAAGGCGTCGAAGACGGCAAAATCGCTCATGCAGCTTTCAAGCGCCGTTCGGCAAGCGGTACACGCTGCGAGGTGACAGTCCATCTGCTGCCGCTCCTGCAGGGGGACTTCCCCGTCCAGGTATGCCATCATTTGTTCAAATGTCAAGCATTTCATGCAGACCGCCTCCTTGCTCGCTTGCCGTAAGGACTTCGCGCAGTTTTTTTCGGGCCCGGTACAGGCGGACTTGCACCGTCTCGGGAGGAAGATCCAGCACCTCGCCAATTTCCTTATAGCTCAGCTCCTGAGTATGGCGAAGCAGCAGCACGGTCCGGTAGCTCTCCGGCAAGGCCATGACCTGCTCTTGCAGGGAAGCCGCCCGCTCCTTGGCCAGACATATGCTTTCGGGCGTCAGGGTGTCCGCGAACTCCAGATTGTGGATCGGGACGCTCTTGACCGGTTTCCGGCGCCGCAGCTCGTCGATGGCACGGCAGTAGGCAATGCGATAGAGCCAAGTGAAAAATTGACTGGACCCTGTGAACGTGTCCAATTGGAAGTATGCCTTTATAAACACTTCCTGGGCTAAATCCTGAGCGTCTTGCGCTTCACCGAGCATCCGAAACAAAAAGACATAAATCCGGTGCTTGTATTTGTTGACGAGCCCGGCATAGGCTTCCTGCTCGCCCTGCCGCACGCGCTCGATAAGTGCCAGATCATCCTGCATGCAACATCCTCCAATAACCAAAGCTTCGGTATGAGGCCTCACCCGATTTTTGCTCGTTCAATAGATTTAGACGGAAATTTTGCAATAATCTTACACTGCCGTTGAAAAGAAATGTTGTTTTTATGATGTGTACACCGAAGCGCGATGTCAATTTATATTTTGATGTCAAAAAACATCACATAGCATCTTGTTTTTTTAGAAAGATGTTGTTACAATCAAACTATTAAAAAACGGAATTCAAATTCCGAAATTCGGTACAACAAAATTTTGACTCATCATTTCGACGAATTTCTGTCAAGGAGGCGGCAACGTGTTTACGAAGCAAGAGCTGCAAGACATCATCGAACTGATCGGCCGGTCACCCGTTCAGAAGTTTAAATACTCGGATGGGACGGCAAAACTATTAATTGTAAAAGACAACGCTGCCTTATCGCCAAAAGCGGACAAACGCAACTCGAAACCGGCGGCGGAGCATGCGGGAGCTGCGGGCGCGAAGCCTTCAGAACCCGACGGCGAACATCCGGCAGTGGCCGAAAAGAACGCGGAGGCGGATGCCCCGAAGCTCATCGAGATCGTCGCGCCAACGATTGGCACGTTCTATGCGGCCGCCGAGCAGGGAGCGGCGCCTTATGTGCAGGTCGGAGACAAGGTAACTCCGGAGAAGGTCGTCTGCGTGTTGGAGGCCATGAAGCTGTTTACGGAAGTATCGGCCAAGGTGTCGGGAGAAATCGTCGAGATCGCCGTCGAGAACGGGCAATTCGTGGAATACGGGCAGCCGCTCTTTATCGTCAAACCCGAGTAATCGCGTGAATCAAACGGATGGAAGGGAGCATCTCATGTTTAAGAAAGTATTGATTGCCAACCGGGGAGAAATCGCCGTTCGCATTATAAGGGCATGTAAGGAACTGGATATGAAAACGGTTGCGGTATACTCCCAAGCGGATAAATCTTCCTTGCATGTGAGCATGGCGGACGAAGCCTACTGTATCGGGCCGACGGCCGCAAAGGACAGCTATCTGAATGTGGCCCGTCTGATCGCTGTTGCTTTGCATGCGGGGGCCGACGCCATTCATCCCGGCTACGGATTTCTGTCCGAAAACGCCGATTTTGCAGAGACGTGCGAAGAATACGGCATCGCGTTTATCGGACCGGACGCGGAAGCGATCCGCAAGATGGGCGACAAGGCCGTGGCCAAAGAAACGATGCGGCAGGCAGGCGTTCCGGTCGTGCCGGGCACAGACGGCCTCATCGACCGGGTGGAAGACGCCCTTCGGATGGCGGCGGAAATCGGCTATCCGGTCATCGTGAAAGCAACTGCCGGCGGTGGTGGGAAAGGGATGAGGGTCGCCCAGGACGAAAAGCAGCTGGCCGATGTCATCCAGCAAGCGCGGAAAGAAGCGGACGCGGCTTTCGGCAATTCCGGCGTCTACCTGGAAAAATATTTGGAAGGCCCGAGGCACGTCGAAGTGCAAATTATGGCCGACCAAGAGGGCCAAGTCGTCTATCTTGGCGAGAGGGATTGTTCGATTCAACGACGCCACCAGAAGCTGGTGGAAGAGGCGCCGTCCCCTGCGATCTACAGCGAATTGCGGGAACGAATGGGCGCTGCGGCCGTCGCCGCCGCCAAAGCGGTCCATTATCGTGGCGCAGGCACCGTTGAATTTCTGCTAGATCGGCATGGGCGGTTCTATTTTATGGAAATGAACACCCGCATTCAGGTCGAGCATCCGGTCACGGAAATGGTCACCGGGATCGACCTCATCAAAGAACAGTTGACCGTGGCGGCAGGTTGCCCGCTTTCGTTCCATCAAGAGGACATCCGCATTAACGGATGGGCGATGGAATGCCGAATCAATGCCGAGAATCCGGCTCAAGATTTCATGCCTTCTCCGGGCAAAGTTACGGCTTACACGCCTCCGGGGGGCTTCGGTGTCCGGGTTGACAGCTCGGTGTATGCCGGCTATCAGATTACGCCGTTCTACGATTCCATGGTCGCGAAGCTCATTGTGTGGGGCAAAGACCGGCAGGATGCCATTCGCCGAATGAGAAGGGCTCTGGACGAGTTTGTGATCGACGGGATCAAGACGACGATTCCGTTCCATCGGCAATTGATGGAGCACGAGACGTTCGTATCGGGCGATTTTGATACCAAGTTTTTGGAAACACATGAAATCCTTCCGAAACGTTCCGCGAACGAACATCGATGAAAAGAGGTGGCAGCATGCCTGACAACCAGCGCGAAGAGCGGATGGAGCCGGAAATATACCCGCTGGGCGATGCTGCGGTTTCCGTCCAATTGGGCAGCGGCATCGATCCGAAGACGCACCGCCAAGTTCAAGCTCTGGCCGCCTATCTTGAGCGGCATCCGTTTCCGGGGCTGATCGAAATCGTTCCGGCCTTTGTGACGGTTACCGTGTTTTACGATCCCTTGAAGCTGCGCGATCCGGCGACGGGGGAAAGCTGCAGAGCGCGAGACGGCAGCGGGTTCCGCTCCCCGTATGAGATGATCCGAGGCATCGTCAAGCGGGCGGCCGCTAATTTGGATAACACCTTTGAAAGCGCTTCGAATATTGTGCATATTCCTGTTTGCTACGGAGGCGAATTGGGGCCGGATTTGAACAGCGTAGCCGAATATCACGGATTGACTCCCGAGGAAGTCATCGAAATCCATTCGTCGCAAGATTATTTGGTCTATATGATTGGGTTCGCTCCGGGCTTCCCTTACTTGGGCGGGTTGTCCGAACGCATCGCCACCCCGCGGCGAAGCACGCCGCGGCTGCAGATTGAGGCGGGAACGGTAGGCATCGGAGGAAACCAGACCGGAATTTATCCGATCTCCACGCCGGGAGGATGGCAATTGATCGGAAGAACGCCGCTGCCGTTATTTCGCCCCGACGATTCTTCGCCCAGTTTGTTGAAGGCGGGAGATATCGTGCGATTCCAGCCGATCGGGCTTAAACAATTCGAAGAGTGGAGAGAGGACAGCACATGAGCATGCAGATCGTCAATCCGGGACTCTTGACCACGATACAGGATAAAGGGAGGTTCGGATTTCAACAGCAGGGGGTTATCGTCAGCGGGGCTATGGATACGTTCGCGCTTCGTGCGGCGAATGTGTTGGTGGGCAACGAAGAGAATGCAGCCGCCTTGGAAGTCACGTTAATGGGAACGGTCATCCGTTTTGAAGCCGATTCGCTCATTTCCGTCTGCGGCGGAAATCTGTCGCCCACAATTGAAGGAGAGCCGGTTCCTTTATGGAGACCCCTCTTGATCAAAGAAGGCTTGACGCTCGAATTCGGGCCGTGCCGGTCGGGCGCCCGCGCGTATTTGGCGGTAGCGGGCGGAATCGATGTTCCGCCGGTGATGCACAGCCGCAGCACGTACCTTCGGGCGGAAATCGGAGGGCATGAAGGGAGAGCCTTGAAGGCCGGCGACCGGCTTGACTTTGGTCTTCCTTCCGAAACGTCGGCCGGATACCTGAAAGCCCGGCAGGCTGCTCTTCGTGCGAAGAGGTGGCTGGCAGCGGAATGGTTTATGGGGAACGACGCGCTGCCCGCCTATGCTAAAGATCCCGCGATCCGGGTGATCCGGGGCCGGGAATACGACGCTTTTACGGATGAAAGCCAAACCACGTTTGTCACCCGGACCTTCCGGATTACGCCGCAGTCGGACCGGATGGGCTACCGGCTGCAGGGGGAAACGCTGGCTTTTAAGGAATCGCTGGAGACATTATCTGAAGCGGTTTCATTCGGTACCGTGCAGGTGCCGCCTGAAGGGAATCCGATTGTGCTGATGGCAGACCGGCAAACGATCGGAGGCTATCCAAGAATCGCGCAGGTCATCACGGCAGATCTTCCGGTTTTGGCCCAAGCCAAGCCCGGAGACAGCATCCGTTTCGCCGAAGTTTCTTTGCAGGAGGCCGAAGAGCTTTATATCCGGAAAGAACTGGAATTTGAACGATTGACCAGGGCGATAAAACTTTATTTGAAGGCCCGGTGAATGACGCCCGGCGGTGCGTTATCCGCTGAAATTTGAAAGGAGGCGGCAGCCTATGTATGTGGTGGATTTAAATTGCGATCTCGGGGAAAGCTTCGGGGCCTATAAACAGGGGAACGACGAGGAAATGCTGCGGCTTGTCACTTCGGTGAACATCGCTTGCGGCTTCCACGCCGGAGATCCCGGCACGATGCGTCAAACCGTCAAGTCCGCGCTGGATAACAAGGTGGCTATCGGCGCTCATCCGGGGCTTCCGGACTTAATCGGTTTCGGCCGGCGGAATATGGATATTTCGCCGCAGGAAGCGTTCGATATGGTCGTCTACCAAATCGGGGCGCTGAACGGCTTCGTCCAGGCGGAAGGGGGCGTGATGCGTCACGTCAAGCCGCACGGGGCACTATACAATATGGCGGCCCGCAGTGCCAAGCTGGCCGAGGCGATTGCGGAGGCCGTTTATAAGGTCAATCCGCAGCTGATCTTGTACGGCCTGTCCGGAAGCGAGCTGATTCGCGCGGGGGCCAAGCTCGGTTTGCTGACGGCAAGCGAGGTGTTTGCCGACCGTACCTATCAGTCGGACGGGAGCCTGACTCCGCGCAGCCAACCGGACGCTTTGATCAACGATCCGTCGGCCGCCGTCAAGCAAATTATGAACATGGTCAAGGAAGGAACGGTCAGATCGCAGCAGGGGACGGATGTTCCCATCCTGGCGGAGACGATCTGTATCCATGGCGACGGGAAGCATGCCGTGGAGTTCGCCCGCGGGATCCGGGACATGCTCCAAGCCGAAGGAATTACGCTAGTGCCAGCTCACGTTAATCGCAACATCTAAAGGGAGGAATACATTTATGTTGACGCTGCTTGGAGTCCTGATCGTCATCGTCGGCTTCGCCCTGCGCTTTAATCCGCTGCTTGTCGTTTGCACAGCCGGGATTGTAACCGGAATTGCCGGCCATCTGTCATTCGGCGAAATTTTAACGACCTTCGGCAATGCTTTCGTTTCCAACCGCTACTTGTCCTTGTTTATTCTCACGCTGCCGGTTGTCGGCCTGCTGGAACGCTACGGTCTGAAGGAGCAGTCGCAGCAGCTGATCGGCAAAATTAAAGCGGCCACGACAGGCCGGCTGCTGCTGGTCTACCTGGTGATCCGCCAAGCGACCGCGGCCATAGGGCTGACAAGCCTCGGCGGGCATGCGCAGATGGTTCGTCCGCTTGTTTCTCCGATGGCCGAAGGCGCAGCGGCGCATAAGCACGGACCTTTGCCCAAAAACGTTTCCGACCGGATCAAAGCTTATTCCGCATCAACGGACAATGTGGGGCTGTTTTTTGGAGAAGACGTATTTATCGCTTTTGGCGCCGTATTGCTGATTCAAGGCTTCTTAGCGCAAAATGGCGTTCAAGTGGAGCCTTTGCACGTCTCCGTCTGGGGGATCCCGACGGCGATCGCGGCGTTTCTCATTCATGGCACAAGGCTGTATCTGCTGGATCGGAAAATCAAGCAGCTGATCGATTCGGAACCGTCCGACTCGTCCGAAGTAACCTTGGAAGAGGTGCAAAGCCATGCTCGTTAATCTGGAATACGTTTATTATGTCGCCGCGGTCTTTTTGGCGATTATTGCAGGGCTCAGCTTGAAGGATACAAGCAATCCAAAGCGGCTGCTGACGGCGGCGTTTTGGGCGCTTTTCGCGGTATCGTTCGCTTTCGGCAAGCTTATTCCTCCGATGTATATGGGGATCATCGTCATTGTTATGGCGGTCATTGCCGGCTTCGGTGGCGTGCGGCCGGGCAAGCATAAGCAAACGTCGGACGAAGAACGGGCGGCTTCGGCGGCGAAATATAAAAACAAGCTGTTCCTGCCGATTCTGATGATTCCGCTCCTCACGCTGGTCGGAGCCACCTTGCTCAAGGATGTGACCATCGGCGGCTTGCGACTGCTGGATAAGTCCAACGTAACGTTGGCAGCCCTTGGCGTAGCGTGTGTGCTGGCATACCTCGTGGCTATAGCACTGACCAAACAAAAAAGCATCGTCCCGGTGAAGGAATCGCGGCGCTTGCTTGATTCCATCGGATGGGCTGCCGTGCTTCCGCAAACGCTCGCCAGCTTGGGAGCACTGTTCTCCGCCGCGGGGGTCGGTAAAGTGATCGCGGAACTGGTCGGTTCTTCCATTCCGGTGGATAACCGTCTGCTCGTCGTAGCCGCCTATTCCATCGGGATGGCCGTATTTACGATGATCATGGGCAACGCTTTTGCCGCGTTCCCGGTCATGACGGCGGGCATCGGCCTTCCGCTGCTCGTAGGCATGCATGGGGCCAATCCGGCGATCATGTCCGCCATCGGCATGCTGTCCGGTTACTGCGGGACGCTGATGACGCCGATGGGAGCCAACTTTAACATCGTGCCGGCCGCGCTGCTCGACCTGCCCAAGTATAGTGTCATCAAGGCCCAAGTGCCGACAGCTCTGATCTTGTTGGCGGCCAATATCGTACTGATGTATGTTCTCGCTTTTTAGCGGCTGCCCGCCGCACCTCGTGTCAGTACTCTGAATATCCCATATTTTTGGAAATCGCTTTACCCGCGGCGACGGTCTTCTCGATTAATTCCGGCAGCCGCTGTTCGGTAAAGCGGTTTTCCAATCCGGAGATGCTTAGCCCTGCAATCACTTGTCCGCTATAATTATAAATAGGAACGGCTACGGCCGAAGTAAAATTGCGCAGCTCCGAATGACTGATCGTGTAGCCGCGCGTTTTGGCTTCTTGAATCGATTCGATAAGCTTCCGCTTATCGGTGATCGTGCCGTCCGCGTAGGCGACGAGCGGCGTTTCTTCAATATACTTTTGCAGCTCCTGCGACGACATGAACGAGAGCAAAATCCGTGGACAGGCTCCGGCGTAAAGAGCGGCTCTGCGGCCGATTTGGGTGAACACCCTTACCGGCTGGGTCGTATCCACCTTCTCGATGTAGATCGCTTCGTTTCCTTCCCGGATGACCAGATTAGCGGCCTCTTCCACATCGTCCCGCAGCTGCTTCATGACCGGCAGGGCGATTTTGCGGATATCGAGGCGCTCCTTGACCAGCTGCCCGAATTGCAGGAACATAAAGCCGAGCTCGTATTTTCCTTCTGCGGTTTTGGCAAGCAGCCCCATTTCCTCGAGCGAGCCGATCATGCGGTGCACGGTCGTTTTCGCTTGTCCCGACAACGTTGACATTTCCTGCAGGGATAGCTGTTCGTAGGTTAGAAAGAGATCCAGAATCTCTTTGGCTTTGACGACGGTTTTGTTCTTATTCTGCATGGCAACCTCCAACTCATTCCGTATATCGGAACGCTGCTTCAATTATATTAAAATATGAAAATACATTCCAGCTTGAAACCAGATTTTATATAGCGAGGAGGATATAACAGTGGAAAATATTCTTGTTACCGGGTTTGATCCTTTCGGAGGGCAGGCGCTGAATCCCGCTTTGGAAGCCGTCCGGAGGCTGCAGGGAGTAACGGTGGAAGGCCATCGCGTGGAAACCCGCGAGATCCCGACGGTATTCGATAAATCGATCGAGCGACTGCTTGCGGCTGTGTCGGAAATCCAACCGAAGCTCGTCATCTGTGTCGGTCAAGCCGGCGGCCGGCCGGATATTACGGTCGAACGAATCGCCATTAATATCAACGACGCCAGGATTGCCGACAATGACGGGCAGCAGCCGATCGATACGCCGGTCATTCCCGGAGGACCCGCCGCCTACTGGTCCACGCTTCCGATTAAAGCCATGGTGAAAGAGATGAACGATCGCGGCATTCCGGCTTCCGTATCGCATACGGCCGGCACGTTCGTTTGCAATCACCTGTTTTACGGCTTGATGCATCATTTGGCAACGACGGGCAATGCGGCGGTTCGAGGAGGCTTTATTCATATTCCGTTTTTGCCGGAACAAGCCGTGCAGCATAAAGGACAACCGAGCATGAGTCTGGAGGCTGTCGTCAAAGGGCTGGAAGCAGGGATCCGGGCAGCTATCCACTATCAAGAGGATATCGTCGTTTCAACAGGGCAGATCTGCTAACTGTCTTTTAGTCGCAGGTTTACCGAGACCAAAGGCCAGTTCCAAAACTAACCCTAAGGCCGTTATTGACAGTCCGTCATCCAGCTATACTTGGAATAGCTGATAGACAGACGGAATTTTGTCGATAAGGAGCCTGATCATGGAATGGATTAGTCAAATGTTTGGACAGTACGGTTACTTCGTCTTATTCTTCGGATTGTTCGCCGAATCGCTGGCGCTGCCGTTTCCGGGAGAACTGGCTATGGCCATCGCAGGGCATATGGCTTCTCTGGGCACGTTTCAACTGACATCGATTATCCTCGTGTCCTATCTCGGGGCCATAACCGGTACGCTCGTCACCTATATGCTGGGCCGACGGCTCGGCACCCCGTTTTTTGAAAAGTACGGCAAGTACTTCTTCCTTAAGCCGGAGCGTCTCCGCCAATTGACGGAATGGTTTGGGAAATACGGAGACAAGCTCATTCTAGTCAGTTATTTCGTCCCCGGCCTGCGGCACTTTACGGGCTATGTTGCCGGGATTCTCAAAGTCCGCTTGGGCACGCTTCTGCTCTACAACGGGATCGGCGGGATTTTGTGGGTCATGACTTATGTTACGGTTGGCCACATTTTTGGAGCGAAGATCGAGCAACTGCTGCATCTGATTACCCAATACTCCTTCGGGGCGGTCGTCGTTCTTGCTCTGCTTGCGGGGCTGGCAGTGCTTGCGAGGAAGAAAAAAGCGTTGCTGATCCAGTGGCTGCGTGCGAGATATGAGGGCCTGCAGAAACTGTTCGTCCGCTCTGTAAAATAGGAAAAAAACGGCGGCGTCCGGGGCTTTGAATCCCAGACGCCGCTGCTTTGTTTACACTTTAGTTTTTAGCCGGTTCGGCAGGCTTCTGATCTTTGCCTTCCTTCGCATTCTTGGCATCCTGCTCTTGCTTGGCTTTAATATAAGCTTCCTGCCCTTTTTCCTGCATCGTCTTGAGCGCGTCGTCCACCGATTTCTTGCCTTCGATGACGGACTGGATTTCGTTTCCGGCCAACTCGTTGAACGGTTGATAAAATCCCATCGGGATTTTGTTGTAGTTTTTGAAAAGGCTGTTCTCGTTCATTTTCAGCATATAGAACGGCTCCATACTACGGCCCTCGCGTTCTTTGGCGTAAGCCGTTCGGGAAAGCAGCGCCCCGTCTTCGGACTTGGATAGCAATCTGGCCATTTCCTCGCTGTTGATATACTTGACGAGCTCCCAAGCCGCTCTCGGATTGGACGAGTTGGCATTGACGGCGAACAGCCCGGAAAGGGAGACGGAGTTCGAAACTTCCGGGTTTTTCGGATCGACCGGTACGGTAACGACATCCCAGTTTACAGGCGTTACGTCTTTCAGCGTTTCCTTGGCGCGTTGAAGGCTGCTAATCATATAAGTGCCTTCCACCGTCATGGCGAGTCTTCCGGTGGCGAACAAATCTTTCTTCATATGGTCTTCCATCGTCATCGGCTTATTCGGATCGAATTTTTCGTCGCTGCCGGCAAACACCGCCCCCGATTTTAAAGCTTCCACTGTCATGAGAAGAGCCTCTTTCCAGCCGTCCGATTGAATCGTGACCGCTCCTTTGTCCGGGTCGACGACGGATAATCCGCTGGTCGCTCCGATACCGCTCATCATTTGATAAGCAACTTGCTTCTTATCCGAGAAAGCATAAGATGCGTTCTCCGCAAAGCCGTAGATCCGGTTATCGCCTTGCCCGTCCTTCGGGAACCGCTTGGCGAGGTCCAGCACTTCGTTCCAAGTCATCTTATTTTTCGGCAGCGGGACGCCGTGCTTCTCGAATAAATCCTTATTATAAAATAACGCCTGACCGTAGAAGGAAGGGGTCAACCCGTAAATATTGCCGTTACCTTTCGCTTTGATCTGCTCCACGACGCTCGGCAAAATATTTTCGATGTCGAACTTGTCCTGACGAATGACGTCGTCGAGCTGGTACAGCTTGCCGTCATTGGCCCACTTCTCGAACGTATCCGGCGAATCGAACAAAAGCACATCCGGTTTTTCTTCGTCAATAAGCTTCTGGAATTCCTCGTTCGGGTCCTTGCCGCTGCCGTAGGTGTTTTGCATAGAAACGACTTGCACGTCAATATTCGGAAATTTTGCCGAGAACAAGTTGCCGTACTGCTGGAAAAAGTAGCTTTTATCCCAGAATACGACCTTGATGCTTGCTTTCTCGTCTTTACCAAGCTCCTTAAGTGTCTTGGACGGCTTGGCTCCTCCCCCGGAATTACATCCCGCAATCAGCACGGCTACAGCCAGTCCGGCCGTGAGCCCAATACGACTTCGTTTCATTGCTTTTTCTCCACCTTTTCCGAAAGACAGCATATTAGCTTGCCGCGCCGTCTTTTCCAATTATTTCTTCATCCCACTCTAATAGACGGATGAAAGGCAGAAAAGAATTCATTTTTCTTTCTAAATTTTTCTTTATAATTTCTTTACAATTGTTGTTCGGGGTCGAATTTGATCGGAAGTGCTTGAAGTCCGAAGAAGAAGGTGCTTGGAATCGGAGTAAGGGCGGCGCCTGGCGCCAGACGGATATTGCACAGTCTTCGCATCACGATGTCCAGTGCGATTTGGGCTTCCATGCGGCTAAGCATCGCTCCGAGGCAAAAATGGATGCCGAAGCCGAAGGCTACGTGGGGATTGGGCGAACGGTCGATGTCCAGCTCGTCGGGACGGTCAAACACCGCCGGATCGCGGTTGGCCGAAGCGAGCCAGAGGACCAGGACATCATCCTTTTTCAAATGGCAGCCCTCAAGATCGGTGTCCTGCTTCGCATATCTCAGGAGCGCTTGAACCGGCGAATAAAACCGCAGCGTTTCTTCGATCATCGTTTTTAAACGTTCGGGGTTTCCACAAACTACGGGCTGCAGTTCGCTTCGTTCGGTAAGCAGCCGTACGAAATTGCCGAGCAAATTCGTTGTCGTCTCGTTCCCGGCAACGAGCAGCAGGATGCAAAATTCCACCATTTTACTAAAGGTCAATTTTTCCCCGTCCACCTCGGCATGGACGATCTGGGAAATGAGGTCCTCACGCGGATCGCTCCGCCGAAGCTCGATCACCTGCCGGAAATATGCTTCCAGCTCCCGGCGTGCCTGCAGCTGCTCGGTAAGCAGCCGCTCGAACGATTCGGGACGGGCGTCCGCCGGCGATTTTATCATCGTATCAGACCAATGCTTGAACAAGGCGCGGTCGTTCGGTTCCACGCCGAGCATCTCCGAAATGACGATCACCGGAAGCGGATTGGCGAAGTCGGCGACAAAATCCATCTCTCCCCGCTGAACAACCCGGTCGATCAGCTCGTTCGCGATTGAGGCGATTTTCGCTTCGAGCTGCGAGAGAGCCGCCGGAGCGAACGCTTTGCCGGCGATTTTGCGGAGCTTCGTATGCTGTGGCGGATCAAGCTCGAGGATGCTTTCAGGCAAGCTCAACGAATTTTCAAATTTTCCGGGAACAACAGAAGAGAAGCATTCGGGAGCCTTTAAAATTTGCATGATTTCCTGATAGCCGAAGATGTCCCAGCATTGTCTTGTTTCGTCGTAGCGTATCGGAGTCGTTTGTTTTAAGCGGTTGAGGGTAGGAAAGGATTCAGAAAGGATGAGGGCAACTCGTTCTCTGACAACGGCAGGAATACTTTTTCCAGTTCCAGCGATTCGTTTGTCAAAACTCCATCGCTCCTTTTTTGGGAATATTATAAAATTACATCTAAGGTAAATTTATACAAATAACGCGTGTATGTCAATTTTAGCTAAAAAAACGTTCTCCTGCTTGGCAGCATGCAACATTTGGCAGAGCACAGCGTCAATATCGTTTAGAAGCGCACTCCAAAGGGGGTTATTTCGCTGAAACGATATTTCTTGATAGGGTCGTCCGCCGCGGCACTTGCCTTCGTTGCGGAGCATAAGCTCGCTTCGGGCCTTTGGAGCGGTACCTCGGTGAGGGGAAGCAGTCCCGACGGAAAGTGGATTTATCTCATTTCCGGCAAGCAGCTTATTCGACCTTAACCTTAACCTTTGTAAAAAAGGGCGGCGGAGTCCGGGAATGTCCGTGACCCCACCGCCTCGGGATGCCTTCTGTTACAGCCGGTTCGGCAGGCTTCGCTTCTCAGTTTTCCTTCGCATTGTTGGCATCCTGTTCCCGCTTGGCCTTGATAAAAATTTCTTGCCCTTTTTCCTGCATGGTTTTGAGCGCTTCGTCCACCGATTTTGTGCCCTCGATAACTGCTAGGATTTCCGTACCGGCCATTTCATTGAAGGGTTGATTAAACCCGAACGGTATGGTGTTCACGCCTTTCATCAGCATGTCTTCATTGGTTTTCAGCATATAGAAAGGCTCCAAACTGCGGCCGTTCCGTTCCTTCACGTAGGCCGTTCGCGAGAGCAGCGAGCCGTCTTCGGATTTGGCCTGCAATTTGGCCATCTCGTCGCTGTTAATAAACTTGACGAGCTCCCAGGCGGCTCTTGGATTGGAAGAATCGACGTTAACGGCGAAAAGGTCCGAAAGCGATACGGCGTTGGACACGTCCGGATTTTTGGAATCGACCGGTACGGTGACGATATCCCAATTCACAGGCGGGTCTTCCGGAAGGTTCCTCGCGTTTTGAAGGTTTGGCATGGCGTAGGAGCCGTCCAGCGTCATCGCGACTTTTCCGGCGGCGAACAGGCTCCGGCCATCGTCCATAAGCACCGTTTTATTCGGATCGGGTTTGTTGTCAGTGCCGGTATACACCGCGCCTGATTTCAAAGCTTCCATCGCAGTTACAAGTGCATTTTTCCAGCCTTCCGATTGAAGCGTAACCGTTCCTTTACCGGCGTCGACGTACGATAAGCCGCTGGTCCACCCGATGCTGCTCATCAAGTCTAAGCTGATGCGCTTTTTGTCGAGGAATGCGCCGGAAGAGGCAAATCCGTAAATCCGGTTGTCTCCTTGTCCGTCCTTAGGGAACCGCTTGGCGAGGTCCAGCACCTCGTCCCAGCTCATTTTATTTTTCGGCAGCGGCACGCCGTATTTTTCGAACAAGTCTTTGTTATAGAATAGAGCCTGACTGTAAAAGAACGGGGCCAAGCCGTAGATATTGCCGTTGCCTTTCGCTTTAATCTGCTCGATGACGCTTGGCAAAATGTTCTCCACGTCAAACTTATCCTGTCGAATGACATCGTCAAGCTGGTACAACTTCCCGTCATTCGCCCATCTCTCAAACAGATCGGACGATTGGAACATAAGCACATCCGGCTTTTCGTCGTCGATGAGCTTTTGGAATTCCTTGTTCATATCCTTGTTGGGGTCGCGGATCATTCCCTGCATGGAAACGACCTGCACGTCAATGTTCGGAAATTTCGCCGAGAACAAGTTGCCGTACTTTTGGAAGAAATAATTTTTGTCCCAGTAGACGACTTTAATGCTGGCTTTCTCGTCTTTACCAAGCTCCTTGAGCGTTTTGGAAGGCTTGTCTCCGGCCCCGCCGGAAGTACAGCCCGTCAGCAGCACAGCCAAAGACAACCCTGCCGTTAAACCTTTACGAATTCTCTTCAATGCTTGTCCACCCTTTTCCAAAGACGGATCGACGACCGTCTTTTCTGATATTTTTGTTTCCAAACCGTATAACGGATAAGGGCCATAGAAAAAGGACAACTTTTCTAAAAAACTTCATCACTCTTTGCAATAACACATCCAAATTTCATAAAATTTCCTCAAGACCCAGAGATTTTTTGCATCCGCTGGATGAATTCTGAAAAAATTCCAAGCCAATCTATGGATTCTACAAGCATAAACCAAGGATGTTTGATAATGTCAACGTTGTAACCGTTGTCAAAATAACAGATCAGGAGGCATGATGTGATGAAAAAAAGTTGGCGTTCCCGTCTTTCCTGCATATCGTCCGTTTTGACGCTTGGCTCGGTGCTGCTCTCGTTTCCCGCTTCGTCGATGGCCGCCTCCGTCACCTGCAGTACGGCTGCTTGCTTGAAAAATGCCCTCGCTAATGCGTCGCCGGGAGACGTAATTACTTTAGCGGCGGGCGTGACGTTCAACGGCAACTTCGTAGCTGCGGCTAACGGAACCCCAACCGGCAAGATTACGCTGCAAAGCGCCAGTTCCTCGAACAAAGCCGAGCTGAACGGCGGCGGTACGGGGAGCGGCTATACGCTGCACGTAACAGGCGATCATTGGGTGATCAAGGATCTGAAAATTACGAACGCCAAAAAAGGGATTATGCTCGATCATGCCAATTACACGCTGATTGACGGGGCCGAGGTGTACCAGATCGGGGAAGAGGGTGTTCATTACCGGGACGGCAGCTCCTACAATACGATTCGGAATTCGTATCTTCACGATATCGGCACCGTAACCCCATCGTTCGGAGAAGCGATTTACGTCGGGTCCGACAAAGGAAAGTGGGGTACCTTTAACGCAGCGACCAACCACAATACGATTGCGAACAACACCATAGGACCGAATGTCGCTGCAGAGCATATCGACATTAAGGAAGGCTCTACGGGGACGCTTGTCGAGAACAACACGTTCGACGGTACCGGTATGAGCGGAGCCAACGCTGCGGACAGCTTCATCGATGTGAAAGGGAACAACGACGTGATCCGCAACAACACCGGCTACCGCAATGGCAACAGCAAAATCAAGGATGCGTTTCAGGTTCATCAGCGGGCGGCCGGTTGGGGACAAAACGCCTCATTCACGAACAATACGGTCTATTTGGACAACACGACCGCTTATGTCGTGAACGCTGCCAGCGGAACGACCGCCAGCGCCTCCGGCAATACGCGTTACCCAGCCGGAAACATGTACACCGGCAGCGTCACGAGCGGAAAGTAGACGAAACATCCGTCTCCGTCGAGCTTGCCTTAACCGTCATGCCGTTAATTCGCTGAAGTCAGCCGATGTAACGAAGCGTCCAAATATTTTTAAGAAAAAACGAAAAGAACCGTCCTCGCTTTGGGCGTAGACGGTTCTAAATCTGTTGAGTAAGTGATCATTATATAAATAGAGAAGCATACGGAGGTGGGGTATCTACTGGAGGAGCGATAGCGTTCGCCTTTGTCTGCGGGAAATACCCGCTGCTAAGCGGCTTCAATGAAAATTTCCCGCTGACAACAGCGACCGGAAGTAGATACCCCACCCCCACGTACCCTCTATTACCTCAATTGAGCAATTTCTCAACAACCGTCCGCTTTACGTGGACGGTTCTTTTCCACTTCCTCCTATCCGAACTGTGCCTGATGCAGCCGGCTGTACACGCCTCCCGAAGCCACCAACTCGTCATGGCGCCCCTGCTCGGAGACTCCTTCCTCGGTAACGACGACAATCCGGTCGGCGCTGCGGATCGTGGCGAGCCGGTGGGCGATGACGAGTGTCGTGCGGCCGGCGGACAGCTCGGCGAGCGACTGTTGGATGGCCGCTTCCGTCTCGGTGTCGAGCGCCGAGGTCGCTTCGTCGAGAATAAGGATCGGCGGATTTTTGAGGAACATCCGCGCAATGGCAAGCCGCTGCTTTTGACCGCCGGACAGCTTCACGCCTCGTTCGCCGACGGGCGTCTGCAGGCCGAGCGGCAGCGAGCGGATGAAGTCTTCCAGCTTCGCCCGGCGGGCGGCGTCCCAGATTTCGGCGTCCGTCGCGTGCAGCTTGCCGTAAGCGATATTGTCGCGCAGCGTGCCGGAGAACAAAAACACGTCCTGCTGCACGATGCCGATATGCTGCCGGAGCGACGAAAGCTTCATTTTCCGGATGTCCAGGCCGTCGATAGCAATGCTGCCGGATTCGATTTCGTAGAAGCGGGGCAGCAGGCTGCACAGCGTCGTTTTGCCTGCGCCGGACGGTCCGACGAAGGCGACGGTTTCCCCGGCCCGAATCGAGAGATCGATATTTTTCAGCACCTTGGCGTGATCCTCATACCCGAATGTCACCTTCTCGAAGCGGATATCCCCGCGTACCCGGTCAACCGCTACAGCATCCGGGGCATCGGCGACGTCCGGCTCCGTATCCATAATTTCGATAAACCGTTTGAATCCGGCCATCCCTTTCGGATAGCTTTCCAGGAACGCGTTGATCTTCTCGATCGGCTTGAAAAAAATATTGATCAGCAGCAGAAAGCCGACGAACTCCCCGTAAGACAGCTCCCCCTGAACGACGAACCAAGCGCCGCAGATCAGCACGAACAGCGAAATCAGCCGCATCAGCAGGTACATGCCGGAGGAGCTGACCGCGATGATTTTATAGGAGCGGAGCTTCGCCTCCCGGAAATTGCTGTTGCTCGTCATGAATTTGCCCATCTCGTGCTCCTCGTTCGTGAACGTCTGCACGACGCGGATGCCGGTAACGCTATCCTCCACCTGTGCGTTCACGTCGGCGATGTCCGAGAACATCCGCTTGGCGGCCTTGACGAGCTTCATATTGCAGACGACCACGAGCCAAATAAGCAGCGGGACGATCAGGAAGGTGAGGCAGGCCAGCTTCCAGTTGATGAACAGCATCATCGTAAACGCGCCGCAGAGCGTCATGATCGCAATAAACACGTCTTCCGGGCCGTGGTGGGCCATCTCGCCGATTTCGAACAAATCGTTCGTCATGCGCGACATGAGATGGCCCGTTTTGTTGTTGTCGAAGAAGCGGAACGACAGCTTCTGGATATGGCCGAACAGCTGCCGGCGCATGTCGAATTCGATGTTGATGCCGAGCCGGTGGCCCCAATACGTAACGATATACTGCAGCCCCGTACTGGCAAAATACAGCACAAGGAGGCCGACGCATGCTGCGACGATCAGCCCCCAATCCTTGCCGGGCAAGAGCTTGTCGACGATCAGCTTGACCGCCAGCGGAAAGCAGAGCTCCAGCAGCGCCGCTAGGACGGCGCAGGAGAAGTCGAGCACGAACAGCTTCTTATATGGCACATAATAGCTGAAAAAACGACGAACCATGTCCTCACACTCCAATAATCTTTTACGACGACGATTTTATTTTCAGGTGACATTATATAGTCGGAGCGATAGCGGCACAAGAGAAAAAAATATTATAAACGCTTTCATCCCGCCGTCCGGAAGGCCAAATTCCGATTGACACCTGCGAAAGCGCGGTGGTACTATGAAAGTGTCAATTATATAAAACCTTGGTTTATTATACAAAACCAACTGCATTTTGGAGGAAGCATGGACAAGAAATATTGGGTACCTGCCCTCGAAAAATCCAACCTTGTGCTCCAAGCGATCTCGGAGCAGCCCTCCAGCCTGAAGTTGATCGACCTGTCGAAGCGGCTTGGGATCAACAAAAGCTCGATGTTTTCCCTGCTTGCCACGATGGAAGCGCTGGACTGGGTCATACGGGAGGATGACGCGACGTATTCGCTAGGGTCCAAGCTGGGCTACATTGGAAACACTTTTTTCAAGCAATTCAGCTTGATCGACCGGTTCCGCAAGGAAGCCTCCGTCACCAAGCACGTCATCAAAGAGACGATTCAGCTGGCGAAGCTGGAACGGAACGAGGTGCTGTATCTGGCGAAGGAAGAGATGCCTTCCCCGGTGCGCTTATCGTCGGAGCCCGGGATCAAATATCCCGCTCACGCGACGGCGCTGGGCAAGGCGATGCTGGCATGGGTCGCCGAGCCCGAGCTCGGGACGCTGTACGCTTCGGAAACGCTCGATCCGTGCTTAACGCCGCACACGCTGCAGAATCGCTCCGACCTGGTTCGCCAGCTTGAGGATGTGCGGACGAACGGCTATGCGTTCGACTTGCAGGAAGCGGTCATGGGCTTCTGTTGCGTGGCCGCTCCGGTTCGTTCCGGCAACGGGAAAGTCGTCGCGGCGATCAGTTGCTCCATGTTCCAGCACGAATGGGAGGCGAAGCGCGAGCTGGCCCGGCATGAAATATGCGCGCTCGCCGAGAGGCTGTCGCAGTATCAAACCACCACTTAACCGAAGGATGTGAACCCTGTGAGATTGCACAATAAGGTAACGCTCATTACCGGGTCCGGCTCGGGCATCGGGAAAAGCACGGCGCAGCTGTTCGCCCGCGAAGGCGCGACGGTCGTCGTCAACGATTTGGCGGAGGATAAGGGGCAGGAGACGGTCGAAGAAATACGTCAAGCCGGCGGGAACGCTTTGTTCGTGCAAGCCGACGTGACGAATCCCGAGTCCGTTCAAGCGCTGGTGGATACCGTCGTCTCCAAGTACGGCCGGATCGATGTGCTGTTCAACAATGCCGGCATCAGCGGCGTGGGGGCGATCCACGAAGTGGAGCCCGAGGCATGGGACCGCGTCATGACGGTCAATATCCGCGGCACGTTCCTGCCGTGCAAGTACGTCCTGCCGCATATGATGCAGCGCAAAGAAGGCTCGATCATTAACATGTCCTCCTGCATCGCCGAAATCGGGCTGGCACGCAGGGCATCGTATTCCGCAACCAAAGGAGCCGTGCTGGCGCTGACCAAATCGATGCAGGTCGATTACGCTCCATACAACATCCGCGTAAACGCGCTGCTGCCAGGCACGATCCTGACGCCGTTCGTGGAAAATTATTTACGGAACTCCTACGACAATCCGGAGGAAGCTTACGAATCGCTGAAAAAACGCCAACTGAGCGGCGACCTGGGACGCCCGGACGACGTGGCGAAAGCGGCGTTGTTCCTCGCTTCGGACGAATCGAAGTTCATGATGGGCTCCCCGCTATATATCGACGGGGGCGTCGTCTTCGGCAAGAACGCGTAACGCATCGTTTTAAGACCAGGCCTACAATAAGCCAAGGAGGCATATTCGAAAATGAAACTGCTTACTTTTATCGAAGAGGGACAGGAACGGCTCGGCGTCAAGACCGACCGCGGCATCGTACATATCGCTAAAGCGCTTGCAGCGGTCCCTGCCGGAAACGCCGACGTGCCGCAGACGGTGCACGAAGTCATCGAAGGCGGCCCTTTCGCGGTTACGGCGCTGCAAGCTTACGTGGACCAAGCGCTGGCGGCCGGCGGCAGCGAGGCATATGTGCTGGACGAAGCGGGGATCACTTACGGCCCGTGCGTCCCGCATCCGAACAAAATCATCTGCGTCGGGCTGAACTACCGCAAGCATGCGGAAGAAACGAACGCGCCGATTCCGCAGTATCCGATCCTGTTCAACAAATTCAACAATACGTTGACGGGTCACGGACAGGACGTGCCGCTGCCGATCAGCGTCACGAGCAAGGTGGATTACGAGGCGGAGCTGGTCATCGTGATCGGCAAGAAAGCCAAGTACGTCTCCAAAGAAGCGGCGCTGGATCACGTGTTCGGCTACTGCAACGTGAACGATTTATCCGCCCGTGACCTGCAGATGCGCACTCAGCAATGGCTGCTCGGCAAGTCGTGCGACGGCTTCAGCCCGCTCGGGCCTTATCTGGTGACGGCCGATGAAGTCGGCGATCCGAACAACCTTGCCATCCGCTGCATCGTGAACGGCGAAGTGCGCCAGAACTCCAACACATCGGACATGATATTCCATTGCGACGAAATCGTCAGCTACATTTCGCAGCATATGACGCTGGTACCGGGCGACGTGATTTTGACCGGCACCCCGGAGGGCGTTGTGCTCGGATATCCGGAAGAGAAGCAGGTTTACCTGAAAGACGGCGACGTTGTCACGATCGAGATCGATAAGCTTGGCTCGCTGACGAACCGCATGGTTAACGAGCAGGCGTAACGGCAGCGGACAAAAGGAGGAACGACGGATGGCAGGACCGATTATTGCAGGCGCGGACGCGCTCGTGATGGACCCGCGCGACCATGTGGCGACGGCAATCAAAGAATTGAAGCAGGGACAGCGGATCACCTTCCGGGTGCAGGAGCAAGTCCAGGAAGTAACGCTGCTGGACGACGTTCCGTTCGGACATAAAATTGCGATTCAAGATATCCCGGCCGGGACGGATATCCGCAAGTACGGCGAAGTGATCGGACGGACGACGACCCAGATCTTTGCAGGGCAGCATGTTCACGTGCATAACGTCGAAGGCATCCGCGGTCGCGGAGATCAGGCGAAAGCGTGAGAAGCGAAGGGAGAACGAATACTCATGAATCACATGATGGGCTATAGAAGACCGAACGGCGACGTGGGCATCCGCAATCATTTGCTTATTATCCCGACCGTCATTTGCGCCAACCAAGTGTGCACCCGGATCAACCAGATGGTTCCGGACACGGTAGCGATTCCCCACCAGCACGGCTGCAGCCAGATCGGCGCGGACAAAGACCGCACCTTTGACGTGCTGGCGGGAACCGGCCGCAATCCGAACGTCGGCGGCGTTATCATCATCAGCCTCGGCTGCGAGGTCGTCGATCCGCATGCGCTGGCCGACGCGATCCGCCCGACGGGCAAGCCGGTCGAAGTGTTCGACATTCAATCGGTCGGCGGTTCGGTGAAAGCGATCCAGCACGGGGTGGAAATCGCCCGGAAAATGCGCGCCCGGCTCGATGAAATGAAGCCTGAGCCGGTGCCTTTCAGCGAACTGATTATCGGGGTCAAATGCGGCGGCTCGGACGCGACCTCGGGGCTTGCTTCCAATCCGGCGCTCGGCGCGGCAGCCGATTCGCTCATTCAGCAGGGCGGCGGTGTCGTGATCGGGGAAACGACGGAAATTATCGGTGCCGAGCACGTGCTCGCTTCGCGCTGCGCCGCACCGGACATTTCGGAGAAGCTGTATCATATCGTCGACCGCTTCGAGAAGGAAGTCGAGCGGATGGGCGCCGACATGCGCGGCGGCAATCCGAGTCCGGGCAATATTGCCGGGGGACTGACGACGATCGAGGAGAAATCGCTCGGCTGCATCAGCAAATGCGGCACCGCGCCGATCAAAGGCGTTATCGAGTATGCCGAGGACATTCCGAAGCACGGGCTTTATTTTATGGATTCGCCGGGCAACGACATCGAATGCGTCTCCGGGATGGCGGCGGGCGGCGCGCATCTGGTCTGCTTTACGACGGGACGGGGGACGCCTACTGGGGCCGCTGTCATTCCGGTCATCAAAATTACCGGCAACAAGCGGATGTTCGAGAGAATGTCGGACAACATGGACGTTGACGTCAGCGATATGCTGGAAGGCACGCTCAGCCTGGAGGCGGCGGGCCAGGTCGTCTGGGAAGAAATTCAAGCGGTCGCAAACGGCAAGCTGACGAAGGCGGAAATTTTGGGCCATACCGAATTCAGCATCAACCGGATCGGACCGAGCTTATAAGTTTACTATACAACGAAGGAGGCAAGGATTTATGGGAAGATTGGCAGGACGGGTGGCGCTCGTTACAGGGGCCAGCCGGGGCATTGGAGAAGCGATTGCCCTTCGTTTGGCGGAGGAAGGCGCGCATGTCGCCGTTAACTTCACTTCCGAGCGTTCGCGCCCGTTGGCGGAGAACGTGAAGAAGCAGGCGGAAGCGCACGGCGTCAAAGCCATGGTCGTTCAAGCCGACGTAGGCAGCAAGCAGCAGGTGGAAGACATGTTCCGGCAGGTGCAGGAGCAATTAGGCGATGTGGAAATTCTCGTCAACAACGCCGGGATCGCGCCGTTCGAGCCGTTCTTGAAATGCACGGAGGAGACGTGGGACCGGACGTACAATACGAACGTCAAATCGATTTTCCTCTGTTCGCAGTTGGCGGCGAAGTCCATGATCGAAAAACGCTACGGCAAAATCGTCAACGTCTTGTCGACCGCCAGCCTCGTCGTCACGAGCCCGGTCATTCCTCATTACCAATCGTCCAAAGCGGCGGCGAACATGCTGACGAAGGGGATGGCGATCGAGCTTGGCAAGTACAACATCAACGTCAATGCGGTCGGCCCGAGCACGGTCGATACCGACATGTGCACGGACTATTTGGCCGACGATGCGATCCGGGCCAAAGAAATCGAAGCGAATCCGATGAAGCGTCTCGGCACCGCCCGCCAGATCGGGGATGCGGTCGTGTTCCTGGCCTCCGAGGAAGCGATGCAGGTCAACGGCCATCTGCTGATGGTCGACGGCGGTCTGACCGTCAAAGCGGCCCAGCCGGAAGATCATATGGAACACTAATGGCAGGCAAGAATTGAGCCCTCCGCAAGCCGGAGGGCTTTTTGGCACACCGCGCCCTTTGAATATCCCCATGAGCAGACAGCTAACGTTTCTTCTCCGCATTTACTAATAAATGCTTAAATCTTACATAAAACGACACCAATCGACATCGGATCTAATAATCTCCTAATATTTAGCTGAAACTTTCATAAAAATTCGGAGCTATAGTAGAGATATCAAGCGGAGGTGATTGGTATGAAAGACATGCAGCTGCTTCATCAGGGGAAAGTCTACAAGGGGCGAGTGTCCTATGAAGGTTCGGACTTAATGGAGGTTTCCTTCGCGGAGCCGTCCTCTTTTACGGGCGGGGAATCCGTCATCTGCTTTGATTTTCAGAAGAGAGTGCAAATGCGCGTGCTGCAGGTTTCCAAATCCAAGCTGATTTTAGTGCCGGCGGATTCGGAAATTTTCAATATACAAGCGAGACCGGATGCCGTACTGGACGACATGTACCGCGACGAGAACCTGGCGTTTCCCAGCTTCAAGCTGAATACGTATGGCACGCTGATCGACGATTTCCGTACGATGGCGGTTCGTTTTTGCCGGATCAGCCGTCTCGGGTTCGGATTTGAAATAAACGATTTCTCCGTCAAAATGAACCATGTCTACGACACGATGATCATGTGCGACGAAGAAACGATTCATCCGAAGGTCGTGGTCCGGTACGCCCATATTCAAGAAAAAACGATTCGCTACGGAGCCGAAATTTACAGCATCTCGGCCAAAGACTTGAACAAGCTCCGCTTCTACATCGTGACGCAGCAGTTTACGGCGCAATAAAGCGATCTTCCCGAAAAAACAATCCGGCTGTTCCGTTCAATCAAAGACGGAAACAGCCGGTTTTTTGTCGCGCGATTAGTTATGCAATTCTCTTCCTTGAACCCAGACGCGATCGAGGTCGAGCTCCGGCGTGACGAGCAGCAGATCCGCCTGCTTGCCGGTCTCGATGCTGCCGGTTTCCTCCAGCAGCCCGAGCTGCTTCGCCGGATTCCAGCTGGCCATCCGGCTCGCTTCCTCAACGCTGACTCCGACCGTGTTGACCACGAAGCGGAAGGCGCCCATCATCGTCAGCGTGCTGCCTGCGAGGCTATCGCCATCGCGAAGCCTTGCGACGCCGTCCTTCACCACGACGGCGAGCCCGCCGAGTTCAAAATCGCCGTCCCCGAGACCCGCGGCGGACATGGCGTCGGTGATCAGCAGCAGATTGTCGCTGCGCTTCGTTTGGGTCAGCAGCCGGATGCAGGCTGGATGAACGTGATGTCCGTCGGCGATGACCTCCGCGCAGATCTTGTCCTCGGTCAGCACGGCGCCGACGACGCCGGGCTCGCGGTGGTGCAGCCCTTTCATCGCGTTGAACGTATGCACGGCATGACTCAGCCCATGCTTGACCGCTTCGCCGATCTGCGCATAGGTCGAATCCGTATGGCCGCAGGCGACGACGATGCCTTGTCCGGCGAGGAACGCAATAACCGGCAAAGCACCTTCGGTTTCCGGTGCCAGCGTAACGAGGCGAATCAAGCCCGGGTAGCGGCTGGTCCATTCCTTCACCCATTCGAGCTTCGGTGTGACGATAAAGCTCGGATTTTGCGCGCCGGGCCATTTCGGACTGATGAACGGTCCTTCCAGATGTACGCCGGCCAATTGCGCGTAGGGCATCCCTTTTTCCCGGTACGCCTTGACGCTTTCCAGCACTTGGCCGATCGCTTCGGGAGAGCCGGTTACTGTGGTCGCCAACATCGTGGTCGTCCCGTGGCTGGAGTGAAAGCGGGTAATATTTTCAAGCGATTCGATCGTTCCGTCCATGAAGTCGCTGCCGTAGCCGCCGTGCACATGCACGTCGATGAATCCGGGCAGCAGCCAGCTTCCGCGGGCGTCGATTTTCGTGCCGGCCGCTTCGGCCAGCGCTTCGTTCAGCTCGGCCATCGAGCCGAGCGCTTCAATTTTTCCATCCTTGACCGCGGCATACCCGGCGGGGATCACCGTATCCGGTGTGACGACTTTGGCGTTGATGATCAGGGTGTCCCATGCTTCGCGACTCATTTTAACAGACCTCCTGCTTCAGAATCCAGCAATACGACCACATGCGGATGCGTCTGCAGCAGCGAGGCCGGACAATCCGTCGTGATCGGGCCTTGCAGCGCCCGCTGTACGATTTCCGCTTTATCCGCGCCGCGGACGACGAGCAGAATCATTTTCGCTTTCAGAATCGTTCCGACTCCCATCGTCAGGGCGTGCGTCGGCACCTGCTCCGGCTTGTCGAAAAAGCGCGCGTTCGCAGAGCGGGTCGATTCTTTCAGCTCCACGAGATGCGTGCCGCCTTCGAGCGTGGCGTCTGGCTCGTTGAAGCCGATGTGCCCGTTATGGCCGAGACCGAGCAGCTGCAGGTCGATCTGCCCGTACTGCTCCAGCAGGCTGTCATAGCGGGTGCATTCCGCCTCCAGATCCGGCGCGATTCCGCTTGGAATATGGCATTGCTGCGGGGGAATGTCGACGAGACCGAGCAGATGCTCCTGCATGAACGTATAGTAACTGGCCGGATGCCCCGGCTCGAGACCGACGTATTCGTCAAGATTGAACGCCGTCGCTTTGGCGAAGCTGACCAGCCCTTGCCGGTGCGACTCGACAAGCTCGCGGTAAATGCCGATCGGCGTGCTGCCTGTCGCAAGACCGAGCACGGCTCTCGGATTCGTTTGCAGCAGTCCGGTAATGATGCCGGCGCCGGCTTTGTTCAATTCTTCTTGTGTGCGGAAAGTTAAAATGTTCATGGCTCATCTCCCTTTTTCTTTGCGGTATTTTTTCACTTCTTGAAACGATTGCTCCAGAAGCGGAACATAATCGTCAAAGTGCAAGCTGAGCAGCGCGGTAAACAAAATGTCCACCACGTGCAGCTGAGCGATCCGCGAAGCCATATCCCCGCGGCGCATCCCTTCCTCAAGCGAGGAGGCGTACAGCCGGATGTCCGCAAGCTGCGAAATCCGGTTGGCTCCGAACTTGGTCAGCGAAATCGTCGTGGCTCCCCGCTCTTTGGCGCACAGGAGGGCGTCGAGCGTCTCGGGGGTTTCGCCAGAGTAGGAGAAAGCGAACGCCACATCACCCTCGCCGAGGCTCGTTGCCGATGTAATCTGCATGTGGGAATCGGACCAGTGCTGCGCCATTTTGCCGATGCGCACCAGCTTTTGCTGACAATCGTACGCGACCATCCCCGATGTTGCCATCCCGTACAGATCGATACGCCGGGCGTCGTGCAGTGCATCCACCGCCCGCTGGACCTCCGTGAGATCGAGCTGCCGCGTCGTATCCGAGATTGAACGGAGATGGTTCGTTTCAATCGCCTGGGCGATGCTGTGAAGCGTGTTCCCCGCGACAATGTCCTGGTAGGAAGGCTTCGCCGGAACAGGCTGGACGAGCTCGGCGGACAGCTTCATGCGAAAATCCCCGTAGCCCTTGAACAGCAAGCTGCGGCAAAAACGGGACACCGTCGCAGCGCTCGTTCCCGAGCGTCCGGCCAGTTCCGTAATGCTCAAATGAACGGCCTCGTGGGCATGCTCCAAAATGAATTGCGCGAGAATTTGTTCCTTCGGATTCATGTGGTGCTGCTGTTCCCGTAAGGCTTGCAGAATACCGGACATCAGATCACCTGTTTTGCAAAGATTTTGTAAATCATTTTCTTCATACCGATAAAAATGATGAAAAATATTTTCTTCTTCATCATAGCCAATATCACTAGTTTTCGCAACTGTTTTCGGCCTAAACCCGGCAGCGTCTTAAGACTTGCAGATCCTTGCGGTTGGAGGAACCGGTTTCTAAAATTATGACAATATTCACCCACAGGGGCAGTAAAATAAGGTAAAATAAAGTAATAGCCTCATAGAGCAATCCCTGTGATTTGCACGGAAGGAGTGAAGCACAAGTGAATGTTGTCGACCGGGTCGACGTTTCAGGTTTTTATTCTCATGCAAGCTTCAATCGAAAAGGAAAGCTTTGGATTCTCGCAATCATCGTCTGCCTCAGTCTGCTGCTGTCGCTTCCGGGACGCAGTCAGGCGTACGGCCAGGACGGGTCGAATACGATGTTCGTTTCCATATCTTCCTCTTATTCGCATACCGTTGCTGTACGGGAGGATGGAACCGTATGGACATGGGGGGCGAACGATTTTGGGCAGCTCGGCTACGATACCGGCGGGGCCGACCAGCCGTATCCGCGGCAGGTTCCGGGGATCGCGAACGCCTCGGCGGCCGCTGCCGGCGGCAACCCGACGGAGAGCGCCAAAAGCGCGTTTACGCTGGTGCTGACAAGCGAAGACGGTGGCAAAAGAGTGAAGGCCTGGGGAAGCAACAACAAGTATCAGCTTGGCGACGGGACGACGAACGGAAGAACCGCTCCCGGGAACGTCAAGCTTGGCGCGGGCTATGACCTGGACGCGGAACCGGTAGCGGGCATGGCCGCCGGTTACGATCACGCTGCGTTGCTGTTCGGCGACGGAAAAGTAGCGGCGTGGGGCGACAATACCTACGGGCAATTGGGCAGCGGGGATCAGGCGCCAAGCGGTTTTCCGGTTTTTGTGAAAAACAAGGAGGGCACTGGGGATCTCACGGGGATGAAAGAGATCGCTTTAGGCGCTTACCACAGCTTGGCCCGGTCGACAGATAAAACCGTGCTGACCTGGGGCCGCAACAACAAAGGACAGCTCGGCGACAACACCACGACCGACAAGCGCTTGCCGGTGGAGGTCGTCCGGTCGGAAACGTTAGGCGACATGCTGACGAACATTTACGGCATTTCGGCGGGGAACGAGCATTCGGTCGCCAAGGGCGAAGGGCAGAGCGTCTACGTTTGGGGCAGCAACGAATATGGGCAGCTGGGGATCGGCCCGACCGTAGGCCATCGAAGCTACGCCAGCCGCATGACGACGGAGAGCGGCAATCCGATCGGAGACGCGAGGGGCGCGGCGGCCGGCGGCGATCATACGCTGCTCATTCGCGGGGACGGAGAGGCTGCTCCGCGCACGGTGTACGTTACAGGGCTTAACGATTTCGGGCAGGCCGGTCGTCCGGATCGTTCCAACGCTGCCTATCCGATTGCGGTTCCGCTCCCGGGGACCGGAGGTTCCGGAACGGGGCAAGGGCCAGGTTCGGGCTTATACTCCGGAGAGCAAGTCGACGGCATTGTCGGCGGAGCGAAAGTCACCTATATGCTCTCAAGCGAAAACAAGCTGTACGGTTTGGGAGATAACCGCCGCGGCCAGCTCGGAACGGGGAAAACGATGGCTCCGGAGTACAGCGCGGTCCCAATCGAAATCGATTTGTTGCCTGTCAAGTCGTTGACCGCAACGAACGGAATTCCCGTTCGAAAAGTAACGAACCGTGAAGGTATGGGAGCCTACAGCCTTCGTCTTCCTCGTGAAACGAATGCTGTGGCCCTCGATATGGTGCTGAGCCAATCCGGGATGACCGTCGAAAAAGTTTCAGCGGGCTCCTCCGGCGCTACGGCATCTTATTCCGGAAACCGGCTTTCCGTTGGGCAACTGCCTGTTGGGAAAAGCAGCATTACGTTCGAAGTGGCCGACTCGGTTACCGGAACCAAGGTTCCTTATGAAATTACGATTGTGAGGCAGCCCGCCGCAGGCGATTCCTTAACGTTGTTGTCTGTAGGCGACATCGTTACCTATGCCGGAAAGCAATGGATGATGCTGGACCCTGCGAGCCGGACCATGGTCTTGAAGCCGGGGACGCAGATCACCAGCCTATATTGGAATAATGCCTATAAAAGCAATATATTTACTGCCGGCAATCCGGCCTATCGCTTCGATCCGGCCGCGGAGGGTTCTGTAGGCAAGTATTTGAACCAGGATTTTTACAACAGCCTGGGCGAAACGAAGCAATGGATTGCCGCTTCGCCGTTCAATATTAAGACCTATGACTTTGTGAACTATCAACTGGTGGAAAAGGGTTCGTTTACCGTTAACGCGAACGTTGGGCTTTTGAGCAAAGATCAGTTTGCCAAATTATCGGGACTTGTAAATCCTAAGCTGCTTTCCGGTCACTGGCTGATTAATCCGCTGAACGATGCTCAAGCGAACAAAGCGTATCCGCTGCTTGTCAACGAGGAGGGCGAGGCGTGGTTCGATAACCGGGATCAGGAGGACAACGGCACGCGTTCGGTGCTGCCGGTGGTCGCTCTAAGGGAAGGCGTCGTGCTAACGGGCGGATCGGGTTCGGACGGGCAGCCGTATGAAATCACCTTGAATGAAATGAGTATTTCGTACGCCAACGCTCCCTTAACCTACAAACCAGAAACACGGACGTACTTGCTAAACGTGCCCGGGAATGTGACTCAGGTGCAGCTCGGTGTTACGCTGTATGATCCGAATGCGACGTTCTATGTCCCATCCACGGTGACCGGGGTAACCTACGACGTCTACGGGCGGACGATTACGGTATCCGATCTGATCGAGAACCAGACGAGACCGTTTTCCGTTGTCGCGAAAATCGGGAGCGGCTTTACAAGCAGCTTCCATGTGGAGGTCACCCGGCAATCCGGTCTATCCGGGAATATGTCTCTTCGTTCCGTGACCTATAATTCGGCTCCGCTTGTACTGGTCGCTCCCGATAAGTATCTGCTAACCGTTGGACACGAGACGGATGCCGTAAGCTTGCAGATTGTTCCGGACGATCCGAAGGCACAACTGGCGCTTAGAAATCAGCAAGCCAACGTCGAATGGAGCGGCGGCATGCTGCATGCAAAATCGCTCATTTTGGGACAAAGGCTTCCTGTCGAGCTGCAAGTGACGGCCGAGAACGGAAATACGGCATTATACACCATCTTGATCGACCGGGCGAGACCTCTTTTGCCGGTCGTCACCGATTTGGATTCGGCTATGAAAGCGATCCGCGCTCAAACGGATGTGACCGGAGAAGGCAAGTTCGACCGGGACGATGTGCTCTTTATTTTGAAGATGATTCATCCGGTTTACATGAAAGAGCCGAATTCGTCAAATTCGCTTGCCCCATAAACTGAAAACGGCCGTTTCCCGTGCAGCGATGCATAGGAAACGGCCATTTTTGTCGTTGCTAAAATGCCGCGATTAATCTGTAAACAGCTTCCGCAAATTGTCCCCGTACGGAGCCCGGACGATGCCTTTTTCCGTAATAATGGCGGTCACGTACTCGTTCGGCGTCACGTCGAACGCCGGGTTGAACACCTTGACGCCCTGCGGCGCGGTGCGCTTGCCGAACCCTTGCGTAATCTCGTCCTCGTGCCGTTCCTCGATCGGAATATCGGCCCCGGTCGGCGTGTTCAAGTCGATCGTCGACATTGGGCACGCGACGTAGAACGGAATGCCGTGGGCTTTGGCCAACACGGCGACGCTGTAGGTGCCGATTTTGTTGGCAACGTCGCCATTGGCGGCTACACGGTCGGTACCGACGATGACCGCCTGTACCCAGCCCTTCGCCATGACGGCGCCGGCCATGTTGTCGCAGATGAGCGTCACGTCGACGCCCGCCTGCTGCAGCTCGAACGCCGTCAAGCGCGCTCCCTGCAGCACCGGACGGGTTTCGTCTGCGAACACTTTAAGCGTAATGCCTTTCTCCAGCGCCAAGTACATCGGCGCCAGCGCCGTCCCGTACCTCGCGGTCGCAAGGCCGCCCGCATTGCAGTGCGTGAGGACGCCCATGCCGTCCTCGAACAAAGACAGCGCGTGCTCGCCGATCAAGCGGCACGTTTCCTCGTCCTCGGCCTGGATGGCCCGGGCTTCGTCCAGCAGCGCCTGCTGCGCGCTCTCCACCGTCGTCTCCTCCGGTGCAGCAGCGCCGAGCAGTCCTTTGGCCCGCGCCCGCATCCGGTCCAGCGCCCAGAACAAATTCACCGCCGTCGGACGCGATGTTGCGAGGTAATCGCATTGGCGGTTGACTTCCGCTAGCAGCGCATCCCGGCTTCCGGAGAAACTCCGCACGCCGAGATAGACCCCGAATGCCGCCGCGATGCCGATGGCCGGCGCGCCGCGGACGGCGAGCTGCTTGATCGCATCCCAGACTTGTTCGGAGGTCGTCAACTCCAAATAGACAATTTCGTCCGGCAGCAGCCGCTGATCGAGCAGATCCAAGCGGTCCTCCAGCGAATTCCAGCGGACGGATTGCAGCCAGTCCGCTTGTTTGGTTTGTTCCGTAGTCAAGGTATCAGCACACTCCTTTATCTATTTCACGGCCTTCTCGGCGATGTCGATCATTTCTCCGATGGAAGACGCCTGCCGGTTAAATTGAATGAGCGACGTGCCGATGGCGAGCGCCAGC
This sequence comes from Paenibacillus tyrphae, assembly GCF_024158745.1. Lineage (GTDB taxonomy): Bacteria > Bacillota > Bacilli > Paenibacillales > NBRC-103111 > Paenibacillus_G > Paenibacillus_G tyrfis_A. Next base: position 128,501 of record NZ_JAMZAW010000002.1, on the reverse strand, counting down.
CTCTGAGCGCGCTCTTTGGCCGCTTCATCTTGAATTTGATTGATGTCGGCCACCTGCGCCAGGCCGTGAACGCGGCGCACCATCTTGCTGCCGGTGAAGCCGAACGTGTCCCGAAGCACTTCTCTCATGTACCAGTCCTGATAGCCCGGTGTTTTGGCGATCCGATCGGTACCGTGCTGGTTCCACAGCTCCCGGAACTCGCGCTCGAACGTCTCCCATACGTCGCGGATCGTGCCGGTCAAGTAGCCGCGGAAATCTTGGCGCGAAGCCTCGTCCTCTCCCCAGCCTTCCTGCGCGGTGAAGTTCAGCAGCAGATTGGCGAACACCGCGCCGATATCGAAGCCCATCGGACCGTAATACGCGAACTCCGGGTCGATGACTTTGGTCGAATCCGGCTTGATGAAGATGCTGCCGGTATGCAGATCGCCGTGCAGCAGCGCTTGGGCGTGCGTCAAAAACTTCTCGCGCAGAATCGCCACTTCCAGATGAAGCCCGGTATCCTGCCAGATGGCGGCAACGGCGTCGCGAATGGCCGGCGGCACGTTATTGTTCGGCGAATCCGTATACGGATCGTCAAAAATCAGGTCCTCGGTAATTTTGCACAGCTCCGGGTTGATGAACCGCTTGACCCGCTCTTTTTTCTCCTGCTGGTTCATGCCGAGATCGGACGTGTAAAAAAGAGTGCGGGCCAAAAACGTTCCGATATGCCCGGCGAACAGCGGGTATTTGTTCCGCTCGATCAAGCCTTTGCGCATAATGGTATGGTCGCTCAAATCCTGCATGACCGTAAGCGCCAAGTCCGGCTCATAAGCGTATACATGCGGGACAAGGTCGGGGCACAGCGATTCCTGTATCATCAGCGCTTCGCTCTCGATCCGGGCGCGGTCCAAGGTCAGTGGCCACGATTCGCCTACGACTTTGGCATAGGGGAGCGCTTGCTTTAAAATGATGCTTTTCCCGGTGGAAGGCTCCGAGATATGAAACACCAGATTCAAGTTGCCGTCCCCGATTTCGCGGCTCGTGAGCTCGGAATCGGGTTGAAACAGGTCGGGTAAACTTCTTGCATAATCGATAGCTTCCGATTCCGTCAGCGGATGATATGCGGACATGGGATGAATTCCTCCTTTTTCCATATGAAAACTGCCATTCTCTCTAGTATAAATCAATTTGGTTTGCGTTGGAATAGAGGAAATGCGTTTTCCTGACGTGCGTTTTGTCCGGTCTTGGCCGTGTCTTTTACAAAATGTTCATACCCCGATAATATGCGCTTAACGCTGGGAGATACAATAAAGGTAAATACGCGGAGCTGGAGGTTTTTGATATGGAGAAACTGCTCGGTAGATTGCTGTTTGTCGCGGCGTGCTTCGCCATCCTGTGCGTGCTCGGGTGGAACTCGCCGGAAAATCCGTCCGTAGCCCTGCATGCCAATCCTTTAAAAGCGAGTCACGAGCAGTACCAACGAATCTCGGCTTCCAATTATTATGTACAGAACGGAAATTGATCAAGCGAACGATTGCATGTGAAAAAGGGGAGGCCTGGGCGCCTTCCCTTTTTATTTGCCCGAGCAAAAGCACAGGGCTACTCCGTTCTTCTGCGATGCTCCACCAAGTCAATGGCCCCCAGCACGACGTGTGCGAGCCCAAAACCGAAGACCGCCGCGGCCGCCATCGGGAATTTGTTTCGCATAGCCGCGCCGGATGCTGCGACAGCCGTACCGAGAACGGTTGGAATCAGACCTTCGCGCATTACTTTCACTCTCCTCGCAGCGGATTGAATGATGTAGCGTTTTTAGCATCGATTTTTGCGATCGTTTTTATGCTCTTTCGGAATTGCAATGTTTTGGCTGGAAATCTATAATAGCGTAAACGAATGGGCTAAACTTATTAGGGAGGAGACCGCAAGAGATGATACCGCAAGGACAGGCGGTCGGACTGAAGGAATGGGCCGTGGCCGTCGAGGCTTTGAAGCAGGGGAAGCAAATTCTGATTATGCGCAAAGGCGGCATTCGCGAGGAAACCCGGGATTTTCAAGTGGAATCCGACAGCTTTTATTTGTATCCGACCTATGAGCACCAGCGCATGGAGCTGATCAAGCCGGAGTTTGCGGAGCGGGTGGACGAGCGGGCGCCCGAATGGAGCGGCGAACAAGCGGAAATCGGATGCTACGCCGAGCTCGCCGAGGATATCCTGATCGAGACTGAAGAACAGCTCGCGAAGCTGAAGCCGTTTCACATTTGGACGGACCGGCTGGCCGAAGAGAGGCTGAAGTGGAAGCGGACGAAGCCGCTGCATGTCATGCTGCTTAGGGTGTATGCGCTGGACGAGCCTGTGCGAATCCCGATGCTGGACGAATATAACGGGTGCAAATCGTGGATCGGGCTCCCCGAATCGCTGCACGGGGCTCCGCGCCGACCGGTGCTGACGGACGAAGCTTTTGGGATGGAGGCCAACCGGATTCGGGAGGCGCTTGCACAAAAATAGTTCCGGGAAATCCGCGGACGGGACTTTCTTGATTTTGCATATTGAGATATAATATTATTATTGAGAATCATTGATAATCAGTTTGTAATGATTATCATTAAATAATAATTAAAACTCGGAGGCACGAAACTATGGCAAACGTACCGCATTTTACTATAGACGGTTTGAAAGCGACTGTCGAGGGCAAAGAGATTTTGAAAGGCCTTAGCTTGACGATTAAGGGCGGCGAAGTGCATGCGATCATGGGACCGAACGGAACGGGCAAAAGTACGCTGGCGTCCACTCTGATGGGCCACCCGAAATACGAAGTGACGGAAGGTAGCGTGGCGCTGAACGGCGAGGACGTGCTTGAGATGGCGACGGACGAGAGAGCGCGTGCCGGCCTGTTTCTTGCCATGCAGTATCCGAGTGAAATTGCCGGCGTAACGAATGCGGACTTCCTGCGCAGCGCGATCAACGCCCGCCGCGAGGAAGGCAGCGAAATTTCGCTGATCAAGTTCATCCGCCAAATGGAAGCGAAAATGAAGGAACTGGAGATTAACCCGGAGTTCATGCATCGATATTTGAACGAAGGCTTCTCCGGCGGCGAGAAGAAACGTAACGAAATTCTGCAAATGATGATGCTGGATCCGAGCATCGTTATTCTTGACGAGATCGATTCAGGTCTCGATATCGACGCGCTGCGTATCGTGGCGACGGGCGTCAATGCGATGCGTTCCGAAGAGCGCGGCTTCCTGATCATCACCCACTACCAGCGCCTGCTGAACTACATCACCCCGGACTACGTTCACGTGATGATGCAAGGGCGCATTGTAAAATCCGGCGGACCGGAGCTGGCTCAGCGTCTGGAGAACGAAGGTTACGACTGGGTTAAAGAAGAGCTTGGGATCGTGGACGAGCGGGTAGGCCAGGACGAAGAGGAATTCAAGATTCCGATGAATACGACGGCTCCGAAATACTAAGCTATCGAAAGGGAACAGGAGGATTAACCATGAGTACACAAACCGTTCTTCCGATCGATCGCGCAAGCTTGGTAGAGCTGTCCAAAGCGAGACAAGAGCCGGAGTGGATGACGACTCTGCGCGGGCAAGCGTTGGAGCTTGCCGGAACGCTCGAATTGCCGACATTGGAGAAAACAAGAATCGACCGTTGGAACCTCGCTTCCTTCGGAACCTATAAAGCGGGCGCCAAGCTCGCATCGCTCGAAGAGCTGCCGGCCTCGGCCAAGAGCCTGCTGCAGAACGACGGGCAAGGACACCCGGACAATCTGATCGTACAGAAAAACTCGGGCGTCGTGTACAGCAGCGTTTCCGAGACGTTGAAGCAGCAGGGCGTCGTATTTACGAGCCTTGAAGAAGCTCTTCAAACCCACGGCGATCTGGTGCAGAAATATTTTATGTCTGTCGTAGGCAAGGACGAAAACCGCCTGACGGCGCTGCATACGGCGCTTTGGAGCGGCGGCGTGTTCCTCTACGTTCCGAAAAATGTGCAGGTGGAAGTGCCCGTACAAGCGCTGTTCGTGACGGACGACGCCGAAGCAAGCTTTTCGCCGCACGTCTTGATCGTTGCCGAGCAGCACGCGTCGGTGACTTACGTCGACAACTTCGTTTCCGAAGGCAGCTTGAACGGCCTGGTGCAAAATGGCGTTGTGGAAGTCGTCGTCAAGCCTGGAGCGAAGGTAACCTTTGCTTCGGTGCATAATTTGAACGAATCGGTTACCGATCTGACGTACCGCCGCGCGCTCGTGGAGAACGACGGAAGCATCGAGTGGATCGTCGGCGAGATGCACTACGGCAACGCGATGTCGGATACGACGTCGATTTTGAAAGGCAACGGCTCGACCTCCGATGCGAAGGTAATCTGCGTCGGTACCGGCGAGCAGAAGCTGAACGTGTCCACCCGGGCGGTTCATTTCGGAAAAAGCTCCGACAGCCAGATGATTACCCGCGCCGTTATGCGTGACGGAGCAACGGCCATCATCAACGGCATTACCAAAATCGAGAAGGGCGCGACCAAAGCGAACGGCGAGCAAACGGAAAAAGTGCTGATGCTCAGCCCGAAAGCGCGCGGCGACGCCAACCCGATTCTGCTGATCGACGAGGACGACGTCACGGCGGGCCATGCGGCCAGCGTGGGTCAAGTGAACCAAGAACAGGTATACTATATGATGTCGCGCGGCGTTTCGCGTGAAGAAGCCGAACGGCTGATCATTTACGGCTTCCTGGCACCGGTGGTGTCTCAAATTCCACTGGAGCAGATCGCGTCACAGCTGCAGCTTCTTGTGGAAAGGAAGCTGGGACAATGAATACGGCGGACATACGCAGTCAATTTCCCATTCTTCACCAGGATGTGAACGGACATCCGCTCGTTTATCTGGACTCGGCAGCCACATCGCAAAAACCGGTGTCGGTAATCGAAGCCGTCAAACGTTATTACGAGCTTGATAATGCGAACGTGCACCGCGGCGTTCACACGCTCGGCTCCCGCGCGACGGACGCTTATGAGGGCGCGCGAGAGAAGGTACGCCGCTTTATCAACGCTTCGTCTACGGAAGAAATCATCTTCACCCGCGGGACGACGACGGCGATCAACTTGGTCGCCTCGAGCTATGCGCGGGCCGTATGCGGCGAAGGGGACGAAATCGTCATTACGCCGATGGAGCACCACAGCAATCTCATTCCATGGCAGCAGGTCGCGAAAGCGACCGGCGCTGTCTTGAAATATATTCCATTGCAGCCGGACGGTTCGATTAATCTGTCGGATGTGGAAAAAACGATTACCGAGCGCACCAAAATGGTATCGGTCGTTTACGTGTCCAACGTGCTCGGCGTTGTCAACCCGGTGAAGGAAATCGCGGAAATCGCCCATCGTCACGGCGCCAAAGTGATGGTGGACGGCGCACAAAGCACGCCGCACCTCAAAGTGGACGTGCAGGCGCTCGGCTGCGATTTTTATGCGTTATCCGGTCACAAGATGTGCGCTCCTACCGGAATCGGCGCGCTTTACGGCAGGAAAGAGCTGCTGTTGGAAATGGAGCCGATCGAGTTCGGCGGCGAGATGATCGACCATGTCGGCTTGTACGACTCCACCTGGAAAGACCTGCCTTGGAAATTCGAAGGCGGCACGCCGATTATCGCAGGCGCCGTCGGGCTGGGGGCGGCAATCGATTTCCTCGAAAGCATCGGCTTGGATGCCATAGAGCAGCATGAGAAGCAGCTGACGGCTTACGCGATGGAACGGATGCTGCAAATCGATGGTTTAACGGTCTACGGTCCGCAGCAAAATCGTGCGGGGCTGATTACGTTCAACTTGGACGACGTGCATCCGCATGACGTGGCAACCGTGCTCGACGCCGACGGGATCGCGGTACGTGCCGGCCACCATTGCTGCCAGCCGCTGATGCGCTGGCTGAATGTCACGGCAACCGCCCGTGCGAGCTTCTATCTGTACAATACCGAAGCCGATGTAGACCGGTTGGTCGCTTCCCTTATTAAAACAAAGGAGTACTTCGGCTATGCAATTGGATGATTTATACCGCAGAGTCATTATGGATCATTACAAAAATCCCCGCAACCGCGGCACTTTCGAGAATCAGTCAGTCAGTATCGATCTGAACAACCCGACCTGTGGCGATAAAATCCAGCTTCAAATGCAGGTCGAAGACGGAAAGGTCAAAGCGGCCAAATTCGTAGGCGAAGGCTGTTCGATTAGCCTTTCTTCCGCTTCGATGATGACGGAGGCCGTAAAAGGCAAGACGCTGGAAGAGGCGCTGGAGATGGCCGAGAAGTTTTCCGGCCTGATGAAAGGCGAGCCTGTGGAATTCGAATACGAAGATTTGGAAGCTTTGTCCGGCGTGAATAAATTCCCTGCCCGGATCAAGTGTGCGACACTGGCTTGGAACGCGCTGCGCAAAGGAATCGACCAAGTGAACACCAACAAATAAGGAGGTACGGTACCCATGGCAAAGAAAATGCCCGAGATGGAAGAATATAAATATGGGTTTCGCGACGAGCACAAAGCCGTGTTTCAGAGCGGAAAAGGCCTGACTCGCGAAATCGTTACCGAGATTTCCAGAATGAAGGGCGAGCCGGAATGGATGCTGGAGTTCCGCCTGAAGTCGCTGGAACAGTTTTTGAAAATGCCGATGCCGCGTTGGGGCGGCAATATGGACGATCTGGATTTCGACGACATTCAATACTACGTGAAGCCTTCCGAGAAGCAGGGGAAAACGTGGGAAGAAGTGCCGACGGAAATCAAAGAAACGTTCGACAAGCTCGGGATCCCGGAGGCGGAGCAGAAGTTCCTGGCGGGCGTATCCGCTCAGTACGAGTCCGAAGTCGTTTACCACAGCATGCAGAAAGATCTGGAAGAGCAAGGCGTGCTGTTTATGGACACGGACACGGCGCTTAAAGAGCACCCGGAAATTTTCAAGAAGTATTTCGGGACGATCATACCTCCGAGCGACAATAAATTCGCCGCACTGAACAGCGCGGTATGGTCCGGCGGCAGCTTCATCTACGTGCCGAAAGGCGTGAAGGTGGAAATTCCGCTGCAAGCTTACTTCCGGATCAACTCGGAAAACATGGGGCAGTTCGAACGTACGCTCATCATCGCCGACGAAGGCAGCTTCGTGCATTACGTCGAAGGTTGTACGGCTCCGGTCTACAGCACGAACTCGCTGCACAGCGCCGTTGTTGAGATCATCTGCCTCAAGGATTCCCGCGTCCGTTATACGACAATTCAGAACTGGGCACCGAACATTTACAACCTGGTTACGAAGCGTGCAGTTGCGGAAGAAAACGCGACAATGGAATGGGTCGACGGCAACATCGGTTCCAAGCTGACGATGAAATATCCTGCGGTTGTGCTGAAAGGCCGCGGCGCGAAAGGCATGGTGCTTTCCATCGCCGTAGCGGGTAAAGGCCAGCATCAGGATGCCGGTGCGAAAATGACGCACTTGGCGCCGGACACGACATCGACGATCGTATCCAAGTCGATCAGCAAGCACGGCGGTAAAGTAACGTACCGCGGCTTGGCTTCGTTCGGACGCAATTCGGAAGGCTCCAAAGCGAACATCAAATGCGATACGCTCATTATGGATAACGAATCGACGTCCGATACGATTCCTTACAACGAAATCATGAACGACAACATTACGCTGGAGCACGAAGCAACCGTCTCGAAAGTATCCGAGGATCAACTGTTCTACCTGATGAGCCGCGGCTTGACGGAAGCGGAAGCGACGCAAATGATCGTTATGGGCTTCATCGAGCCGTTCACGAAAGAACTGCCGATGGAATATGCGGTTGAGATGAACCGTCTCATCAAGTTCGAGATGGAAGGCTCGATCGGCTAAGTTTTCATTTTCGGGGAAACATGCAAATACGTGTCCGCAGCGACGTTTACGCTTAGGTGTAACGTCGCCCGGATACGTATTTTTTTTAGGTCGAATGAGGGAGAGAAATGGACAAAATTCAATACCTGTCACAATTCAATCTGCTGAACTCGCTGTCGATGGAAGATTTGGTCGAAATGGATCAATTAACTTCAATAACAACGGTTGGGAAAAGTCAGTATATCCAAACACCGGATTCTTTTGCCGAGGGGCTTTACTTTGTGAAGAAAGGGAAGGTCCGCCTGTACAAGCTTAACGCCGAAGGCAAGCAGTTCACTCTGGACATCTTAAGCGAAGGGAACGTATTCGGTGAAATGGCCGGAATTTCATTTGGCACACGGGAGCTATACATAGAAACGGTAGAAGAATCTCATATTTGCTTGATGAATAAGGATAGGTTCGAGAGTTTTTTAGTTCATCATCCCCGTTTTATGATGAACTTAATGAAAGTATTGAGCGAACGGATGATCGATATGAGCAATTTGGCTCAAAATCTGGCACTTGCGAAGCTGCATGATAAAATTTTGTTTATTCTTGTTAAGCTTTCCGATCAGTTTGGAGTCACGGAGGATTGCGAGTTTTACAAAATCGATATTCCTCTTTCCCATCAAGAAATCGCCAATTTCGTCGGCGCAACCCGAGAGGCCGTCACGGCAGCCTTGCAGGATCTTGTGAAAGAACAAGTGATTAAAACTGGATTCAAAACAATCTATATTCATCGAGGCAAGCTTTCGGAAAGGAGCATCATGTAAGGCTTCCGGCTGCAGTTGTAAACTGGATTACATCTTTCCCTTAAGAAAAAGAAGTATCGTATAAAGGCTAAAACCTATACGATATGGAGAGATGATCTCATGGAAAAGATGCCGTTTCAAACATTGCAATCTGAATTAGAAGCAGCGACGGTACAAATGAAGCAGATGCTCCCTCAAGAAGTGCTGGATGCGTTCGAAATGTCGATCTCGGAGCTTCGGGAATCCGGTGTTGGTACAGGATTGGAGCTTGGAACTCAAGCGCCTGACTTTACTTTGATCGATCACATAGGGAACGAGATCACGTTGTCCGAGGAAACGGCTAAAGGTCCCGTTGTTCTTATCTTTTACCGCGGCGGATGGTGTCCCTTCTGCAACTTGCAACTGCTGGCCTATCAGCGAATATGGAAAGACATTCAAGCAGCCGGCGCTCAGCTCATTGCAGTCAGTCCCCAAACTCCGGATCAATCCATACTCCTCAACGAAAAGCACCGATTCAGCTTCCTGCTCTTAAGCGATATGCATAATCAAGCAGCGGAGAAATACAATCTGAAATTTAGAATGCCCGATCATTTGCACGACATTTACAGGTCGCTCGGCATTACACTGGATGCCTTTAACGGAGATCATTCATGGGAACTTCCTGTACCGGCTACTTTTGTTATCGATAAAAATCGAATCATCCGTGCGGCGCAGGTGGATGCAGATTACAAAAAACGCATGGAGCCTGCCGAAATCATACAGATTTTGAACTCGATTTCGTCGTAGCAGGGGGCAGCGATGGATCAGGAAAAGACAGTTATTATATCCAACGTGATTTTACAGCGGAAGGGAGCTCGAAAGGCTGCCGATATCCCGAAAGCCGTGATTCAACTGCTGCAAAGGGGGGAGCTGCAGACCGTCAATCTTACGGAGTGGCTGGCTATCGATCATCTCAAGCTGTTGCGGCATATACTCTGCACGCTCGAATTGCATAAAGAATCGGATGAGATGTTATCCGGTTTGGAACGATTGAACCAAAAGAAGATTATGAGTATAATCCCCGCCATTGCGAGAAAGTGGCTTAGCCTGTTGGACCATGTACCGGAAAAGGAAGGCTTTCGAATCTTCCATGCATTAGCTGACCATCGTTCAGACAGCGTGCGCTGTTGGGCGGCTTATATGATCGGATTGGACGAACGATTAACGGTCATGCAGAAACTAACAGGCATTCGTCCGTTTGCTGCCGATTCCCATTTTGGCGTGCGCGAGATGGCCTGGATGGCGGTCAGGGAATCGGTTTCTAACGAATTATTGCAAGCCATCGATATTCTGCATGAGTGGGTGCGCGATGAGGATTCGAATATCCGAAGGTTTGCCGTAGAATCGCTCCGTCCGCAAGGCGTTTGGGCCAAGCACCTTTCCGTATTGAAAGAGCAGCCTCAATTGGCGCTTTCGCTTTTGGAGGAGGTCAAGTCAGACCCGGTCAAATATGTTCAAGATTCGGTGGGAAATTGGCTGAACGATGCCGGTAAAACGAATCCGGACTGGGTGCGTCGGATATGCGATGCATGGCTGGAAGCTTCGGATACGAAAGAGACGAAACGAATCGTGGTCAGGGCGACAAGAAGCTTACTGAGAAAATCGAAGGAGTAACTGCTTTAAACTGAAAATGAAAAACCTCCATCGCCACCTTAAGGAGCAAAGCGGCTGTGGAGGTTTTGACGTTTAATTGTAGCCTAAATAGGCAACGACGGTGAAATCACCCGGCGAGTCTAACACAAGTCTATACTGTCCGTCGGGTTGATTCGAAGCCAAAGGAATCTTGAGCCGCGCAGATTGACCGGCGACAATGGTGTCCGTCCAATTGCTGCCGACCAGCACATCTCCCGTCGGGGTAACCCGGTACAGCTTAAAATTAACCCCAAGGCTGATCCGACCGACGTTTATGAAGTTGCCTTCGATATAAATATTGCCATGGGCTTGGACCGGCGCCCAAGTATTGTTGCCTGTACCCGGTCCGCTTAAGGCTGCCAAGCCGGTTGAAGCAAAGCTGAACAGCAGAACGAGCACCAAAGCGATAGATGCGATTTTTCTTTTCATACCATCTCAAGCTCCTTTTTTCATAGAATGAACTCGACAAGCGCTTTTTTGGTACCAGGTAAGTCTTCTACGTTTTGAATTCGCTTTCAATTTGAACGTCGCGGTTAGCCGAACACCTCCCAATAAAAGAGTCATTGGGATATTCTGGGCTGTTGTTATAAACATACATTACCATTTGTACCGGTGTCTATAAAATTTACCTTAAATTTATTTGAAGTTTCTTAAGAAACTGCTTCGCCTAATTTATGCAGGAGGACTGCGATTATTTGTTTCCAGCCAACCGGATGCATAGCCCCCTGACTCCTGCTTCATCCTATAAAGGGATCGAATTCCGGCGAATTCACGAATGAGAGGAGCATGGTGCGATGATCGGATCATGGCGGCGTCCGGTGGCGGCCTCGTTGGTTGCATGCTTGCTGGCGGCAGGCTGCGGGCCTCAATTATCGAAGGAACAACGGCTTTCCAATCAACAGGGCATTCCGAGCAACCACGGTCAAGCCGCAAACCGGTTAAAAAGCGAAGAAATCAATGGAAAAACGACGACGATTGGCCTGAACGGCGGATTTATTCGCATGTTATCGCAGGGACGGGTGGAATTGACGATTCCCATCGTGACTATAGGCGGGACGGCTTATGTGGTCGGCTCCGATTTTGCCAAAATTGTCGGATTCCGGTCAAATTGGGATCAAGCCAGGGGAGTATTTCAGTTGGGGGAGCACGATGCGTCTTACGAGCTGAAGCCGGGCCAAACGTCAGCGCTGAGAGACGATGAGACGGTGGCGCTTAAGGAATCGCCTATTCTTTTTAATTCCCAGATACATATCCCCGTATCGGCGTTAAATCCGGTGTTTGAGAAAGATTTTTCATTCGAAATCAAGGAACAGGCGGCGGTCGTCCAAGCGACCGACTTGGCAGTTAGCGGGGCGATCGACGGCCCGCTGGAGGCGAGTACGGGAGCGGAGCTTGACTTCGGCGACGATCCGAAGGATCCGTTTCAAACAACGGGAGGATCTTCGGCGATGAGACTGGAGCGCGACCCGCTGCTGGAGGCTTCCGATGCTGTGGAGGCCATGAAGGGGCTGGACGGTTTTTCCGGGAAGGATGACATGGCGGTCCCCGTTCTGAGGCAGGTCGATATGAACGCTTTGCTGACCCGGGCACAGCGATACGTCGGCGTGAACTATTTGTTCGGCGCCGCGCCTTATTCGACCTCCGGCAAATTCGACTGCTCCACATTTACGCAATATGTGTTTGCCAAATCCGGCATCACGCTGAACCGGACAGCCCGGGCCCAAGCCAAGCAAGGGACCGCAGTCGACCGAAAACAATTGCGGAAGGGCGATCTATTGTTCTTTTACGTTCCCGGTAAGTTTCGCAGCCAGAAAGCCGTCGGTCATGTGGGCATTTATTTAGGGAACCAGAGAATGATTCACTCGGCTCCTGAGCCGAAAGACGGCGTGCAGATGACCCACATCAACAATGCGTATTGGAAGCAGACGTTTTTGGCTGCCAAGCGGGTATCCTCATAAAAAAGAAACAGCCCGGCCGGTTGTCCGTCAGGGCTGTTCTTCGTATGTAAAGCAAACGTTTCTTAATCCGCGAAAATGTGCTCGACTTCCAAGTCCGTCCGTTCCGACAAATCGATGAACATGCCGTCAAAATTGACGAGCGGCCGGAACACATCGGTCGGATGGGTGAGTACGATCGTGCCCGTTTCGCCGGAGACTAGCTGAACTTTTTTGCCGATAAAATTCGGGACCATGTGCTGGATAAACAATTGCGTAATATGAGGATCAATTTGTCCGAAACTGCACCGGTGAAGCTCGCGCAGGACGAACAGCAGATCGCGTTTTTTCTGATATACCCGGCTTGAGATCATCGCGCTGTAAATGTCCGCGACAGCGACGATCTTGGCCAACGGATGAATTTCATCACCGCACAGGCCGTATGGGTAGCCGGACCCGTCGAGCCGTTCATGGTGCTGCAAAGCAGTCAAGCATATTTCCGCGGGCAGCCCTGAACGCTGCAGCAGCTCGTATCCGTAGATCGAATGCTTTTTCACGCGTTCATATTCTTCCGCCGTCAATTTTCCGGGCTTCTGAAGAATGGCCGGATCGATGAGGCCTTTGCCGATGTCATGTAAATAGCCCGCTTTGCCGGCGAGCTCAGCATCCGCCTCCGATTGCCCGAGCCACTTGGAGATATAGTAGGAGATCATGCCTACTTGCACACTATGCTGATACGTATAATCGTCTGTGCTGTTTAACACGAGCAGGAGCGAAACGACGTCCCTCTCCTCGTGAACTTGCTGGACAAGCGGGTTGAAACCGTTATCAATTTGATCCTTGTGCACGATGCCTTTTTGAATCGCTTGCTCAAATATGCTCTTCATGCCGTCCACTGCTTCATGGTAAGCTGCTACTGCGGCAGCTGAGGCAGCGTGCTCCGTCTGCACGGGTGGAGATGCGTCTTTTGCTGCGTCGGGCTCTGGGTCATCCGTGCGAAAAGCGATATCCACTTCGTCGATATGGTGCAGCTTCAGCTTCTCAATGTCATCGACGGAAAGCTCGGTATGTGCGGATAGGACCAGCAGTCCGTACCCGTTAAACGTATCCGAGCCGAGCCGATCGCCAACTTTGACTTGATGGATCGATATGAGCACAACGGGTCACCTCTGTCCTGGGGTCACGGGACGTTTACAGATATGTAAAAGTTGTCCCTTTTGTCTCATGATAACAGGAAAATGAACCCGAAGCACTCGAATTTTGTCGAATAAAAGGTAAAAATTAATTAATATTTAATCTATTTTGTAACAATTACATTCCGATATAGCGGCTGTACAAGCTTTTGGCCACGGTAGGGTCTTCGGTGCCCTGTACGATCATCCTGCCGTCCGGGAAAAGCACCAATGTCAACGCTTCGTCCAAATGAAGCTTGAGGAGAAACGGGTTTTTCTCGATCCTTCCAAGCGGCTGAAGCCGTTCCGCCCATTCTTCCAAAGATAGCGCGGCAGGGGCAACGGGCTGGATTTGGACAGAATTCCGGCCGCACAGTGTTTGGATCGTATCTTCCTCCAACGAAGCATCCAGGTATTCGAATTGACGTGCTGCGCAGCAAGGGCAATCCGCTTTGCGGGCTTTTGACACGTCGATCGCGGCGTATTGGTTATACCAAAGGTCCCAATGGACCATCTTGCGATTTAGCTGCTGATGGGCCTCCACAAGCAGCTTCAGCGCTTCGGCCGCCTGGTGGGAGGCGACCGTATGAATGATCGATCCGATCACGCCTGCCGTATCGCATGTCTCCGTCGTGCCCCGGGCCGGAGGTTGGTCGAACAAGCACCGCAGACAAGGCGTTTCGCCGGGAATGACGGTGTGCGAGACGCCGCGGGAACTTACGGCGCCGCCGTAGATCCACGGAATTCCGTGCTTGACGCTGACGTCGTTAATTAAAAAGCGCACCGCAAAATTATCCGTACCGTCCAGAATAAGCTGGACGTCGGCCAGCAATTGCTCGGCATTGGCGAAGTTCAAGTCGGCCACGACCGGCTCGATGACCACGCCGGAGTTCGCCGCGCCCAGACGGGCGGCAGCCGCTTCCGCTTTGGGCGCGGAACCGGCCGCGTCCGTTTCGTCATAAAGCATCTGCCGCTGCAGATTGCTCCGCTCGACGAAGTCGCGGTCGATCAGGCGCACGAAGGCGATGCCGGCGCGCACCATATGATTGGCGAGCACCGTGCCGAGCGCGCCCATGCCCACAATGGCAACGCGGGCCTGCAGCAGCTTGGCTTGGCCGGCTTCGCCGATGGGGGCGAACAGCATCTGCCGCGAATACCGTTCCCGGTCCGCGACTTGTACGTTCTCCTGCTCCGTCATGCTGTCAGATACGTTCATGCCCGCGTCTCTCCTCCATGCGGAAGACCGGCTGCCGGATTCCAGGGGCCTTGCTGATGTCCCTTCCACTCCGAGCCGTCCTCCCATATTTCCTTCTTCCAGATCGGTACGATCTGCTTCAGCCGCTCGATGGCATACCGGCTCGCTTCATAGGCGAAGTCGCGGTGCGGGGAAGATACGGCAATGACGACGCTCGTCTCGCCTACTGGCACCGTACCGAGCCTGTGCGTAATCGCAAGCCGCGTACCCGGCCAGCGCGAGGACAGCTCTTCGCCGATTTGACGCATCGTTTTCAGCGCCATCGGCTCGTAGGCTTCGTATTCCAGCATCGTGGTTCTTTTGCCATGGGTAAACTCCCGGGTGGTACCGACAAATGCCAGCGTCGCGCCATGGTCCGGATGCAATACTTTGGCCGTCACCTCATCGGCAAGAATCGGATCGCGGGTGATGGCGTAGGGCTCCGGCTCGCCGCCGGAAACCGGCGGGATGAGCGCTACCTCGTCCTGCCCGGTGATGCAGACCGCATCGTCCGCGTACTGCTGATTCACTGCGACGAACGCTTGTTTAAGCACGTCCGATGCCGCAGGGTAGCGGGCGGCCAGCAGGGCTTTGAGCTCCGGTGGCGTCAGCCCGTCTTGTTCTATGTCCAGCTCCAGTACCGGGGAACCGAAATGCTCGGCCAATCCGGCGAAAAGCAGCAGCGTCAGCTTCATGGTTGTTCTACTCCTTCGTTTTAGCGGCCTTTCGAAGTCCGGCGAATGAGGTTTTGTGCGGCGGATTGCTGCTCCGGCCGCTGCCAAGCTCGTGATTCACCGGCTTTTGCGGGCTGTTCTTTTAAGTTTCAGCATACCATATTTTTAGCGAAAAATGATATAATGGTTGGTGATGTTTCGAGGGGAGATGGAGGCGTAGCATGACTATAGAAATCGCAGATGAGTACGTCGGCCGCATCCGGTATGCCGTAAGCGAGCTGGCGGCCATCGCTCCGCGGAGGTTTCCGGTACAGGAGCGGGTGAGCGGCGTCACAGGGAATGCGTTCGACTGGCTGGCCTGGTACGAAGCTTGGGTCCAAGCACAGCAGGTGGAGCCGGGACGGACCCCGACCCGTCTGGAGGTCGAAGGGGCGGACGAATTTCAAGCGGGCATTCCTTGGAGCGAATTGAAGCAAGCCTTGGTGCTCTACGAACAGGAAGATGGCAGCCCGCTGGCCAAAGGGCATCCGATCCGCTTGTACGTTCCGGACGGAAGCAGCGAATGCCTCAATGTGAAAAGCATCGTGCGAATCCGGATTCTCTACGATGAAGAAGCCGCGGAAAAAGCGGCGACGTACGGGTTCAAAAATACGATAACACCGGAGCAGCTGTTCAAGCCACGTTCTTGACAGCACGCGGCTCCGTTCATCTACTCGCTACTTGAAGGAAGGTGCCTTTGTGATCGAACGAATGAGGCTGCGCGTCCTTCATACGAACGATATTCACAGCCACTTTGAACAAATGCCCCGCATCGCCTCCGTCCTGCGGAGGCTTCGCGCGGAAGCCGGAGAAGAGCGGACGCTTACGCTCGATATCGGAGATCATATCGACCGGATGCGCCCGGAAACCGAAGGGACGGACGGCCGGACGAACATCGTGGTGCTGAATGCATCCGGGTATGAAGCGGTCACGCTCGGCAACAACGAGGGATTGTCCTACACGGAGGACGTGCTTTCCGAGCTGTACGGGCGACAGGCGAACTTCGCCACCGTTATCTGCAACCTGCCGGCATCGGCAACGGGAGCGCTGCCGCCATGGGCGGTGCCGTATCATATCGTCCGCAAAGCGGGAGTGCGCATCGGGCTGATCGGAGTCACCGCCTGCTTTCCCGAGTTTTACAACCTGCTCGGATGGGATGTGCGGGAGCCGTTCGACGTCGTGCCGCCCCTTGTCCGGCAGCTTCGTCCCCAAGTGGACGTGCTCATTGTCATGTCCCATCTCGGGCTGCGCAACGACGAGCGTATGGCGGCCGAAGTGCCGGGCATCGATCTGATTTTGGGCGGGCACACGCATCACCTGCTCGAAGAACCGCTGCGCATTGGCGGGACGCTCGTCTGCGCCACGGGCAAATTCGGACAATACGTCGGAGTCGTCGATCTGGACTGGGATCCCGCCGAACAGAAGCTGGTGCATGCGGATGCTTCCGTGCAAGCGGTGGCTATTGAGCCGGAGGATGAGGAGATCCGCAGCCTGATCGGGCAGTATGGCCTTCGTGCCGCCGCCGAATTGGACCGTGAGGTCGCCCGCCTGCCTGTCGAAATGCCGTACGACTGGTATGGCGAGTCGCCGCTCGGGAATTTGCTGGCCGGGGGATTGCGCCAGTGGATGGGAGCCGAGATCGGCCTGGTCAATGCCGGACAGCTGCTCGGCGGACTGCCGCAAGGCCCGGTATCGGCCGGTATGCTGCTGCAATTGTGCCCGTCGCCGATCAACCCGTGCCGGATGAAGCTGACCGGGGCGCAGCTGCTTCGCGCGCTGGAGGAATCGCTGCTTCCCGAATTCATGGACAAACCGCTGTACGGCTACGGCTTTCGCGGCAAAGTGCTCGGCACGCTGTGTGTGGACGGACTCACTGTGCAATACGACCCGGAAGGGGCCGATTATGCGAAGATTCGCGCCGTGGACGTCGGCGGGCAGCCGCTGGAGGCGGAGCGGCAGTATTTGGTCGGCTCCATCGACATGTTTACGTTCCGGGTCGGCTTCACGTCCCTTGGAGAAGGGGCGGAACCGCAGTTCTTCCTGCCGGAATTTTTGCGCGATGTGCTGCTCCGGGAGCTTCGCGACGAAGCGTCGCTTCAGCGCAGCTTTTCCCGACGGTGGCGCCCGGTCGGCGAATCGCCTCACGCTACTTAATTCCAAGTGTGTACAAACCGCGGCAAACAAGCTAGAATATAAAAAGCTAATCATGATACGAACTGGATCATTTCGAGGGAGAGAGTAGGAGGAGCGCATGCACGATTGGTGGGTAGCGGTGATTATCGGCATCGTGGAAGGCTTGACGGAGTTTTTGCCCGTTTCGTCCACGGGCCACATGATTTTGACGAGCACGCTGCTGGGAATTCCGGATACGGATGAATTGATCAAAACATTCGAGATCGTCATCCAACTCGGCGCCATAATGGCCGGGGTCGTCGTATACTGGAAGCGGATATTGCGGCTGTTCGGTCTCAGCAAGGAAAAGCCCAAAGCAGGCAAAGGGATGAATTTGCTCCACATTATGCTGGCGATCGTGCCAACGCTGGCGATTGCTTATTTGACGAAAGACTTTATTAAAGCCTACCTCTTCTCGCCGGAAACCGTGCTTATCGGCCTGATCCTCGGCGGCGTGCTGCTGATCATCGGGGAGAAATTCCAGCCGGAGGTAACCGCGCACGATGTCGACGAGCTGACGTACAAGCAGGCGTTTTTCATCGGTCTATGGCAGATCATTTCGATTTGGCCGGGCTTCTCCCGTTCAGGATCGACGATTGCCGGAGGGATGCTGGCCGGAGCGAGCCGCAAGGCTGCCGCCGACTTTACATTTATTATCGCCATTCCCGTCATGGTGGTGGCTACCGGATACGAGCTGTTAAAAAACCTCGATACGTTCTCTTCCGGAGATGTCGGATTTTTTGCTATCGGCTTTATCGTGTCGTTCGTCGTAGCGCTGCTCGCGGTCGTTACGTTCATCAAATTCGTCCAAAAATTCAGCATGTCGTATTTTGCGTATTATCGCTTTGCCGCTGCCGCGCTGTTCTGGATCTTCGTGCTGCGGTAGCTTGTTCGGAATTCGACGATATTTTGCCGGAAATAGGGGATATTCTCTTGTTTCCGGCTTTTTTTTCGTCCGATGTTCATATAAATTTTGTCAAATCGTGAAAAAACATATTGCTCTTTTGTTTCGAATTCGATACGCTTAATCATATCGATATTTTCTAAATTTTTCTTTAGAAAGAAGACGTGGTTCGTTGATGCGTTTGCTTCCGCTAAGCATGGTCAAACCCGGCATGCGCCTTGGGAAAAAAATATACAACTCGGACGGGTTGACGCTGCTTGGCGAGCGGGTGGAATTGACGCAGGCGCTTATTACCCGCCTAGGCGAGCATGGCGTGGACTTTGTATATATCGACGATCCCCGAACCCGGGATCTGATTGTTCATGATGTCCTTACCGAGGAGACGCGGCTCCAAGCGATTACCGAGATCCGGACCTCCTTCCGTAAAATGATGGAGGATCAGGTCAAGCGCAAGTTGGTGGGCCAGATCCAGGTCGGCAAAGCGTTTCGTGGGATGATGAGCATGATTTTGGACGACTTGAGCCAGCACAAGGATGCCATGATTATGTTGACCAATATCAGCCTCATGGACGAATATTTGTTTCAGCATTCGCTCAATGTGTGCATCTATGCGACGATGCTCGGCATGGCGCACGGCTACGACCGGGAAGAGCTGATGACGCTCGGCCTGGGGGCGCTGCTCCACGATGTGGGCAAAACCCAAATCCCGCTTGAACTGCTGCGCAAAAAAGGAAAGCTGTCGGAAACCGAATATGAGCGGATTAAGCATCATACGGTATTCGGCTTTCAATTTCTGAAGGACGAGCCCAACATTCCGCTGCTCGCCGCGCACTGCGCCTTTCAACATCACGAAAGACTGGACGGCAGCGGGTATCCGCGCGGACTCAAGGGCTCGGAAATACACGAATATGCGCGCTGGATCGGGCTGGTCGATTCTTACGACGCCATGACGACCCACCGCGTGTACCGAAGCGCCATGCTTCCGCACCAGGCGATGGAAATTTTGTTTGCCGGATCGGGCACCTTGTACGAAACCCAGCAGATCGAATTGTTCCGCGATAAAATCGCCATCTATCCGATCGGCATCACCGTGACTCTAAACACGGGTGAAACGGGAGTGGTCGTCGATTTGAATGCGAACGTGCCGCAGCGTCCGGTCGTACGACTGCTGCTGGATGCGGAGGGACAGGAGCTGAAGGATACGCCCGAAATTGATTTGTCCAAAATGCTGTCGGTCATGATTACCGGCGTCAACCATAAACCTATATAGTGTCAGAGCCGTACAGAGGCAGCTTCCCGGAAGCTGTCTTTTTTGATGTTGGCGATGTTTTGGGGAACTGGGACTACTGTATGCAACTGGATTTTAATTTGAAGCATAGCTGATTTTTTAGTATAATGTTAAATTATAAACTAACTTCTCTTTCGTAAGGAGGTGATCGAGTGGACCCAATTTCAAACGAAGAGGAATGCATGGCTTCCGTGGAGGAGGCACTCCAAATTTTCGGAGGAAAATGGTCGTTCCTGGTTCTCCGTCAACTGTTCAAAGGTCCGCAGAGGTTCAATCAATTGCGCCGCAATCTGGACCATATCAGCACCAAATCGCTGACCGATATTTTGCGTCATCTGGAGGAGCATGAGATTATCCGTCGTCAAGTGTTTCCTACGGTACCGGTAACCGTCGAATATTCCTTAACGGATAAAGGCAAAGACTTTCAAACCATACTTGTGGAAATGGGAAATTGGGCAAGAAAATGGGGAAAGCCGCGCGGCATCGACCTTTCCGAACAGCGGGAGTGAGGTGCGGCGCGACAGGACGTCGGTTTTCTTTTCAATCGTATTACGATACAATGGGTAATATATTATTGTTAGATTTTACTTTTTAAAGAAGTCAGGTGTGAAAAACAACATGTCCGATCGCTTAATCGTCAACGATTTGCCCGTATTGCCCCAGATAACGCCCGAATACGATCCGTGGGACCCGCTGCGCTCTCTGCAAACACATAGCGAACACCGATTGACGAGCGTCGAGCTGACCGTGACGAATTTATGCAACATGCGCTGCGAGCACTGCGCCGTCGGCGAATCGCTCATGGTATCGGAAGGACCGCGCATCCCGCTGAATGTCATCTTGAAGCGGCTGGACGAAGTCGAGGGATTGGAGACGATCAGCATTACCGGCGGGGAGCCGAGCTATCACGAGCAGACGGTGCGCGAATATATCGTTCCCTTGCTGCGCTACGCCAGGGAGCGGGGAGTCCGTTCGCAAATCAACTCTAACGTGACGCTGGACCTTTCGCGGTACGAAGCGATGGCTCCTTATCTCGACGTGATGCATATTTCGTTCAACTATTTGAACGCCGACGATTTCTACGAAGTCGGGTTCGTCCGGACAGACCGAAGAGTATCCGCCACGACGGCGGCTAAATTATATGAACGGATGGTCGAGAATGCGAAAGCGCTCGCCAGCGGCGGGATGTTTGTTTCGGCGGAATCGATGATCAATTACCGGACGCACGAGAAGCTAAGCGGAATTCATAAGCTGATTCAAGAAATGGGATGCCGCCGCCACGAGGTGCACCCGATGTATCCAAGCGCTTTCGCCTCCAATTTGCCGGTGCTGACGCTGGATCAGACGCGGGCTGCGATTCATCGGCTGCTCGACGACCGCGACCGTGATCTGTGGATGCTGTTCGGCACACTGCCCTTTTACGCTTGCAGCCCGCTCGAAGAGGACCGGGAGCTGGTAACCCGTCTTCGCCGCGAGCCGAACGTAACCGTGCGCAACGACCCGGACGGGCGTAACCGCCTCAACGTGAACCTGTTCACGGGCGATGTTTTCGTCACCGACTTTGCGGATGTGCCGGCGCTCGGCAACATTCATGCGGACCGGCTCGATCAAGTATTCGCGCGCTGGAAAGATCATCGCCTGAGCAAGACGGTGAACTGCCATTGTCCGGCGGCCAACTGCTGCGGACCGAATCTTCTGGTCGTCGATACGTATTATAAAGACGTCGATTTCGGTCAGCGGAAAGCACTTGTGTAATTCAGCCATTATCCTATTTTACTTTTGCAAAGGAGACTGATCCTTCTTGGAAAGTCACAGTACAGGGTTCGATTTCGGATTAATTTCGCTTAATCTTCTACTGGTCGTGTTTTTGGTGCTGCTGAACGGTTTTTTTGTCGCAGCGGAGTTTGCATTGGTGAAAGTCCGGGCTACGCGCCTGCAGCAGCTGGAGAGCGAGGGTAACCCGAAAGCCAAGTATGCGCTCGCCGTAACCAAAAAGCTGGACGCTTACCTGTCCTCCACGCAGCTCGGCATTACGCTGGCGTCGCTGGGGCTGGGCTGGGTAGGAGAACCGGCCGTCTCGCATCTGATCGTTGAACCGGCTCTGGCAGCTCTCGGACTCGGAGGAGCCTGGTATGCCAATGCCTTATCGTTTGCGATCGGATTCGCCGTGATCACCTTCATGCATATCGTGCTCGGCGAGCTTGCGCCCAAATCCATGGCTATTCAGAAATCGGAAGCAACCTCTCTATGGCTGTCGGCTCCTTTAATGCTGTTTTACAAAATCTTTTATCCGGCGATCTGGCTGCTGAACGGCGCCGCGAACAAGCTCTTGAGGATGGTGGGGATACAGCCCGCTACCGAGCAAGAAGCTCATACAGAAGAAGAAATTCGGATTTTGATGGACCAAAGCGCCCGCAGCGGTATCATTGATAAAGACGAGCTGGCGCTGTTCGACAATATATTCGAGTTCTCCGATCGGGTGGCAAGGGAAATCATGCTGCCGCGGACCGATATGGATTGTTTGTTTACCGAGCTCAGCTATGAGGAAAACTTAAAAATCGTTTACGAAACGAAGCATACGCGCTACCCGGTGGCTACGGACGATAAAGACGAAATCATCGGATTTGTCCATATGTCAGACTTGCTCACCTGCGATCCGGACAAGAAGCACGATATCAAAGATTTCTTGCGTCCGGTGCTCATGGTGCCTGAATCGATGGAAATCAGCCACGTGCTGCGGCTTATGCAGAAGAAGCGTTCACAACTCGCCGTCGTGATCGACGAATACGGCGGAACGGCCGGGCTGATTACCACCGAAGACATTCTGGAGGAAATCGTCGGCGAGATTCACGACGAATTCGACGAAACGGAGCGGCCCGAGGTGGAGAAGATCGGAGATGCTTACTCCGTTGACGGGCGCGTGCTGCTGGAGGATCTTGACGACCGGCTTGCCCTCGGGATCGAAGACGACGAGGTGGATTCGATCGGAGGCTGGCTGTTCAAGCAGTTGGAAGGCTCCGTCTCCAAAGGCAGACGGCTGGAGCAGAACGGCTTCTTGTTCGAAATTACGGAGGTCGAGCGATTGCGTATTTTGCGTGTAAAAATTCAACCCGTTCAGAAACAGCCCGTTTCGGGTCCGCTAGCCGGTCAAAACCATCCTGACGAATAGGGAGGTACCCGTTCGATGTCGCTTAGAACGATCGTATTTTGTGTGCTTGGCGCCGTGCTTTTGTACGGAATGTTCACCATCGGCTTCCCGTTTTTGCTCGCCATGTTGATTGCCCTGTTGCTCGAACCGATCGTTCTGCTGCTGACATTAATGTTCCGCGGCGGGCGCGTGACGGTTTCTGCCGTAGTCTGTACGCTTTTTACCGGCTCGCTGCTTGGTTTCGTCTATCTGATCGGCTTCAAAATCGTCACGGAGCTCATTCAATTCTGGAAGAACGCTTCCGTCTATTTGAGCGACGCCAAGCTGTTTATTGAGGATTCGTCGGTACGAAACAAATTGTTCTATAAACTGCTGCCGTACGACGTTGCCGAGCAGGTACAGCGCTATGTGGAGACAGGAGCCGGGATGCTTACGGAAAACTTAAAAAGCATCGTGGCCGCCATCTCCGGCTATTTTCTCGACGTAGCCAAAACGATTCCGAATTTGTTTGTGTTTTTTTTCGTGTTCGTGATCGGTCTTTACTTGATTTCGTTCAGCTTGCCGAAGCTGCATCAGTCGTTTCTGAACCTGTTCGAGAAGCAGTCGAGGCCCAAGGTGGCTGCGGTGCTGAGCGATCTGCGCCGTGCTATTCTCGGCTTTCTCTTCGCGCAGGTGCTGATCAGTCTGCTAACGTATGTGGTGACGTTGGTCGGCTTGCTTGTTTTGAATGTCGATTATCCGCTAGCCGTTGCGCTGCTTATCGTGCTGGTGGATATTTTGCCGGTGCTTGGCACAAGCGCCGTGCTCGTTCCGTGGGCGGGGTACAGCATGCTCGCGGGAGATATGCGGCTCGGAATCGGGTTGATCATCCTGCTGCTCGTCATCATGGTGTTCCGCCGTCTGATCGAACCGAAAATTATCGGCGACGCCGTCGGGATCAATGCTTTGGCGGCGTTGGTCAGCATGTATGTTGGCTTCCAGCTTGCCGGAGTGATCGGCCTCATTCTGGGGCCGGTGCTAATTATCGTGTACCAGGCGCTTCGCCGGGTCGGTTTGCTTAAAATCAACATCAAATTGGAACAGTAACTATAACAAAAAATCTTGTCGTTCATACGGTCTTACGGCAATCTAAGGGGGAGAAGCAATGCAGGCAGGTCTAGAAAAAGCCAAGCAGCATTCCAAATTATCGTTGCCCAAACTGGTGAAACGCGCCGTCATTATTTTGTTGGGGGCGGCGCTCGTCTCGGTCGGACTGGAAAACTTTTTGGTGCCCAACAACATCATTGACGGGGGAATCGTGGGCATCTCGATTATTACCTCGCATTTGTCGGGTATTCCGATCGGCGTATTTCTCTTATTATTCAACCTTCCGTTTCTGTTTATCGGGTATAAGCAAATCGGTAAAACGTTCGCGTTATCTACCTTATTTGCGGTTTCCCTCATGTCCGTCGGTACATGGCTGCTTCATCCGGTGCCTCCGCTGACGACCGATCCGCTGCTCGCGGCAGTGTTCGGCGGCATTATTCTCGGCATTGGCGTCGGCATGGTCATCCGTTCCGGCGGCTCGCTCGACGGTACGGAAATTATGGCCATTCTATTCAGCAAGAAAACGCCGTTCTCGGTCGGCGAAGTGGTCATGTTTTTTAACCTGTTCATTCTGAGCAGCGCCGGCTTTGTGTTCGGATGGGATCACGCGATGTATTCGCTTATCGCTTATTACATAGCCTTCAAGCTGATCGATATTACGATCGAAGGCTTCGACGAATCCAAATCCGTCTGGATCATCAGCGAGAACAGCCGCGAGCTTGGGGACGCCATTATGCACCGTTTGGGCCGCGGCGTCACGTATCTGCAAGGCGAAGGTGGATTTACCGGCGGCAACAAGCTGGTCATCTTCTGCGTCATCAACCGGCTGGAAGAAGCGAAGCTGAAGTCGATCGTCGAGGAACTCGATCAATCCGCATTTCTCGCAGTCGGCAATATCCACGACGTGAAGGGCGGACGCTTTAAGAAAAAGGATATTCACTAAAGAGAAAAACCGTCACGGCCATTCGTTCGAAGGCAGGGAGCGCATTATGCACGCCTGCTTGGAACGAGGGCTGCGGACGGTTTTTTTGTAAACGGAGATCAATAGTAGCGGCGGGCGCCGAGATATTTTGGGCCCCAGTAGCTGCTGTCCAGCTTTTGTACGGCGATTCCGGCAGAGCGGGTGGCGGAGATGAACTCGCCGTTGCCCGTATATATGCCGACGTGGGAGGGGACGCCAGGCTCGTTCAGTCCAAAGAATACCCAGTCACCGGGCATGAGAAGGTCCCGGTCGACCGCAAAGCCCATGTCGGCCATGACGGACGAGCTGGTCCGAGGCATGGGGACTCCCTGCTTCGAAAGCAAGTAGTAGATAAAACCGGAGCAATCGAAGCCCGCAGGCGTGCTTCCGCCCCACACGTAGGGCGTACCTATGTATCGTTTTGCATCGGCGAGGATGGATTTCTTCACAAGAGCGCGGGATAGCGCGATCCGCGTCGTTCCGTTAGCAGCGCCGGTCATCGGCAAACTGTAGGCTTGCTGAAAAGAGCGGACGGCCTGTACCGTAAACGGGCCGTAATATCCGGTAGCATTCGGGTAGGTGAAATACCCGAGCGATTGAAGATTTTGCTGCAGTTCTGTCACCGCCGTTCCGGATGTGCCCTGGAACAGGACGACCGGGGAATGTTCGGCAGCCGCGTAAGTCGAATCCGCGAAAACGGAGGGGACCGCGATCAGACAAGAAGCGGCGACCGTTAGCAGCAACACTTTTGAAAACGCTTTCTTAAACAAAAAGCTTCAGCTCCTTTTTTCCTTCTGCAGGGGGCAGATGAAGTTGTTGTCATTTTATACGCATAATGGACGAGCGGCAATGTATAAATATTGGTAGATTGCTAAAGGAGGCATTTCCGGCCATGGATCTTGAGAAAGAATGGTATCCGTATGTCAGTCCCTTCGACCCTTGTCCGCCGATTACGGTTAAGACCTATGTTATTCCGCCAAATCTGTATATTCAGTTTCAACCGCCGGGGCTTCCGCAATATCCCCCGCTTCAGGCGCTCCGGTGCGGTACGCTCTGGCCTGTGCTGTATAGTCCGTACCAATCCAAACATTGCTGAAAGGATAGGAGGTGAACGGCATGAACCAACCGCTGCCCCCTCATTACTACACGCTGCTGGAGGAACTGCAAGCGATCGATTTCGTGCTGGTGGAACTGACACTCTACCTGGATACGCACCCCGAGGACGCCCAGGCGTTGGAGCAGTTTAATCAATGTGCGCAGCAGCGCCAGCTTCTGGCCCAACGGTACGAGTCCGAGTTCGGTCCGCTTCTGCAGTATGGCCACAGCTTTTCGGGGTATCCCTGGCAATGGTGGGAGCCGCCGTGGCCGTGGCAGGTCTGATTCAAAGCCGACCAGGAGAGGAGTCTTGAGCGATGTGGATCTATGAGAAAAAGCTGCAGTACCCGGTCAGGGTCAGCAAGTGCGACCCGCGCATGGCAAAGCTGCTGATCGAGCAGTACGGCGGTGCGGACGGCGAGCTGGCGGCGGCGCTGCGGTATTTGAATCAGCGATATACGATACCGGATAAAGTGATCGGGCTTCTGACGGACATCGGGACGGAGGAATTCGCCCACCTGGAAATGATTGCCACAATGGTCTATAAGCTGACCAAAGACGCCACGACGGAGCAATTGAAGGCCGCGGGACTAGAAGAGCATTACGTGAATCACGACAGGGCGCTGTTTTACAGCAACGCGGCGGGCGTACCTTGGACGGCTACCTATATTCAGGCCAAAGGCGATCCGATCGCCGACTTGTATGAGGACATTGCTGCGGAAGAAAAAGCGCGTGCCACTTATCAATGGCTGATCGACATGACGGACGACACGGATTTGCAGGACGGTCTGAAATTTTTGCGCGAGCGCGAAGTCATTCATTCGCTCCGGTTCCGCGAAGCGGTGGAGATTTTAAAGGCGGAGCAGGGAGCGAAAAAGGTATTTTAAAGGGAAGCCGGACTCGGAGGACAGGCAGAGGGAGATGGCGTACGGAATGAGCAGGTAAATCATTCCGTTCGCCATCGTTTATTTTGGCGGTCCGCAGCTTCCGCTTATCCGCTTCAGCATCAGACCGATTTCAATTAAGCCTTCGTCGCTCCATGGGCCCGGGGTGGACGAACTTGCCTTCAAAGTAGCCGAGGGTCCCGCATCCTTCCCGATTGAATCCGCTGCCTATAACGCGCGGTGTTACCGAGAAACCGACCGATTTTAAATTTGGCGAATCATCGACCCCCAAGAAGCAACGCCTCCCCTTCCTCCCATTTTTTTGCTAAGGTAACATGCCCGTTGCATTTCCAAAAGGGCAAAAAACAAACATATTATTTTGTATTGTGAGGACATCGTTTGACAATCTGTGACAATCATGGTTCTATAAGACGTGATATGTTTATGCGGATGTCAGGAGGAGAAAGGGAATGTCGACGAACAAGAGAACACCGGAAGCGATGATATTCGATTTGGACGGGACGCTGTTTCAGACGGAAACGCTGCTGCTGCCGGCTTACCATGCTACATTCGAGCAACTGCGTGCGGAAGGGCTGTTTCAAGGGGAAACGCCGGATGAGAAATACATATTGAGCGGGCTTGGAATGCTGCTGGAGCATATATGGCAGCTGGTTATGCCGGACGCCGATGTGGCGGTTCACCGCCGTGCGGACGAGCTATTGCTGGAGCTGCAAGTAGAGTGGATGGCGCGCGGCGAAGGCAAGCTGTATGACGGCGTTGCCGACACGCTGCGGGAGCTGCGCCGGAGGGGCGTGCGGCTGTTCATAGCCAGCAACGGACTGGAAGCTTACGTCAAAGGCGTTATCCGTCACCAAGGGCTGGAGCCGCTTTTTGAAGCGGGAGGCTTGTACAGCGCAGGGGAATATGCAACCCGCTCCAAGGTGGATCTCGTGCGGCAGCTGTTGGACAAGTACGGCATCGAAAACGCTTGGATGGTCGGTGACCGTTCCTCGGACGTCGAGGCGGGACATGCGAACGGGCTGTTTGTGGTCGGCTGCGATTATGCAGGCTTCCGCAAAGAGGGAGAACTGGATCAGGCCGACGTCCGCATCGCGGATTTCCGCGACCTTCCGGCATTGCTCGAAGCGTAAAAGAGCGGAAGCTTTGATTTAAAGTCTCGGACCCGGATTCGCTGACGGGCACAAAAAACATCGATGACGCATCGGTGTTTTTTTATGGACAAAAACCGGACAACCGGCCAAAAAGAAAAGACCGCTGTTTCAAACAGACCGGTCTTGGTATGATTCGCTTGGTTGGGATCGCGGTACAAGGTCCAAATGATTGGTATCGGTTTTGGGCGCCGCTTTTTTTTCGAGCAGATGGAGAGCGAATTCGATGGGCCGGCGAATGGCCCTGCGGTAGGTCTGAAGATCTCCGGTTAATCGGAACACGTCGCGCGAAGGCTTCGGATTGACTTCCAGCAGCCATACATGCCCCGACGGATCAACCGCCAGATCGATGCCGGCTTCGCAAAACGTGCCGAACTTGGCTTCGAGATGCTGTGCCACATGGATCCCGAGGGTATAGGCGGTTTCCTTGATGCTCTTTACTGTCTCTTCCGTCCTGAAGCGGTTTTTGAGCATCGTTTCCATCGAGATTGCCGTCCCGCCGCCGTGCAGATTGGAAGTGACGGAAAACGGCGGTCCGATACGGCCGGCGCATCCGGTTACCTGCCACATTCCTTGGCCGTCTTTTTGCACCAGCATCCGAAAGTCGTGCACCCGGCCGTCCTTCAGCTCAAGCGGAATGCCCTGCTGAACAATGTACTTGCTCTGCAGCCCCCAGCCGGCAAGCCGGGCCGGAATTTGCGCTGCGGTCACCTTGGTCGCCGGCAAAATGCGGCGATTCGCATCCCTTCCCTGCATGAGATAACCACTGCTTCCCCGCAGCCGCTGCAAGCGGACAATACCGCGGCCCCCTGTGCCGCTTTTCGGTTTCATGTATACAATCGGATGCTTCTTCAGAAACTGCTCCAACTGCTTCCGGCTTTTGTAATGAACGGTGGAAGGCAAGTGCGGAGCGATGTTTTCATTTTCCGAAAGCAGGCGGTGAATGATCCATTTGTTGGCAAGCGGCCGGCTTAGGTAGCGGAGCTTGGTATATTTTTGCCGGAAATTCGTGATCTTGCGGTAATTGTCCGCCCCGTGATACCGGCACCGGTCATAGACGATCGGCGGAAAGCCGACCCACCTGCGGGTCCATGATCGGGTTGCTTGGTTATAGGCGAGCGCGTGAATCCGCGTTCGATTGTCATCCACATCGTCCGGTGTGAATACGAACACATCCACCCCGAGTTTTTGTCCATATATGCTTAGTTTGCGGTAAAACGAAAGCTCTTCCAGCTTCCGTCCCGGCATATACATAGCCAGTACGCCCAGTTGGGGATTCAAGTGCAGCTCACCTGCCTATTCTTCTTATTTATCGCGCTCGGTGTTGGTTTGAGCCAGAAGGGGAGAGGCATCCGTTTTTTTGGGAGGGCGTTTCGATTTGCGCTTGGCCAAATAGATGGAGTACAGGATCAGATTTTCGAGCGATTTTTTGCGGATCGGCGGCTCGTCGAATTTCATCGGTTTGGAGTTTGCCTCGAAAAACCAAATGTGCCCTTCTTGATCGACGCCAAGGTCCAGGGACATTTCACCTAACATATGGCCGCTGGACTTCTCGATCTGCTTCGCGATGGTGAGCGCCGCTTTTTTGGCGCGGGTGATGATGCGTTTGCTGCCGGGCCCGCCGAAGGAATAGGTTAGCAGCTTGGCGGGATCGTCAATCGAGCCGCCCCGTGGAACGTGGGTCGTGATGCTGAGCTTTCCGGCCAGCCGGGCGCCGATTCCCGCGACGCTCCACTGGCCTTTGCCGTTCTTTTGCACGAGCACCCGCAGATCGAACGGACGCTGCTTATAGCTGGAGAGGGGAATTCCTTGTTGGATGATGTAGTCCTTACCCCCGATCAGTTCCTGTACTTCCGACCACAGTCGGGAGACGCTCGGGTAACGGGAAATATGGCTTTTCGTCTTTTCCTGAATGCTAAGCTCGAATGATTTGGACTTCGTATCGAGAAGGCTTCGGCTTACTTTCATGATGCCCTTGCCGGCTTTGCCGCGAATCGGCTTGAGATACAGAAACGGATACTCGGCAAGCAGCTTGTCGAGCTCCTCGCCGGAGGAGAGGCGTCTCGTATCGGGAATGTAACTCTGCGTCTTCTCGGCATGGTTGAGCCATTCGAACAAGGTCCATTTATTGAAGAAGGACGGGTTGAAAAAGCGGATCCTTCTCTGCCGCATGCAGGTTTGAATCACCTGCTGCACCTCGGGCAGCAGCTCGAATTTGCGGTAAGGAATCCGGTTATATATGACGTGGGGGGCGGGAAACACCCCTTTTTTCCACGTTTTGTCGGCCTCATTGTACGTGTATCCGACGGCTTTGCGTCCGGACAGCTTGAAATCGGCCGTCGTCATGACGTAGACGAGAACACCGCGCTCTGCACCGGTTCGGATCAGGTCGATAAAATTTTCTTGATTCCCGCGAAAAATTCGCGTTTTATCCGAGTGAGTAAGAATGGCCAGCGTCGGATTTTCACGCTTGGACGGTGCGTTGGTGTTGGTATCCACTCAGGAATCCCTCCTTGACCGAAATCGGCTCAAGTAGAGGCAGTAGTCGTAGATGTTTTGCAGCGAGGCTCTTCCTTGTTCCTTCAGCGCCGGGTGCTTGAAAATGGACCGTCCCGGCTTGGAATTCGCCTCGAACATCCAGAGGTGTTCGTTCTGGTCAATCCCGATATCGAAGCCGAGCTCGCCCAAGGTATGCCGGTAATTCCGCTCGATGTCCTCCGCCAGCTTGACGGCGGTTTCTTTGGCATTCGAGAGCACCGCATCCGCCCGGTTGCCGAAAATTTGCCGGAGTACTTGTTCGGGCGTCATAAGCTGCCCGCCCGTGCGAACATGGGTCGTGACGCTGCCTTTGCCCGCTTTCTTGGCCCCGATGGCGGCAACGACCCATTGGTTGGCGTTGTTCTTGGTCATATGGAAACGGAAATCGATCGGACAGCTGTCGAGTTCGATCAGGCGAATTCCCTGCTGGGCAACGTAGTTGTTCAACCTTCCGCTCTGCTTGTTGAGCAGCGACATGAGGGCCTCGAACCGGCTGAACCGCAGCAGTACATTGCGCGCCCCGCGCCGGAAACGGGCATAGTAGCCGCGTTTCGGATTGTATGTCAGGCGGAAAATGCCGATGCCGAGGCTGCCGCCGGTCGGTTTCAAGTAGATGAATTTATGCTTCTCCAGCATTTCCTTGATTTGCGAAGGGGTGGGGTTGATCCGGGACTCGGGAACGTAACGGGAAGCTTCGGTGCCTTCCAGCAAATTGTACACATCCCATTTGTCGAAAAAAGTCCAGTTGAACAGCGGAATCCCTCTGCGAATAAACCGCTGCTTGAATGCGTTCATCGACTCGAGCCGCTCCGCCTTCCGGCTGGGCAGCCGATTGTAGATCACATCGGGCAGCGGCATCGTCTTGCGTACCCAGCCGCCTTCGCCTCGCGGGAGAACGGCAGTGACGGTCGCTTGAGACCAATTGACGCTTTGGGGGGAAAAGCCGTAGTAGAATGCTTTGTCGGAGCCGGCGCGCATAAACTGCCGGATAAACTCCGTCCGATTGCCGAACGGAGCGCTGCCCCCTCCCGTAACGCTGGTCAAGACCCCGATCAGCGGGCCGATGCGGATATCTTTGCCGTTGCTGCACGTGATCATGCTGGTGCCGGCCCGGGGAATGCGAAGCTGCGTGTAAAGGAATGACGGCAAATACAGATGGCTGCCGCTCTTTTTCAGCAGCTTCAAACTTGCGTATACGCTTTTGCCGCCGAGGTGCAGATGTATGTTTCGTGTTTTGGATACTTTAAGCGCCCGCGCCAATTCGCCGGAGAGGTAGATGATCCGCTCCTGACGCTGGGTGACATGAATCGTGCAAGTTGTCAAGCTCATGTTGAACCTCCTAAGAGTTTTGCCGCAGGCAAAACTTTCTTCGAAAGCATGGGCTGAGTTTTGCCGCAGGCAAAACTTTCTTCGAAAGTGTAGGTTGAACTTTGCCGGGCATTGGTCAAGGCTGCTTTTGCCTAACGTTCGCCTGCGCACGCGGCTGCCGCAGCAAATACCGCGCGTAGCGCAGCGGATTGGCCAGTGCGTCCAGTTTGGCTTGGTCGTCTTGTAAATAAGTAAAGATGGAGCGGCCGGGTTTGGAATTCACTTCGAGAATCCAACTATTGCCGTCCGTGTCGACACCGAAATCGATGCCGAGCTCGGCGAGCCGCCCGTGACAAGATTCCAGCGCTTCCGGAAGCCCCATAGCGAGCTGCTTCAGCTCGTGAAGGAGCTTCTCGGCGCGTGTCGGCCCGAACTCGCGGGCCAAAAACGGTCTGATGGGTTCCACCTTGCCCCCGCCGTGCAGATTTGCGGTGAGGCTGCCGTTCTGCCCCCGGCGGACGGCCATGCCTGTCAGCTTCCAACGGCCGTCGCCGTCTTTTTGCACGAGCGCGCGCACGTCGTACGCGTCGCCGTTTTGCGACTGCAGCGGCAAATACTGCTGCAGCAAATAGCTGCGCTGCGCGACGAAGCGGCGCAGCCATCGAAGAAGCGCCCCGGCGTCGGCGAAGCCGCACGCGACGGCGCGGTTGCGCGGATCGCGCCCGCGGACGGTGTACGCCGCTCCGGCGGCGTTCGCCGTGCCCGCAGGGGACGCGCTTTCGCGGCGCACGAGCAGCACGCCGCGTCCCTGGGAGCCGCCGCGCGGCTTCAGAATCGCTTCGCCGCGCTGCCGGAGCCAATCCGCGAGCGTGCGCATGCTGCGCAGCGGCTGCGTCTCGGGCAGGTGGCGGTCAAACCGGCCGTCCCGCCGAAGCGCTTGCTGAACGTCCCACTTGCCCTTCAAGCCGTGACCGAGCAGTCGGACGGAGGACTGCTGTTTAAGACCCTGCAATGCGTTCCGATAATCGGCGTATTGCCTCCGGGCGGTGAAAAAGCAGCGGTCATATACGATAGCCGGCAGTTCAAAGGTCCGGCTGACCCACTCCTTGGATGCCGCATCATAGACATACCCGGTTACTTGCGGCCGGGACCAATCGATGCCCTGCGGAGTAAATACGAATACCGTCAAACCGCTGCGGCTCCCGAGAATACACAAGCGGCGGTAGAAACCGCGGTTGGCAAAAGGCGGATGTTCATCGGTCTGCGTCGTCATGATGCCGACGGTACTTTTGTTCAAGCGGTCTGGTTTCATCATGCGCTTTACCTCGATCCGTTCAAGCTGCATCGTCGGAGGACCCCGAGATATCCCATGTACGAGGGCAAGTTATCGGGGGAGATCCGCTTTCAGGCGCGCCGATCCGGAAGCTTGGCGAACCGGTCAAAACTTCGCTGCGAAGCGGGCGTACTGCACCACCTTCTTGACGGAGGGGCGGATCTTGAGCCCGGCTGCCAGCGGCGTATTGTCCTCCTTCGACGGTTTCGAATTGACTTCAAGCAGCCATACCCGGCCATTCGTATCGATCGCCAGATCGATTCCGAGTTCGGCATAATGGCCTGGGACCTGCTCTTCGATACCCTTGGCAATTTGGATGGCTGCCCGTCTCAGCTTGCCTAAACCGCCCGCCGCCGCGGCCGCCCCCGAGCGTCCCAAAGCGTCCTTGGCGGTTGTCAGCGTACCGCCGCGCGCCAGATTGGAGACGAAGTGATGCGTGCCGGCGATTCGGGCTACGATGGACGTAATGCCCCATTGTCCGGTTTCCCCGCGCTGCACCAAGGCCCGAAAATCGACAGGCCGGCCGTTCACGGTCAGCAGGTCGAGCCCTTGCTGAATTTGATAGCGTTGGGTTTTCAATTTGCCCGAGATGGTGCTGTACAGCTTGCCAAGGGTAGGAAAGGACTGCTTACGGGCGCCGCCCAGATTCGTGAAATGGCAAATGTATCCGCCCGGCTGTTTTTTAATCCGAATGATGCCTTTTCCAAGGCTGCCGGTAATCGGTTTGAGAAATACGGTCGGATGCTTGGCGCACATCGATTTGAGAAGCTGGAGATTCCGCAGCAAATACGACTCCGGCAAGTACGGTTGCAGCCCCGTTTCCTTGCGGAGGGCATCGAACACTTCCGTCTTGTTTAAATACTTTTCATTGAAGAGCACCGCATTATGGCGGCTCTTGGCTTGCGTCACAAAGTACTGCACGTTGGGACGGTTTTCCAGCTTGCGCGAGGTCAGACGGTTATACAGCACGTGCGGCACCGGGAACGTCGTTTTTTCCCAGCCGCCGGTTGCCTTGACGCGCCATCCCCGAACCTGGTCGTTCTGTCCGCGCAAATCCTCGGGCGTGCTGAAAAACACCGATGCGCCATACAGTCTGCATGCTTCGGAGAGCTCGCGGCTAAAGGCGGTGTTCGCCCCGAACAGTCTGTCGGCGGAATCGGCGTGAACGCGGCTGACCATGACACCGATCAGCGGGCCGAGATGAATCGTATGGGTTCCGGTTTTGTATTGAAGACAGAGCTCATCTCCGTGGGCAAGCCCCCACCTGGAAGCTAACGAACCGCTCAAGCGCAGTACGCCGGCCTTGGACGAAGAGATGACCGAAATCTCCTCCCGGGCAGAACCGAAACGGATTTGGAGAGGCTGCTGCAGCGGAATCTTCCATTTTTTCACGA
This sequence comes from Paenibacillus tyrphae, assembly GCF_024158745.1. Lineage (GTDB taxonomy): Bacteria > Bacillota > Bacilli > Paenibacillales > NBRC-103111 > Paenibacillus_G > Paenibacillus_G tyrfis_A. The sequence continues at coordinate 93,891 of NZ_JAMZAW010000002.1, read as the reverse complement.
CAGATTCGCTGAGCGTCAGAACGGAGCCGTCCGAGGAATTGCCGGCGCTTTGGATCTGGATCTTCACCTTTGTTCTTTTCATGCGGAACTCCTTCCCAGCACCGGCTTGCCGCAAGACATGCCGCAACATGCTTTGAACATTGAGAAGCGAACTACTGCATCATATGAGGGCGTTTAAGCCTTGGTGAAAGAAACTACCTATATCGGGCAAATGCCCGCAAGCCCGTCGGCTCCCGCCAGAACTGGAATACATTTGCCGGAGGAGGGAAAACCTAACAAGCGATATGTACTGCCGGGAGGAGGGAACTTATGTCGGAGCAAGATCTTTTTGAGCCTTTGCGTTCCGTTCTGGAAAAGCACGGTCAGCTGCAGACGCGAAGCATCCCGAATGCGCAAGGGACATGGATGCTGCTGTATTACGGAGACTTGGCCGACGCCAAAATTTTGCAGACGCAAGTGATTCCTCCCATGCAGGAAAAGGCACCCGGGGGAGTCTCCTTGGAAACGCTCATTCGCCATCTGCCGGTGGATCAGCAGGAGAAGGCAGGGGATATCGACCGGGTGGTGAAACGGTTGATCTCCGGCTGGACATTGCTCCTCTCCAGCGCGGAACGCGGAGGCTATTTGCTCAACACGGCGCTGAAGATCGACCGCAGCGCCACGAGCCCCGAGGTCGAATCGCAGATCACGGGCCCGCAGGTGGCACTGACCGAGTCGCTGCAAACGAACATCTCTTTGATTCGGCAATATTTACCGGACACGCGGCTCCGCTATGCGTCGTTTCAGATCGGCGAAAGCACGCACACCGAAGTGATGCTGCTTTACATGGAGGGCGTTGCCCCGGCCGACGAAGTTTCCTTAATGAAAGACAAGCTGGCGAACGTGAAATTCAAAGGCATTACCGACAGCTCGATGCTTTTGCAAAAAATCGACGACAATCCCGAGTCGCTGTTTCCGCAAATGATTTCCAGCGAGCGGCCCGACCGGATCGTATTGAACTTGATCGAAGGCCGTCTGGTCATCCTCGTCGACGGCAGTCCGTTCGCGCTGCTGGGGCCGTCGCGCTTTTTCGACTTTTTTAAATCGGCCGAAGACCGGTATTTACGCACCAATATGGCGTTGTTTTTGCGGCTGCTCCGCTTGGCCGCTATTTTCATCTCGGTTTTTTTCACGCCGCTGTATGTGGCCGCCTTGACGTACCATTACCAGCTCATTCCATCCAATATGCTGGTACCGCTGGCGCAATCGCGCTCCAAGGTGCCTTTTCCTCCGCTGATGGAGGCGCTGCTGCTGGAATTTATCATCGAGCTGCTGCGGGAAGCGGGAGCGCGGCTTCCGACCAAAGTCGGTCAGACCATGGGTATCGTCGGAGGTATCGTGATCGGACAGGCGGCGGTTCAAGCCGGATTTACCAGCAATATTCTGATCATCATCGTGGCGTTGGCTGCGCTTTCGTCTTTTATTACGCCGGTCTACATTATGGGGGCGGCGATCCGCATCTTGCGCTTTCCGATGCTGCTGCTGGCCGGGGCGTGGGGGGCGGTCGGGATCATGACGGGGGTCAGCTTCGTTCTGATTCATCTGCTGCGGGTCAAGACCATCGGCCAATCCTACTTGTACCCGCTCTATCCGTTTCATATCGGCAAAATGCGAGCCAAGCTGCCGATCAGATTCCGGAGCCTGAGTCAGGACATTTATGAAGAACCGGCAGGTGATTCCCGGTGAGGACCAGCAAACGGACGAAGCCGCTCAACGCTTACGTCCTTTTCTTCATCATTTCGGGGACGCAGCTTGGCGATCCCGCGCAAAACTTTCAACGAAACGTCTACATCGCGGCCGGCCACGACGCGTGGGTGAGCATGATTTTAAACGGTTTGCTGGTCAGCGCAGCCTTGTATGCGATGATCAAAACGATGGAGCATTATCCGGACAACGATCTGTATCAGATCCATCAGGAGCTGTTCGGCCGCTGGCTGGGCAAGCTGTTCAATTTTGTGTTCGTGCTGTATTTTTTTGTGCTTTGCTTTACCGTGCTCCATTCGTATACCGAAGTTGTCCATACCTGGCTTTTTCCGGACATGAACAGCTGGCTGTTCAATATGCTGATGAGCCTGTTGTTTCTGTACGGCGTGACCGGGGGAATACAGGTTATTGCAGGGTTTGCGGTCGTGTCGTTTATTTTGTGGCTTTGGGTGTTCCTGCTGTACTATTTTCCGTGGAAATATGCGCAGGTCGATCAGTTGCTTCCGCTGCTAGAGGCCAAGCCCGGGCAAATTGTAAACGGCATGCGGGCAGCTACTTATCCGATGCTTGGCTACGAGCTGGTTTGCTTCTTGTACCCGTTCATCCGGGACAAGCACAACGTACAGAAGTATTCCCAGCTGGCTATCGTTTTTACGGTGTTCACTTACTGCACGCTGCTGATCAATGCCATTGTGTTTTATGCGGGAGAGCAGCTGAAGCATACGGTATGGGCAACTTACTCCTGGTACAAAATCGCACAAATTCCGTTCGTTGAACGGTTTGAGATCGTCGGGGCCGCCTATTGGATGATTCTGGTGCTGCCGAACAATCTGGTGCTGCTGTGGGCATCGACGCGCGGCATGCGCTCTCTCTTCAAGCTGAAGCAAAAGTACGCTCTCTATGCCTGCTGCGTGATCTTCGTGCTGTCGTCGGAGCTGCTTTTTACGCACGAGGATGTGGAGTGGATGTCCAATCTGCTTGGAGAAATCGGAATTTATCTCGTCTGGCTGTATCCCATCGCGCTGTTTGTGCTTGTCCGGTGGAAGCGCGGCCGCGGGAAGAAGAAAGGAGCGGGGGCATGAAGCTGAAACGAACGGCCATGACGGCGGCCATGCTTCTGCTGGCGGCTTCCGTCGTGGCGGGCTGTGTGCAGACCCGGGTGCTGGAGAGACTCGGGCTGGTCATTGCCGCCGGATACGACGAAGCCCCGGGAGACAAAATTCTTGGCACCTCGGTGCTCTACGAGATTGACCCGGGAGCAAAGGAGCGCTCCAATGTCATTACGTCGACCGCATATACGAGCAAGGGGCTCCGGTACAACAGTAATATCGAATCGCGCAAAAAACTGACCTCGGGCCAGCTCCGGGTCGTCGTGTACCATGAGGACTTGGCGCGCAAAGGATTGACCGAGCTCGTCGATACGATGCTGCGCGATCCGGAGGTCGGCTCGGCTGTCTATTTGGCCGTTTCCAAAGGACGGGCCTACGATCTGATGACAAGACGCTATCCCGAGATCGGCAATGTCGGCGAATATTTGTTTCAATCGATCCGGCAAAACGTAGAAAGCGAGGAAATGGTCTCTCCGATTCTGCATGAATACATCCGCGATCTGTACTCACCGGGGAGAGACCCGGTGCTCCCGTACATCGTTCAACGGAATAACGAGATTATTTTATACGGAGCTGCGCTGTTCCGGGGAGACCGGATGGTCGCGACGATGCCGCTGCGCAAAATTTTTTATCTTCGGCTGTTGCGGGATCGATTCCACTCCGGGATGACGGAGATTGGCCTATCGCCGGAAGCGCTCGGCTCGATCGCCTCCCCGTCCAAAGGGCAGAAGCAGATTTATCTTGTGCTCGATTCGGTGAAAAGCGAAAGCCGGATCCGGTTGACCAATGCGAAGCAGCTGACGTTCACGGTGCAAGTTCACATGAGCGGGAGGCTGCAGGAGATCTCGTCTCCGGTCAATTTGCGGAACCGGCAGGTGATCGAACTATTGGAGCGCGAAGCGAGCAAGGCGGTTCAAGCTAACGCGATGGCATTTATCGAAAAAACGCAGAAGCTGAACGTCGATCCCGTCGGCTTCGGAGAGAAGTACCGGGCGCAGCATCGGGGCAGCGGCCTGACCGTGGACAAATGGAAGCAGCTGTATCCGAAAGCCAAGGTGCGCGTCGAGGTGAGCACGAAAATTTTGCGGACCGGCCAGACGGATTAGCGGTTGCCGGCGGCGGCAACCGCCCCGGCGTTGTACCCGTCGATCCACCGCACCGCTTCGGAAATATACGGTACGGTGTGAAAAGCGCGGGCTTGCACGTCCGGGTGGCTTGAAGCCATGGCGAAGCTGTGCGGCGTTACCGCAAACATGGACAAATCGTTGAAGGCGTCGCCGAAGCAGGCCGTTTCTTCCGGGCGGATGTTCAGCTTTTCCAGAAGGGCAAGCAGGCCGCTTCCTTTGGAGCTTCCCTTGGGCATGACATCCAAACAATCGATATCCGAAATATACGCGTCGACCGCTTTCCCGTATTTCTCTAGCAGCGTTTGCTGAAATTCGCGGAGCCGGCCGACATCGCCCATGAACGAAATTTTGCCGCAGACGAGGTCGCGTCCGAGCCGCTCCCGCAGGCCTTCCACCGCCTCGAAAGGAGCCATCAGCCGCGGGGCGAGCCGCTGCGCATGCTCGCTCCACCGTTCCGTCATGTAGCGGTCGGGTCCGGCGAGCAGCGTCAGAAACGGCAGGCCCGCCGCCGCCTGCGATAGCTCGACGATCAATTCGCATTCGAACGCGTGGTGACGGATCAGCTCCCCGCCGGCTGCGTGTACGTATGCGCCGTTTTGCGAGATGCAGTGGGCGGTGACTCCGACCGTTTCCATCACCTTCGCAATTTCCGGACGCATGCGTCCGGAGGCGAAAGCGACGTCAACCCCGCGCCCGATCGCATCGTGCAGCGCCTGCCGGTCCTCGGGACGGATTGTCCGGTGCCCAAGCAGCAGTGTGCCATCCAAATCGCTGACAATCAGTTTAATCATCGTTCCTCCACCCCTTCGGCGATCAGAATTTCGATATTGTGCCGGCGCAGCGCTTCGCTCATCGGCTCCGCAGGCGGCCGGTCCGTAATGACAATGTCGATGCAATCCAGTCCCGCTATCCGGTAAAACTGGCGGAGGCCGAACTTCGTATGATCTGCCAGCACGATCACTTGATCGGCGCGGCGAATCATCTCCTTCATGACATAGCCCTCCTCCTCAAAGGGGTTGGTCAGCCCGTCCGGCGTCAGCCCGCTGGTGCCCAGGATGAGCTTGTCGGCCTGATAGTCGCGAAGCATTTCAAGCGTTCTTGCGCCGGAAATAAAACGGTGATGCGGGTGGACGACTCCGCCCAGCAAATGTACGGTGCTGCCTTGCTTGGGGGAGAGGATACCGGCAATGTCGATCGAGTTGGTCACGATGACGTGGCCGTCGGTTCGAAGCTGTTCCGCCGCATGAAGCACCGTCGTGGAAGCGTCCATGAACAAATAGTCGCCGCTGTGGATCAGCGAGGCGGCGAGCCGGCCGATGGCCCGTTTCACGTCGGATTCCGCCTGCAGTCGGTCGCGGTAGTCCGAGATGTCTTTATTCAGCGAAGGCCAGATCGCTCCCCCGCGCGTGCGCAAAATTTTTCCCTGCTCCTCCAGCTTGACGATATCCCGGCGGGCCGTATCCCGGGAAACCTGAAACAGCTCGCAGATCTCTTCCACGGAAATGCGCTGATACGCTTGTATGTGCTGTAAAATGGCGATTAACCGTTCCTCCTGATACATGACAGGCTCCTTCCGACGCAGGATGACAATATCTTTAATCGCATTATAAGTGAAAATACTTAAATAATGCAAGCGATAATAAGTAAATGTAAGTGAAATGCTTGCTGGAAATCATTTGAACGAACGGATGCATTCCGCGAGGGCGTTATGTTACAATGGCTGAAGCGTACAAATGCCTATGAACTTACGTAAGAAGGGAAAAGAGACGCACGTGACAGAAACGAAAAGAAAATCGAAACCGAAGCTGCTGGAGCTGGACATCGTCCGGGCCATCGCCATTCTCGCGGTCGTGCTCATTCACTCGACGTCCGACGCCACGGTCGAGCTGCCGCCGGGAAGCGGCTCCCAGGCGGTGTATCTGGCGCTCAACAAGCTTGCCAATTTTGCCGTGCCGGTGTTTATCCTGGTCAGCGGTCTGGTGCTGTTTTACCGCTACCAGAACGACTTCGGCGGGAAGCAGGCGCTGCAGTTTTATTTGAGGCGGGTCAAGCAGGTGCTGTACCCGTATCTGGTTTGGTCGCTCTTTTATTACTTGTACAACCAGTGGATTTATTACCGGGCGAACCTGCATTGGAACACGGGCGAATTTTTGGATTTGCTGCCGTGGGCGGATGCTTCGTATCACTTGTATTTTATGGTCATCATCGTCCAGTTTTATTTGCTGTTTCCGCTGCTGATGTGGCTGTGCCGGGCATTTCGCTGGTTCCGCAGCGGTTTGATCTGGATCGGCCTGCTCATTCAGGCCGGGTTTTATGCGTATCACAACTGGGTGGAGCCGTTCGGCCATATGCCTTCACTCTGCATCAACTATTTCAGCATGTTTACGCTGGGCGGGTGGATCGGTCTCCATTACGAAGCGTTCTCGGCCTGGATTCGCAAGCATTTTGTCTGGGTGCTGCCGCTGACGGCTGTGCTGGGCTTCGGCTTCATGGGCTTGTTCCAGATGGAAGTGCGGCTGCACGTCGTTCTGGCCCACCCGTGGTATCAGGGCTTGTTTTTCGCTTATGCGGCTTTTGCCGCCATGAGCTTGATCCGGTTGGGCCAACTGATGCTGGAGCGGGCAAAAGCAGCGGCGCGCGTGCTCATGGCGCTCGGAGCCGCTTCGTTCGGCATCTATTTGGCGCACCCGGCGGTGCTGACCTATTACAAAACGCATGTCCTCCCGTACAGCGGCGCCATGTCGGCTTATCATGCCTATGTACTTGGGGCGTTCGCGCTTAGTCTGACGATTCCGTGGATCGCTACGTTCCTGTACGGGCAAGCCATGCGGCCATTCCGGCGCAAGAAGCCGAAGCCGAGCCCCGCAGGGAGCGCTTAACGAAGTTAAGGAACCGATAAGGTGCTATTTTGGCCGGGACCCTCATACAATGTATCGTACAAGTTGTACGAGGGGAGGCTGGAATTTTGAAGGGGACCCGGAATAGCGTTGGGTTGGTCCTGGCGCTGGGCATGATGCTTTACGCCGTACCGAAGCTCGATTTCGGCGGGGGCTGGACGCTTGCTGCCGTATTCGGCGCAGGATGGATCGTCTTTGCGCTGCTCGTCACGGCCGCGCATTTGCATGAGCTGCTTGGCGTGGAGGAGGAGACGAAGCGGGAGCTGCTCAAGATCAAACGAATGAAAAAATGGCGGCTGGAGCAATCGCTGCAGGGCAGGCGCAGCCTTTTGCAGATCAAAAAATAGCGAAAAAAGTCCGTTTTCACCCCTTGTGCGGTGGAAAACGGACTTTTTTTCTGCCCCGGCTACACAATGAGCGCGATGGCCAGCAAATCGAACAGGACGAGCGGCAATATCACGTTGCTGTAGTAGGGATTGTAGAACGAATAAGCATCCGGGCCGGGAAGCAGGGCGCGGCCGTGCTCCGGAGACATTTGCAAATACACATAATGATCGTCGACATTCACGATCGTGCCTTCGTAGCTATGCCCGTGAACCGTATATACGCGTACGGGCCTCTGCAAATATTCGGTGCATACGCTGTGAATGCGCTCCTTGAACCGGTTGAATGATTCCGCGTCGCGCGTTTCAAGCTGGTAGACGGTCTGCGTTCTGCCTGCGAGTGGGCTGTCTGGCAATGGATCCACACCTCCTATGGGGTTCTGCCTAATCCATTGTATGCTGACGGGCTTATTTTCTAGTCCTGGGTACTGTTTTTTTCGTGCAAAAAAAATGATAAGATATAGTACAGAGTGATACAGAATTAGAATGGATTGGTGAGACAGATGAGCGAAACCGAATCGACTAACGTGCAGGAAACCGCAACCAAGCATGAACAAATCTTGAAATATATCGAGAGCTTGAACATCGGCAGCAAAATCTCCGTCCGCAAAATCGCCGAGCTGCTCGGCGTCAGCGAAGGGACGGCTTACCGCGCGATCAAGGAGGCGGATGCGATCGGACTGGTGGCGACGAAGGAGCGGGTAGGCACGGTCCGGGTCGAGAAAAAGCTGCGCGACCAGATGGATAAGCTGACGTTCGCGGAAGTCGTGAATATGGTCGACGGCGAAGTTCTCGGCGGCATGGCGGGCTTGGAGAAGACCTTGCACAAGTTCGTCATCGGCGCGATGGAGCAGGATGCGATGATGCGCTATATCGATCCGGGCAGCCTGCTGATCGTCGGAAACCGCAGCACGGCGCATCTGGGCGCGCTGGAGCAAGGGGCGGGCGTGCTGATTACGGGCGGCTTCGGAACAAGCGAGGAGGTCAAGGAGCTTGCCGACCGGCTGGAGCTTCCCATCATTTCCAGCAGCTACGATACGTTCACGGTCGCATCCTTGATCAACCGGGCGATTTACGACCGGCTGATCAAGAAGAAAATTTTGCTGATCGAGGATATCGTCCCCCAATCGATGCAGGTGTACGTGCTGAAAGCGCACCATACGCTGAAAGACTGGCAGCGGCTGCACGAGGAAACTGGGCACAGCCGTTTTCCGGTGGTGGACGAGTGGAACCGCGTGATCGGCATGATTACGTCGAAGGATTTGATCGGCGCCGAGCCGGACCAGACGATCGACAAGCGGATGACCCGGGGACCGGTGACGGCAAGCGTAAACACGTCGGTGGCGGCGGCGGCCCATCTGATGGTATGGGAGGGCATCGAGCTGCTGCCGATCATCGACATGAGCCGCAAGCTGACCGGCATCATCAGCCGCAAGGACGTGTTGAAGGCGATGCAGCATATTCAGCGCCAGCCGCAGCACGGGGAGACGTTCGAGGATTTGATCTGGTCGGGCTTCTGCGAGGAGAAGGACGGGGACGGGCATGCTGTCTTCCGCGGGACGATTACCCCGCAAATGACGAACCGGCTCGGCACCGTTTCCGAAGGCGTGCTGACGGTGTTGATGACACAGGCCGCTTATCACGCGGTGCAGGATGTCAAGAAGGGCGATCTGGTGCTGGACAACATGGCTTCGTATTTTATCAAGCCGGTGCAGATCGACAGCGCGGTGGAAATTCGTCCCCGCATCATCGAGGTGAGCCGCAAATTCGGCAAAATCGATGTCGAGATGCATCTCGACGGCACCTTGGTGGCCAAGGCGATGCTGACGGCGCAGGTGTTCGAGCCTTAGAGGAGAGCGGTAAAAGGGGCTGCAAAGCCGTTTGAGCCAGCGAACGGCTTCACGGGCTTGGCGGGCGGCCGGAGGACTATCGTCCTCCGATGCCTACGGAGCGTTTTAGGCGGGCCGGTTTATTTCCGGCTGAACAGATTGTGATTGCGGATGCCCGCAAATAAATTGAACAAGCCGAGCAGCAGGCAGACGGTTCCGAAGATGCGGCGGGTGGCGGAATCTTCGAAGAAGAACAGCTGGGATACGGCGATCACGACAAGCATAAGTCCCATGCAGATGTTCATCCGGGCCGAGTACAGGCCGCGCTGCTTCGGCTCCGCTTCCCGGCGGTAACGCACGCTGAAATATAAAGACAATACGAGGAAGATGACGATCAGCACGCTGAGCGTCCATTGAATGGTTTGCATCTTGAGCGGCACATCCTTATGTACGGGTTCTGCTTCCACTTTAGCGATTTCCGCCCGGGAAATCAACCGGCAGCGGGAGAATACGAGAGCGGGATGCGCCTCCACTCTTTGACCGTGACCCATACCTTAAGCTCCGTTTGCGTCAGCACGATCCATTTGACGGCCTGCACGATATAGTCCTTATCCATTACGCCGACGTAAGGCTTCTCCGTCAAAATTTGCTCGTACACATCGGGCATGGCGGCAAAATCCGATATTTTGCGGCCGACGACGATTTTTTTTAAATCGCCGTGAATGCGGCGCTTCAGCTCGCTTTCCGTCACCTTGTCGAGCGTCGTGTGTTCCCCGGGCTCGATATAAATGTTCAGGAGATTGATCGTCGTCTGCTGATTTTTCGTTTTGGTCAAATCGGCGATTTTGACCTCCAGATCCACTTTGGCGGAGAGCAGCTCCCGGTTCTGCTCGATCATCATATTCAAGCGTTGATTGTACGCGCTCAGAAACAGGGCGGCACCGATGACCATCCCGGCGATAAGAAGGCCCGCCGCACGCAAAAAACCGCCGGACGAACCGGAAGCAGGCGCCTTCACCCTTCGCTACCTCCTTTGCAGATCCATTGGATCAGGGTCGAGCCCATATGCGCGCCGACGAAGGCGCAGACGATGTACAAGATTTGTTTGATCGCCGGGGAGATGTGTCCCTCGATAAAATGCGTCTCAATCGCGCGGATCGGATCGATCGTTCCGCCGATGGCGGCGACGATCGCCCAAATTTTGATTTGCTCCGCGACGCTCGTCATCCGGTACACCGGCGGTTCGAGCGTCAATACGGCGCTGATGCCGGCCAGCATCGTCCCCCCGAGCACGACTCCGAACGCCACGAAAAAATCAAGAAAGCATCTGGATACAAATGGAGACATCGTTCCTCATCCTTTCCGGACCTGTTGAGCCGTTCCCAGCCGTTCGGGGCTTGGCCGACTTCGCCTTACTAAATATATGGCACACTTGTTCGCATTATGCTAAACTATGGATAAATATTTCAAACGCGGGGAGGCGGCCCGGATGGGCGATTTCGTACATTTGCATGTGCACAGCGAATACAGTCTGCTCGACGGTGCCGCGCGCATCGACGATTTGGTCGGCCGTGCGGCCGAACTCGGCATGAAGGCGCTGGCGCTGACGGATCACGGAGTGATGTACGGCGCCATTCCATTTTATAAAGCGTGCAAGCAGCGGGGGATCAAGCCGATTATCGGGTGCGAGGTTTACTTTACTGCGGGCTCCATCCGGCAAAAAGGCAGCCGGCAAGAGCAGCCGATCTATCACCTGATTCTGCTCGCCAAAAATAAAATCGGCTATCAAAATCTGATGAAGCTGTGCTCCATCGGACATTTGGAAGGCTATCACTATAAGCCGCGGATCGATCTGGAGCATCTGGAGCGCTATGCGGAAGGGCTGATCTGCACCAGCTCGTGTCTTGGCAGCGAGGTGTCGCAGCATCTGCTTCACGGGCGCTACGACGAGGCGAAGGCGGCGGCGCTGCGTTACCGGGCGATCTTCGGAGACGATTTCTTTCTGGAGCTGCAGGACCACGGCCTGACAGAGCAAAAGAAAGTGATGCAGGACATGCTCAGGCTTGCCCGCGACACCGGCATTCCGCTGGTCGCGACCAACGACGTGCATTACGTTCGCGAGCCGGACCATGCGGTCCAGGACATCCTCATTTGCATAGGTACGGGCAAAACGGTCGAGGACGAAGGGCGGCTTAAATTTCATACGTCGCAGCTTTATTTGAAGAGTCCGGACGAAATGGCAGAGCTGTTTGCCCATGCGCCAGAGGCGCTCGCCAATACGCTGGAGGTAGCTCTGCGGTGCGATCTCGAGCTCGACTTCGGACAGTTGATTTTGCCGGAATTCGCCCCGATTCCGGGCGGCATGACGGCCGGGACGTATCTTGCCCAGCTTTGCCGGCAGGGCCTTGAGCAGCGGTACGGCGCGGCTGAGGAATGGAACGACGCCGAATGGCGGAACAAGTTGGAAGATCGGCTGCATTACGAGCTGTCCGTCATCGAGCGGATGGGATATTCGGATTATTTTCTGATCGTATGGGACTTCATTCGCTTCGCTCACGAGCAGGGGATCGCGACCGGACCCGGACGGGGGTCGTCGGCGGGGAGCATCGTCGCTTACGTGCTCCGCATCACCGATGTGGACCCGATCCGCTATAACCTGCTGTTCGAACGGTTCCTGAACCCCGAGCGGGTATCGATGCCGGATATCGATATCGACTTCAGTGACCTCCGGCGCGACGAGGTGATCGACTATGTCGTGCACAAGTACGGCCGGGACCGGGTGGCGCAAATTATCACCTTCGGAACGATGGCCGCCAAAGGAGCGGTGCGCGATGTCGGCCGGGTGCTGAACATGCCTTACGGCGAGGTGGACCGCGCCGCCAAGCTGATCCCGCATCAGCTCGGCATAACGCTGGAGGAAGCGCTGCGCACGAGCCCCGACCTGAAATCGCTTGCCGCCAAGCAGCCGAAAACGGCGGAGCTGCTGGAGCTGGCGATGAAGGTGGAGGGGATGCCCCGCCACGCCTCTACCCATGCCGCAGGAGTCATCATTTCGCGCGAGCCGCTGACGCAGTACGTGCCGCTGCAGGAAGGAACCGAGCAGACGGCGCTGACGCAGTATACGATGGAGCATCTGGAAGCGATCGGCCTGCTGAAGATGGACTTTCTCGGACTGCGGACGCTGTCGATCATCGAGCGCACGCTGGAATGGATTTGCGAGCAGACGGGAGCGCCCTTCGACTGGACGAAAGTGCCGGACGACGATCCGGCGACATACGAGCTGCTCAGCCGGGGCGATACGACGGGTATTTTCCAGCTCGAGTCGGCCGGGATGCGCCGCGTGCTGAAGGAGCTGCGGCCGTCGAACTTCGAGGACATCATCTCGGTGCTTGCGCTCTACCGGCCGGGCCCGATGGAATTCATCCCGAAATATATCGCTTGCAAGCACGGGCAGCAGCCGGTGGAATACCCGCATGAGGCGCTGGAGCCGATTCTTCGGGACACGTGCGGGATCATCATTTATCAGGAGCAGATCATGCAGATCGCTTCGAAGATGGCCGGATTCAGCCTCGGCGAAGCGGATTTGCTGCGCCGGGCGGTCAGCAAGAAGAAGCGGGAAGTGCTGGACAAGGAGCGCGACCACTTCGTGAAAGGGAGCCTCAGCCAGGGCTATAGCGAAGCCGAGGCGAACCGGGTATACGACATGATCGTCCGCTTCGCCGACTACGGCTACCCGCGGGCGCATGCGACGGCTTACGGCGTGCTCGCGTTCCAGACGGCGTATCTGAAGGCGCATTACCCCGTACCGTTCATGGCGTCGATGCTGACCGCAGTGACGGGAAGCCATCATAAAATCGCGGAATACGCCGACGAATGCCGCCGCATGGGTATCGCCGTGCTTCCGCCCGACGTGAACGAAAGCGGTTTTCTGTTTACGCCGGTTGCGGCGGAGAGCGGCGGGGCGATTCGCTTCGGCCTCGCGGCGATCAAGAACGTCGGGACGCACGCGATCGAATCGATCATCGCAGAACGCCGTACGGGCGCTTATTCCAGCTTGATCGACTTTTGCCGGCGCGTCGATCTGCGCGTCTGCAACAAGCGCGTGATGGAGTCGCTGATTCAAGGCGGCGCGCTCGATTCGCTGCCGGGCCACCGGTCCCAGCAGCTTGCAATGCTGGAAGATGCCGTCGATGCGGCGGTCAAGTGGCGCAAGGACCGCGAAGATCTGCAGCTTGTGCTCGACGGCTTCACGGAGGAGGTCAGCTGGGAGGTCGAATACCCTCAGATTCCTCCGTTCACACTGACGCAAAAGCTGGAGCTGGAGCGGGAGCTGCTCGGGCTGTACATTTCCGGCAGCCCGCTCGACGACTTCGATGCGGTGCTGCAGAAGCTGGAGACGGACCTGCTGTCCCGGCTTCAGGAGTATCCGGACGGCAGCGACGTCATGGTTGCGGGTCTGGTCATTTCGAACAAAACGATCGTCACGAAAAAAGGCCAGCCGATGGCGTTCATGGAGCTGGAGGACCGTGTCGGCAAGGCGGAGGTCGTGCTGTTCCCGGAAACGTGGAAAAAGTATGCCCCACTGGTGCAGAAGGGCAAGCCCGTGCTGGTCGTCGCCAAGCTTCAGCTCGGGGACGAAGACTACAAGCTGCTGGCCGATCAGCTTATCGCGCTGGACGATCCGCACCTGGAGCAGAAGGCGGTCAAGCCGGCCCCGCTCCCGGCGGGCTCCTCGCGAAGCGGTCAGCGGCGCGCTTCCGGCTTCACGCCCCGCGGCACAGCTTCGGCGGAGGCTGCGCGCGAATCGCGAAGCCGGTACGCGGCGACTTCTCCGGCGGCGGATCAAGCGTCCGGGCCCTCGCCGGGCGGGACGGCGCGGAAGGCTGCGGACCAGCCTGCCCGGGCCGCTGAAGTTGCCGCAGCCCGCGGTCCCCGCGCCGCAACGACGGAGCAGCGCGTCTACATGCGCATCTCCCCGCAGCGCGAGCAGCCGGCGGTGCTGGAATCGCTCAAGCGGCTGATCGCCGGACACGGCGGTCCGTTGCCGGTTGTGCTGTACTACGAGCGGACCCAGAAAACGCTTGGCTTAAGCGACCAATACAAGGTAAAGCCGTCTCCCGAGCTGTTCGCCCGCATCGAGGAATTGCTCGGCAAAGAGAGCGTTAAAGTGAAATAAATCGCGCCTCCCCCGCATACATTTAGTAACCCACACCCAGTCGGCGAGACGTGAGACTCGCCGGTTTGCACGAGTTACGAATGGAACCGGAGGAGGCGTTGTTTTTATGTCCTGCGAACTTATTGTCGAATGTTTGAAGAAGCGCGGCGTAACCGTCGAACGCATAGCGGACATTGTGCGCGAGCTGCAGCTTCCCTATAATCCCGCCCTTTCCGCAGAGGCGTGCATCGAGAGCGTCATGACGGTTCTCCAAAAGCGCGAAGTCCAATACGTGCTTTATACCGGAATCGCGCTGGACGAGCTGGCCGAACGGAAAGGGCTGCCCGAGCCGCTGCAGGGATTGATGGAGATGGACGCGCCCTTGTACGGCGTGGACGAGACCTTGGCGCTCGGCATCGTTCACGTATATGGCATGGTCGGGTTGACTAGCTTCGGTTATTTGGACAAGAAGAAGCCGGGCATCATCCGCGAGCTGAACGACCATCCGAAGCGCATTCACGTTTTTTTGGACGACCTGGTGGCGGGGCTTGCCGCCGCGGCTTCGGCCCGGATCGCGCACAAGCATCAGGACGAGGCGGACGGCCTCTCGCCGCAAACCTGACGTCGAGATTTGCCGAAACGGCGCACATTTTTAAGGATAAAGACCTCCCCTTCCGGCATGCCGAACTTCGGTTGCGGGAAAAAGTGCACTTATGATATCATTATTGCATTATGTTCGGGAGGTCTTTTTTCATGTGGACGGTTATCTATATCGCTCCGACCGCTAAAATCGCTGAAAGAATCAAGCAAAGACTTACGGAAGAAGGCTTCCTTGTTCAAGTCCGCGCTATCAACATGACCAAAAATCAGTTTGAAATCGTCGTTCCCGAAGGCGAATTGGAAGAGGTTCAGGAAGTGCTGAACTCCATTTTGCATAGATCCTAAACAAGTCCCAATACCGCAAGCGAGGTGTAATTGTGCAATTTAAAGACTTGTTTCAGAAAAAAAGAAAATATGCCACGGTTCCTTCCGTGGACAGGACGGCTCCGAACCGGGTGATGGACGGAGCTATCGACGTTCCCGAGGAGCGTCCGAAGCGTGAAATCCCGGAAGGCCTGATGAACAAGTGCCCCAAATGCGGGACGATCCAGTACAACAAAGAGCTTGATAAAAATTTAAAGGTATGTACCGCTTGCGAGTACCATTACAAGCTGAATGCCGTAGAGCGCATCCAGATGACGATGGACGAAGGCCGCTTTGTGGAATTTGACAGCGAGATGGCATCCCAGGACCCGCTCGAATTCCCCGACTACATAGCCAAGTACAACAAGGCGGTTGAGTCTACCGGCATGCAGGACGCTGTCATTACCGGCGAAGGAACGATCGGAGGGTATCCGGTCGTCGTAGCGGTGATGAGCTTCGACTTCATGGGCGGATCGCTCGGATCGGTTGTCGGCGAAAAGGTGACGAACGCGATCGAGCATGCGACCCGGACGAACCGGCCGGTTATCATTTTCTCCACATCGGGCGGCGCGCGGATGCAGGAAAGCATTCTCAGCCTGATGCAAATGGCGAAAACGAGCGCGGCAATTGCCAAGCTGAACGAGCAGGGCGGCCTGTACGTTTCCGTCATTACCGACCCGACCTTCGGCGGCGTCAGCGCGAGCTTCGCGATGCTTGGAGACTACATCATTGCCGAGCCGGGCGCGGCGTTCGGCTTTACCGGCGGACGGGTCATCGAACAGACGATGAGAATCAAGCTGCCGCCAGGCTTCCAGACGGCGGAATTCAACCTGAAGCATGGACAAGTGGACCTGGTCTCGCACCGCAAAGAAATGCGCAGTACGTTGACCCGTCTTCTTAGCATGCACGCGGTAAAGGAGGAAACCGTTAATGGCTAGTGAAATGCCTTTTGAGCAGCCGCTAGTCGAGCTTCGCGCCAAAATCGACGAGCTGCGCAAGTTCGGAGCGGACAAGCAGATCGATTTCTCCGAGGAGATCAAGCGCTTGGAGCAGCGGCTGGAGCAGCTCGAAACGGAATTGTACGCCGGTATGTCGACCCGGCAAAAAATGCAGGTTGCCCGTCATCCGCAACGCCCGACGACGCTTGATTACATTCAGCATCTGTTCACCGACTTCATTGAGCTGCACGGGGACCGTTTATTTGGCGACGACCTGGCCATTGTGGGAGGCATCGCGCGTTTTAACGGCATCCCGGTGACGGTGGTCGGCCATCAGAAAGGGAAAGACACGAAGGACAACATTGCGCGTCACTTCGGCAGCCCGCATCCGGAAGGCTTCCGCAAAGCGCTGCGCTTTATGAAGCAGGCGGACAAGTTCAAGCGCCCGATCATCACGTTCATCGATACGAAAGGCGCTTATCCCGGCAATGCGGCGGAAGAGAGAGGGCAAGGGGAAGCGATCGCCCGGAATCTGATGGAAATGGCGTCCTTGCGGGTACCCGTCTTGTGTGTCGTCATCGGCGAAGGCGGCAGCGGCGGCGCTCTGGCGCTTGGCGTAGGCAACCGCGTATTTATGCTTGAAAATGCGATTTATTCGGTCATCAGTCCGGAAGGCGCGGCCTCGATATTATATAAAGACGCTTCAAAATCGATGGAAGCTGCCGAAGCGATGAAGATTACGGCGGACGAAATTTTGAAGCTCGGCGTTATCGATGAGATCATTCCCGAACCGAAGGGCGGTGCCCATCGGGATGTTGTCCTGCAGGCGGAATCGATTAAGCAAATGTTGTGGACCCACTTGCAGGAATTGCTCAAGATGACGGAGAATGAATTAATAGAAGACCGTTATAACAAATTTAGACAAATCGGTCGGTTCACCACCATCCAGGAGGGAAATCATGCGTAAAACAAAAATTGTGTGTACCATCGGACCGGTCAGCGAATCGCTGGACATGTTCAAGAAGCTCATTGATGCAGGGATGAACGTTGCTCGTCTGAACTTCTCCCACGGCGATTTCGAAGAGCATGGCAACAGAATCAAGAACGTGCGTCAAGCTTGTCAGGAGCTCGGCAAAAGCGTAGCCATTCTGCTTGATACCAAAGGACCGGAAATCCGGACCGGCAAACTGAAGGACGATCAAAAAGTCGAGCTGCTCCAAGACAATCTGATTACTTTAACGACAGAGGAAGTACTCGGCGATGCCGAGCGTGTTTCCATCACATACAGGGACCTTTACAAAGATGTAAAGATCGGTTCCACCATTCTGATCGATGACGGCTTGATCGGACTGACGGTTGAGGATATCCGCGGAACCGATATCGTGTGCCGGATTAAAAACGGCGGACTGCTTGGAGGCAAGAAAGGCGTGAACGTGCCTGGGGTGAAAATCAACCTGCCGGGCATCACGGAAAAAGACGCGAACGATATCATTTTCGGCATTCAGCAGGGAGTGGATTTTATCGCTGCTTCTTTCGTGCGCAAAGCGAGCGACGTCCTTGAAATCCGTGAAATTCTAGACCGCCATAACGCAACGCATATTCAAATCATTTCCAAAATCGAAAACCAGGAAGGCGTAGAAAACCTCGACGAAATTCTGGAGGTATCCGACGGTCTCATGGTAGCGCGCGGCGATCTCGGCGTGGAAATTCCGGCCGAAGACGTGCCGATCGTGCAAAAAGCGATGATCAAAAAATGTAACCAGGTCGGCAAGCCGGTTATTACGGCTACGATGATGCTGGACTCCATGCAGCGCAACCCGCGTCCGACGCGTGCGGAAGCGAGTGACGTGGCGAACGCGATCTTCGACGGTACGGATGCCGTGATGCTGTCCGGTGAAACGGCGGCAGGCAAATATCCGGTAGAGTCCGTTCAGACGATGGCCCGCATCGCCGAGCGTGCGGAAACGGCGCTGGAATACCGTGAAATTTTCATCCGTCAGAGCAATGCGCAGCAGACGACCGTAACCGAGGCGATCAGCCAAGCGGTAGCGAACTCGGCGCTTGATCTGGACGCCAAAGCGATCCTGACTTCCACGGAGAGCGGCTATACGGCGCGTATGGTGTCCAAGTACCGTCCGAAAGCGCCGATTATCGCGGTAACGCCAAACGATCGCGTGCTGCGCCGTCTGTCGCTCGTATGGGGCGTTATCCCGGTGAAGGGCGAGACCTGCACCTCGACGGACCAACTGTTCGAGCATGCCGTAGACGCCAGCGTGAAGGCAGGCCTCGTCAGCTTGGGTGATCTCGTCGTCATCACTGCAGGCGTACCGGTCGGCCGCTCCGGAACGACCAACTTGATCAAAGTTCATCAAATCGGTGAAATGATTGCCAAAGGCCAAGGAATCGGCACGCAAATCGCCACAGGCCACGTCGTGACGGCCCGCTCCGCCGAAGAAGCGAATGCGAAGACGACCGAGGGCTGCATTCTGGTTACCGTAACGACCGATAAAGACTACATGCCGGCCTTCGAGAAAGCGGCGGCAGTGGTTACCGAAACGGGCGGTATTACGTCCCATGCGGCGGTTGTCGGCATCAGCTTGGGCAAACCGGTCATTGTCGGTGTAAACAACGCGCTGGGTATTTTGAAAGACAACGATGAAGTATCCATCTATCCGGAAGTCGGCGTCATCTATTCCGGCCGCGCCCGCGTGCTGTAATAAAGTCGTCGAAGTTTTACAATAGCAGAATAATCGGAGCGAAATCGAACAGCGGTTTCGCTCCTTTGCTTTACAAGTATCTTCCATGGGAATTCAGGAGGTTTGTATGCAGCATACTTTACGCGTCCGCTATCAGGAGACGGACCAGATGGGCGTCGTATATCACGCCAACTATTTGAATTGGTTTGAAGTTGGCCGGACCGAGATGATCCGCGAGCTGGGTATGCCTTATCAAGCGCTGGAAACCCGCGGCCTGCTGCTGCCGGTGATCGAAGCGGACCTGAAATTCCGCTCGCCCGCCCGTTACGACGATCTGGTGACGATAGATACCAAAGTTGTCGAGTTGACGAGTCTTCGGATCCGGTTCGCTTACGAAATTAAACGCGGCGAGGAGCTGCTGGTCACCGGGGGAACGCAGCACGTCTGGTTGAACCAGGATTGGAAGCCGGTGCGGATCGACAGAGAAGTGCCGGATTTATATGCCCTCCTTGCCAAAGCCATGGGCTGAAGTGCATCTCGAATTCCGCTAACCTAAAAAATAATGAAGGACTTGGCCTTTCTTGGTCAGGTCCTATTCCTTTTTATGCTATATTTACCAAAATGATTCGTCCCTATTGTATAATTTAAGTACAAGCGAAGGATTGAACGATCAAAGGAGAGAGGCACGATGGAACTGCGTCATTTGCGATACTTCGTTACCGTTGCGGAGGAGCTGCATTTTGGCCGGGCGGCTGCACGCCTCAATATGGCGCAGCCCCCGTTAAGCCAGCAAATCCGCAAGCTGGAGGAAGAGCTCGGATTCTCGTTATTTTCCCGAAGCAAGCAGCATGTCGAATTAACGGACGCGGGGAAAGTGTTCCTAGAGGAGTCGCGGTCGGCGTTAGCGCGTGTGGAGCAAGCGCGCGAGGCGGCGGAGAAAGCGAGCCGGGGGCAAACGGGCAGACTGGCGATCGGCTTTGTCGGTTCGGCGACCTATCACATCGTTCCGCTGCTGCAGCAGTATCGGCTGCGTTTTCCTTCGGTGGAATTGAAGCTTCATCAAATGAAGAGCGGGAGCCAGTTGCAAGCGCTGCATGAAAAAAGCATCCATCTTGGAATTGTGCGCAACTCGATTCACAGTCCGCATTTAAATACGGAGCTGTTTATGCGCGAGCCGTTTATGGCGGTGCTTCCTGAAGCGCATCCGCTGGCCGGCCGACAATCGCTTAGCGTGCGCGATCTGGAGCACGAGCCTTTTATTTTGTCTCCCAGGCAAAACGGTTCGACCTATCACGATGCGATCATCCATTTATGCTATAAAGCCGGATTTTCGCCTAATGTTGCGCTGGAAGCGCCTGAAATTTTAACCGTTGTCGCCTTCGTAGCCGAAGGGATGGGGGTCGCTTTAGTTCCCGCGTCTTTTCGGCACCAGCAAAATCAAGGGGTCGTTTACCGGGATATTCGGGAAGCCGCCGTTTTGGAAACGGCGTTTATTTGGCGGAAAGACGAGACGTCGCAAGTGCTGCACGAATTTTTAAAGCTCAGCCAAGCGTTCGGCGGTTGAACGAGCGTCCGGTTGCCCGGCTTGATACGTTCTGCGTATCAGGAAGGACTTAACGGATATTGGACGTGATTTCCAGCGGGTCGATATACTGTAGGGGCAAAGCCAAACCATCGGGAGGAGCGAAAGAACGATGAGCGGATCATTCCAGCCCGGCCTTGAAAACGTTATCGCGAGCGAAACTGAAATTTCTTATTTGGATGTCGAAAAAGAACAAATTGTGCTGCGGGGTTACGATCTTATCGAATTGGCCAAAACCGTTACTTATTTGGACGTCGTTTCGTTAATGCTTGACGGCAGCCTGCCTACACCCGAATGGCGCAATGCTCTCGAGCTCAGCCTCAAGACGGAGTACGGACTGCCGGAGGATGCGCTGACGATCCTGCGCCTGCTTCCGCAGCAGACGCATCTGATGGATGCGCTGAGAACGGGCATTTCCGCCATTGCCGGCTATGATCAGGATATCGAGGACCGGTCGCGGGAAGCGAATTACTGCAAATCGATCCGGCTGCTGGCTAAGGTGCCGCAGATCGTGGCGGCCAGCTATCATGCGTCCATGCGGCAGCCTCTGGTGGAACCCCGCCAAGACCTTTCGTACAGCGCCAACTTCTTGTACATGATTACAGGGAAGGTTCCTTCCGAGATGGAAGAGAAGACGTTTGATCAGTCGCTGATTGTATACAGCGAGCATGAAATGCCCAACTCCACCTTTGCCGCACGCGTCATTGCTTCCACGCAGGCCGATCTGTACGGGGCGCTGACCGGCGCCGTCGCTTCGCTGAAAGGAACGCTGCATGGCGGAGCGAACGAAGCGGTGATGAAGATGCTGCTGGAAGCGGGAGATGAGGACAGGATGGAGCCGCTGATCCTCGGCAAATTGACCCGCAAGGAACGCATCATGGGCTTCGGCCACCGGGTGTACATGAAGAAGCCGGACCCGCGCGCGATGCTGATGAAAGAGGCGTTAGCCGCGCTGGCGTCAGCCAAAAACGAAGAGAAGCTGTACCGCATGTGCGTCATCGGCGAAGAGGTGATGAACCGCGAAAAAGGATTGTATCCGAACCTCGATTACTATGCCGCGCCGGTTTATTATTTGCTGGGTATTCCGATCGATCTGTTTACCCCGGTCTTTCTCGCCGCCCGGACGGTTGGCGTCTGCGCACACGTGATGGAGCAGCATGCGAACAACCGGCTTTTCCGGCCACGTGTCCTGTACAAGGGACCGCGCGATCTGCATCCCAATTCGGCCTCGGTCGGCTCATAACTAGCGGGAGGAGACATCGATATGGCAGCAAACCCATCTATGGCCTATGAACAAGGACGAACCGCATCCGCTGCGGATCAACTATTAGTGGATATCGCGGATTACGCGCTTGCATACGAAGTCCAAAGTCCGGAAGCCCGGCGCATTGCACAGCACGTCGTATTGGACTCGCTCGGCACCGGCATTTTGGCGCTGCGCTTTCCGGAATGCGTGAAGCATCTCGGACCCGTCGTGCCGGGCGTCACCGTGCCTCACGGCTGCCGGGTGCCGGGAACCCGCTATGAGCTCGATCCCGTACACGGGGCGTTTAATATCGGGTGCATGATCCGTTGGCTCGACTACAACGATACATGGCTGGCCGCCGAATGGGGCCACCCTTCGGATAATCTGGGCGGTATTTTGGCGGTAGCCGACTATCTCAGCCGCGTCCGGATCGCAGAAGGCAAAGCCCCTTTGCGGATGCGGGACGTGCTGGACGCCGCCGTGAAGGCGCACGAAATTCAAGGAGTGCTCGCCCTCGAAAACAGCTTCAACCGGGTGGGGCTGGATCACGTGCTGCTGGTGAAGATCGCTTCAACGGCCGTCGTTACGGCGATGCTGGGCGGCACCCGGGACGAGGTGATCAACGCGCTTTCCAATGCTTGGCTGGACGGCGGCAGCTTGCGCACGTACCGGCACGCGCCGAATACGGGATCGCGCAAATCGTGGGCGGCCGGAGATGCGACCAGCCGCGCAGTCCGTCTGGCCCTCATGGCCGTCAACGGCGAAATGGGGTACGCCACCGCGCTTTCGGCCAAAACGTGGGGCTTCCAGGACGTTTTGTTCCAAGGCAAGCCGCTGAAGCTTGCGCGCCCGTTCGGCTCTTACGTGATGGAGAACGTATTGTTTAAAATTTCCTTCCCGGCCGAATTCCACGCCCAGACCGCCGTCGAATGCGCCTTTGCGCTGCATCCGCAGATCAAGGACCGGCTGGATCAGATCGACCGGATTACGATCACGACGCATGAATCGGCCATCCGCATCATCGATAAGAAAGGCCCGCTGCATAACCCGGCGGACCGGGACCACTGCCTTCAATACATGGTGGCGGTAGGCTTGCTGCATGGCGAGTTGACGGCGGAGCATTATGAGGATGAGGCGGCCGGCGATCCGCGAATCGATGCGCTTCGGGACAAGATGGTCGTCACGGAAAATGCGCAGTACAGTCGGGATTACCTCGACCCGGACAAACGGTCGATTGCCAATGCGATCCAAATCGGGTTCACGGACGGAACGGAGACAGCGAACGTGGAATGCGAATACCCGATCGGTCACCGCAGACGCCGGGCCGAAGGACTGCCGAAGGTCATCGATAAGTTCGAAGCCAATCTGCTGACGAGGTTTCCTAAGTCAAAAGCGGCGCAAATCCTCGAACTGTCGCTTGACTTGGAGCGGTTGGAGCAAATGCCGGTAAATGAATACATGAATCTGTACGTCATTTAGTTTAACGGTAAGGCTGCGGAATACGACTTCCCGGGAGGAGTAGCGATGGCATGGTTGATGGAGCAAGAGAAGGACCAACGGGAGCTGGCGGCCGCTTTTCGCAAACGGATGGAAGCCGGCCCGATTCTCAAAATTCCCGGTACACACGACGGGATGGCGGCCAGAATAGCGAGGCAGGTCGGCTTCGAAGCGCTTTATTTGTCCGGCGCCGCCTATACGGCCAGCCGGGGCTTGCCGGATCTCGGGCTGATTTATTCGAATGAAGTCGCGGAACGGGCCCGCGAGCTCGTCCGTGCTTCCATGCTTCCGCTGCTGGTCGATATCGATACCGGCTTCGGCGGCATTTTGAACGTAGCCCGGACGGCCAAGGAAATGGTCGAAGCCAAGGCTGCCGCCGTCCAGATCGAGGATCAGGAAATGCCGAAGAAATGCGGCCACTTGAACGGCAAAAAGCTCGTTTCAAGCGAAGAAATGATGCAAAAAATCAAGACGATCAAGGAAATCAGCCCTTCGGTGGTTGTCATTGCCCGCACGGATGCCAAAAGCGTAGAAGGCTTCGATGCGGCGGTAGACCGGGCCAAGCATTATTTATCGGCGGGAGCGGACGGGATTTTTCCGGAGGCGCTGGAGAGCGAGGAGGAATTCAAGCGGTTCCGAGCTGCCATCGATGTGCCGCTGCTGGCGAACATGACGGAGTTCGGAAGAACGCCGTATTATACCGCAGAGCAGTTCGAGGCTTGGGGCTTCAATATGGTCATATATCCGGTAACCTCGCTGCGGGTAGCGGCCAAAGCCTACGAGCGCGTTTTTTCGGAAATCAGCCGCACCGGGACGCAAGCGGGATCGCTCCAGGACATGCAAACCCGCAGGGAGCTGTACGATACGATCCGATATTACGATTACGAAGTCTTGGACGGGAAAATCGCTAAAACCGTCCTGCCGCCAACCGAATAGCTCCTTTGATTTCCAACGATTGTAACGTGAAGAGTTCCTGAAGAGGCTAGTTCCTTCGGGAGCTCTTTTCGTTGTATAATGATAAAGCTCTTTATGAATCCCCTAGGGAGAAGATTTAGGTGTATTTTCCCTTGCGTTTACATAAAATTAACAAAAAGAGCACGTTCTCTTAACATTGTCGAATTACGATGTAGAAAGCAATCGAAATGAAGCTAAACGGTGAATGACCATGGAGGGTTTACTACCTTATGAAGGATATTGCCGCACGTGAGACCGCCAACCATTATCTGAACCGCGATTTAAGCTGGGTCGAGTTCAACTGGCGTGTGCTGGAGGAGGCGCAGGACCCCGAGACGCCGCTGCTTGAACGCGTCAAATTTTTATCGATCGTTTCTTCCAATTTAGACGAGTTTATGAGCGTCCGCGTAGCCGGCGTCAAAGATCAGATCAAAGCGGGCCATACGAAAAAAGATTTCACCGGCTATACGCCCGCCGGATTGTTCAAACGCGTCATGAAGCGCTCCTCCAAAATGGTAACGGAGCAATACAAGACGTACCGGGATATTATCCGGCTGCTTGGCAAAGAAGGCATTATTTTTACCGAATACGACGATTTGAACGTAGCCCAGCGCAAGGCGATGGACGAATATTACCACGATATCGTCTTTCCTGTGCTGACGCCGATGGCGGTCGACCAGTCGCGGCCTTTTCCGCTGGTGCGGACCCAGGCTTTATATTTGGCGGTCGTGCTGATGAAGGAAGGGGACGATCCGGAGGACGAACCGTATTTTGCGATCCTTCAGGTGCCGTCCAATTTAAGCCGTTGCCTTGCGGTGCCCGGACGAACCAACAGCAAGAAGCGCGAATTCATTCTCATGGAAGATCTCATCGAAAAGCATATACATACGCTGTTCAGCGGCTATATTCCAATGTCGGTCCATGCGTTCCGGCTGACACGCAACGCGGACTTGACGCTGAACGAGGAAGGCGCCGAGGATTTGCTGGAGGAGATCGAAATCCAGCTCCGCAAGCGGCGTTGGGGGACGCCGGTCCGGCTTGAGGTGCAGAAGGGCATTCACCCGTATGCGCTGGAGCAGCTGACGGAGGAGTTCGAGATTGTCGAGAATATTTTTGAAATCGACGGGCCGCTTGATCTGACGTATTTTATGAAAATGGCGTCGGCGCTCCAAGGCTTCGATCATTTGCGCTATGCCCCGATCCAACCGGTCTATCCTTCCGAGCTGGACGATGTCGAGGATCTGTTCGCCAAGCTGAGGCAGCAGGATGTGCTGGTGTATCACCCTTACGAGTCGTTCGATGCCGTCACCGATTTTGTGCTTCAAGCGGCTTACGATCCGCAAGTGCTCGCTATTAAAATGACGCTGTACCGGGTCAGCGGGAATTCCCCGCTGATTCAAGGACTTGCCCGTGCGGCGGAGTCCGGCAAGCAGGTCACGGTCGTAGTGGAGCTGAAGGCGCGGTTTGACGAAGAGCGCAACATCGCTTGGGCGCGCAAGCTGGAGCAGGCGGGCTGCCACGTCGTTTACGGGCTCGTGGGGCTGAAGACGCATGCCAAGATTACGCTGGTCGTCCGGCAGGAAGCGGACGGGCTGAGGCGGTACGTGCACGTGGGCACGGGGAATTACAATGATAATACGGCAAGATTGTATACCGATGTCGGCTTGTTTACTTCGCATAAGGAGATCGGGGAGGACGCTTCCGCGTTGTTCAACGAGGTGACCGGGTATTCGGCGCCGCACAATTGGAAAGCGTTCGGCGTGGCGCCTACGGACATGATGGATAAGCTCTTCGAGAAAATCCGCCGCGAAGCGAAGCACGCCGCCGAAGGCAAGCCGGCGCGGATCATTGCCAAGTTCAACTCGCTCTCAAACCAGCAGATGGTCGACGAGCTGTATGCGGCCTCGCAGGCGGGGGTCGAGATCGATCTGATCGTGCGCGGCGTATGCTGCCTGCGGCCCGGTGTTCCGGGACTGAGCGAGCGGATAACGGTACGCAGCATTGTGGACCGCTTCTTGGAGCACTCGCGCATTTTTTATTTCGAGAACGGCGGGGAGCCGGAAGTGTATATCGCCAGCGCGGACTGGATGACCCGGAACCTGACGCGGCGTGTCGAGCTGATGTGCCCCGTATTTGACAAAAGCATCCAGCAGTCGCTGATCAATATATTGCGGCTCAGCCTGAAGGATAACGTGAAGGCGCGGCAGCTCCAACCGAACGGCATGTACGAGCATGTCCGCGCGGAAGGAAGCGGGCCGCAGCTTCGCAGTCAATTTGCAGCGATGCGCATCAGTTCGTGGAAAACGACGACTCGTGAACTTTGAGCTGCTGTCCCCATGTATTTTTAAATTCTTTTTGCAGTCCAAGGACCTCTCTGTATTCCGCAGAGGGGTCGTGCTTTGCTTTCAGCCGCAAATGCAGCGCCTTGCTCTCCGAGAACACAGTCGTCACTTCCAACGCCTGCGTCTCGCTAATATCGAGAGCGACGGCGAGCTTAAGCAGCGTGCCAAGCTTAGCGATCAGGTCGGTGTCGGTTTTTTTCAAAATATCCTTGTGATGCTGCACGGCCTGCTGGGTCCGTGCTTTTGTTTTGTACGAAGCGGCCAAGGCACAAATCAGAATTTCGCGGTGGGTCAGACCGTCGATGCGCGTGTGCGCAATCATGTGGAAGGAATGCTTCGGATACTGGTAATAGCTAAGCGAAGCGCCGATCCGGTACAGCTTGGCCGCGATGATCAGACACAGCCGCACGCGCGGATCGAAGCGGTGCCTTCCCGCCTCCGTCAAGGCATCGAACAGCTTCAAGGCCGTCCGGCTCACCTGCGAGAGATGCGCCCGGGGGGCCGTCGAATGAAGGGCAAGCAGGTTGTCTGCGCTTCGCTCCGCCATATGCTTCAATTCCGTGTCGGCAGGGTAGAAGCTTTCAAAGAACAGACCGTCCCGCAGGCCCGCGCCGCTGACAACATAGTGCGAAGCGCCGGCTGCCTGAAAGATCGTCTGAAGAATCAGCAGTCCCGGGACGATAATATCGTAGCGGTCTTTGGACAGACCGTCGATTTTTTTGCGTTTTTCTCCGGACATAAGCGGGAGCCAGGCGGCGAGCTCGTCCACTTCGGCGGCGGGGATCGAATAATTATGCGTAAGCGGCAAGGAATATTTGCGCTTGCGCTGATTGATTTTGCATAGCGTCCGGACGCCGCCTCCGAGCCCGACGAGAGGCAGGCCGGGAGCCTGTCGAATCCAGGGCTCGCGGGCAATCGCGTCCTCGACCATTTGACGGATGCCCCGCAGCTGTTCTTCTTGGAATTCGCCGTTTGGCGCAAATTTGCGCGTCGTATTGACCGCCCCGAAAGGAAACGATACGCTGCGGATCAAGGTGCGGTCGCGGAAGAGCGAAATTTCGGTGCTTCCCCCGCCGATGTCGACAAGAAAGCCGTCAGCAATATCCATCGTCTGGATCATGCCCAAGAAACCGAGTCTGGCTTCGTCCTCCCCGGACAGCAGCTCGACGTGAAATCCGCTTTCGCGGCCCAGCGTGTCCAGAATCTCTTGAGAATTTGCGGCGTTGCGGATGGCCGCCGTGGCGGCTACCCGGTATTCGGTCACTTCGTGAGCGTAACATATCCGTTTAAAATGCGACAAGATCTGCACGATCACCTGAATATCCGCTTGCGCCAATGTCCCGTCGGCGCCAATCCGCTGGCTCAAACGTGCGGATTCCTTGAATTCTCCGATCACGCGGTACGCTCCGTCCGTCGTCTGTTCGTTCACGGCCAACCGGATCGAGTTGGAGCCGATGTCAATGATGCCGATTCGCCGGCTGTTGTTCATGGCTGGTCCTCCTGCTAACGGGTGAAAGTTAGTTTTATTTTACCGTTACGGCAGATGGAAGTCCACTGATCCGCCTTCGATAACCTCCCCCTAAGGGGCAAAGGAAATATGCTGCAAAATAGATCTGATTACAAAAAAAGTACCAATGAAAAATATTACGAGGACCAACATCGATATAATCATTATTTTCTCGAACAGGCTGTAATTTTTCAAAATTTACCACCCCTGCCTCGAATGTACCAACGAATTGCGAATCAGAAAAGTACTATGTTGATTTAATACCTATCTAAAATAAAGCCGCCCAACTGGATTCATTATGATTTTTTATGAGTTAATATGAGTATAATGAAACTGGATAGATCCTTTACGGATGGGGGTTTGCCGGTTTGAGTACATACGGTTCAGTCCGCAGATAGCATCTGTTTATTGTGCTGATAATGAACTTTTATGTCTGAATTTGTTCACTTTAGTTTCTAAATACTTTATATTAGAATTATGTGAATTCGAACGCAAAAGGAGAGATTATCTTGACTGCTACCAAAGGTTTGGAAGGAATTGTAGCCACAACGTCCTCCATCAGCTCCATTATAGACGGTGTGCTCACCTATCGCGGCATCAATATCGACGACCTTGCAGAGAACGCCACGTTCGAAGAGGTCGTATACTTGTTATGGTACGGCAAGCTTCCTAATCGCTCCGAACTGGATCAATTAACCAAAGATCTGAGCGACAACGCTTCGGTTCCTGCCGAAGTGATCGAACAAATCAAGCTGTACCCGAAAGACGTCAATTCCATGGCCGCGCTTCGTACCGCCGTTTCCAGCTTGGCGCTGTACGATGACGAGGCGAACGATATGACTCCGGAATCCAACCTCCGCAAAGCGATCAAGCTGCAAGCGCAGCTGCCGACGATCATAGCAGCATTCGCTCGCATCCGCCAAGGCCAAGAGCCAATCGCGCCGAAATCCTGTGCTTCCGTTGCCGAGAACTTCTTGTATATGCTCACGGGCAAACAACCGGAAGCCATCGCCATCCAGGCTCTGGACAAAGCTTTGGTGCTTCATGCCGACCACGAGCTGAACGCTTCGACGTTCGCTGCGCGCGTAACCGTTGCGACGCTGTCCGATATTTATTCGGGCGTGACGTCCGCGATCGGCGCGCTCAAAGGCCCGCTGCACGGCGGCGCCAACGAAGCGGTTATGGCGATGCTCGAAGAAATCGGTACGGCGGACAACGTGACCAGCTATATCAACGATAAGCTGGCCAATAAGGAGAAAATTATGGGCTTCGGCCATCGCGTTTATAAAAACGGCGATCCGCGCGCGAAGCATCTTCAAAAAATGTCCCAGGAGCTCGGTAAAATTACCGGCAACATGAACTGGTACGACATGTCCATTCAAATCGAAGAGATCGTCACCGGGCAAAAAGGATTGAAGCCGAACGTAGACTTCTACTCCGCTTCCGTCTACACGTCGCTCGAAATTCCGCGCGACTTGTTCACGCCGATCTTCGCGATCAGCCGTACGTCCGGATGGACGGCACACATTCTCGAGCAATTCGATAATAACCGCCTCATTCGTCCGCGCGCCGAATATACGGGACCGTCGCACCAAGCCTTCGTTCCGATCGAGCAGCGCTAATCCGGCTGGGATGCCCGCACCTGCGGGAAGCAATAGAAAAGCAGCTCTCCTACGGGCGGCTGCGGCGTTACCGGTCTTCTGAGAAGGGGACGTGCGCCGCTGCTCCCGTATATTTTTGACATCATCATCCCTATTCCACGGAGCTTGTTGCAACGGCTCCAAACCATTCCAAGGAGGCTTACCTATTCATGGCACAATTCGAACAATACGCACTTCCGACTGAAGGCGAACGCATCACCATCACGAACGGCAAACTGAACGTTCCGAACAATCCGATCATTCCTTTCATCGAAGGCGACGGCACAGGTCCGGACATTTGGGCGGCTTCCAAGCGCGTATTGGATGCAGCGGTAGAGAAAGCATACAAAGGCGAGAAAAAAATTGCATGGTACGAAGTTTTTGCAGGCGAGAAAGCCTTCAACAAATACAATAACTGGCTGCCGAACGATACGTTGACGGCAATCCGCGAATACATCGTAGCGATCAAAGGACCTCTGACGACGCCAATCGGCGGCGGTATCCGTTCCCTGAACGTTGCGCTTCGCCAAGAGCTGGATCTGTACGTGTGCTCCCGCCCGGTTCGTTACTTCAAAGGCGTGCCTTCCCCGGTTAAACGTCCTGAGCTGGTGGACATGGTTATTTTCCGTGAAAACACCGAAGACATCTATGCCGGTATCGAATGGGCCGCAGGTTCCGACGAAGTGAAAAAAGTGCTTGCTTTCCTGCAAAACGAAATGGGCGTGAAAAAGATCCGCTTCCCGGAAACGTCCGGTATCGGAATCAAGCCGGTATCTTCCGAAGGCTCGAAGCGTCTGATCCGCGCCGCGATCGAATATGCGATCCAGCATAACCGCAAGAGCGTGACCCTGGTACATAAAGGAAACATCATGAAGTTCACCGAGGGTGCGTTCAAAAACTGGGGCTACGAGCTCGCCGAGCAAGAGTTTGGCGACAAAACGTTTACTTGGGCTCAGTACGACAAAATTAAAGAAGAGCAAGGCGTTGACGCGGCGAACAAAGCGCAAAAAGACGCAGAAGCTGCTGGCAAAATCATCGTGAAAGACGCGATTGCCGACATCGCTCTGCAGCAAGTGCTTACTCGTCCGACCGACTTCGACGTCATCGCCACGCTCAACCTGAACGGTGACTACCTGTCCGACGCTCTGGCTGCTCAAGTCGGTGGTATCGGTATCGCACCAGGTGCAAATATTAACTACGTAACCGGTCATGCGATCTTCGAAGCAACGCATGGTACGGCTCCGAAATACGCAGGTCTCGACGTTGTTAACCCGGGCTCCGTTATTCTGTCCGGCGTTATGATGCTAGAGCACCTGGGCTGGCTGGAAGCGGCTGACCTGATCTACAAAGGAATGGAAACGGCAATCAACAACAAAACGGTAACTTACGACTTCGCTCGTCTGATGGAAGGCGCAACCGAAGTTAAATGCTCCGCGTTTGCCGACGAGATCATCAAAAACTTCTAACCCTCGGAGAATCTAACCCTCCAAACCTCCCTTACAAGGGAGGCCCCAGGGGTTTCGGCCCCTGGACGACGAAAGTTGTCGGTAACAGGGTAGAGGCGCACCCATGTGGCGTTTGAGAATGGAGCGCGTTTGTCTGCGGGCGGCCCGGCTGAAGCCAGGCGCCCGCAGACACGCTTTCATGCGTGCCGGGGCGTTTATGTGTTAGGTTGGTGTAGGAACGCGTTTGTTCTTGTGCACACGAGCTGGCGCCGTGCTGCACAAGAACACGCTTCCATGCGTCATTGATAAAGATTAAGCCGAAGTCATATGCTAATTCCCGAAATTGAAACATAAAATTAATGTGCGATAAAGCACAAACTATGGGAGGAATTGATTATGGCAATCCAACGTAAAAAAATTACGGTTGTCGGCGCAGGCTTCACAGGTGCGACAACAGCGCTGATGCTGGCGCAAAAAGAACTCGGCGACGTCGTATTGCTGGACATCCCTCAACTGGAGAACCCGACCAAAGGGAAAGCGCTGGATATGCTCGAAGCTTCCCCGGTGCAAGGGTTCGACGCGAACATTGTCGGCACGTCCAACTATGACGAGACCAGCGGTTCCGACATCGTGATTATCACGGCAGGGATTGCCCGCAAACCGGGCATGAGCCGCGACGACCTCGTGAACACGAACGCAGGCATCGTGAAATCCGTTTGCGAAAATATCAAGAGAACGAGCCCGCAATCGATCGTTATCATCCTGAGCAACCCGGTAGACGCCATGACATATGTCGCTTACCAAACGCTCGGCTTCCCGAAAAACCGCGTTATCGGCCAATCCGGCGTACTTGACACGGCTCGTTATTGCACGTTCATCGCGCAGGAGCTGAACGTTTCCGTAGAAGACGTGCGCGGCTTTGTACTCGGCGGTCATGGGGACGACATGGTTCCGCTCGTTCGTTACTCCAATGTTGGCGGGATTCCGATCGAGAAGCTCATTCCGGCTGATCGCATCGAAGCGATCGTGAAGCGTACGCGTACCGGCGGCGGCGAAATCGTTAACCTGCTGGGCAACGGCTCCGCTTACTACGCACCGGCTGCTTCCATCGTGCAAATGACGGAAGCGATCATGAAAGACAAAAAACGCGTTCTGCCTTCCATCGCTTTGCTCCAAGGCGAATACGGCTATGACAACCTGTTCATGGGCGTACCGACGCTGCTTGGCGGCGACGGCATCGAGAAAGTATTCGAGCTGGAGCTGCTTCCGGAAGAGAAAGCAGCACTCGACAAATCCGCTGAATCCGTACGCAACGTTATCAAAGTCGTTACGGGCTAATCGCATACCACCTGTTCAAAGAAAGACCAGTTTCCGCCGAAAAGGCCGAAGCTGGTCTTTTTTATTTCCCTTTTCTTTTGCGGAGCCGGTGAAAAACTGCCGATCAAGGGATTGAAAGCCATGGCAATCCATGGTACGATACGAAATGACTGACGAATCAGTCATATTGTCGGGACCTGCGGTGACGAGGGTCCTAGGGGAGGAGAATTCACCGTTGGCTGTAGAGAAGAGAGACAAAATCGTCGAGTCGGCGCTGAAGCTTTTTGAGCAAAAAGGGTATCATAGCACCAAAGTGTCGGACATCGTGAAGGATGCCGGCATGGCGCAGGGCACGTTTTATCTTTATTTTAAAAGCAAGGAAGACTTGTTCCGCAGTGTGGCGGAGGAGTGCTTGAAGGAAATCGTCGTCGCGCTCGAACCGAAATCGCTGGACCCTCGCGAATTGCACAACGACAAGATGCATGACCGTTTGATCCGGCAAACGCTGACCATTTATTACCAGAACCGGACCATCCTTAACATTTTGAAGCGGCATGGCGCCGCCTCTCCTGAAATAGCGGACATCTCGAAGCAGTTTTACGGCAATGTTTGCGAGGTTGTCAAGGACATGTTCAAGCACTTCAATGTCTACCCCGGATATACGGACGAGCAGTTGGAAATGACCGCTTATGCCGAGATCGGAATGCTCGAGATGGTCGCTTACCAATGGTTCATCGAAAAAGGATACGGTCTGGAAAAGCTTGATCCGCTTGCCGAGGTGCTCGTCGGGATCAACGTCAACTGCCTGCCGGAAACGGATGTGAGCGAAGGATGATCGCGAAGCTGCTGAAATACCGCAAGGTAACGCTGCTGTTTTTCGTGATGGCGGTCGTGCTCGGGGTGTTCAATATTTTCACCTTGAAGCAGAGGGAGAATCCCGAGATCGAGATCACGTACGCATTGGTGAAAACCGTCTACCCGGGGGCTTCGCCGGAAAAAGTGGAGCAGTTCGTCACCCGCCCGCTGGAAGATAAAATTAAAGAAATCAGCGGAATCAAAGTTCTCACCTCCACTTCGGCCGCCAACGTGTCGGTCATTCAAGTCGAGCTGAAGTCGGATACGGATATCCGCAGGGCGTGGGACTCGCTGCGCCAGAAGGTGCAGTCTGCGCAAGGAGACTTGCCGGCAGATGCGCACCAGCCGGAAGTGAACGACGACTTAAGCAAAATTGCGGCGCAAATTTTGCATTTTGTCGTGGAGACGCCGGAAGAGCTGGAGTCGCTGCGGACGACGATGGACTACTGGAAAAAGCAGCTCGCAACCGTTCCCGGCGTGAGCAACGTCCAGGTCGTCGGACTGCCCGAGCAGGAAGTGGCGATTACGCTTGACACTGACAAGCTGGATACGCTCAGGCTGCCATGGGGTATCGTAGCGCAGTCGCTGAAAAATAAGCATGACCGGGTGCCGCTCGGTACGGTGGACAAGGGCGCCAAGCAGTATTACGTCAATATGGGCGGAGAATGGAAGTCCGCCGAGGATATCGCGAACACGGAGCTTCTGGGTCTGCCCCCCGGCAGCGCGATGAAGATCAAGGACGTCGCTGACGTCAAGCTGCGCTCGAAGAAAAAAGAAGTATCCATCTTACATAACGGAAAGCCTGTCCTCGATCTGGTCATTAATGCGGAGAAAGGCACGGATGTCCCGTCGCTGCAGAATCGCATCGACAAGAAGGTTGCGGAGCTGGAGCCGAAGCTGCCGGCCAATGTGAGGATCGAGTCGCTGTTTACGCAAAAGGAAAGTCTCGACCATCTGTTTAACGAGCTGGGTAGAGAGCTGCTGATGGGGATTCTTTCGGTTATCGTCGTCTGCTCTCTCGGACTAACGTTCGGCACTTCGCTGATCGTGGCCTTGGCCATTCCGGTGTCCATCACGATCGGTTTTATTCCCGTCGAAGCGATGGGTATCGATTTGAATCAGATTACGATCGTCGCGCTCGTCATCGTGCTCGGAATTCTGGTCGACGACGCCATCGTCGTGAACGACAACATCCAGCGCCGCCTGCAGCTGGGCGACGATCCGGCTACGGCCTCGTTGGAAGGAAGCCGCGATGTCGCCATTTCGATTCTGACGGCGACGATTGCGACGGCTGCTGCGTTTTTGCCGCTGTTTTTCCTGCAGGGCAACATCGGCAGCTTCATTCGCCCGCTTCCTGTCGTCATTTCGTTGTCGCTTGCGGCTTCCATGGCGATGTCGCTGACGATTGTTCCGATTTTCCGCCAATGGGTAGGCGAGCGGCGGCTTCGCCGCAAAGGCTCCAAGGCCGAGCCAACCAAAGGTACGGGAGGCGCGTCTGGAAGCGAAGGGACGCAATCTCCGGGTCTGCTCGGCAAGCCGATCGCGAGGCTGAGCGCCTTTTACGGCAAGCAGATTCACCGCTTCTTGCGGCGTCCGCTGCTGACCGGGCTCGCTGCGCTGCTGTTGGGCACCTCCGCCTTCGGATTGATGCCGCTGCTTGGGGTGCAGTATTTTCCGCCTGCGGAGAAGGAAGAGATGCTCATCGACTTCAAGCTTCCGTCCGGACGTCAGTTTGCGGAAACGGAGTTTACAATCCGCAAGGCCGCAGCATGGATGGAAGAGCAGCCGGGTGTGCGCTTCGTCTCGGCTTATGCCGGGCGGACGGCTCCGCATTTTTATTACTCGGAAGCGGATCAGACGGGCATCTCGATCGGGCAGCTGTTCGTTAAGGTCGATGTGAAGCAGCTGAATACGAAAGCCGCCGTCGTGCAGTGGCGGGAGCAACTGAAGGCGATGTTCCCCTCCGATGTGGAGATTACGCCGCGCGAGCTGGAGCAGGGACCGCCTGTCGGCGCGCCGATCGCCCTTCGCATCAGCGGCAGCGAGCTGTCGGAGCTTCGCCAGATTTCGGCGGACGTTCAAGCGATGCTGAAAGAAATCCCGGGTACGATCAGCGTCACCGACGATGTCGGAGAGGCCATGAACACCTACGAGGTGGAACCGGACCCGGCGAAACTGAATGTATTCGGCGTGAACGAGAAGGATCTTTCCACGACGCTCAGAATTGCAACCGAAGGGCTGGAAGTGTCGGAGATGCAGAAAGGCGAAGATCTGATCGACGTGACCCTGTACGCCAAGATGCGTTCCTCCGACCCGTTGGAGACGATGAAGAAAATGTACGTCTCGACGCAAAAGGGCGGCACGGTTCAAATGCGCGAACTGGGAGATATCCGCACCAGCCAAATGATCAAGTCGATTCATCATCGCGACCAGACCCGGACGATTACCGTGCGCAGCTATACGCAGGACCGGCTGGCGGACGATATTGTGAAGGATCTGCAAGCCAAGCTGGGAAGTTACAATGTTCCAGCAGGCTATTCGATTCAGTTCGGCGGCGAAAACGAGGAGCGTAACGAAGCGTTTGCCTCCATCGGAAAGCTGTCGGTCATCGTTATTTTGCTGATTTACATCATTATGGTCATGCAGTTTTACTCGCTCTCGATTCCGCTGCTCATTCTCTCGACCGTCTATTTGGCGGCAGGCGGCGCGATCATCGGGCTGTTCCTTTCGGGTTCGCCGATCGGCTTCATGGCGCTCATGGGGCTCGTCAGCCTGGCGGGCATCGTGGTGCGGAACGGGATCATTCTGATCGAATTTATCGAGCAGGCGCGCGAACGCGGACTGCCTCTGTACGAAGCGGTAGCGGAAGCGGGAAAAGCGCGGCTTCGGCCGATTCTGCTGACGACGGCCACGGCGATCGGCGGCTTGCTGCCGATGACGATCATGGGCGGAAATTTATGGCGCCCGATGGGAATTACGATTATTTCCGGTCTGCTGTATTCGACCATGCTGACGCTGATCGTCGTACCGTCGCTGTTTGTCATTTTACAGAAGTGGCGCGACAAACGCTCGGCGAAAGCGGGTAAAGCGGTCCATCCATAAGCCCGCCCCGAATTTGCTTAGGAAGCTCGTATTCTTGTATACTAGGGGAGAGAGAAAACGAGGTTGAATAGGGAGGGTCCCGGGATTATGCAGCAAGTGTTTTTGTATTTACATGTGCTCGGCGCCATATTGATGGGCTTTTATCTCATGCTGCCGTTTTTGGCGATGCGGGTGGAGGCACTGCAATCGGGAACAGCGCAGTTCGGTTTCTTGAATGTGTTGTTTGCCGCCAACCGTGCGGGACAGCTGGCGCTCGTGATCGCATTTTTGTCCGGCGGTTATCTGGTCAGCAAGGCGCATTATTCGGTGCTTTGGATGGTGCTGGCGGTCGTTCTATTCCTAGCCATCGGGGCGCTGACAGGCATTCTCGGCAGCAAAATGCGTAAGGCGCTGCAAGATCCGGCCGGCGGCAATATCAAAGCTCACATCGGCTCCATCAAGTCGCTTAGCGTGATCAACGGCATCATTTTCTTTCTTGTCGTTACGCTGATGAAGTTCCCATACGCATTTTAGTTCAGATTAGAGTGAAAAAGGCCGGGGTAACAGCCCCGGCCTTGAGCTTGTTGAGAAAGTGGTCGAAACGGGATTATAGAGGTTACGAGGGGGTGGGGTATCCACTTCCGACCGCTGCTGTCATCGGGAAATTTCATTGGAAGCCGCTTAGTAGCGGACATTTCCCGATGACAAAGGCGGCTATCGCTTCTCCAGTGGATACCCCACCTCCGTTTGCATCTCTATTTCAATCATAAACCTCTTTCTCAACAATCTGGCCGGGGTAAAAACCCCGGCCTTTTTTTCGTCCGGACCTGCGCGCTTTGGAGCAACCTTTATTCCGTCCTTTCGTCTAAATGGGAAGAAAGCACACGAGTTTCGGAAAGGGGAAGGAAGCACCGATGCGTTCATTGGATGAATTGCTTCACTCCGGGGCGGGTTCGCTGCCGGTAAAGCTGCTTATGGCCGGATGGATTGCCATAGGGAGCAGCCTCGTTCCCTTATCGCAGGCCAGAGCAGCGGAGGTTGGCGCGGAACAAGCGTCTGCTTCTTCGCCCATCACTAATCCCGAGCCGGCCGGAAAGTGACCGCCCGGACGAAAACGGCATCTGTGGAGCTTATGCTGGATAGCGGGACGGCTTACCTGAACGGCAAGCCTTATCCGCTGGACGTGCCTGCACAGCTGATCCAGGATGCTACCTATGTTCCGGTCCGGTTCGTTGCCGAAGCGCTGGGTGCTTCGATTAGCTGGGAACCTTCCGCGCGCCTGGTCGTCATCAACACGGAGACGCCTGCCAAGCCGTTGTCGGAAGCCTAGCTGAAGCGGCTGCGCGCGGAAGCTCAGGGGAACCGGGATGCAAGGCAGCGTCCGTAACGCTGGAAAGCTATTCTTCGGACGGAGGGAGCAGCCGCTCCAAGCCGTTCATGTACGGGCGCAGCGCCGGAGGAATCCGGATCGAGCCGTCCTCGGCCTGATGATTTTCCAGCAGCGGGATTAAGATTCTCGGCGAAGCGACGGCCGTATTGTTGAGCGTATGGCAGTAGCGCAGCTTGCCGCCCGAATCGCGATACCGAATGTTCGAACGGCGGGCCTGGAAGTCGAGCAGGTGGGACGACGAATGGGTTTCGCCGTAGGCTTGGCGGCTCGGCATCCAAGTTTCGATGTCGTACTGCTTATACGTTTTTTGCGACATATCGCCGGTGCAGACGGCCATGACCCGGTAGGGCAGCTCCAGCAGTTGCAGAAGCTCTTCCGCGTTGCTCGTGATGGCTTCCAGCAGCGGCTCGGAACGGTCAAGCTCGGCTTCGCACACGATAACCTGCTCCACTTTGGAAAATTGATGCACGCGGTATAAGCCGTGCACGTCTTTGCCTGCCGAGCCGACCTCGCTTCGAAAACACGACGAGACGGCGGCAAGCATGAGCGGATCGCGCACGTCGACCACCTCATGGCTGTAATACGAAACTAGCGGCACTTCCGAGGTGCCGACCAGCCACTTGTCCTCGTCCGCGATCCGGTACACCTGCTCTTGGCCGAAGGGGAAGTAGCCTGTATGGGTCAAGGCATCCGCGCGTACGAGCAGCGGAACCTCCATGAGCGTAAAGCCCCGGCTTAGCAGCAGATCCACCGCAAGCTGCTGTACGGCGCGGTGCAGCAGGGCTCCGGGGCCCCGCAGGTAATAGTTCCGTGTTCCGGCCGTCTTGACGCCGCGCGGGATGTCGATCATCCGGTGAAGCTCGCCGAGGGCTACGTGGTCTTTGGGCTCGAAAGCGAACGCGGGCGGCGTCCCGTTACGCCGAATTTCAATATTGTCCGCATCCGAACGCCCGACAGGCGTGTCGGGAGATACGACGTTCGGGATGCGAAGCATCAGCTGATCGAACTGACGCTGGGCCTCAGCCAGCTCCGGTTCCGTCTCCGCCAAGCGGCTGCCAAGATCCTTCACGTTACGTTTCAACGGCTCAGCTTCTTTATGGCCTCCCATACGAACGAGTGTGCCGATCTCCTCCGACAGCTTGTTTCGGGCGTGGCGCAGCTTCTCGGTCTCTTGAAGCAGATTTCGCTTCTTCTCGTCCCAAGCAAGCAGCTCGGAGACGGAAACGGCGATTCCTTTTTGATCGGCGACCGTTTGTACTCTCTCGTAATTTTGGCGAATCCAGTGAATATCCAGCATGTGGTACCGCTCCTTTTTTTTAGGAAAATGACAAAAAGCGCCCTGTATCCTTTTGGGACGAGGAGCGCTTGTCTCGCGGTGCCACCCAACTTGACCGGACAGCATGGCGGTCCGATCCGCTTTGGTTCCGCGTTAACGGGCGGGCCCGGTTCACTTGAGGGACGGTATTGGTCCCTTTAACGAGAACGCCTCCGAGTTGGATGCTCTTCATAGGCAAATGGTCGATCATTCAATTTGTTGTAGTATAGCTTATTCGGGTAAAGGATTCAAGTGCAGGGCAGCGAGGCGATGGAATCGCGTGGCGCTTCCGGCCTGTTTTGGATTGACCGGTCATTGCCGTTCTTGTACAATCAGGATAGAGATGCAGGAAAGGGGAATTGTTTCCGATGGCAGGCACTTTGTAATGGTTAATGAACCGGATAGCGCACGATCCCGATTGGTTTAACGGGAGAGGTGTGCCTGTCTGTCACCATTACAGGGACGCTATGGGAACGAGCCCGACACCCGGCAAGCGGATACCTCATGGTATCCGCTTTTTTAGTTCAGCCGGGAATAGTTGCATCTCCGGCAGCTCACACCGCCGCGTCTCCATCTACGGGAGGAGATCGTATGAACGAGAAAAGACTGCAAGGCAAAATCGCCATTGTGACGGGAGTGAGCCGCCGGAGGGGCATCGGGAGCGCCATTGCCCGCGCGCTGGCGGAAGAGGGCGCCGATCTGTTTTTTACCCATTGGCGCAAATATGACGAAGCTCAGCCTTATGGAAGCGAGCGGGAGTGGCCGAAGCAGATGACCGAGGAGCTTGTCGCACTCGGTGTGAGGACAGGGTCAATGGAGCTGGATTTATCTGACCAAGATTCGGCGATTCGGCTGCTGGATGAAGTGCAGCACCGGCTGGGCACCCCGTTTATATTGATCAATAACGCAACGCATTGCGAAGAAGTCGGTTTCGAGGCGCTGAACGCAGCTATTCTCGATGCGCATTACACCGTCAATGTTCGCGGCACTTGCATGCTTTCGGTGGAATTTGCCCGCAGGTTAAGAGGGGGGAGGGGCGGACGGATCATCAATCTGGTATCGGGACAAGACAAAGGTCCGATGCCGGGGAATCTGGCATATGTTGCGACCAAAGGGGCCATCTCGGCGTTTACCGTCTCGCTCGCGGCGGAATTGGCCCCGCACCGGATCACGGTCAATGCGGTCGATCCCGGACCGACCGATTCGGGGTGGATGGACGAAGCGTTTAAGCGGACGCTGCTTCCCAAATTTCCGATGGGACGCATCGGACAGCCGAATGATGTCGCACGGTTGATCCGGTTTCTGGCCGGCGACGACGCCCGGTGGGTGACGGGACAAATTATTCACTCAGACGGCGGATTTTGGGACTGAGGCTTTTTGATCCTGAAGGTCCGAGGCCAATCCGCCCTGCGGCAAAGTTGATGACGCGGCAGATGTTGGATAAACTTAGAAAGAATGAAGCAAGCCCTGAGAGAGGAGCAATGGACACACATGAAGCTAAGCCTGCTGGATCTTGTTCCTTTGCTTGAAGGGGCCGATGCTTCGACCGCTTTGGCGCAAGCACGCAGACTTGCACAGACGGCGGAGAAGCTGGGGTATTCGCGCTACTGGGCCGCGGAGCAGGGGCTGGCCTGCCCTGCGCCGGAAGTGCTGCTGTCGCATATCGGGGCGCACACGGAGCGGATACGGCTCGGCTCCGGGGCGCTGCTGCTGCCGCATTACAAGCCGATCAAGGTGGCCGAAACGTTTCGGCTGCTCGCGGCTTTGTATCCCGGGCGGATCGATCTCGGAATCGGCCGGGCTCCGGGAGGGTCGGCGCATACGAGCATGGCGCTGAGCGGCAATTTTTTGGAAAATGTCCGGCAGCTGCCCGAATCGCTTCGTTCTTTGTCCGCCTTGCTTGCCGACGAATTTCGCGTGGAGGATGTGCCGGTCCGGGCCATGCCTGTTCCTCCTGCCGATCCGGAGGTATGGCTGCTCGGGACGAATCGGAAGAGCGCCTCGTATGCTGCGGATTTCGGGACCGGATACGTCTTCGGCCAATTCATGAGCGACCGGGACGGGGCGGAAGTGCTTTCCGCCTACGTTCGGGAGTTCCGGCCAACGTCCTTGGGGGCCGCTCCGCGTGTGATCATGGCCGTGAGCATCCTGTGCGCGGATACGGAAGAGGAGGCGCACGGGCTCGCATCCGAAGCGAAGAGGCTGCTTCAGCCGGAGGAAGGCAGTGGAGCGGACCGGCCCAAGCCGATGATCGGAACTCCGGGACAAGTGAAGGCGGCATTGGAGCAGCTGCAGAGGGATTGCGATGTCGACGAATTTATGATCGTGACGCTGGGGCCCGATTACGAAAGCCGTCTTCGTTCGTATGAGCTGCTGGCGGACGCCGTATGGGGAACTGCGGGAGGTGTCACAACAGCTTGAACCGTTCGATGTGTTCCCCGAGCCCTACCTTTTGCAAAATTTCGATCTGCTTCGGTCCGATCAGGTCGTAGTGCGGGAAGCTTTCGCGATCGTGTATATATCGGGGATTAAGTCCATTGGTCTCGCACCATGCGACGAGCCGGTTCATATCCGAGCATCCGACCTTGGTGACCGAATGAAACTGCGGGAACCGCGGGTCGAACCAAAAATGGGTTAAAAAAGCGATCTCCCCGCGAGTGACCGCTTCTTTCCACTGAACGAGCTCTTTTCTTTTAATACCGAATGCCATAAGCCGGTCATCCTTATCGATGATTTCATTTTGTTTTATTATGACGGATGGAACGGTCTACTTCAAATGTAAAGGAGCAAGCAGAAATGAAAGAGAGAAAAAGAAGAGATCAGGTCGAGCCACAATCCACTTGGAATTTAGCCGATTTATATGCAGGAGACGAAGCTTGGGAAGCCGAGATGACCGGCATCGCCGAGTCTCTTCCGTCCATGGAGCGCTTTAAAGGGAAGCTGCACGAAGGGGCCGGCCTGCTTCTGGAATGTCTGGAAGCCCAGG
This sequence comes from Paenibacillus tyrphae, assembly GCF_024158745.1. Taxonomy (GTDB): domain Bacteria; phylum Bacillota; class Bacilli; order Paenibacillales; family NBRC-103111; genus Paenibacillus_G; species Paenibacillus_G tyrfis_A. The sequence goes on along the minus strand of NZ_JAMZAW010000002.1, from coordinate 51,894 downwards.
AGGCGCTGCACGTGCGGCTTTTGCGCGCCGCTACATATGCCCGCTTGCAGCTGTCCGGCGACGGAACGAACCCGGCGTACCAAGCGAATTCTGCCCGGGTCGGAGATGTCGCTGCGCAAGCGGGGGCTGCGCTTTCGTTCATTCGCTCAGAGCTGCTGGAGCTGCCGGACGGGTGGCTGGAGCGTTACATAGGAGAGGAACCGAAGTTGGAATCGTTCCGCAAAAGCTTGACGGATCTGCTGGAAACGAAGCCGCACCGGCTGCAGGCAGAGACGGAAGCGGTCCTGGCGTCGCTCGGGGAAGTGCTGGGAGCCCCCTATACGATCTACCAGCGAAGCAAGCTGTCAGATATGTCCTTCGCTTCCGTAGAGGACGGGGAGGGCGTAACGCGGCCGGTTTCGTTCGCACTGTACGAAACTGACTACGAGCTGTCACCGGATACCGTGCTGCGCCGCAATGCTTACCAGTCGTTTACCGGGACGCTGGAGTCTTACCAGAATACGTTTGCCGCCGTGTATGCCGCCGAAGTAAAGAAACAGACGGTTATTTCCCGGCTGCGCGGATACGAATCCGTGACGCATATGCTGCTCCAGCCGCAGCAGGTTACGATTCCGATGTATCATAACATCCTTGATATTATCCGTACGGAGCTGGCACCGCACATGCGGCGGTTGGCCCGGCTGAAGCAGCGGGTGCTCGGCTTGGACCGCATCCGGTTCTGCGACTTGAAAGCTCCGCTCGATCCGGAATTCAGTCCTTCGGTCACGTTCGAAGAGGCGGGGCGGACAATTCTGGACGCTCTCCGGGTGATGGGGCCCGAATACACGGAGCTTATGGAGCAGGCGCTGACCGGGCGCTGGATCGATTACGCCGACAATATCGGCAAGTCGACCGGTGCCTTCTGCTCAAGTCCGTACAGCACGCATTCCTACATCCTGATCACCTGGGCGGGCAACATGCGCAGCGCCTTTACGCTGGCGCACGAGCTGGGGCATGCGGGCCATCTGATGCTGGCCGCGCGCAATCAACGGTATACGAACTACAGGCCGTCCACCTATTTTATCGAAGCGCCGTCGACGATGAACGAGCTGCTTCTTGCCCGGCATCTGATGGAGCAGTCCGACGATCCGCGTCTAAAACGCTGGGTGATTCTTCAGCTTCTGAACACCTACTATCACAATTTCGTCACGCACCTGCTGGAAGGCGACATGCAAAGAAGGGTGTACGAGGCGGCGGAAGCGGGCAAGGCGCTGACGGCGAAAAAGCTCCGCGAGCTGAAGGGAAGCGTGCTGTCGGAATTCTGGGGAGATGCGGTCGACTTCGACGCGGGAGCGGAATTAACCTGGATGCGGCAGCCGCATTATTATATGGGGCTGTATCCGTATACGTACGCGGCGGGCTTAACGGCCTCGACGGCCGTAGCCGAGCTCATTCGCGAGGAAGGGCAGCCGGCCGTGGACCGCTGGCTTGACGTACTCAAGGCCGGAGGCACGATGCGGCCGCTCGAGCTGATGAAGCTCGCCGGCATCGATATGTCCGAGCCGCAGCCGATTCGCAGCACGGTCGCCTATGTCGGTTCCTTGATCGACGAGCTGGAGCAGTTATTTTCATAAGCGATGCCGAATAAAAAAGTAAACATCATCGTCCTGATTTGCATTTTACTCCTATGCACATCCCTTGTTCCACATTCTTCCATATTGGCGGCCGAGGAAGCGAGGGAAGTGCAAATCTCCGCTTACCCGACCGACCCGTTAGTGGAGAAGCAAGCCTATCTGCAGCAAATTCATATGAACGAGGCTTGGGATGTCGCGACCGGTAACGACTCGATCGTAATTGCGATCGTGGATACGGGCGTTGATTTGAACCATCCGGATCTGACGCCGAATTTGGTAAAAGGAATCAATTTGATCGAGCCCGGCCAGCCGCCGCGCGACGACAACGGACACGGCACGAATGTCGCCGGAATCATCGGTGCTGCGGCCAACAACGATAAAGGAATCGCCGGCATTTTGTGGAAGGCCAAGCTGATGCCGGTGAAGGCGGTAGAGAACGACGGCACGGGCAGCGAAGCCAAATTGGGCGAGGGCATCCGCTACGCCGTCGATCACGGGGCCAAAATCGTCGTGCTGTCGCTCGGCTTAAACAAGTATTCGGACTACATGAGCGAAATCGTGCGCTATGCCGAGACGAAGGGGGTGCTGCTCGTCGCCGCCACCGGCAACGAGGGAAACACCGTCAAATACCCGGCAGCGTATCCTACCGTTCTGGCCGTCGGCGGCATGGCGGCGGACAAAAAGGCGCATAAGCTGTCCAACAGCGGTCCCGAGGTAGATCTTGTGGCGCCGTGGGACGTTTTTACGACGGGGATCGGCGGGAGATACGAACACAAGGACGGCACCTCCATGGCGGCGCCTCAGGTTGCGGCGGTTTGCGCTCTGGCCTGGTCCAAGTATCCTTGGATGAAGCCGTATCAAATTCGCAGCTTGCTCCGGCAAACGGCCGAGGACCTCAGCGGGAACGGTTGGAGTCCCGGGACCGGCTACGGTCTGCTGCGCGCCGACCGCGTTCTGAAGGATCCTTATTCGGAGCACATGTACAAGCGGAACGACCGGAAGGAGCAGGCCACCCCCATCTCGGTAAGCAAGACGGTCAGCGGGTCGTTTGAGAACGGGAGCGATCCGAACTGGTTTACCTTCGAGGCGCCTTACGACGGAAGCGTCAAGCTGGAGCTGGAGTTGGATCCGAAGGAGGAGGTAGCCGTTACGCATACGGATGCCGGAGGGGGCGTTAAAGATTACTCCTTAAGCGCAGCGGGAGCGGTCACGATGCCGGTGAAGAAAGGTAAAAGCTACTTGAAGCTGCAGCTCAAAAACGCCTCCGCCAAGCACAAGCTGGAATTCAAGCTTACGACCTCCTTTGAGATTTATAAGGATGCCTATGCCGATAACGGCAAGCAGTACAAGGCCTACGTGCTTCCGGCGCAAAGTCAGACCTTGAAAGGAACGTTTCACCGGAACAACGATCAGGACTGGTATATGCTCCCGGTTACGCAAACAGGCAAGCTCAGCGTCCGGTTATCCGTCGATACGAACCGGATGGACCCGGTGCTGTTCGTTCAAAAGAGAGGGGAAAAGGGCAAGACGATCGACGAGGGCGGCGAAGGGGAGTCCGAATATTTTCCGGAGACGGACGTCTATCCGGGCGACTATTACATCCGCGTCAGCAATGCCGAGGGCTATCTCCCTCCCATTACGGGCGAGTACACGCTTGCGATCCAATACAAGCCCAAGCTGCTCGATCCGAACGGTCCGCACGATAAGCCGTACTCGGCTACGGTCATGCAGCCCGGAGCGAAATATCAAGGGCTGCTGGACAAGATCGGCGGCGCAAACTGGTTTTCGCTGAACATCGAAGAGGAAAGTCTGGTCGAGCTTCGTTTATCCGGCATTCCGCAGAACATACGGATGACGATGTCCGCCTATAACGGCACGCTCAAGCCGGTCGACTCTGTCACGAATCCTGACGGCACGTCGGAGGCGCTGCTAAGCCAGCTTTGGCAGCCGGGCGTTTATTACATCCGGTTAACGGCGGACGCGGCATTCGATGACCGGTTCTACGAGCTTAAAGCCGAGGTTAAGCCGCTGGTTGGCGGATACGCCGACGTCAAAGGGCATTGGGCCGAGGCGGTGATCAAGCTGGCGTCCGAGCGGAAAATCATCGACGGGTACGAGCATTACCGGTTCATGCCGGATCGACCGATTACGCGGGCGGAGGCGACGGCCGTGCTAGTCCGAGGTTTAAAGCTGACGAAGCAAAAAGAAGTCCGCTATACGGATTTTGGACCCGATCATTGGGCTTACCCGTACATCGCCAAAGCCGCCCAGGCAGAGATCATCGACGGTTATCCCGACGGATCGTTGGCCCCGGACCGGTACCTTACCCGTATGGAAATGGCCGCCATGATGGCAAGAAGCATGAAGATGAGCGGGAAGCAGAGAGGAACGTCGCCTTTTGCAGATGTAAAAGAGACGGATTGGGGAGTAGGCATTTTGAAGCAGCTGAAAGCGGAAGGCTGGATCATAGGCTTCCCCGACGGGACGTTCCGTCCGGAAAGCCAAGCGACGCGGGCAGAGTTTGTGACCCTGCTGGCCCGCATGATGAATTGATCCACATCGCACACCGATAAAAAAGGGTTGACAAAATAAATAGTGCAAGCATTGATGAGCTATGTAAATCACATGACCTCGTTAGGTGAGGCTCCTATACAAACATAGGCCACTGCCCGGAAATATCGAAAGATGCCAATGGGTAGAACAGGAACTGCCGGATTAAGGCTTTTCTTAACGTGGCTAAGAGCGTACCGCGCTCTTTACGTTGTATAGTGCCAAAACTCGACCAGGGGGTTAGCGATGGTGTATTTTTGTGCGCTTATCGAACCCCTCAGGTCAACTGAGGGGTTTTCATTTGGAGAGGGGGGAAACATGCACATGGACAGTAGCAGTAGTAATCGATTTCGACGGTTATTTTCTACAAGTCCATATGTCGCAACGAGGAAGGTGGCCCTCCCATGTTTCCCATGCCTCCCTTTCCGGGCCTTTCTTACGGCGGAAGGGTGTAGTTACGAGTGGCTGTAGGATAAAATGCGAAACAGGACCAGCGGTTAAGGTTCGATTTTATCCGCCGTTTGCGATAGCCGGCCGGTGACAATCTGTACTGCGATGGCATCGTCCAGATACCCCAAGGGAAAGACATAGTCGGGGATAATATCCGCCGACAAAATAAAGTAAAGCAGGGCGCTGCCGGCGATCGCACGCCTCTCCGGCGTCGTGTCCTCCCGGCAGTACAGCTCATACAATTGCCGCAGCTCATCGATAAAAGGCCCGGCGCCGTTGACGCTTTCCACCTTGGTGCGGAAATCGTCGACGATGATCCGCTGTCCTTCCTCGGTCATGGCATATTGCTCGTATTTGCTCAATTCCTTGCCGACGAGCTCGGTGGTAAACTGCTGGTCGAATAAGTTGGACGACAGAAGAACATCCTTGATGCTTTCGACGGAGGCGTAAATATCCGAACCTTGTTCTGAGTGGCGGGAACCGACGTCGAAGCCGGCCGCTTGAAACAGCTGCTCCGTTGGAACGCCGAGATGGACGGCGAACTGCTGCAGGTGGTCGGGCTTGGCCTGCTGCTTGCCGTTGGCGATGCGCGAGATCGTCGCCGTATCGATTCCGGTAAGCAGGCTCAGCTTGCGCATGGATAAAGAACGGCCTTTTAACAGCGATTTTAAGGTTAAGCCCAGCTCCGGTTCTTTTTTCTTATCGGACATCGGTTATTCCCCCCGATTGCTTGTGTTGAGTAAGCATATTGAAAAATTCTCAACAGTGTTGAGGCGGATAGGCACATTTTTGCCGATTTCTCAATATGATGCCAATATAAAGCGAAAAGGAGTGAAACAGCATGACATGGCTGTTAATTGTAGGTTTTGCCGTCTCGTCGAGTCTGGATAATTTGGGTGTAGGGATATCCTATGGGATCCGGCGAATCCGCGTCGGCGTGTTGTCGAATCTGATCATCGCCATGATTTGTTTTCTGTTCAGCGAAACGGGGATATTATTCGGACAGTGGCTTTCGGAGGTGCTTCCGGGAATTCTTCCTGTTGTGGTCGGAGCCTTCGTCTTGACGGTCATCGGGCTGCGCATCGTGCTGCTGGCGATGCCGCGAAAGCCATCGATGACTCCCGAGGTGAAGGAAGACCGGTCCGACGGCCCGTCGTTAAAAGGTCTCCTGCAGCATCCCGAAAAGGCCGACAAGGATCAATCCGGCTCCATCGGGATCGGCGAATCGGTTGTTCTGGGAGTCGCGCTATCGGCGAATGCCGTCACGAACGGTCTGAGCGCAGGGCTGATGAATTTGTCGCCGCTCGCCATCTCGCTCACGGCTGCACAAGGAAGCTTTATTACGATCTGGGTCGGCGTCGCGATAGGCCGGAAAGTGGCGGGGGTCCGCATTGGGGCCTTCACCTTGGGACAATTCGGCACGTTGATCAGCGGGGTGATCCTTCTGGTGATTGCATGCAACTCCCTGTTTGACTAAGGAGACGGCCCCCGGCTACTTGTCTTTACTATACTACGGGCTGCGGCTGCTTGTTATGACAGGAACGGAACGAATGATAGGAGAAAAGCAGTCTAACGCGGGTGAAATGCGTCGGACTGCTTTTTCGTTAGGGCTATAGTTCGTCGAGCGTCTTCTCCAGGCTTGGGGCAAGATGCTGCAGGAAATAGTCCAGCTCGGGCATGTTCATCGCCTCAATCGATTGCTCGATCTGCTTCTTCGCGGTGGCAAATTCACGGTTGCCGGCGGACAGCTCGGACACGCATTTGAGATAGGCGTCCAGAAGATCGGCGCCTTTGACGTATTTTTTCAGCTCGGGATCGGCATCCTTCTTCGCAACGATCAGCGGGTCGTACACGTGTCGCAGCGGTTCCGGAACCATGTCCAGTAGACGCTCGGCGGCAAGCTGCTCGATCTCGCGGAAGTTGGAAAGAATCTTCGGATTGTGGTGCTTCACCGGCGTCGGAATGTCTCCCGTGAAAACCTCCGTTGCGTCGTGGAACAGCGCCATGCTGACGGCGCGCTCCGTCGGCACCTGCTTGCCGTACACCTCGTTGGCAATCGTGCACAGCACATGGGTCAGAATCGAGACGTGAAAAGAGTGCTCGGCGACATTTTCCTTCAGCACGTTCCGCATGAGGCTCCAGCGCTCGATATACCGTAGCCGGTACAAATAAGCTAAAAAATGACTTTCCATCCATCATCATCCTAAATTATGAATTCAGCTTCGGCTTCATGCGTACATCCGGTCAAGGCTTCGTATCGATCGTTTGGCGCAAGGCGAAGCTTTGTACATTTGGATTATACACGATTTGTCCCCCGACCGTCTGTTCTAAATCTTTCAGAGTGATGAAGATTTTATTGTTTTTCCATGTCAGCGGTTTGTGAAGGGCCAGGGTCCGGCCGTCCGGCGCGGTCAGCTTCGTGCCGCCAGCTGTGCCGCTCCAGTGATGCGCTCCGAAGCCGATCTGCACGGTCCCGTCATGGGACTGCACGACCTTGCCGCCGAATGCGCCGACCGTCTCGGCCAGCGGTACTTCACTCGTCGGCGGCATCGGAGCGACGACACGCCGCAGGATCGCTTGATGCAGCCGCTCCGGTGATACCCCGCTGTTCCCGGCGTCGATCCGCGGAATTTGCAGCCGGTCCACCTCGCGGGTGGCCATCTCCGGGACGACGGTGAACGCGTATTTGATGCCGCCCTGCCGGATATGCTCCAGCGCCGTCTTATCGTATATGCCGAAGGGGTAAGCGTACGAATCGACCGGCCCCGCATATAGCTCGCTTAGCGCGCCGACGCAGGCTTTCGTATCGCCGACGACCCGCTGTTTGTACTGCTCCTCCGTTTCCTTGACGCCGTCTTTCACGAGCCGGCTGACCAATGCGGCGCCGCCGCCCGGCAGCTTATAATGAAAACGATGGCTGTGGCACTGAAAATCGGTGAAATTGGTATCGCTCGTCATTTCCATAATATCGTCCCGTGACATGGACGGAATATAGCTGGCGAGCGGATTTTCCAAATCGCCCGTGATGACGAAATTGACCGCGGGGACGCGCATTTGCTTCAACAGGGGATAGGCGTTGACGTAGAAGCTTTCGTATCCGTCGTCGAACGTCACAAGCACCGCGTTGTTCGGAACCGGCGCTCCTTCCATGTACGCCTTGAATTGCTTCAGCGTGATGAACTGGTACCCTTTGCTTTTGAGAAAGCTCAACTGATCCTTGAAGAGCTGTGCGGTGATCGTCCCGCCGCTCTTGGCGTCGTCGTCGATATGATGGTAGATGATTACCGCGACCTGATCTTTATAAAGGACGGTGCTTTTGGCCGCGCTCAGCGGCTGGAAGATGAGGCCGAGGCCAAGGGAGGCCAGGAGGACGATTTGGAGGACCAGCTTTCTCATGGTAGTTCTTAACTCCTTCGGACTTGGTTAAATAGACCTACTCGTTTTTTCTGCATTATTCGACAAACCCGCTTTCGTTTCCTTCAAGAAAGTGCTATTGTCAAAAAATAATATTTTGTAAAGCCGCTCCCGTGAAACGGGCTTTTCCTCCCCTTCGGAATCGCGCAAAAACGCGGTGTTGGTCCCCGTCCGAATATGCTATTATAGATTTATGCGTTTCCATGTTATCAAGTATCGTTTTTGCGAAAAACGAAAGGAGTCTTTGCCATCATGCAGCATTTTCAAGAGAGCATCTACCAATTGATCGTCGAAACGTCCACGAACCTTCCGGCCGACGTCCGGGAAGCGATTCAGTCTGCCCGTGCCCGGGAAGATGCGGGTACGCGCTCCGCGCTTTCGCTGTCCACGATTGCAGACAACATCCGGATGGCGGAGTGCAACGTATCGCCGATCTGTCAGGATACGGGAATGCCGACGTTTATCGTACATTGTCCGGTCGGTGCGAACCAGATCGAGATGAAGAAGCAGATCATCGCCGCTGTGGCCCAAGCAACGAAGGACAGCAAGCTGCGGACGAACTCCGTCGACTCGCTGACTGGCGCGAACAGCGGGGACAACATCGGTCCGGGCACCCCGGTTATCCACTTCGAGCAGTGGGAGCGGAATGAAATCGAAGCGAAGCTGATCCTCAAGGGCGGCGGCTGTGAAAATAAGAACATTCAATACAGCCTGCCGACCGAGCTCGAAGGCCTCGGCAAAGCGGGCCGCGACCTCGACGGCATCCGCAAATGCATCCTGCATGCGGTCTATCAAGCGCAAGGCCAAGGCTGTAGCGCCGGGTTCATCGGCGTAGGCATCGGCGGCGACCGGACGACCGGCTACGAGCTGGCGAAGCACCAACTGTTCCGGGCGGCGGATGACGTCAATCCGAACGATGAGCTCCGCAAGCTGGAAGACTACATTATGGACAACGCCAATAAGCTCGGCATCGGAACGATGGGCTTCGGCGGTCAAGTGACGCTGCTCGGCTGCAAGGTCGGCGTCATGAACCGGCTGCCGGCGAGCTTCTTCGTCTCCGTCGCGTACAACTGCTGGGCGTTCCGCCGGCAGGGCGTACTGCTCGATCCGGCAACGGGCGCGATCACGAAGTGGGCATACCGCAAGGGTGAAGAGCTGCCGATGCAGAAGGACGAGCCGGCTGCTGCGTCCGAGTCGGGCGAGCGCCGCGAAGTCGTGCTGCAGACGCCGATCTCCGAGGAGCAGATCCGCCAGCTCCGCGTTGGTGACGTCGTGATTATCAACGGACCGATGCATACGGGCCGCGACGCGCTGCACAAATATTTGATGGATCACGATTCTCCGGTAGATCTGAACGGCGCGGTTATTTATCACTGCGGACCGGTCATGGCCAAGGATGCGGAAGGAAATTGGGTCGTGAAAGCGGCAGGCCCGACGACCAGCATCCGCGAGGAGCCTTACCAAGGCGACATTATTAAGAAGTTCGGCATTCGCGCGGTCATCGGCAAAGGCGGCATGGGGGCCAAAACGCTCAAAGCGCTGCAGGAGCACGGAGCGGTGTACCTGAACGCCATCGGCGGCGCGGCGCAATATTATGCCGAATGCTTTAAGAAGGTGGAAGGTGTCGACTTCATGGAATTCGGCATTCCGGAAGCGATGTGGCATCTCCAAACGGAAGGCTTTGCAGCCATCGTTACCATGGATTCCCACGGCAACAGCCTGCATGCGGACGTCGAGCAGGAGTCGCGCGAGAAGCTGGCCCAGTTCAAAGAACCGGTCTTCGTGTAAAGCCCGGCCATGGGATCATTCGGTGTCAGGCTGAACGCCTGGATAGAAAAATATTTGTCCGTCATTGTCCCGGTATCGTTGATACTGGGGTTTCTTTTGTCTCATTATATGAATAGCTGGACGGCGGCGGTGCCGCTGCTGTTCGCCTATTTGACCTTCGTCATGGCGACCGGCTGCAGCTTCGGCCAAATCCGCGAAGCGTTCCGGATGCCGCTGCCGATGGCGCTGACGTTCGTGCTATCACATGTCGTGGCGCCGGCGCTCGGTTATGCGATCGGCCGTACCGCTTTCGGCGCGGAATCGCCGTATGTGGTCGGGTTCGTCCTGTTCGCGATCATCCCGCTCGGGGTATCGTCCGTCATCTGGGTCGGACTGTCCAAAGGGCATGTGCCGCTGGCTCTGGCCATGATCGTGATCGATTCGGCTCTTAGCCCATTCGTCATTCCGGCCGCGGTGGAGCTGTTCTTCGGCGAGGCTATTGCGTTCGACCATACGAAGGTCATGCTGGATTTGGTGAAAATCATCGTGGTGCCGACGATTCTCGGCGTGCTCGTGAACGAGCTGTCCAAGCAGCGCTTCAAGAGCTGGTCGGCTCCCGTCTGCGGACCGACCTCCAAGCTGGCGCTGGCCGTCGTGGTCATGATCAATGCGGCCGCCATCGAGCCGTATGTGGCGCAGATGAAGAGCGATATGATCGTCGTGATTCCGCTGGTCGTGCTGCTGGTGCTCTTGTCCTATCTAATAGGCTTCGCAGGCTCGGTTTGGCTGCGCAAGCCCGATCTGGTCATTGCCATTACGTATTCGTCCGGCATGCGCAACATTTCGCTCGGGCTGGTGCTGGCGCTCGCGTATTTTGAGCCGTTGACCGCGGTGCCCGTCGTTCTGTCGATTTTGATCCAACAGCCGATGGCCACGCTCAATCATTGGTTGATGAAAAAATATTGGCGCTCGTCCCTTTACACAAAATTAACTGGCGCTCCGCCGGCCGAACAAGTACGATATTGAGTAAAAACGTTTGTCGGGACTTTGACGCCCGCGCAGCTTGCTTGGAGGGAAAACGCACCTTATGAAGATGTTCCGCGCCCGGTTGACCTTGATTTTTATCGCTTTGATCGGCGCTTCCGTGCTGATGGCCGGTTTGTTCATGGCCCAAATGCTGCAGCAATCGTACATCGACTCGCTCAAAACGAATATGGAGCGGGAGCTGCGAATCATCCTTTCGACGATGGATTGGAGCCACCGGGGATCGGAGCCGGAGCTGATGAAGGAGTTCTCGGAGCGCGCCACCCGGCTGAAGCAGTTTGCCGACGCCCGGGTCACGTATATCCGCGGAGACGGCAAGGTGATGGCGGATTCGGATTCCAATCCGGCGGAGATGGAGAATCACCTGCACCGTGAAGAAATCGAAGCTGCGGCAAGCTCGGGGAAAGTCGGCTACGCGAAGCGCTACAGCAGCACGATCGGTCAAAACATGCTCTACGTCGCGATTCCGGTGCAGATGGGGGACAAGACCGAAGGCTATCTGCGGCTCGCGATGAGTCTGGCGGAAGTCGAGCAGTCGATCCGCAAAGTATGGTTCGTTCTGCTCGGCGGGCTGCTGGCGGTGTTCCTGCTGGCCGGCCTGATCAGTTACCGCGTCGCCTACGGGATTACACGGCCGATCGAGCTGATCACGAGCGTCGCGCAGCAGATTACGGACATGAATTACAAGTACCGCGTCCAGCTCAACAAAAAAGACGAGATCGGGCAGCTGGGTCATGCGATCAACCGGATGGCGGACAGTTTGCAGCTGCAGATGAACCGCATTCTGGAGGACGAGAACCGGCTCAAGAGCGTGTTGGAGAACATGATCAGCGGCGTCATGATGATCGACCGGGAAGGCAAGATCGTGCTTCTGAACCGTTCGGCCGAAGACATTCTCGGCTTTTCCGCCCAAGAGCTCTTAGGGAAAAAATTCGATCAGGCGAAACAGCAGTTCGAGTTCACCCAGATGATCCAGGAATGTATCGAAGTTCGCGAGCATATCCGGGATGAAATGATTTTCTACTACCCCAGTGAGCGGATTCTGGAGATTAACCTGAGTCCGATCTCGGATTCGAGTCAGGAATGGACGGGGCTTCTCATCGTACTGCACGATATTACCGCCGTCCGGCGGTTGGAGCGGATGCGCAGCGAATTCGTCGCTAACGTATCCCACGAGCTGAAGACGCCGATCGCCGCGGTCAAGGGCTTTGCCGAGACGCTGTTGGCCGGGGCGCTGAACGACAAGGAAACGGCGCGGTCGTTTCTCCAGATCATTTTCGACGAGAGCGAGCGGCTCAACCGGTTGATCGGGGACATTCTGGAGCTGTCCAAAATCGAATCGAAGCGCATTCCGCTGCAGTTCTCGCCGGTGCATCTGGAAACGTTCGTCGGTCATTGCGTCAACGTGATGCGGACGGAGGCGGCGAAGAAATCGATCGAGCTGGATATGCATGTGCCCGAAGATATTTATATGGAAGCGGACGAGGACCGGCTGCGGCAGATTTTGATCAACCTGCTGTCGAACGGCATCAACTATACGCCGGAGGGCGGCAAGGTGAAAGTGAAGGTCGAGCAGTTGCTCGGCGGAACGTCGGAGGCGGCGGACGACAAGGTTCGGTTCACGATTGCGGATACGGGGATCGGCATTCCGAAGAAGGATCTGCCGCGCATCTTCGAGCGGTTTTACCGGGTGGACAAGGCGCGTTCCCGCAGCTCCGGGGGCACGGGACTCGGGCTGTCGATCGTCAAGCATCTGGTGGAGCTTCACAAGGGCACGATCCGGGTAGAAAGCGAAGTCGGCGTGGGGACGAAGTTCGAGATCGATATGCCGATGATTCACTGAGCGCAGCCGTTTGGGCCAAAAAACCATTTACCGTTTGTCAATAAATATAGGCTATGTTAAGCTTTAGATATAGAATGAATGTCCGGGGGAGTAACATGCCGCAAAAAATTTTGGTTATTGAGGACGAGCCTACGCTAGCGAGGCTGTTGTCTTATAATCTTACGCAAGAAGGCTACGAAACCAAAGTGGTCGATCACGGAAGCGACGGATTGCAGGCAGCGCTGCAGCATCAGTTCGATCTCATCGTACTGGACATCATGCTTCCCGGGATGAATGGCTTTGAGATTTTATCCAAGCTCCGGCAAAAAGGAAACAAAACGCCGGTGATCATCCTGACCGCCCGCAATGCCGAGGAAGAAGTCGTGCAGGGGCTCAAATATGGAGCCGACGACTATATTACGAAGCCGTTTGGCGTGGCGGAGCTGTTGGCCCGGGTATCCGCCGTGCTGCGGCGGACGACGGCCGATGACGGTCAGCAGGATAAGCCCGGAAGCGGGGAGAAAGTGATCACCGCGGGCGACCTGTATATTTATCCGGAAAAATACGAGGTGCTGCTCGGCGGCGAGTCGATTCCGCTTCGTCCGAAGGAGTTCGAAGTGCTGCTGTATCTCGTGCAGCGGCCGGGCGTCGTCGTGACGCGGGACGATCTGATGAACATCGTCTGGGGCTTCGACTATATCGGCGGTCAGCGGACGGTGGACGTGCACGTCAGTTCCCTCCGCAAAAAGCTGGAAATGAACCAGCAGTCGGTGCAGATCGAATCGATTCGCGGCGTCGGCTACAAGCTGGTCACTTCGTCAGGAAAAAAAGGATAGCTTACGCAGCAAAGAGGAGGCAGCAGACATCGCGGCCTCCTTTTCTTTGTGCATAAGCGGAGTTCCTTGGGTCGAATAGTGGCGACCAATATCCATTTCCCGGGAAATAGGTCGAAAGGACGGGGCAATCGATGTCAGATCAAATCAAATGGGGAGTCTTGGGTACGGGCCGGATTATAGGCAAAGCCGGTATGGCGTTAAAAGAAGCGGCAAACGGAATGTGGCACGGAGTAGCCGGAAGGACGGAAGAGAACGGGCGTTCCGCTGCCGAGCGCTTCGGTGTGCCCCGGCATTACGAGAGCTACGCGGCCCTATTGCGCGATCCCGAGATTGATGCGGTGTATATCGCTTTACTCAATCATCTGCACAAAGAATGGGCGGTGAAAGCGTGCGAAGCCGGAAAGCACGTGCTGCTGGAAAAGCCGTTTGCTTTGAGCGGGAGCGAGGCCAAAGCGATTGCCGATGCGGCCCAAAAGCATAACGTGCTGGTCCGGGAAGCTTTTGTGTGGAAGTACTATCCCGGATTCGAGCAGATGCGCGATTGGATCAGGGAAGGTGCGATAGGGCACTGGGCCCGGTTTTACGGGCGCTTTTCGTTTGTGGCCGACGAGGCCAGCAGCCGCTGGCGCAAAGACTGGGGCGGCGGCACACTGTACGACATCGGCTGTTATCCGGTCGCTTGGGCGCGGTACTTCACCCGGGAGGAGCCGATAGCCGCGGATGCGGCTCTGGATCTGCATCCCCTTCATGGCGTAGACCGGCGATTCGCGGGTACGCTCTACTTTGGCGAGGGGCGAACGGCCCAACTGGATGCGGCTCTGGATCTGCCCCATGGAGCCAGCTTCGAGCTATGGGGGACAAAGGGGAAGTTGCAGGTTGAGCTCGACGTGACCGCGGAGGAGCTGCGGATTCGCTGTCGGCTCGACAGCCGGTGGAAGGAATGGGTCACCGACCGGCTCGCGCCGTTTCGCTTGCAGGCGGAGAGCTTCGCGGATGCGGTGCTGCTTCGGAAGCAGGGGAGTTTAGAAAACAGCGACGGAGCCGAAGAAGCGCTCCGACAAGCGCGGGTTATGGATGCGCTGCTGCAGGCAGCCCGCACCGAGCGCAGAGTGCGCGTAATGGCGTCGACCGAATGAGAAGTCCGATACATAACGCGCACAGTGGTGCTTTATTACGGAACCGGAATCCGTGATGACACAATCGCATATAATGAACGCCAATTCCGAAATATCTTTTTGCCCGCAACTTGTCTATACTAAGGTTTGAGATTACGAATCAAACCGCGAATGACGAAGGAGGCGCCGTCTTCATGTCTAAAGTATACCGGATTGGAATTATCGGCTGCGGGGGAATTGCCAACGGCAAGCACATGCCTGCGCTGAAAAATCAACCTAACGCTGAAATGGTCGCATTTTGCGATATTGTCGAAGAGCGGGCGCACGAGGCCGCAAGCAAGTTCGGCGCTCCGGGAGCGAAAGTATATTCGGATTATAAGCAGTTGCTGGCCGATACGACGCTCGATATCGTCCATATTTGTACGCCGAACGATTCCCACGCCGACATTACGATCGACGCTTTGGAATCCGGCAAGCACGTGATGTGCGAGAAGCCGATGGCCAAAACCGCAGCGGACGCCAGACGTATGGTGGAAGCGGCGAAGCGGACCGGCAAAAAGCTGACGATCGGCTATCAAAACCGTTTCCGTGCGGACAGCCAGTATTTGAAAAAGGTTTGCGGGGAAGGCGAGCTCGGCGACATTTATTACGCTAAAGCGCATGCGATCCGCCGTCGCGCCGTGCCGACCTGGGGAGTCTTTCTGGATGAAGAGAAGCAAGGCGGGGGCCCGCTGATCGATATCGGAACGCACGCGCTCGATATGACGCTGTGGATGATGGATAATTATAAGCCGAAGGCCGTGCTCGGGACCGCGTTTCATAAGCTGTCGAAGAAAGCAAACGCTGCCAACGCTTGGGGCTCCTGGGACCCGGAGAAATTCACGGTCGAGGATTCCGCATTCGGCATGATTACGATGCAGAACGGAGCGACGATCGTGCTCGAATCGAGCTGGGCGATCAACCTGCTGCAAACCGGCGAAGCCAAAACGACGCTGTGCGGCACCGAGGGCGGCGCCGACATGTGGGATGGCTTGCGCATTAACGGCGAGAAGCACAGCCGCTTGTTCATGAACGAAATCCAGTTGGATGCTAAAGGCGTCGATTTCTACGAAGGCAACGGCGAAAGCCCGGCTGATCTCGAAGCGCGCTTGTGGTTGGAAGCGATCGACAAGGATATCGATCCGGTCGTCACGCCGGAGCAGGCCTGCGTCGTGTCGGAAATTCTCGAAGCGATCTACGAGTCTTCCCGCACCGGCAAAGCCGTCTATTTCGAATAAACGTCAGGAGCCCCGGCTTCGCATGGATGCGAAACCGGGGCTTTTCGTATGCCTGCCGAATTTCTTGGCATCAAACCGGCTGCAGCTTTTTCTCCTCTTCTTCCCGACTGACGGCTTCGTCATCCTTGCGATCAGCCTGCTCTTGAGGCGCCGCTTGCATCCTGGCATCAGCCGATGCCACAGGGGCAGCCATGACTTCGGCCGCTGTTTGAACCGTCCCCTTGGTCTCAGGACTCACCTCGCGATGCCCTCGATTTTCATCATCAATCTCCAGCGATACGGGGATTTCCGCTTCCCCAGCTTCCTCCACTTCGATGTTATCCATCTTGAACTTGTCGATTTCCTCGAACAGCCGCCGCGATAACGAAAGCATGTCATCCGCCTGCGAAGCGATGTGCCGAATGGCCGTATCCTGCTGGTGCGACGAGGAATTAACCTCTTCTACGCCCGCCGCGGATTCCTGGGCAATGGCGGCAGCGTGCTGCACGGCTTCGACGAGCTGGCCGTTCTTCTCCTGCGCATCGGTGATCAACTCGTGAATTTGGCCGATGTAGCCGGAAAGCTCGTCCATCGAAGACCGAATTGAGCTGAACGCTTCCATGCTCTCGCCCATCTTCCCGTTCTGCTCGTCAAACGAGCGGCGGGCTTCCTCGAACGAGGCTTCCATCTCGCTCATTTGAATCAGAAGCGACTTGACGATCAGCCCGATCATCTTGGACGATTCGGCCGTCTGCGAAGAGAGCTGGCGGACCTCCTCCGCGATGACGGAGAAGCCTTTGCCGTGTTCACCGGCCCGCGCCGCTTCGATGGACGCGTTGAGCGCCAGCACGTTGGTCTGCGTGGCGATTTCCGTAATCGTGCCGACAATTTTGCCGATTTGCGCCGAGCTTTGCGACAAGGTTTCCATCGCGGCGGTCACCTGCCGGAGAACGTCTCCCGACCGGTCGGCCGACTGCCTTAGCGCTTCCATCGACCGGGAACCGGTGTGGGTATTGAAGGCGGCTTCGCGGCTTTTTCGCTGCATCGTATCCGTATATTCGTTGATTTTACGAATTTCCTCGGCCAAGCTGGTGATGAGGTAGGCGCTGTGCTCCGAATAATGGGCTTGCTGCTCCGCTCCGGTAGAGATGTCTTGGATCGCGCGCAAAATGTCTTGATTGGCGGCGGCCGTCGACCCCGAGAATTCGCGGAACGAAAGCGAATGTCCGGCTAAGGAAGAAGCGATCTGCTTCGTGCTGTGCAGCATGCCTCGCACCTGATCGACCATATGATCGAAGCTTTGGCTGAGCAGCCCGAGCTCGTCGCGGGAGCGGCTTCCGATTTTGTGCCGCAGGTCTCCGTCCGCAATTCGCCCCACGGCATGCTGCAGCCGGCGGATTTGGCCGGTGAACGAGCGGATCACAAGGACGCCGATCACGGTTACGCATACCGCGACCAGGGCGAACGCGGTGATCATGACGGCGACGGTTCGGTCCAAGCTGTCCTGCGTCGCCGTTACCGCAGCGGCGGCATCGCTCGCATACGAGACGTAGAAATGATCGACATACGTGAAAATTTCGCCCATAGTCCGCTGCGACTCGTTATATAGGTACTCCATGTTTTTATCGACGTCCGTTTTCGTCAAGGACTTATCCTGCACGACCTTGGCCGCCACGTCGAACGTATTCGTATATTCTCCGGTGAGCAGAATCAGCTTGCTCCGCCAGACGGATTTCTCGTCCGTATCGGCCGTTTCGCCGATGCGCTGGACCATTTGATCGTACAGCTTTCTTTTTTCATTATATTTGGGGATATAGTCCGGGTTCTTTGAGATTTCCAAACCGGAGGCGATAATGTTGAGCTCCTGAACCATTTCCTTCAATTCAAGCGCCATCAGCTTGAGTTCCACCTTCTCGTTTTGAACGCCCAACTGGCTTTTGATCCGCTGCATCTGGTTTACGTTAAATAACGCAACGCCCATAAACAAGACCACCATAGCCGACAAACCGGCGATCAGCTTCTGTCTAAGCGTCATAGCGCCTGCTAGTTTCATAGAAACCCTCCACTCATTCTTTCTAGTTAATCCCGATTCTGATGCCAGTGTAGGACTAAAGTATTAATAGAAGAACGGAAGTTTGTAAAACGATTGTTAACTTTTAGCAGCTTTAAACTTTTACATTCCGTTTACGTTCCGAGGGTTTTCACTTAACAATTGGTTGGTACGATGTCCTAGTAAACAAAAAACAAAGGGAGGACATGCTGAAATGTTGAAGCAGCTGTCAAAAAAAGGTTTAAGCTTGGCCATGGTTTCGATCTTAATGTTGGGGGTTCTTTCCGCTTGCGGTACGAAGACAGATCCGGCACCGAATAATTCGGCAGCAGGTGGAGACAAAACGGCAACAACGGGAGACAAAAAACCGGCAGACCAACCGGCTAAAACAGAAGAGATCACCGGTACGGTAACGGCTTCCGGCTCCAGCGCCCTGCTCCCGCTCGTTAAAGCGGCTGCGGACGAGTTCATGAAGAAAAACCCGAAAGTAACAATCAACCCGACCGCCGGCGGTTCCGGTACAGGTCTTAAAAACGTCGCGGACGGCACGTCCGATATCGGTAACTCCGACATCGAAGCTGGTCCGGAATATAAAGACAAAGGTCTTGTCGACCACATCGTAGCGATTGCGCCTTTTGCCATCATCGTTAACAAAGACGTTACGATCGACAACTTGACGAAAGCTCAAGCAGCGGACATTTTCTCCGGCAAAATCACGAACTGGAAAGAAGTTGGCGGCAAAGATCAAAAAATTACGATCGTTCACCGTCCGGACAGCTCCGGTTCCCGTGCGCTTGTGAAGAAAATCGTTCTGGACGGCAAAGACTTCACGAAAGACGGCGTAACGCAAGAATCCAGCGGCGCTATGGCTACGACTGTTGGTCAAACAACTGGCGCGATCGGTTACGTAGATACGCCTTATGTTAACGACAAGTTGAAAGCTCTGAAATTCGAAGGCGTGGCATTCAGCAAAGAGACGATCAAAGAAGGCAAATACCCGCTGTACGGCATTGAGCATATGTACACCAAAGGTGAAGCTAAAGGCGCAACGAAAGCATTTATCGACTACATCATGAGCCCGGAATTCCAAGACAAAAAAGTCGAGGAGCTCAAGTTCCTTCCGGCCAGCCTGTTGAAAAAATAATCATTCAGTCATCTACGAGAGCAGCGGCATAAAGTCGCTGCTCTTTTTATGTCCGCGTCTGCCGATTTGTCGAAACCCGCGAATTTTTACATTACCTTAACAATTCTCATGTTCTGTTATTACATTCGTACTCTATGATGGTCTTGAGCTAAGGAACACGTGTGGAACTATTCGAACCAGGGGGTAATAGCTGATGAATTCATTTGCCGATCAGCTGACGGAAAGTGTAAAGGAAGAGCGGAAGGAGCATCGGATGAACCGCTGGACGAGAGCACAGAACAGAAGCGACCAAATGATGAGATGGATATTTATAGGAAGCGCTTCGCTTGTGACGTTCATCATCTTTTCCGTCATCGTCTTCGTCGGTTGGCAAGGAGTCAAGACCTTTTCGGGCGTGACGCCGGTAGAGTTTTTTTTCTCGACCGACTGGACCCCGTCGGAAAATAAATTCGGCGCGTTCTCGTTTCTGTACAGCACGCTGCTGCTGACCTTCTTGTCGGTGCTGCTGTCGGTGCCTCTCGCGCTGTCGGGTGCGGTCTTTATGGCCAAAATCGCGCCAAAGTGGGTGCGCGAAATTCTTCGTCCGGCGACCGACTTGTTCGTCGGGATTCCGTCGGTCGTCTATGGCTTGATCGGTCTTACGGTGATCGTTCCGTTTCTCGGCAAGTTCAATGAGGGCTTCGGGTACGGGATTTTGCCGGCCGCCATCATTCTGGCGATCATGATTCTGCCGACGATTCTGTCCATCTCCGAGGACGCGATCCGGGCGCTGCCCGGCCGTCTGGAAGAGGCTTCGCTCGCGCTCGGCGCAACGCGCTGGCAGACGATTTGGCGCGTGCTTATTCCTGCGGCCCGGCCCGGCATTCTGACCGGGATCATTCTCGGGATGGGACGAGCAATCGGAGAAACGATGGCCGTATTCATGGTCATCGGCAACTCGCCGCAAATGCCGGATTCGCTGCTCAGCTCGGCGACGGTGCTGACGACGGCGATCGTCAAGGACATGGGGAACACCCATTACGGCAGCACGTGGAACAACGCTTTGTTCCTGATGGCTCTTGTGCTGCTTCTGGTCTCGCTGGCCTTGATCCTGATCATCCGCATTGTCGCAAAGAGGAGTGAAGTGAAATGACGAGCAAAACGACAGACCGGATCGCCACGCTCTATTTTTGGGCAACGGGTGTTGTTATTATTCTAATTTTGGCTTGGTTTTTATTCCGGATCTTAGGCGACGGACTGCCGATGCTGAACTGGAATTTCATCACCGGCAAGCCTTCGGAGATTATGGCCGGCGGCGGCGTAGGACCGCAGCTGTTCAACTCCTTCTATGTTTTGTTCTTGTCGCTGCTGTTCTCGCTGCCGATCGGTATCGGCGCCGGCGTGTATCTGGCCATTTATGCGAAAAAGAACCGGTTTACGGACATCGTGCGCGTCTCCGTCGAAGCTTTGTCTTCCGTGCCGTCGATTGTTTTCGGTTTGTTCGGCTTCCTGTTGTTCGTCAACTGGATGGGCCTGAAATTTTCCATCATCGGCGGGGCGATCACCTTGTCGCTGCTCAATCTGCCCGTCCTTGTGCGGGTGACGGAAGAAGCGATCAAATCCGTTCCGGAATCGTACTGGGAAGCGTCGCTTGCTCTCGGTTCCACCCGCTGGCAGGCGATCCGCAAGGTGCTGCTCCCGGCTTCGCTGCCTAGCTTAATTACGGGGATCACGCTCGTCGCAGGCCGCGCCCTCGGGGAATCGGCCATTCTGATCTATACCGCGGGGCTGTCGGTATCGCGCTTCTTCCCGGACTTCAATCCGCTCAGCATGGGCGAGACGCTGTCCGTTCATCTGTGGTACGTCCAATCCGAAGCGATCGTGCCGGACGCCCAGGACATTGCCAAAGGCTCCGCCGCGCTGCTGTTGATCGTCGTGCTGATCTTTAACCTGTTAATCGGCATTCCAAGCCGTATGCTGCAGAAAAAATTGTCCGGAGGGAAATGACTATGGCGACAGCGAGTGCAATCGCGAATCCGAAGGTTGCGAATAAAATCAAAGTGGAGCAATTAAATTTATATTACGGTGAAAATCATGCGCTGCATAACATCGGGCTGACGATCGAGCAAAATTCCATCGTCGCATTGATCGGCCCTTCCGGCTGCGGGAAATCGACATTTTTACGCACCCTGAACCGGATGAACGATCTGATCGACAACGTGCGCATCACCGGCGACATCTATGTGGACGGCCAAAATATTTACGGTCCGGATACGGACGTCGTGTCCCTGCGCAAGAAGGTCGGCATGGTATTCCAGCGTCCGAACCCGTTTCCGATGAGCATTTACGACAACATCGCATACGGCCCGCGGATTCACGGCACGAAGAAAAAAGCCGTGCTCGACGAAATCGTCGAGCGCAGCCTGGTACAGGCAGCCCTCTGGGACGAGGTCAAAGACCGCTTGAACAAGTCGGCGCTCGGCCTCTCGGGCGGGCAGCAGCAGCGCTTGTGCATAGCGCGTCTGCTTGCCGTCGAGCCGGATGTGCTGCTGATGGATGAGCCGACGTCCGCGCTTGACCCGATCTCGACGCTGAAGGTCGAGGAGCTGACGCAGGTATTGAAGGAGAAATATACGATCATCATCGTTACGCATAACATGCAGCAAGCGGCCCGGATTTCCGACTACACCTCGTTCTTCCTGAACGGCGTGTTGGTCGAGTCGGACAAAACGGACAAAATTTTTACCACGCCTTCCGACCAACGGACGGAAGATTATATTACGGGACGGTTCGGATAAGTTCCGCAGCCGTTCGGACAAAGGAGCGCTTAATTCGTGGATAACCGGTTCAATTTCCATCAATCGCTGGATCTGCTTCAAAAAGACCTGCTTGACATGGGCAACAATGTGGCAAGGCTCATCCGCCAAGCCGTCGAATCGCTTGCGCGTCTGGATGAGAGCTTGGCCCGGCAAACAATCGAAGAGGACGACCAGATCGACGAGATGACCGCGAGAATCGAAGAGGATTCGCTGCGGCTGATCGCACTGCAGCAGCCGATGGCCAGCGATCTGCGGATTATCAGCATGGCGCTGAAGATCGCCACCGATCTGGAACGCATTGCGGATCATGCCGTCGATATCGCCAAAATTTGCATCCGGTTGAACGGCCAAGAGCTAGTGAAGCCGCTCGAAGACATTCCGCGCATGGCGGAGCTGACCCAGAACATGCTGCAGGAGAGCCTGCTGGCTTATACCGAACGCGACGTTCACCGGGCTGCGGCGCTGGCCGAGAAGGACGACGAAGTCGATAAGCTGTACAGCGTCATCGTGAACGATATCATCATGCTGATGGGCACTGACTTTGCCAAAAACCGCCAATTGTCCCAGCTCATGCTGGCTGCCCATTTCCTCGAACGCGTGGCCGATCACTCGACGAATATCGGAGAAGGTGTGATCTTTATGGTCACAGGCAAACGTAAAGATTTGAACGTATAGCGGATACCGAACGGCTCCGGCCAAGAGTCCCACCGCGCGCTTACACCAAGGCGCGGGCGGGACTTTTTGCTTTTTGCCATCGTAAAAAAACACAGCTTCCGTGCAACTTTCTCCATTTGAAACGACCTTCCCTCATAGTAAGATCGAACTATAAAGGAGGAATGCAGCATGGAAGCCAAGCTGGAGAGGGCGGTTCGCACCGAGGCTAAACCGTCAAAGGCCCGGGAAACGTGGAGGCTGATGAAGAAGTACAAGACCATTTATATTCTTTCGCTGCCCAGCATTTTATATTTCGTCGTGTTCAAATACGTTCCCTTAATGGGCTCGGTTATGGCGTTTCAGAACTACAGCATTTTTAAAGGAATTGCGGGGAGTCCGTGGGTCGGGCTTGAAAATTTCCAGCGGATGTTCGCCTACGACGAATTTTTGCGAATTTTACAAAACACCATTCTGATCGGATTTTACGATTTGATCTTCGCTTTTCCGTTTCCGATTATGCTGGCGCTGCTCCTGAATGAAATGCGGCTGCTGATGTACAAGCGGATTATTCAGACGGTGGTGTATATGCCGCACTTCTTGTCGTGGGTCATCGTCGGCGGGATTGCGATCGGCATTTTGTCTCCGACGACGGGGGTCGTCAATCATGTGCTGGGCTTGTTCGGGATCGAACCGATTTATTTTTTGGGCGAAGATTCGTACATCCGCAGCATCCTAGTCGGCTCGGGCATCTGGAAGGATAGCGGCTGGGGGACGATCGTCTATTTGGCGGCGCTGGCCGGGGTCAATCCGGAAATGTACGAGGCGGCCGTCATGGACGGCGCGAGTCGCTGGCGGCAGACGATATCCATCACGATTCCGACGATTATGCCGACCATCGTCATCTTGTTCCTGCTGCATATCGGCAATTTCCTCGACTTCGGGTTCGAGCGGGTCTATGTGTTCCTCAATTCGCTCAACGAAGGGTCGGGGGATATTATGGATACTTACATTTATCGGGTTGGTTTGGTGGGGCGCCAATACAGCTTCACGACCGCCATCGGGCTGTTCAAATCGATCGTCGGGCTGGCGCTGATCATGCTTGGCAACGCGCTAAGCCGCAAAGCGACCGGACAAGGACTATATTAGGCGGGTGAATGCAGATGAATCATATAACTCCGGCGGGACGGATATTCTCGGTATTGAACTATGTTGTGCTTACGATTCTTGCGGCGACGATGATCCTGCCGTTGCTTCACGTGGTCGCCCAATCGCTCAGCGCCGACGCTGCAATCAATAGCGGGCAAGTGACGCTGTGGCCGGTACAATTTACGCTGGAAAATTACCAGCTGATCTTAAAAGATGCCTCCGTCTGGCGCTCCTTCTCGGTCAGCCTGTTCATTACCGTCGTCGGAACGGTCATCAATCTGATCGCCACCGCGGCGCTCGCTTACCCGTTGTCGCGCCCGGAATATGCGGGCCGCACGTACGTGCTGCTTATGGTGCTCATCACTTTGATTTTCCAGGCGCCGCTAATTCCGAACTATTTGCTGGTCAAAAATTTGCACCTGCTCGATACGGTGTGGGCATTAATTATTCCGAGCGCCATCAGCGCGTACAATTTGTTCGTCATGCGCTCCTTCTTCGTCAACCTGCCGAACGAGCTGATCGATTGCGGCCGGATGGACGGCTGCGGGGAAATGCGTATCGTATGGAGCATCGTGCTTCCGTTGTCCAAGCCGGCGATGGCAACCATGGGCTTGTTCTATGCGGTATCGCACTGGAATACGTACTCCAATGCCTTGTATTATATTAATAACCGGGCGCTCTACCCGCTGCAGGTCCGCTTGCGCGAAATCGTCATTACCGACTTCTTCGGCTCGTCAGACCAGCTGTCACAGTTTACGAATACGTCCCCTGAAGGCATCAAAATGGCGATTATTACAGTGGCGACCATTCCGATCATGATGATTTATCCGTTTCTTCAGCGTTATTTTGTCAAAGGGATGCTGATCGGCTCGATCAAATCGTAATCATTTATCTGACGACAGGACAGGCCCCATCGTAAAAAAACACAGCGTCATAATAAATTAGCCAATTCTATGATCGATTTGAAATCGCTATCATTTGAATTGAGCAGCATGCACATCCACATACTTTTTAAGCGAAAGAAGGGGTTCGACTTGAAAAAGCTCATCAGTACGGTGCTGGTCGGTTCGCTGGCGGTCACGGCAGCAGGATGCGGCGGCGGCAAGAATGAAGGCGAAGCGCCGGGCGCCGACGGAAAGCAGGGGCCGACGAAATTTACGATTTCGCTGAACACGAGCGGCAATGCGTATGCGGAAAGCTCGACGAATATTAACGAAGACAAATGGGTTAAAAAGCTGGAGAAGCTGGGGAATGTAGACATGGATATCCGCTTCCTCCCGCTCAAGGAATTCGACCAGAAAATGGCCGTCATGTTCGCCGGCAACGACATCCCCGACGTGGTTCAAGGCAGCAGCGTGAACAGCAAGGCGATGTCCGGCTCGGTGGAGGCCGAGCTGTTCATGCCGCTGGACGATCTGCTGAAAGAGTATGCGCCGAATTTGATGAAGCAGGTGCCGAAACAGGCCTGGGACGAGGTCAGCTACCAGGGCAAAATTTACGCCGTACCGGCGTGGCTGTCCAACCCGTCGCGTCGCGCGCTGTTTATCCGCACGGACCTGCTGGAGAAAACCGGCCTGCCCGCGCCCAAGACGGTCGAGGACATGCTGAACGTGATGCGCGCGATGAAAAAGCTCGGCGTCGAGAATCCGTACCAGATCCGGGAAAAATTCAAGTATGCCGATACGATCTTCGGCTCCTACGATGTTATCGGTTCGCAATTCGAGCTGCAGGACGGACAGGTCGTTCCGAAATTTTTCGACGTGGAGAATATGACGAAAGCGCTTCAAGCCTACAAAACGATGTTCGACGAAGGCTTGATTCCGAAAGATTTTGCAACGGTGACGTCAACCGACTACGGCAAAAATATCGAGGCCGGCAAAGTCGGCATGTGGTCCGCCAATGCGGAAGGGATGGCCAACTACCGAACCAAGGTGAAGAAGGTCGTGCCCGAGGCCAAAATCGATATTATTCCGTCGCCGAAAGGTCCGGAAGGACACGGCGGTCATCTCCTGTACGGCTCTTTATCCACTGCTTTGTATATCAACAATAACGTCAAGAAGGAAACGGCGATCGGCATCGTCAAATTTTTGGATTGGATGCTGACCGACGAGGCGGAGAAGTTTTTCAGCATCGGGGTGGAAGGCGAGAATTACACCGTCGAGAACGGGCAGATCAAGTACAAATTCCCGCAAACGAAAGAAGAAGTGGACGAAGAGGGCTTCCGCAGCAATCTATGGTGGGCGCATGACATTACCATCAACAAGCTGCGCGCTTCCTTGTCCCAGGACGGCAAGGACTTGGCGAAAGCGTTCGATACGGTGCTGGCCAAAGAGGGACTCGGCACGATCGAATTTACGCCGACGCTGAATGCGTTCGCCAAATACCCGGATCTTATGCCGACGTCGGATACGGCGCCGAAGCTGATCATCGACCCTATGGTCAAAATGATCTACGGCAAAGAGCCGATCTCCGATTGGCCGAAGGTCATCGAAGAATACAAAGCGAAAGGCGGCAACGAAGTCATTAAAGAAGCGACGGACCGCTACAACAAGAAGGAAGGCGTCATTGTCCGCAACAATGTGAAGTAACGGTCTGCGGCCGGAAAGCCGTTGTCCGCCAAAGCCAACTTCTTTCATTGCCCTGCATCCCGAAGGCATAGTAAAATCATCATACAGATCACGGTAAAGTATCCGTTCCCGGCTTGTCCGGAGCGGATACTTTTCCCTTAGGCGGACCTAACAGGAGGGGTGTTCCATGCATTTGCTCATCGTGGACGACGAGCCGGTCATCCGCAGAGGCTTGGTTAAAATGGCGGAGCAGTACAGTCCCGCATTCGCCGGCATTGCAACCGCTGAGAACGGAGCGAAGGCGCTGGAATTGATCCGCGCGCACGAGCCCGACATCGTGCTGACCGATATCCGGATGCCCAAGATGGACGGACTGGAGCTGTGCCGCAGCATTCACGAAGAATTCCCCGATATTCAAACGGTCGTCATCTCCGGGTTCAACGATTTCGAGTACGCGCAAAAATGCCTGGCTTACGGCGTAAAGCAATATTTGCTGAAGCCCGTGACGAAGCCCGAGCTGCATGAAGCGCTGGATACGGTGCTCAAGCGGAAAATGAAAGGCTACGTGCCGGTATCCAAATACGTCGAATGGGTAGGGAAGCTGGAGCAGTGCATTTGGGCCAACCAATCGGACGAGCTGGCCCGGTACTTGGAGCAGTGGCGGGGCTACTGTCTCGACTCCGGCTTGTCCGCCGCGAAGCTTCGGGAACTGCTCGGCGATTGTATCCCCTTGCTTGTGCAGCGGCTGCAGGAGCGGAACGCTTTTTCGGTGTCCCCGGAGACGAAGGAGGCGATTGCCGGCCATACGAAGGCCGAGCTGCTGGACGATTTCGAACAGACGCTGCTGGCGATCTACCGGAAGCTGATCTCGGCGCGCCGCGGGCAATTCAAGGACCCGATGGAAGAAGCGAAGGCTTACATCGATCAGCGCTTGTCCGAGGAAGTCACCCTGGAGGAAGTGGCCGAGCTTGTCGGGCTGACCCCGACTTATTTCAGCGCGCTGTTCAAAAAAATGACCTCCGAAACGTTCGTTCAATACCGGATCAAGCGCCGGATGGAGAAAGCGCTTCAATTGATGGCTCAATCCCATATTCGCATTGTGGACGTGGCACTGGAGGTCGGGTATGACGACTATCCGCATTTTACAAAAACGTTTAAAAAGATTGTCGGCATTTCGCCTTCGGAATACCGCAGCCAGCTGGGGATCAAATGAAGAGGGCGAGCCTGTACCGGAAGCTGTTCCTTTACTTTCTGACCGTAATTATCGTCTCCCTGACGACAGTCGGCATCGTGACGTACTACGCCTCTTCCCAGGAGCTGGACCGGATGGTGGAGCGCCAGCTGTCCCAGATGGTCGGCAATGCGGCTTACCATACGGATCTGTATCTGAAATCGTATGAGCGTTCCATGGTTTCGCTGCTGACCAACAAGGAGGTCAAACGTTTTATCGATCTGCCGGCAGGGCTGGAAGGATACGAGTTTTATGAGATTCAGAAGCAGATCAAAGAATTCGTGATCGACCCGATTTTTATACGGAATCCCGAAATTACGGCCGTCTATTCGATCAGCTTCAACGAGAACGCCGTATATTACTATAACGAAGTCACGGGATCGTCGTTTACGCCGGTGCAAATCAGGGAGCAGTTGGCCTTCTTTAAAACGAATACGTCGGCATACGGGAACCTCAGCGTGTTGAACCGCAGCATTATCGAAAGCCAGAACAACCGGACGATCACTCTCGTGCGCCAAATTCGCGGCTTAACGTCTTCGGAACCCCAGGGCATTCTCGCGATCGAGCTTCGTTCCGCCGAGCTTTCGGAGCTGTGGAAAGGCATCGAGCTCACCAACACCGGATTCTTCTTCATCGTCGACGAGCGAGGGCGGATCGTGTATCACCCCCAAAGGGAGCGGATCGGGGAAACCGTACAGCCTGAGCTGAAGCGCAGCATCGTCGAATCGGGTCTGCAGTCCTTCGTGGCGGAGGAAAACGGAGAGCGGCGCTTGTACCGGAGCCAAAAGTCTGCCTATTCGGGCTGGCATCTCGTCGTGTCCATGCCGATGGCCGAGCTGCGGAAGCCGGTCGATACGATTCGCGTCACTTCGATCGTCGTCGGTCTGTTTACGCTCGTGTTCGCGTTATGGCTGGCCTACCGTTTCGGCAAGTCGATTACCGGGCCGATCAGAGCGCTGAAGGAAGGCATGCGGGAGACCGAAAAGGGCAACTGGGCGACCATTCCGCTTCCCGAGCAGCGGCAGCGGGACGAAATCGTGGAGCTGATGATCCGCTACAATCTGATGGTCAACCGGTTGTCGGAGCTCGTGGACAAGGTGTATCAGGCCGAGCTGAAAAACCACGAAATCCAGATGGAGCGGCAAAAGGCGGAGTTCCAATCGCTGCAGCTCCAGATCAATCCGCACTTTTTATATAATACGCTGGAGACGATTGTGTGCTATGCCTTCGTCGAGGATTCGGACGAAATTTCGGAGATCGTGCGCGCGCTGGCCTACATGCTGCGGTATTCCGTGCAGACGAATCTGGAGGAAATCACGGTAGCCAACGAGCTGAAGCACGTGCTTAACTTTATGATCGTGCTGAAACACCGGGTCGGGCGGGAGTTTGAGATCGACGTCGCCGTGAAGCCGGAGCTGCTGCTTCATAAGATGGTCCGGCTGACGCTGCAGCCGCTCGTCGAAAACGTATTTCAGCACGCGTTCGAAGGCGGCGTGGAGGATTATCACTGCATCCGGATCGATGCGGGTGAAGGAGAAGGCACGTTCTGGGTCAGCGTCGAGGATAACGGGAACGGCATGCCGGATGACCGTCTGGCGGAGCTGCGGGAGAAGCTGGAGGCGAACCGTCTTGTCGACGGAGGGGACGATGCGGCCGGCAAGAAGGGAGGAATTGGCATTGTTAACGTGCACAGGCGCATTCAGATGGTGTTCGGCGAGCAATACGGTTTGCACATCGAGAGCCGGCTTGACGAGGGAACGAAAGTGACGATGGTTATGCCTTCCTCAAGCGGGCCGTCATGCTGAAGGGTTGCGGTTTGTGCAGATGCGGAGCGAAGGGAGGATAAGGATGCATATTGTCGTCGTCGAAGACGAACCCATGATCCGGCTCGGGCTTGCCCGGATGGTCGAACGGTATGGGGCGGGAAGGATTCGCGTTACCGCTCTGGCCAATGGCGAGGAGGCCGCCGCTTTGGTTCGGGAAACCCCGCCCGATCTGGTTCTCACGGATATTCGGATGCCTCGCATGGACGGGCTTGAGCTGTGCAGACTCATCTCGGAAATCCGGCCCTCCGTCAAGACCGTCGTCATCTCCGGTTACGGGGAATTTGCGTATGCGCAAAAATGCCTGACATACGGGGTCAAGGAATACCTGCTCAAGCCGGTCACGCCCGGCGAGCTATATTCGGTGTTGGATCGCGTTTTGAAACCGGCCCAGGCCGACGCGCCGTCCATTTCGGAATACGAGCAGTGGCTCGATTCGTTGGAGGAAGCGATCTGGAGCGCCGTCCCGGATGCCGCTGCCGCCTGCTGGACGGAAGGGAAGGACCGGTATTTCACAGAGCATGCGTCGTCCGAGCGGATGAGCGCATCCGTGAACGACGTGCTCCGCTTGCTGGTGAAGCGGCTGAACGCCAGAGACGTCTTCCTCTTTCCCGAGCCTCCCGAGCGCCGAAGTTTTCCTGCCCGTCCGGAAGCCCTGGCCTTTCTGGAGGAGGAAATTTTCAAGCTGACCGGGCTGCTGCAAACCTACCGTGGCGGCAACCTGAAGAACGTCTGGGAAGAAGCGAAAGCGTATATCGACCAACATCTGGCGACGGATATCAGCCTGGAGGAGGTCGCCGGGAAAATGGGCCTTGCGCCGACTTACTTCAGCCACCTGTTCAAAAAAACGGCGAACGAGACGTTCGTGCAGTACCGTATCCGCAAACGGATGGAGATGGCCAAGCGGCTGCTCGAAATTCCCCACTACAAAGTGATCGACGTCTCCTTGGCCGTCGGCTATCAGAGCTATCCGCACTTCTCCATCCTGTTCAAAAAGGCGGTCGGCTGTTCCCCTTCCGAATACCGCCAATCGATCGGCATCAAGTAAGAGACGGTTTCTTCGTAAATATTTACAATCGTTTAACAATTCGGGACGTTCCGTGTTAACACTGGGATAAAATTCCCATGGTATAGTAGATCCAAAGACATGGAAAGTCAGGGATGGTCAATGACGATAGAACAAATGACGGAGCAGCCGATCGACGGTTCGACGCTTCATAGCGAGCTGCAGCACATCTTACATCAACAAGCCGTAACGTCCGTTTATCAGCCGATTATTTCGCTGAAGGACGGCACCGTTTTCGGCTACGAGGCGTTAACCCGGGGACCGGAGGGCAGCCCGCTGCATTCTCCGCTCAAACTGTTCGCGGCGGCGGAGTCCGAGGGCTTGCTGTATCCACTGGACCGGCTTGCGAGGGCCAAGGCGATTCAAGGCGCGTTGACCCGGACGGAGGAGGAGATGCTGTTTCTGAACCTGTCCGCCGAAATTTTGAACGATCCGCAGTTTGAGCCGGGCCGGACGCTGGAGCTGCTGGAGCAGCGGGGACTGACGCCGGGGAACGTCGTATTCGAGATTACGGAGCGCAGCTCCATCGAAGATTTCGACGCGGCCAAATCGATTCTGGATCATTACCGCCAGCAAGGGTACCGGATCGCCATCGACGATGCCGGAGCGGGGTATTCCTCGCTGCAAGCGATTGCCGAGCTGCAGCCCGATTTTATCAAAATCGACCGCTCGCTCATCAAGGACATTCACCGCCATAAAACGAAGGAGTACATCCTTGAGACGCTGCTGTCGTTCGCCGAGAAACTGGGCATTCACCTGATTGCAGAGGGCATCGAGTCGGCCGAGGAGCTGATGAAGCTTACGCGCATGGGCGTGCATTTCGGCCAGGGGTTTCTGCTTGGCCGTCCCGGAACGGAGCAAGCCCTGCTACAGCCGGAGCTGAAAAATTATATTTTGCTGCACCGCAAATTTGTCGAAACCGCGGGCAGCTTTTGGGCCATCGGCGACCTGTCGATCCCGTATCAGTCCTTTGAAAGCTCGACGCCTATCTCGACGGTCGCCGGGTATTTTAAGAAAAATGCGAACGCGCTCGGCGTGGCGGTCATTTCCGGCGGAGTGCCCATCGGCCTCATTATGCGGGACCGCTTGTTCCAGCAGCTTGCGGGACAGTACGGGTACTCGCTGTTCTGGAACCGTCCGATCGATCAAGTGATGGACCCGTCACCGCTGATCGTGGACGAGCAGATGTCGGTCGAGGAGGTGTCCCAGCTCGCGACCTCGCGGGACATTCAAAATTTGTACGATCTCGTGATCATCACCTCCAAAGGGCGGATGCTGGGGATGTCCTCCATTAGGTCCATTCTCGAATGCATCACGAATGCCCGCATGGAAAGCGCCAAGGTCGCAAACCCGCTCACGGGACTGCCGGGCAATCTGCAAATTTACCGGGAGCTGAGCAAGCGGCTGACGGACAAGAAGCCGTTTTCGGTCATCTATGCCGATCTCGATTATTTCAAATGGTTTAACGACCGGTACGGTTTTCAAAAGGGCGATCAGCTCATTCAATTTACCGCCGATTGCATTCAGCAGGCGATGGGCGTGCTGGGGCTGCCGTTCGATTTCGTGGGTCACATCGGCGGGGACGATTTTATTGCGATTACGGCGAGCGAGGAGCCGGAGAAGCTGTGCGGCGAAATTTTGCGGCGGTTCGATGCGGGGGTCAAAATGTTCTACGACGAGGACCATTGGACGTATGTCGAGGACCGGCAGGGCAACCGGATCGATAGCGACGGCGTCACGCTGTCGCTGTCGCTTGTCATCTGCAAGGCGGCCGCCGCCGTAACGCCTGAACAAATTTCCGAAACGGCGGCCAAGCTGAAGAAGCAGTCAAAAGCGCACCGCGGGAGCGTCTTCAGCAGCGATGCGGTCGGCGTTCCGGAGGACGACGGGCCGATTGAAATTTAACCGAAGAGCTGGTGAAGCTGATCCAACTGCTTGATCAGATATACCTTACGTTTTCCCAGCCGCTGCTGGGAAATTTTTTTGTCTCCCGATTCGGCGGACGGACCGGCCGCTCCGGGATGAAGCCATACGGCATCCAGGCCCGCCTTGACGGCGCCGCACACGTCATGCTTCCACGAGTTCCCTACCATGAGCGCCTGCCTGGGCGCAAGCTGCATCGTTTGGAGTGCCGTCTTGAAGAGATAAGGCGCGGGCTTCTTGTCCGCCGGCTTTTGCGCCGTAAAGACGCGTTCTTTGGGAAAATACGATTCCAGCCCGAACCGCTGCAGCATCATCAGCACTTCGCTGCGGGGGCTGTTGCTGATGATGGCGAAGCGGTATGTCCGGGACAGCGCCTCCAGCGTCTTTGCCGTCTGCGGCGCCATGGTCTTCGCCGATACCTGCAAGCGGCGGATATCCTGCATGAAGCTTCGCAGGACGCCGGAAGAAACGGGAATCCTCAGCGTCTCAAAGGCTTCCAGCAGACATTGCTGCTGCAGCTCGTCGAGCTGCTTGAACGTCGTCCGGCCTTTTTTGCGCTGCTGCCAACGGGTGATATACTGCTCCCAGAGCGAATCCGCCTTTGGGCGGTCCTCCGCCGCCCACCTGGCCGAATAATCGCCCCACACCTCTGCGAAGCATTGTTCGAAGCTGAGTCCCTGCTGTACCAGCGTCTGATTGACATCGAAAAAAATCGCGCGTTTTCCGTTCAAACGAACCGTCTCTTTCATGAACCCAGCCTCCGATCTCCTTTCCGCTCGAAAGGTGCCGTCAAGGATCAAAAGTTAGTTCATTTTATGCGGCAAAAACGGCGCACACCCCTTTTTCGAGAAAGCTTTCCAAAGGTTTTTTTCTTATGCTGTCCTATGCTATCATGTATAGAGTAGGAAGACTGCCGAATGGGGTGTATCCATTGTCCAAGCTTATTTTGATCGACGGGAACAGCATTGCCTACCGCGCTTTTTTTGCGCTGCCCCTGCTGAGCAATTCCAAGGGGCTGCACACGAACGCCGTCTACGGGTTCACCACCATGCTGCTCAAGCTGCTGGAGGAGCAGAAGCCAACGCACTTTCTGGTCGCATTCGACGCGGGGAAAGCGACGTTTCGACATAAAGATTACGCAGAGTACAAAGGCGGCCGCGAAAAAACGCCGCCGGAGCTATCCGAGCAGTTTCCGCTGCTCCGGGATCTGCTCGGATCGTTCGGCATCCGCCAGTTTGAGCTGGACGGCTACGAGGCCGACGACATTATCGGCACGCTGACGCGCGTTGCGGACGAGAAAGACGGCATCGAGGTCGTCGTCGTCACCGGGGACAAGGACATGCTGCAGCTTGCGAGCGGACAGGTGACCATCGCGCTGACGCGCAAGGGCATCAGCGAGGTCGAGCTGTTCGATCCGGCGCACATCGAAGAAACGTACGGTCTGAAGCCGCATCAGATCATCGATCTGAAAGGGCTGATGGGCGATACGTCCGACAACATTCCGGGCATCCCGGGTGTTGGGGAGAAGACGGCGCTTAAGCTGCTGCACGAATACGGCTCGGTCGAGAACGTGCTGGAGAACGCCTCGCGGATCAAAGGCAAGCTAGGAGAAAAGGTCGCTGAGAACGCCGACAGCGCCCGGATGAGCAAGGAGCTTGCGACAATTTTCCGGGAGGTGCCGGTCGATTTTTCGTGGGACGAGCTTGCGTACCGCGGATATGAGGAATCGGAGCTTGCCGAGATGTTCCGCAAGCTGGAATTTAAGTCGTTAATGGAGCGGCTGCAGCTGCCCGCTTCCGGCGCTGGAGCGGCAGGAGCAGCGGAGGCGGAGGAGACCGGTACGGAGCCGCCGGCGGTGCTGGTTACGGACGACAAGCTGGCTGAGCTGATCGCGGTTCTGCCGCATGTCCGAGCGCTGCATGTGGAAGCGGCGGGCGACAATCCGCATAACGCCGAGGTGATCGGCGTGTCCTTCTATAGCGAAGAAGAGGGCGTGGAGCCCGTTTGCTACTATGTGCCGGTGGGACGGCTTGAGCAGGAAAACGCCTCTGCGGTTCGGGAATGGCTCGCTTCGGAGGACAAGCAGGAGGTTTCCGTCTACGATCTGCACCGTGCCGTCATCGTGCTGTCTTGGCGCGGAATCGAGCTGGGCGGCATCGGCTTCGATGCGCTGCTCGCCGGCTATTTGCTCGATCCGACGGAATCGTCGCTGACGCTGGACGGCCTGACGTCCCGCTACGGACTGCGTCCGCTTCCGGCCGACGAGGAAGTATTCGGCAAGGGCGCGAAATTCAAGGTGCCCGAGGAAGACGTGCTGACCGCCTATTTGTGCCGCAAAGCCGCCGCGGTCCATCGGTTGGCGCCGAAACTGAAGGAAGCGCTCGAAGCGAGCGAAATGCATCCGTTGTTTTACGAGCTGGAGCTTCCGCTGGCGCTCGTGCTGGCTTCGATGGAGCGCAAAGGGATCAAAGTGGACGCGGAGGAGCTCAAAGCCTACGGCGCGGAGCTTGGGAACCAGCTTGAAGGCATCATGCAATCGATCTACGATGCGGCTGGAATTGAGTTTAACATCAACTCGCCGAAGCAACTGGGGGAAATTTTGTTCGAGAAGCTCGGTCTGCCGGTGATCAAGAAAACGAAAACCGGCTATTCGACCGACGCCGAAGTGCTGGAGAAGCTGGAGCCGTATCATCCGATGGTCGGTCATATTCTTCATTACCGGACGCTGGCGAAGCTGCAGTCGACTTACGTGGAAGGCCTGCTTAAGGAAGTGCGTCCTTCTACCGGGAAGGTGCATACGTACTATAAGCAGACGATCGCGGCGACCGGACGGCTCAGCAGCCAGTATCCGAACCTGCAGAACATTCCGATCCGGCTGGAGGAAGGCCGCAAAATCCGCAAGGTGTTTTTCCCTTCCGAGCCCGGCTGGAAAATCCTGACCGCCGACTACTCGCAGATCGAGCTGCGCGTGCTGGCGCACATTTCGCAGGACGAGAAGCTGATCGAAGCGTTCCGCGAAAATATGGACGTCCATACGAAAACGGCCATGGACGTGTTCGGCGTATCCGAAGCGGAAGTCGATTCGAACATGCGGCGTCAGGCCAAAGCGGTCAACTTCGGCATCGTGTACGGCATTAGCGATTACGGGTTGTCGCAAAACTTGAACATTACCCGTAAGGACGCGGCGAAGTTTATCGAGCAATATTTTGCCGTGTTTCAAGGGGTTCGCCAATATATGGACGATATCGTGAAGAAAGCCCGAGAGGACGGCTACGTTACGACGCTGCTGCAGCGCCGCCGCTACCTGCCGGAAATTAAAGCCTCGAACTTCAACCTCCGTTCGTTCGCCGAGCGCACCGCGATGAATACGCCGATTCAAGGAACGGCCGCGGATATTATCAAGCTGGCGAT
This sequence comes from Paenibacillus tyrphae, assembly GCF_024158745.1. Classification (GTDB taxonomy): domain Bacteria; phylum Bacillota; class Bacilli; order Paenibacillales; family NBRC-103111; genus Paenibacillus_G; species Paenibacillus_G tyrfis_A. The sequence goes on along the minus strand of NZ_JAMZAW010000002.1, from coordinate 16,214 downwards.
GGTCCAATTGGACAAGCGGATGAAGGAAGAGGGCGTGCGCAGCCGCATGCTGCTGCAGGTGCATGACGAACTGGTGTTCGAGGTGCCGGAAGACGAGATTGACTTGATGAAACGAATGGTCGCCGAAGTGATGGAATCGGCCCTGAAGCTCGACGTGCCGCTGAAGGTGGACGTCGATGCTGGGGAGAACTGGTACGAGGCGAAGTAATCCGCCGGACATCGTCCGGGCGGAATGGAGGAGGGGAAGACATCATGCCGGAATTGCCGGAGGTCGAAACGGTACGCCGTACGCTCAATCAATTAGTCATCGGCAAGAAGGTCGAGCGCGTGTCCGTCCTGCTGCCCCGCATTATTCAGCATCCGGACGACATCCAGGCGTTTGCCGTTATGCTTGAGGGAGAAACGATTCACTCGGTCGAGCGGCGGGGGAAGTTTTTGCGGTTCATGCTCGACCGGTATACGCTCGTCTCGCATCTGCGGATGGAGGGACGCTACGGGGTATACCGTTCGGACGAACCGATGGAAAAGCATACGCATGTCGTGTTTCATTTTACGGACGGCACGGAGCTGAGGTACAAGGACGTGCGGCAGTTCGGAACGATGCACGTCTATCCGAAGGATCGGGATTTGCTGGAGGCGCCGCTCAAGAAGCTCGGCCTTGAGCCGCTTGACGAGGCGTTTACGCCGGAAGCTTTCCGCGGGAAGATCGGAAAGCGCAAGACGAAGATCAAGCCGCTGCTGCTGAATCAGGAATACATTGTCGGCATCGGGAATATTTATGTGGATGAAGCGTTATTCCTGTCCGGTATTCATCCAGAGCGGGAGGCCCATACGCTGAGCGCGGCGGAAGCGGACAAGCTTCATGAAGCGATTGTAGAGACGCTCAAGGACGCCGTGGCGGCAGGCGGGTCGTCCATCAAGTCGTACGTCAACGGTCAAGGCGAGATCGGGATGTTCCAGCATCAGCTGAAAATGTACGGCCGCAAGGACGAGGCTTGTCTGACTTGCGGCACGGCGATTGTCAAGACGGTGGTAGCCGGGCGCGGCACCCACTATTGCCCGGTCTGCCAGCCGCTAAAGCGCAAGCGCGGAAAAAGGGAAGCGCTCGAAGGCTAACGGGTTCTCCCGGAACGGCAACACGCACCCTCCGCCCAGAACAGCCATATAGTATGGTGTGCAGTTACTGGTGAGGAGGGAACGTCATGTTGTCTGTCGTCTCGTTGCTTCTGCTTGCTTTTGCCGTCAGTCTGGACGGATTTGGGGTAGGCGTCACGTACGGTCTCCGCAAAATTAGGATTCCGCTCACTTCGATTGCGATCATCGCGGCTTGGTCGGGCGTTACCATTTACGCATCGATGCAGATCGGCGTCTGGACGAGCCGGTTTGTCGACCCGGCCGTGGCGAAAGATATCGGCGCCGTCATTCTGATGGGGATCGGCTTGTGGGCGCTGGTTCAGCTGATCCAGCAAAGACGGCAGGAATCGCAAGCGGGGCCGGCGAACGAGCCCCAGCCGCCAGTCCCCACGCCGGGACCGGCGACGGCCAAAGAAGTATTTTATCTTGAACTGAAACGGTTCGGTCTGGTCATTCAAATTCTGCGCACACCGTCCATGGCGGATGTGGACCGTTCCGGCAACATATCGGCTTACGAAGCGACGCTGCTGGGCCTGGCGCTCTCGCTGGACGCATTTGGAGCGGGGATCGGCGCCGCACTGCTCGGCTTCACGCCGTGGCTGACGGCGGCGGTCATTGCGCTGGCCAGCGGCACGTTTCTGGGAATCGGTCTGCAAATCGGATTGCGCTATGCGGAGCTGAAATGGATTCGCAAGCTGTCCGTTTTGCCCGGATTTGTCTTGATCCTGATGGGCATCATGAAACTGTTCTGACCATACAACAACAACATCATCTTGGATATAATAGGGGAATGACCATGAACATCGGATTAACCGGGGGGATTGCGTGCGGCAAAAGCACGGTAGCCGAGATGCTCGTCCGGCGCGGTGCGCTGCTGATCGATGCGGACCGGATTGCGAGAGAGGTCGTGGAGCCGGGCACCCCCGTTCTGGCTGAAGTGATCCGGCGGTTCGGAGACGATCTGCTGCTGCCGGACGGTTCTCTTCATCGTAAAAAACTGGGCGAGCGGGTCTTCGGCAATCGCGAAGCGCTTCGCGATCTAGAAAATCTGCTGCATCCTCCCATTCGCGCATTAATACGTGAGAGAATGCAGACCTACGCGGCGGAGCAGCCGGACAAGCTGGTCGTCGTCGACGTGCCGCTCCTGTACGAATCGGGGCAGCAGGCCATGTACGAGCAGGTGATGGTCGTCTACGTGCCGCGCGAAGTGCAGCTTCAGCGTCTGATGGCCCGGGACAGAATCACGGCGGAGCAGGCGGAGAAACGTCTGTTGTCCCAGATGCCGATCGAGGAGAAAAAAGGGCTCGCCGATTGGGTTATCGATAATTCGGGCACCCTAGAGGCAACGGAAAAGCAAGTTGAAGCTTTCTGGAACGAAAGGGGGCTATCATGAGCTTTTGGCGGAAAAAGCGGGTGTTCGCCTTGCTGCTGCTGACATTTGTTATCTTTTTGTTCTTAAGCAGCACCTATGTGGGACGCATGCTGTATCCGATCCGTTACGAACAGGAAATACGCCAAAACGCCGCAAAATACGATCTCGATCCTTTTCTTGTGGCCGCCGTCATTCGGGTGGAATCCAACTATTTGACGGAAACGGAGTCCAAGAAGGGCGCATACGGAATGATGCAGCTTATGCCGGATACGGCGAATTGGATTATCGACAAGGCGCGTTTTAATGAAGAATTCAAAACCAGACTTAACGACCCGGCAGTCAGTATCGAGCTGGGCTCATGGTATCTTAATTGGTTATTCAAGCAGTTTAACGGAAATCGAATAGCGGTTCTTGCGGGCTATAATGCAGGGCATGGCAAAGTCAGCCGCTGGCTCCAGGAGAACGAATGGGACGGAACGCTCCAGAATGCGGACCGTATTCCTTACGGGGAAACGAGACATTACATACAGCGTGTAATGTATTATTATAACAAGTATGTTAAATTGTATGGAGAAGAGTGGGGAGAGCGCGCCGCTTGACCTTACACGGCAAAGAAGTATCGGACAAGCTGCCTTGGACGGGAGCTTAAGCCCGATACTTCTTGCGTATTCTTCAAAACGTGTTATTATTTGAATTGACCGGCAAGAGACTGCTCGGCGATTTGCACCAGGCGACGCGTGATGTTACCACCGATCGCACCAGTATCACGAGTAGCCATGTGACCGAAGTAACCGTCCTGAGGGATCACGATACCCAGTTCCTGCGCTACTTCGTATTTCAGTTGATCCAACGCTGCATTCGCTTGAGGCACTACCAATTGATTGCTGCTGCGGGATTGACCTGCACCCATGTCTGTTCACCTCCTTGTCGTTGGTAGTCCTATTATGTGCGATTGCCCGGACTTCATGACAGGGAGCTATTGGGAAATAGGGGGAGGAAGAAACGATCGATGAAATGTCCATATTGCGATTATTCCGGCACGAAGGTATTGGATTCGCGTGCCGCCAACGAGAATAAATCGATCCGGCGCCGCCGCGAATGCGAGAAGTGTCAGAAGCGGTTCACGACCTTTGAGATGGTCGAGGAGACGCCGCTCATTGTCATTAAAAAGGACGGCAGCCGGGAGGAGTTCAACCGGGAAAAAATGCTGCGGGGCTTGATCCGCGCCTGTGAGAAACGTCCGGTATCCGTTGAACGGCTGGAGATGATCGTTTCCGAGGTGGAGAAGCAAATCCGCACGACGGCCCATGCCGAAGTAGACAGCCGCGAGATCGGGGAGATTGTCATGAGCGAGCTGTATCCCGTAGACGAGGTCGCTTATATCCGCTTCGCGTCGGTGTATCGTCAATTTAAAGACATCGATATGTTTATGAAAGAATTGACCGAGCTGCTCTCCAAGCATCAGGCCGGTGGAGAAACGACTAAGCTGTAGAGCGACGAAAGAAGCGAATGGCGAGGGGCCTTAGCTCAGCTGGGAGTCCCAGTAAGGCAAATATACTACCATCAACAATCATGGAAAGATTCATCAAAGCGAAATTCGCAGTATAGCCTACATACATTGCGGTATACTGTTAGCATAGATAAAGTAAGAGGCCAAAGGGCCTCTTTTTAATTTGACTTAAGCGGGATAGCCTTTGCTAAGGAAGGCCCAGTGAGGACAATAAAATCATCGAATTACCTGGGAGTAATAAAATAAATCTGAAACTTTATTATTTCCGAACACTATGGAGTCTCTTGGAAATTAAAAACAGCAATCCAATAATACCTGCTAGGAAAACATCGGTTACGTCTGGAAATCCTCCGTTTACTATCCCAGAAATAATTCCTCCTATAACAAGCGAGATAATCAACACTGCTACCTCCATTTGATTTCATCCTCCTGTATTAATAAAGGTAGGTACAATGACCTCCGATTAATGAGTACATCAGTATAATTATGGGGAGATAGAAAAAATGGCTATCAGAAAAAAATGATAGCCATTTTGTAATCGTATGAAGTACTAGAATAAATTATTAATAGTTAAATGACTTAGTTGCTCCACGAGAGTCGTTAGAAGCAGTTCCAGTAAATGATACACCAATTCCATAAAAAGTCAATCCAATAGTTCCATTAGCGCTAATAATGTGGTAATAGGTACCAGTAAGTGATGAACTCCCTCTCGGATAATTGGTCGCTTTACTTTCGATTCTAAAGAGACCTGAACTGATTTGTTCCTCTACATTTCTTGGCGGAACAAATTCATCACCTCTAAGATCAGCGTTAAATCCTACCCCATTTTCAGTTGCGTAAGTGAAGTTTCTTCCGGTTTGGAAAGTATTAAACGATGATTCGCCCCACCATCTAAATCTATCTTCGTAATATGCAGAGTTATCGACAATTCTAAAGAGATCCTTATCAAATGCAACTCCGTAAGGATCAGTTAAGCGCCAAAACGGCATTTTACGAGGTAGCCATTTAGCAGTTGCTACTACAGTAAGGACTTTTCTGGTTTTATTTGTCCGGGTTCCTGAAATGCCGTGTGTAACGTATTTTAACCCCTTAGACAAAATCTGTTTTTTTAAATCCGGACTCCACAGTGATATAAGTTCTTCAGGTGTACCCATCCTTTTAAGTTTAGCATCAAGATCTGTTTCAGCAAAAATGCTTGATGAGGGCATTATCAGTGTAAAAACAAACATTAAGGCAAGGATACTACGAAATAAATTTTTCAATTGACTGAACCTCCTTCGCAAGTTCAAATTGAACATATCGTCGGCCGATTGGATTGTTCAAACGTAATTTAACCATAATTATACAAAATATGGGATATGAATTGGTATCTATTTTTACTTCTCTCTTAACTGCAAAACTTAAAAGTAATGCCAGTAGTTACCAAAAATTAACTATACTTTGTAGAAGTTTATCGAATGATTATAGAGGCGATCAGTCAAGCCCTAACTACTTGTCATAGGATAATAGATTCGTTTGCTGATAGTGTATATGCTTCTTCAATTGGTACTAAACTTGAACAGAATTTAGAATAATATTTTGGGTTTAATAAGGATAACCTAAGTGAAAGGCCAAAGAGAGCCTCTTTTTATTTGCTGAAGCGGGAAATGTTTAAATTTAGATTCAATAGAAGCTTGCGAGCGGTAAAATTTAGAAAATAAAAAACTCATGGATAAACTCCATGAGGGGGGATGAATTTATTTTTCAGGGTTTCGGAACTCTAGGCAATACCATTTTTCCTATTCTGCTAACAGAATACTTTACAGAACTGTAACTTCTAAAATCGCCATCTCCTGTTGCCTCAAAATTATTCAGCCCTTCTTTGAAATTCCCTTTTATGTCCACATGACCTATTTCCTCGTTTTTTTCGTTAAAAAATTTTAAAACAGAATCGATATCGTCACTTCCGTATAACATTTCAAGTGATCCAGAGACTTTTGTTTTGTTTCCCTCCTCCTTGGTTAAGATTAAATTCCCTAAATTAACGCTATCACTGGTTGAGGTTATGTTCTTTATATCCAAAGTTCCCTTATTTTTTACATAAACTGTTCCAGTACTTTCTTCATACGCAACAGCACCGCCCATATTTTCAGCAACAAAACGGAGCGGAACATAGACGTGTCCCTCATAATTGAGAGTGATATATTCTTTTCCAAGCTCCTTTACTTGATCATTAAATTTATAAGTTACAGGAAACAATAGTGCACGTATTGAATCCGCTGCAAGTACACCAGTGGTCAATCCAGACAACACACCCATCGTTGTTAGCACAATAATAAATTTTTTCTTGTTCATAAATTCGCCTCCACACAGTCATTATTATAAAATTGAGAAATGGCTATAGGCTTGGAATAACCCACACTTCCAAGCCTATAGCTTTAGTTAGTAAACCATGATTACATTATGGCAGATTGAGATTAATATCGACAGAATAATCATAATCATAGCTGTTAGTATTCACATAGATGCACCTTTTTTCGTCGTCGGTTCTTTTCTTATCTCTATGTGTTGTAAGATCTGAAGTCCAAAGTCGAGTTTCATTATTATTATATAAGTAAGTGTTTTGGAATCGTCCGCCGCGTAAATAAGAACCATCATTCAGTCCATGATAATATTTCAAAGCAAGGGAAAAGCCCGTTGCCATTTCAACACCGTTACCAGATGGGTCAAAATTCTTTCCTCCCATCCAATAATAAATGGACGTAATAGGATGATAGCTTTGTCCATCGTACGCAGCAATTTCAACTGTATCCCAAGCGGACACTTTAAAAATAATAAAGACATTTGATGTGTTAATTGGATCTTTAGAGTTGACCCAAAGACCATTACCGCCATTGATGCAGAGCCGCCACTGATTATCCTCGTAAAATAAGCCTAAATCGGCTCCACCAGTATAGCCACCTTGTCCGTTAGACATAAAAATTCCATTGAGTACATAAGGAATGACGCCACTTTTGTATGTTGACTTTACTTGGGGGAGCGTCACTAATGCACTAACTTTTGAGTAACCCAATTTAGCATCAACATTGTACATAGGCCCCTCATTGATATTATATCCGGAAGTGTGAGCGCCAGAACTACTATCTAACTTATGGCTATTAGGAACAGGGATCTTATTCCCGTTCTCAAGCGTAACCTCCCCATTGATAACCTTTGCAACATATTGTGTGGAATTGTCATTTTGTCCAGCGCTAAGAAGGTTTTTCATTTTTACACTTGTTTCAGCGCTTTTAATTAACCCATTTGTAAAATTAGCAATTTGAGTTTTGGACAAATGATCAATCTGACTAGCCAAAACATCGACATCACCTCCTAGCCGTTGAATAGTTTCATCGGATACCCCATGTGATTTGAGCTTTTCGACGTCTGAGCTGTACTTTGAATTGTGCTTGGTGGTTGTTTGTAGAGACACAGGGGCTAACTCGTTTGTTTGTAATGACGGTTTTTGAAGCGTTTCGGCAAATGCGCTACCCATAATAGAAAAAACAAGTACAGCAGAGGCCACAGATGTTAACAGGACTTTTTTGACTTTCATTGCTTTCGCTCCTTTAGGGAAGTAGTTTTGAACAATTTGTCGCGACCTCATCGTTCGAACATAATTTATCACAATAACACAAAATATAGGATAGGAATTGGCATCTATTTTTATTTCTCTCTTAACTGCAAAACTTAAAAGTAATGACTGTCATTACCAAAAATTAACTATACCTTGTAGAAGTTTATCGAATCGTTGTATCTAATGTAAGAATTAGGCGATTATGAATTAATCGTAAAATGAAACATGTTTTGCTATAATTAACCATGTATAATATTGAATAAAAGGAAGGTATCATATTATATGGTGGATATTAAATGTAAAACCATCTCAGATATCATCTTCCAGTTTAGAAAAGAGAAGAACTTGACATACGCAGAACTTGAGGAACTAACGGGTGTGGGTATCACAGTTCTCCATAAAATAGAAACTGGAGCAACAAAGCGACCAGAGTTTAAGACATTGAAGGCCATAGCCACAGCATTACCATCACATTATACAGAAATTGTGAAATGTTATATTGAGGAAGAAGATCGAGTTGAGCCATTGTTTGAAATATTGCGAGAGGTAATTTCCCTGAAAAATGACTTAGCCCCTGTGGTAGCTTTGCGGTTACTTCAATCACCTCAAAGGAGCACAGAAGATTCTTTGCAACGATTATTTTATTTTACGGAATCGATATCCGATGATCCGCTCAGGGCATCCCTTTATACAGTTATTGTTCAATATTCCAGAGAACGCGGTGTGCCGTATTACGTAGCCAAAGGGCTGCTACAAAAGTATTTAATTGAGAGGAACGATTTGAGACGGCTAGAGGAAACATTCCTATTGGGTCAAGAAATAACCTATTATGTTGATTTTTTATCGACTGAAGAGAAGATCACGTTTTATTTTAGAATGGCTTTGCATGCGCATAACATCAAAAAATACAATGAATGTATAAAACTTTGTGAAGAAGGGCTTCCCCTTGAAAAAAAGGATACAGAACTAAAAGCAAGGGTATATCTGTCAATGATTAACTCATTATTGAGGCTTAGAAACTATGATGCGGTTGAGAAGCATTTGGACATTTTCGAAAAGATGGAGAATGAGCATGTTGTCATACCATCTCTACATATCCGAGCTTTAATAAAAGCAAGAAAAAAAGAGTACGACGTAGCTATTCCCATCCTTCGAAAGTATTTGGATGAATTTAGTCGGGACGATAGGTTGCATATAGCCGATGAACTACTAGAAATATACTTTGAAATTGGTGATTTGGAATCATTCGCGGAGATTTTGGAGAAAGAAGATGAGTTTTTACCAGAACAGCCAAAAACACCACAAAAATATATGGCTCTTGGAAAGTATTATCGTCATAAAGGGGTCTATCAGCTCTGCATTGGATTAATTGACGAAGGAATACAAAGTTTTGTTAATAGCCTCCAGGCGTTTGAGAAAGTTGGTGCTTTTCAAAAGAGAGATGAATGTATTAACGTTCTATTATCAATATTATCTATAGTCGGAACTAAGGACGACTCGTTCAAAACCATGATCAAAAAAATAGCAAAAACTTTCCAGTTGGATGTCACCTATGAAAACACTTGACTCCGAATTGTAAAGGTTATTTTCTCGAAAATTTTTGGACATTATCTTTAACGTAAACATATACCAATTTATTGAAACAGGCATATTCGCCTGTTTTTTTATGTTTTTTTCTTTAAATTCTAAAAAATCCATTTTAAAGGGAAAACCAATATACTTTTCTTAAGGTTTAATAGAGGCCCTTGAAATTATTAGTTACTGGAAGGGAGGTTTAGGTTTAGTTACTCAATATGGACGATGAAGAGTTGCAAATAGAGATGATGACTATCCTTAGACAAATGGAAGAAGCTGTACAACAAGGAGAGAGTTTGACTTGTGATCATATCGTTCATTTAAGTCAAGAGTTAGATAAGTACATTTTAATCGCTCAAACTAGGAAGATGAGGTGTTTAAATTAGAGCCGTTTTTTATGACAATTAATTCATATTGTTTATGGGAAATTTTCATTTTGAGGTGCGTTGATGCAAGAGGGTATAAGAACTGGAATTGTCAGGATGGTAGATAAGTTCGGGAGAATTTCAATCCCTACGGAGGTTAGGCGTGTTTTGAATCTTGATCCCAATGTTATGACAGAGTATTACTATGATGACGAAAGAAAAGCGATTATGGTTTATAGATATCACGGCAAAGAATGTTTGTTTTGCTCAAACAAGGAACAAACCATTTACTTCAAAAAATTTTATATTTGTATGCCCTGTATTCAAAGCCTTCCGGCGCTTCAAGTTTTTTTGGAGCGGGTAGAATGTGAGCGTGCTAAAGAGGTAAAAAGAACACTTTCAAAAAAGAAAAAAACTACTAACAGAAGAAAAGAAGCATTGGAGCGTCTGCATAAAGCGATTAAGGAAAACCCGAAAGCCTCACAAAAAGAGTTAGCCAAAATCTTAGGATTTTCAGAGGCATGGGTCAGTAAACTGATTAGGAACCTGTAGATACATAAATGTGCCAATTCCTGAACATACCAAAAGTTTCAATATGATATAATTAAAGGAGGCGGATTTTCATCCTCCTTTTTTGGTTTTGAATATGGAGAGTAACTTCTTTGAATTACACTACCAGTCAGTTTACTTGTTGCTGCGATAATTTTTTTGTTTAACAAAATAGGGGCACTAGTTGGATGCTTAGTGCCCTTTTATTTTCAGAAAAATACAACTTTAGTTCATTTGATTGACAAGTCCCTTAGGGCTGTGCTATTATCAATTTTGTCGCCGCTGAAATTAATAAAAGCAACAAAAGAAACAAATAGCGAGGGGCCTTAGCTCAGCTGGGAGTCCCATTAAGTCGAATGTACTACCATCAGCAATTATGGAAAAATTCATCAAAGCGAAATTCGCAGTATAGTTTACATACATTTGAATATACTGTTATAGATAAAGTAAGGGGCCAAAGGGCCTCTTTTTTATTTGCAGAAGCGGGATAACATAAGCTTAGGTTAACAAAGACAAACTGTGTTTTTATCCTCAAAAAACAAAAAACTCATGGAGTCAGTTTCATCCATGAGGGTAATCAAATCTAGGGTCATTGAATGTTTATTTCATTCCTTTCATTAGCTAGTGATTACCTGCACCCGGCTGATATTTATAGGATCGGTATTCTCCTTTGCAAAAAATACTAACTGACTTTGGTCTAATTCATAGATCAAATAATAACCATCGTAGGCTTCATCCCAGAATTCTTTGTTCGGTTTTCCTAATGCTAATTTTACATCTTCCGCCGTCATCTGTATATCAAGGGACTCTACTGGCACAGAAATTTTATTAACGATTGCTTCTGGCTTCAAGACATTTAGACCATTCGCACATGAATCGTAATTAAAATAAAAGTTCGCCTTAGTTTTGGGATGATCGTGAGAATACGTCCAGCACTCCTCATTGCTTATCTCTTTAGGCTCCCCATACACTTCAACAACTTTTGAGTAAGTAGATTTTAACGGGACCTCCATACCTTTCATTTGACCCTTAATTGCCGCTTCTTTTATAGCTACTATCGACTGAGAATTTGATTTATCGTTGTGCTCCCTCGAATCGTTTTGTGCATTACAACCAATTAATACCCACATGAACGCTATCAATAAGAACATCCTTATTCCCACAATAAGCCACCTCCATAAGTATTATTCCATAAATAACAAGATAAAGATAGTTAGTATTATTATACCAACTATCTTTATCTTATAGGGGGAGAGACAGCAAAACGCGAAAATCGTACGCTAACAATTTTGTTGCATTTTGATCCAGCCGTGAACGGCTAAATTGTGTTGCGTTAGAGGGCATGGTTCGGCTTGAATACATGGTCTAATACAACACAATTGACTTTGTGCTGCATCCCTTAGCGTACGGAAAAGCGGCAATTTTGCTGGCTTCATCTCCTTTAGCGTACGTTTTCCGCGTTTTGTTGGTGGGAACCCCTACAATGAAGGCCACATGGGAGCTAATCCGAGATACCTCCATATCGATCAGCGCTCGTATGCAGCAATGGTTTATAGACAGCAAAAAGGATAAAAATGCCATCGTCAGTTTTTGAATTTCAATTCCGTTATGGAAGTGAAGGCCACGCACCCTATCTTTCTGCTGCACGCTTTCTTCAAGGTTCGTGTTACAATACTTAGTGAGGAGTGATGTTTTATGAAAACACCCAACGAAAAAGAAATTAAGAATGATACTGATGAGATACCTTCCTTTAACTCGGTGACTGAGCACTACAGAACCATTATGGGAACGCCAACCAATAAAGTTGATATGAAAACGATGCCGCGTGTTCTACGTCTTTTCGGTTATGTTGTTTTTGCAATAGGGGCAATATGTGCAATCTTATTTATTATCATGTATGCTTTGCAATTTCTTTAAAAATAAAATCCCCTTACAGTTGAAAGGAGTTTTCAAACTGCAAGGGGATTTTATTTAATTATTCAGTGCATTTTTATTGACGGTTACTTTCCCCTTAGAACTCTCAAGAAGACTCTTTTGGAAGACTCCAAAGCTTGCACCGTCTTTTTCAATTTTTCCTTCTGCAACCAGTTTATCAAACAATTTGCCCGTCAACAGCGCTTTTTCGTATTCTTTTTTGGTTTCTTTGCTTTTCCAGAATTCATCTTCGGATAAACCAGTGATTCGGATTCGATGCTTCATAATTTCACGCACTGTTTCATTATTTTCTCCCGTAATAGAAGGATCATTTAGCAAAGTCCTTTCCTGTTGGATCACTGCGTCTACTTCTTGAGGGCTAACTTGAAGTCCCAATTTTTTCGCGTGATTCACAGTTAGTTCCTTTAACACCATTTCATCAATCAGGGCATCATCCGAAATGGAGGATGGTGCAATCTTATTGTTTTGGAGCTTGTTAATCATATCCATATTGCTTTTGTAAAAGATAAAGTCTTGTCTGGAAATTTGAAAATCTTCACCCTGAACTAAAGGAGTAGTGGAAGCCAAATTTTTGCTGTTTTTTTCTTGTTCAAGTTTTGCTTTCAGATCATCAAAGCTTGAACTAATGATCCCTGTCTTGGACATGGATACACTAGAAGCGTTAGAAGCAGTAGAAGCGAATGCAGAGCCGATTAGTAACAAAGATAAGCAAGCTCCGCCCATCACCACGGTTAGCTTTTTTATTTTCATTTTGCATACCCTACTTTCCAAGGATTTTTTAATGAGAAACAGTGAACGAATCCCTTACAGACCCACCACCAAAACATTTATTCAAGGAAGGAGAGATATATCCCTCATTGTCAACGTTTACGCTATAGTTTGTCGTCAAGGAAGTCCTCCATCCACTTGCACTGTTTTTGCCAAAGATAAACGTCCCAGGGGAGACCCAGTAACTAGACTGTTCCGTTAGGCTAACGGAAGAACCGTTAAAATTGGTGTTGTTTCTAACGTCCAATCTACTGTTGCAGCTACTAATTCCATGGGAACTGTCCGATCTAACGCTCGCATCAGACTTAGTATACGTATTTTGATACATATTTGCTCCGACATAAGTGCTTGTATAGTCCAAAACGGAACTTGTAAAGGCGCTTACACTAAAAGTAACTCCTCCATTGGGGCCATATTGGAAAATAACCCCGCTTGTCTCGTGCCTATCAATTTCAGCAAATGCGGCGTTTGGTAAGGCCATTGCTAAAGATAAGCAAGAAATCATTGCTAAAGACTTTGCTTTTTTCATGGTACATCCTCCAATTATTTTTTTTGCACAAGAATTATTACCAGCGGCATCTAGGCAAAATCGGTGGTTCGACAATTACTACGACTCTTACATTCTCGGACTTCTTTTGTTCATACCACATCCTAACAAAAGTTATTGATGGAATATTATCCCTAATCTTTGACGTTCAAAGAACACGAAATGTTGCATCTAAATTTCAAATTTGGTTTACTCTGCGAAAAAATAGGCGCTCGCGTAACAGTTTCTCAATTTGCTCCTCGGTATAGCCGAGCTTGGCCAATCTTCGGTGGACAAACCCAGCACCAGATGATGCCCTGTAGACCGCGTCATGTAAATCCTTAATGCCGTAAAGCTTTTCATAGATTGCACCGATCCGGGCAAGGTATTGAATGCGTTCCTGACTTTCCCCGACCAATAACTTTTCGTACTGCATCACCCACACACCTTCAGCTTCAGCTTAGAAGAAGACTTTTGAGCCATCAGAAACCGATCTAAACGCTGGCTGAGCCGCACCACCTCCCTCATCGGAAAACGAGCTTTTTTCCACTTTTTGTTTTGAAATTGTGTTTGGTTCTTGGTGTGACTCGGCAGATGCGTTACCAGTTGAAGGAAAACCGAGTACGGTAGAGGCCACAGATGTTAACAGGACTTTTTTTGATTATCGTTGCTTTCGCTCCTTTTAGGAATAGCTGAACAATTTGTCGCGACCTCATCGTTCAAACATAATTTATCATAATGATATAAAATATGGGATAGGAATAGGTGGCTATTTTTGTTTTGATAGTTTCCTCTAAATGTTCAAGTAAATACATATATTACCATATAAAGGCTGAATTTTGTAGAATTTCATCGAATAGTTGTGCTTCGTGTAAGAATTAAGGGGATTTTGTAAGAATCAATAAATTGTAAGACAGAACATACTTTGCTATAATTAACCAGTGTAAAATTTTAGTTAAAGGGAAGGTATGTATTATGGTGGATATTAAGCATCAGAATAACGCCATCGCAGATTTCATCTTCCAACTTAGAAAAGAGAGAAACTTGTCTTTCGCTGACCTTGAAGAACTTACAGGGGTTAGCAGAGGAGTTCTTCATAAGATTGAAATTGGAGAAACGAAACATCCAGAATACAAGACAGTGAAGGCGATTTCCCCAGTACTACTCGTTCCATATTTTCAAGTCATTGAAGGCTACATTGAAAATGAAAATCGAGTCGATACTTTGTTAGAAATTCTAGCTGACATTATTACCCGCGAAGAAACCTGTAGCCTTGCACCCAAGGTAGCATTACGTTTACTTGAATCTCCAAACAAGGGGACGGAAGTTTCTTTAGAACGATTGTTTAATTTTACACAATCAATGAAGAATGATTCCCTGAAAGTGGCACTATTTGAGGTTATTATTCAATATTCCAGAGGACATGGCGTTATGGTCTATCTGGCTAAAGGAATGTTACAGAAATATTTAATAGAGCGGCTTGATTTTAAACGGCTGGAACAAACGTATCAAAAAGGGCAAGAGATACTATATTACACGGATTTTTTGTCCAGAGAGGAAAAAATAACTTTTTATTTTAGAATGAGCTTACATGCTCATAATACAAAGAAATATAAGGACTGTATTAAACTTTGCAATGAAGGCATTAATTTAGAAAATAGAGACACTGAGCTAAAAGCTAGAGCTTATCTGGCTATGATTAATTCATACTCACACTTAAAGCATTATGATACGGTAGAAAGATATCTGGACGTATTTGAACGGTTTGAGTACGATTTTGTTGCCGAAGCAGCTAAAATTACTCGTGCCATAACCAAAGCAAGAAAAAAAGAATATGATATTGCCGTTCCGCTGCTGCGAAGCTACATGAATGAACTAAGCAGCAAATACAAAATAAGCGTTGCAACCGAGCTTATTGAAATTTATCTGCAAACCAAAGATATGAAATCGATTGCCGAATTGCTGGAAAGAGAACGAGAGTTTTTGCCTAAAAATCCCGAAAGTCCGCATACAAACTATGGCATTGGAGTGTATTACCGTCAAAAAGGGGCATATCAACTTGAAATTGGAACGGTTTACGAGGGGATACAAAGCTTCGTTCTTAGTATGCACGCTTTTGGAAAAATTAATGAAACTAAAGAAAGAGAGGTGTGCATGAATCAAATTTTCACCTATTTTTTGAAATCAAATAAACAATTGGATTTACAGTATGTACGTATGCTGAAAGAGGTGTATAATATATATTAATGATGCCAAATTAAACCAATAATTTGGAGGTGAGTGATATGAAGAAGCTCGTTTTGATGGCAGTTCTATCTTTCATCCTTATTGGAACTATTCCTAATTTTCCTCCAGAACCATACCCCGGTACTGTTTTCCAAAATGTGGATGTTGATCCCGGACATTAAAAAGAAATACTTGAAGAGCTTGAACATTCATTCAGTTTCATAATAGTGCTTATAAAACGCCCGGACCTAGTGTTCGGGTTTTTTGTATTTAACTTATTTTTCCTGTATCAGCAATTATCTAAAAGCAAAAAATTGCCATACAGTGCAGTATACTCAAGTCAGTAAATCAAACTAAACAGTAAAAGGAGGGGTTTACATGACGCATCAAGTATCTGGAGAGGAGGCTCCCACGCAGCATACAATTGATCATCTAAATGATCAAACATTGCAGAATACAATGAAAATCATCCTAAACCAAATGGAAGAGGCAGTAAAGCAAGGCGAAAGCTTAACGAGTGAATATATGGTCCAACTGAGCCAACAATTAGATACATACGTTTTAATTGCTCAAATTCGAAAAATGCGATGTGTGAGCTAGAAATTATTGTTTGAGGTGTGTTTATGCAAGAGGATAGAAGAACTGGAATAGTTAGAATG
>NZ_JAMZAW010000019.1 GCF_024158745.1 Paenibacillus tyrphae | reverse complement strand
ACAGAAGAAGAACCTCGACTGGGGTTCTTTTTTTGTGTTTTCTTTTAGCCGTAGCAAAAGATTATCGAAAGCACGTTTCATGTACTTTGAAATAAAATTTTACGATAAATAAATTTATTGAAATTATTTTTCTGAGCGTCTATAATGAGTTGTGATTGATCGGTTGTCATTATGTGGAAGTCACTTTGTTTACTAAAACTTGACGCGAACATTACATAGGAAGAGGGAGATGCAGAGCTGGTCAAAAAAGAAACTCGGTAATAGCAAGGAATTACGATTCATTATCAGGCTGCGGAGGGGATTCGATGGAAAGCAAAAGCTTTTTTATAATCAAAAATGCAATCGCTTACATAATCATTTTATTGCTCGTTAATATGATGTTTCCTGCAGTTCTTGGGGATAATAATGTTGCTTATGCGGAAGAGAAAAACGAAGCCACGTCTCTGATTTCTAGCTCTTCCGTATCGATCGAGGATTTCGAGAACGAGGCGAACCTTTATGCCTCTTCGGTCAGGGCGAATGCGGTCACCTTGACCATGTCCGGAAGACCGGGGCCCGTAAGAAACGGATACCGCTCCGGAGTGCTTGCTTATGAATTTACCGGGACTCTCGGTACCTCTGCGGCCTATATTAATTTGAAGGACGCCGATGGCTCTGCAGGACGTACACTGGAAGGTTCCCCCCAAAAGCTCGGCATGTGGGTATACGGGGACGGAAATAATCACTGGCTGCGTGCCCAGCTTCAAGATGCTTCCGGCAAAAAGACGACAACCGATTTTACGGGAAGCGGCGGGTTAAATTGGATAGGTTGGAAATACGTCACGGCATCCGTTCCTGCGGGGATGGAGCTGCCCATGAAGCTAAACCAAATCTATATCGTCGAAACCAATGATAATAATAAAAACGGGGGCACCTTGTATTTTGACCGGCTGAGTGCTTTTTATGCCGACTTCAGTATGTATGCGCTGGATTTGCGCGGCTTGGCGCCGATGAAAAGCGGTGATACCTTGCAGGCTAAGGTGTACGGAACGTATAGCGGGAGTCCGGAGCCGGTTGAAGTTACGGGTGGAATCGTCTATGCGAGCAGCGATCCAACCATAGCGGCGATCGACGAGTCCGGTCTGGTCAGGGCGCTGCAGCCCGGGACGACAATGATCTCGGCCACAGCGACTAACGCACCGCAGGCTCTGTTCTCCTTGACGGTAACGGCGGAGACTCCGATGCCGCGAAGCATTGAGCTATCGGCATCCGGCACGCTGACGGTGGGAGATAGCGATACGGTTAAGGTATTTGCCGCGTATCCTTCCAATAGCGAGCCTATAGAGATCGTCAGCGGCGTTTCCTACCAAAGCAGCAATCCTGAGGTAGCGGCAATCGACACGACCGGGAAGCTCAAGGCGATGAAGGATGGGGAAGCCGTAATTACGGCAAGCTTCGGCGGCCAGACTTCGAGCTACACGCTTACGGTGAAAAAGCCGGTGCCCATTTTGCAAAAAATCGAGCTGGCCGAAATGAAGGCGATGAACGTAGGACAAACGCAGCAAGCCAAAGTAAGCGCTACCTATTCATTAATGAACGAACCGGTCGACGTTACAGGCAGTTCGACCTATAAGAGCAGCAATTCCGATATAGCGCGGATCGATTCTAATGGTTCTGTAACGGCATTGAAAGTAGGAGCCACGCGAATTACGGCTAGCTACGGGGGGAAATCCAGCGATAAAATGCTCGTCGTCAACCAACCGGCCGCGATGCCGAAACGGGAGCTGAGAGCCGCTTGGATTGCCTCGGTGGAAAATATCGATTGGCCGAAAAAGGGAGTCGTGACGCCCGAGGAGCAGAAGCGCGATTTTGCCCGGATGCTGGATGAGCTTCAGGCCCTTGGGATGAACGCCGTGATCGTGCAGGTGAAGCCGACGGCCGATGCGTTCTATCCGTCGAAATACGGACCATGGTCGGAGTGGCTGACCGGCGTTCAAGGCAAGGATCCCGGGTACGATCCTTTGGCTTTTATGGTCGAGGAAACTCATAAGCGGAACTTGGAGTTTCATGCCTGGTTCAATCCTTACCGGGTTAGCATGCAGGACCGGATCGATAAGCTGGTGGCGGACCATCCGGCCCGGCAGCATCCGGATTGGACCGTTGCCTATGGAGGAAGGCTGTTATATAATCCCGGGATTCCGGCGGTGAAAGATTTTGTCATCGGAAGCGTGCTTGAAGTGGTGAAAAACTACGACATCGACGGAGTTCATATGGATGACTATTTTTATCCATATCCTGCAGCCGGCGTCGATTTTCCCGATGAAGACACGTATCGGCAATACGGGGGACAATTCGGCAATAAGG
Source organism: Paenibacillus tyrphae (assembly GCF_024158745.1). GTDB lineage: Bacteria > Bacillota > Bacilli > Paenibacillales > NBRC-103111 > Paenibacillus_G > Paenibacillus_G tyrfis_A. Next base: position 172,408 of record NZ_JAMZAW010000019.1, on the reverse strand, counting down.
CCGATTGGCGGAGAAACAATGTCAATGGACTGGTTCAGCAGTTAAGCTCGGCCATCCACCGTGAAAAAAGTCATGTCAAATTCGGGATTAGTCCTTTCGGAATATGGAGAAACAAAGCGGATGACCCGACAGGCTCCGACACGAACGGGCTGCGGAATTATGACGATTTGTACGCGGACACGAGAACTTGGATACAGCAAGGCTGGCTGGATTATATTACTCCGCAAATTTATTGGAACTTCGGCTATTCGCCGGCCGCCTACGAGAAGCTGATCGATTGGTGGACCAAAGAAACGCAAGGGAAGAACGTTCACCTGTACATCGGGCAGGCGCCTTACCGGATCGGCTCGGCGGACCCGGCATGGCAGAAGCCGGACGAACTGCCCAACCAGCTTGTGTTTAACCGCAACTTTGAAACGGTTCGCGGCAGTATGTTTTTCTCGGCCAAAGATTTGCTTGCCAACCCGCTCGGGTTCGGAAACCGCCTGAAGCAAGACTTGTACCCGCATCGGGCGCTCATACCCGCTATGCCTTGGCTGGATGCGCAGGCGCCTGCAGCGCCGGTTCTGCAAGCTGCCGTACGGCAAGAGAGCGGAGTGGAGCTGACCTGGGAAGGCGGCGGTTCACGGGATGAGGCCTATTATGTGGTTTACCGCTTTGAGGGGAAGGAAGTCCCCGGACTGGAGCATCCCGAGGCGATTGTCGCATCGGTACGCAAAGTTGGAGATGCCGTCACGCAGAAGATCGTAGACCCGATAACGGCTGACGGAAAAACGTATACTTATGTGGTCACAGCCAGCGACAGATTGCATAACGAGAGCGCAGCTAGCAACAAAATAACGGTGACCAACCAGACAGACCGGGAAGCGCCTGTCACGACGGCGACGCTGGAAGGAGAGCGGCGGGACGGCTGGTTTATATCCGACGTGAAGCTAAAGCTGACGGCGGCAGACGAGCAGTCGGGCATCGAACGGACGGAATACAGCCTGAGCGGCGGAAGCCAATGGCAGCTATACCGGGACCCGCTGCTCATAAACAAGGAAGGCGCGCACACGGTATCGTTCCGTTCAACCGATAAAGCGGGCAATACGGAACTGCTGCAATCGGTTGTCATCTCCATCGACAAAACGCCGCCGGTTATACAGTGGACCGGTGCAGGCAGTTATACGGTTGATCAACGGGTATTGGTTGTTTGTACGGCCACGGATACGGTATCCGGTGTCGTGTACAGTTCTTGTGGAGGACCGTTGGTCGATCAGCCGGGATATAATCTCCCGCTTGGCACAGGCACCGTGACGGCCACGGCCCAGGATCAAGCGGGCCATACGACGGTCACCGCTGCAACGTATACGGTACAGGTTACCTATGGGAGCCTTGCGAACGTGACGCGCCAATTGGTGACAGGACCGGGCGGCCACGGCGTAGTCAATTCGTTGGTGAAAAAGCTGGAGCATAAGCAAATTCAAGCCTATATCCACGAAGTTTCGGCATTAAGCGGAAAGAAAATACCGGCAGAGCTCGGGGATTTGCTTATTCGTTTGGCGCAAGCTTTAAACTGAAAATCGAGGGCATCCGGCATTCAAGAGCTGGGTGCCTTTCCTATTTCTGGGCCTTGGGGGAAGCGAAAAATGTGTTCAATGACCCAGACATAGTTCGTTTTACAGGGAGGAGTGAGTAGGCTTAGTTTTTTCCAATTTGCCCAATCTATTGGGTGTTTTTACCTGTAGTCAATCCAAAGTCCCAAAATCGACCAAATTTTGTATTCCAAATATACCCAAAAGGGTGGAGATCACATTTTTTTAAAAATCCTCACGAGGCCTTTTAATGAAAGAGCTTTTCTCCATTTTCATGAAAAACAAAAGCGCTTTCATTCTTTAAAAAACTATGAATGTAAATTTATGTATATATTGAATAAAGTTTATGCAATACGTTACATTTAATGGCTAAAACCTTTTTTAAATTGTATCTTTTATTACATTAAGTGCCTGTTAAATCCTGTACCCATAATTGAAAAATAATCATTTTTAACTAATCAAATACACAACTCTGTTCCCTCATCGTTCGTTTTGAAAATGTGCCATAATTTATATAGTCGGGATAAGCGGGAGGAAGCAGACATTGATCGACATACATAGTCACGTTCTTCATGGTTTGGATGATGGTCCTGCCAGCCTGGAGCAGTCGCTTGAGCTCGCTCGATTGGCCGTTCAGGAAGGGATTTCGACGATCGTCGCCACGCCTCATCATCGAAAGGGCAGCTACTGTAATCCTGCACAAACTGTCGAAACGGCGGTGTCGTTTTTGCAGGAGCAGCTCGTGCGGCACCAAATCCCTTTAACGATTTGCAGCGGTCAAGAGATTCATACTCACCCGCAGTGGCTTGACGATTTTTATGCTAATCAATTATTGACTCTGAACGGGTCGTCCTACATCTTGATCGAATTTCCGTCGTCCAGGCTTCCGGAACGGGTCGAGGAGATCCTTCATGAGCTGTCGATTCGAAATCTGACGGCGGTCATCGCCCATCCGGAACGCAACAAGGAAATCGCGGAGCAGCCGGACAAGCTGCTGAAGCTGATAGAGCACGGGGCTCTCGCGCAAGTGACTTCCCATTCCATAACCGGTTATTTCGGACCTCAGGTCCGTTCGGTTGCTTTAGAGCTATGCCGAAGAAATCTGGTGCATTTTATCGCGTCGGATGCCCATGATGCCGTTCGCCGCCCGTTTCATTTGCAGCGGGCCTATGGCATCGTGACTGAAAAGCTCGGAGGTGATTATGTGAAGTATTACCAGCATAATGCGAAATCCTTGGTCCAGGACCGGAGCTTTGATGTTTGGAGGCCGGTTCGGCAAGTTCGAAAGAGCTTTTTCTTTACCCAATTACCGCGTTTTTTTAGGAGGAATCGTTCGTTATAAAGAACAATAGGGAAAATCACACCAAACGAAAGCGAGGCTATTTATAACGTGACCATGGATTTCGATTTAAAAGCGGTGATGAGCGTGTTGCGCAAACGTCTATGGCTGATTGTTCTCATCGTCGCGATTAGTTGTACGGCTGCCGGTATCGTGAGCTATTTTTTCATGAAGCCCGTGTATGAAGCTTCGACGAAGCTGATTATTAACTCATCGCCCGATCAAGCCGGTGTTGTGAAATTGGACTTAAATTCCGTCAATACGAATATTTCACTTGTCACGACTTACAAGGAAATTATTAAGACCCCGGCCATTATGGACATTGTGGCGAAGGAGCATCCCGATTTCGGCATGACCTCCGAGCAATTGATCAACAAGATCAAGCTGAGCTCGGTAAATGAAACCCAGGTGCTCACCATCTCGATTCAAGATTCGTCCTACGAGAAGGCGGCCCATATTGTCAATGCCGTGTTCCAGGTGTTCCAAAGCCAAATTCCGAAAATCATGAAGGTCGATAATGTGATTTTGTTGAACCAAGCCGATCCGGCCAAGCAGCCCCGTCCCATTAAACCGGACCCGTTATTGAATATCGCGCTCGGTTTTCTCGCTTCGCTTATGCTTTCCGTAGGGCTCGTCTTTTTACTGGAATATATGGACGATACGGTCAAAACGGAAGAGGACGTCCAACGCTATCTGGGCTTGCCGACGCTTGCTTTAATTACCAAAATCGACGAACAGGATCTGGAGACGAATAAAGGCTCCATGTCTTCCGAGCGAAAGGTCGGTGAACTATCCAATGTCCAAGTCCGCTAAGCGGCGTCCCGTCATTGCGCACAGTCATCCGAAATCGCCAATCTCCGAGTCGTATCGGACGCTGCGCACGAATATCCAGTTTTCATCCGTTGACCGGGTGTACCGGACATTAATGGTTACGTCTTCCGGTCCGATGGAGGGGAAATCGACGACAATCAATAATTTGGCGGTCGTATATGCTCAATCAAATAAGAAGGTGCTGCTGATCGATGCCGACCTGCGCAAGCCGACGGCGCATCATACGTTCCATCTATCCAACCGTTACGGACTGACGGATGTGCTTACCTCTCAATGTACGCTGGACATGGCCGTCAAAGTAACGGATGTCCCGAACCTGGAGGTGATGACCTCGGGCTCTATTCCGCCGAATCCGTCGGAGATTCTTGCTTCGCAAAAAATGACCGGGCTCCTGGAGGAGCTGAAACGGCAATATGACATCGTCCTGCTCGATACGCCTCCGGTGCTAGCGGTAACCGACGCGCAAATTATTGCGGCCAAGTGCGACGGCGTCATTCTCGTAATCGATTCTGGGAAAATCAAACGTGACATGGCGCAGAAAGCGAAAAACTCGTTGGAGTTAGTGCAGGCCAACCTTCTGGGCGTTGTGCTGAACCGAATCGCCCGGCCATCCGGCAATGCGTATTATTACTACGGCAACGAATAAAACCTGTGGGAGGAAGAACGATGAATTATTCCAAAAGAACGGGGATTTTGGTCGCAATCGATCTCGGTATGGTATGGCTTAGCGTCTACTTTGCCTTTTACTTCTCGTATAAAAGCTCCATTCCAGCCGATCAGATGCAGCTGTGGCTGCTGTATGCGACGATTTCTTCCATCGTCAGCACGGCGTTTATGTTTTTCTTCAAGCTGTACAATCGGATCTGGCAGTACGCGAGTGTCGGCGAGCTGATTTCGATGACGAAAACGGTGGCGGTCAGCGGCTTGGTGTCCTACTTGGCGACGAATGCGATCTCGGCCCAGCCGGTTTCGTTCACGATAGCCCTGCATACCGCCGAAACGATGCTGCTGCTGCTCGGCGGAAGCAGGTTCGTATGGAGAGTGTTCTGCGACAAGTTCGGCAGCAAGCGGCAAGGGGCAGACGAACCGAAGAAGGCGCTCATCGTCGGAGCGGGCAGCTGCGGAACGCTGTTTGCCAAGGAGCTGAAGAGCAACGAGGCTTACGACACGATGCCGTTTGCTTTCGTCGATGACGATCCTTATAAGCAAAAGCTTCAAGTGTACGGTCTCCCTGTACTGGGCGGCCGTGAACAAATTCCGGCGATTGTCGAAAAACACGGCATCGACGAAGTCATAATTGCGATGCCTTCGGTGTCCAAGACGCAAATCACGGACATTATTAACATTTGCAAGCAAACGAAAGCCCGCCTGAAAATTATTCCTCATCTGCAGGAGATTATTGCAGGCAAAACCACTTTAAACCAAGTGCGCGACGTGCAGGTGGAGGATTTGCTCGGGAGAGATCCGATCAAGACCGACTTGGACGGCATTGCCAATTACGTGGAGGATAAGATCGTCCTCGTTACGGGCGCCGGCGGCTCGATCGGCTCGGAGCTGTGCCGGCAGATCGCCCCTTTCCGCCCCCGGAAGCTGTTGCTGCTGGGACATGGCGAAAACAGCATTTATACGATTGAGATGGAGATGCGTCGGCTTGCGCCGGAGCTCGAATTGGAGACGGTCATTGCCGATGTGCAGGACCGGACGAGGCTGGAGGAGATGTTCAGCCATCATCGCCCGCAGGTCGTTTTCCATGCGGCAGCTCATAAGCATGTGCCGTTGATGGAGCGAAATCCTTCCGAGGCGGTCAAGAATAACGTATTCGGCACGAAAAATGTCGCCGAGTGCGCCGATCTGTTCCAAGCGGAGCGGTTCGTCTTAATCTCCACGGACAAGGCGGTCAATCCGACAAGCGTAATGGGGACGACGAAGCGGATCGCTGAGATGTTCATTCAAAGCTTGGACAAGCAGAGCCAAACGAAGTTCGTCGCCGTCCGCTTCGGCAACGTGCTGGGCTCCCGGGGCAGCGTCATTCCCCGGTTTAAGGAACAGATTCAGCGAGGCGGTCCGGTGACGGTAACCCATCCGGAGATGGTGCGCTACTTCATGACGATTCCCGAGGCGGTTCAGCTTGTCATTCAGGCAGGCGCTTTTGCCAAGGGCGGCGAGGTGTTCATTCTGGACATGGGCGCGCCCGTGAAAATTTACGATCTGGCGGCCGACTTGATCCGCTTGTCCGGCTTCGAGCCGAATGTCGACATCAACATCGAATTTACGGGCATGCGGGAAGGCGAGAAATTGTACGAGGAGCTGTTAACGAACGAAGAAGGCATTTCCTCGACGATGCATGACCGGATCTTCATCGGCAAGCCGATGAACATCAACCGGACGGAGCTGGAATTCGAGATCCGCAAGCTGGAGAGGGTGCTTGGCAAAGGGCAGCAGGAAATCCGCGAGGTGCTTAAGCATCTGGTGCCTACGTACAGCAACGTTTCCTAAGCGGAGCCGAAACGAACGGAAACGATCCCGAGATTCAGACTAACGAAGAAGAAGGTATGTATGAAACAGACAACGTTACATCGAACGGAAACGAACGTTTCCCGAATTCTCGCGAAAAGCGGCTCCCTCTCGTTCATTATGAATGTGGCCGGCGTCGGGCTTGCCGTATTGATGCAGGTCGTGCTGGCCAGGCTGCTCGGGGTCGTCAGCTACGGATATTATGCTTTTGTCATGACGGTCATCACCTTTGTAGCTTTTCCCGCCAACCTCGGCTTCGATACGGCGATTGTCCGGTTCGTGTCTTCTTACAAGGCGGACCAGCTGTGGGGCGATGTCAAAGGCTTGCTGCGCCGGGCGAACCAGCTAACCTTGCTTGTATCGCTCGTGCTGATGGGAGTTAGCGGAATTGTCATTTACGTGATGTACAGGAACAGCGGAGGCGAGTTTTATTACACGTTTTTGACCGGACTGCTGATCATTCCATTGATGGCGACGGCGACGTTAAGGCAAAGCTCACTGCTGGCGCTCAAGGAAGTGCTGGTTGCCCAACTGCCGGAGAAGGTGCTGCGCCCTGTATTTTGCATCGTCATTTTGTATGCCTACACCGTCATATTTCACGTGAAAGCCGGCGCATTCGAAGCGATGGTCATCTTTGTCGGGTCGATGCTGCTGTCGTATTTGTTCGGGGCCTGGGTGCTTAACCGGAAGCTAACGCCGCATACGAAAGGGCATCCGCATCGGTTTCAAACGAAGCATTGGCTGTCGGAATCGCTGACCTTGATGGTGAACTCGGGCATGTATCTGATTCTGGGACAGCTTAGCGTCGTGATGATCGGCATGATGCACGGCACGAGCGAGTCCGGAATTTTCTCGGCAGCCGTGCGGATCGCGACGATGGTTTCGTTTGCGATTACGTCGATCAATATGATTGCGGCCCCGATGATTTCGGAGTCCTATGCCAAGGGCGACATGAAGCAAATGCAAAAGGTATGCACGCTGTCCGGCCGATCAGGGTTCGCCTTCGCCGGTCTGGTCTTCCTGACGATTCTGCTGCTGGGCCAGTGGATTCTGGGCTTGTTCGGGGAAGAGTTCAAGGCGGGCTCGACTGCGCTCATTTTGCTGTCGCTGAGCCATCTCGTTCATTCCTACTGCGGACAATCTGGAACGGTCATGACGATGACCGGGCAGCAGCGCGCGTCCAGCCGGATCTTAATGATCTCTACCGTTCTGAATGTAGCGTTTAATCTGCTGCTGATTCCGAGCCTGGGCATGATCGGAGCGGCCTTGGCGAACCTGCTGTCGACGGCGTTCTGCTATTTCAGCATGATGTACAAGGTCAAGCAATTCATGCAGATCGTGACCGGCGTATGGATGCCGGGACGTATCGGAAGCAAATCATAGCCAAAGGATACAGTCATCCGGGAGGGTAAGATGAGCGCGATTAAAATATTGCATGTTGTCGGAAAAATGGATCCCGGCGGTGTCGAGACACTGCTGATGAACATTTACAGGAACATCGACCGGGAACGGTTCGAGTTTCATTTTGCGGTCCAATTGGAAGGCGAAGGGTTCTACGATCGTGAGATTCGCGAGCTCGGCGGGAAAATCCTGCTGCAGCCGCATCCCCGGAAAGGGCTTGGCCCGTTCCGGGAACAATTTTTGCATAACGTGAGAGAAAATGGTCCCTATGCCGCCATTCACAGCCATATTTTCCAATTCAGCGGGTATGTGCTGAAGCTGGCCAAGGAGATCGGCGTCCCGGTTCGCGTGTGTCATAGTCATACGGTGAATGCCGAACAGCGGACGACGCTATTCCGCACCTTGTACCGCCACTATATGAAATCGCTGATTTTAAAGCACAGCACGCATTTGATCGGCTGCTCCAGGCCGGCATGCGAATCGCTCTTCGGGGCCCGCTGCTGGAATGATACCCGCACGGAGCTGCTGCCCAATGCGATCAATCTGCTGCCATACGAGCAGCTGCCCGCGGATCGGAGCGGGCTCAGGCAGCGTATCGGCGTGACCGACCCGTCGATTCCGGTGGTGGGGCATATCGGCCGGTTCAGCGAAGAGAAGAATCACCGTTTCGTGCTGGAGACCTTCTCCTTATTGGTTAAAGAGGTCCCCGAGGCGCAGCTCGTGCTGGTCGGAGACGGGAGGTTGCGCGAGGAGATGGAGCGGCTTGCGGAGACGCTGGGCATCCGGCGACAGGTCCGTTTCCTGGGCGCCCGCAAAGATATTCCGGAAATTATCGGCGCTTTCGATGTGTTCCTGCTGCCGTCGCTATTCGAAGGCTTGGGCATTGTCGTCATCGAAGCTCAAGCCGGCGGCGTACCCAGCCTCGTATCGGAGCATGTGCCGGCTGAAGCCGACCTGAGCTTCGGTATGGTGGAGCATCTTAAGCTGCAGCCCGAGGTATGGGTCGACAAGATTACGGGAATACTGGGACGTTCGGCTGCGCCGGATTGGCCGACGAGGCATCGTTTCTTGAAAAAGCACGGCTACGATATCCGCGAGAGCATTCGGCGGCTGGAGAACATTTATCATGCTTGAACGGAAGGTTGACCTGCCGCCTGCAAGGGATAACCCCTTGGTGCAAACGATGATGCTATGGATGTACGCCGCCCTGCTGATATTGTCGACCAAATGGGTAACCCAGTGGGACCTCGATGTCGGGCTTGTCTTTTTCTTTACGTTGTTGCTTCCCTTTTTCGTCATGCTGAAGTGGCCCAACCAGCCGGTCGTTCTCTATATCGGGCTCATGGTGATGCTGATCGGGAAATGGATTTACGCGCTGACGACGGACCCTTTATTCGGCCCCGACGCCAGAGGCTATTTCCGGCAGGTGACGTTCTATCCGAAGCTGGACGATTTTATCCGTTATGCGACGGAGCACATTACGACCAACTGGCTGAATTCTTCGGCGTATCCGGTGTTCGGGCTTATGTACATGCCATTTTATAAATTTCTGGATTTGGCCGATCCGCTGGTCATCATTACGTTTAATTCCTTTCTGCTCGTGCTGTGCTGCAATATGACTTACCGGCTGAACGACAGGTTTTTTACGTACGAGCTTTCGGAGTCGGGCAAACGAACGTATAACGCGGTGCTGATTATCGGGCTGCTCGCAAGTCCGGCGCTGATGTACATGTCCTCCGTGTTCGGCAAGGACATCACGTGCGCCTTCCTGGGGCTGCTGTGTACCCAGCTTTTATTAAACCGCAGATACATTTTGTTCATTATCATCTTGTTCTACACGACCATGCTTAGAGATTATTCGATCGTATATATTTTGTCCTTTTACTTTCTGTTCCGGCGAAGCTTCAAAGCCGCCTTGCTCATGCTCATCGCAGCGTTGGGCGTAGTGTTCTGGAAGGTGGGACTGACCGGGCTTCTGAATTCCTTCATGCTCACGGTCTTTCTGTTCATCTCTCCGAATCCGTTCAAAGCGTTCAATTGGGATATGGAGTTTGTGATGCGTACGGCGGAGGCGGTCTATATGATGATTTCGTTCGGGCTGTCCGTGACGGTGTTTTTGCGCCATAAGGAGACGCGTTCGTTTTTTGCGATGTGCCTTATTCTGCTGTTCACCTTCGGCTGCACGCTGGTATTGGTCGGCTTCGTCACGGTGACCGAGCGGAATCTGGAGTACGGGGTAGGGACTATCGGGGATAACATGGTCCGGAAAAAAGTGCCTGTCGTGCCCATTCTGTACATGATGAACGCATATACGCTGGCGTGGTTATTCAGGCCAAAAGCGGTTCATTCCAAGAAAGGAGAGGCTTGTCATCCGAGGAAGGGACAAATTTCATCGCTACAAAGGATTTCTGAACCTGCTTACGGCGCTGTTCTCGATCGTTCCGAAGCCTCTGCTCAAGAGCTCGTGGCATGCGACCGACCTGCTGCCGGAGCCCTTGGGGCTCGCAACGCGCTACTGCCTTCTCAAGCGGTTAATTCCGAAGTGCGGCGATAACGTATTCGTCGGCCGGTCCGTTGAGATTAAGCATTGGGAGAAGCTCTCCATCGGCAGCAATGTAAGCATACATAAACAGTGTTATCTGGATGCGGGAGGCGGCATTACGATCGATGACGACGTGTCGATCGCGCATCAAACCTCGATGATTTCATTCGAGCACGCTTGGGATGACGCCACCTTGCCGATTCGCGACAACCCGGTCAACTATGCGCCGATCACGATTCAATCGGACGTCTGGATCGGCTGCGGCTGCCGCATTTTGGCGGGCGTGGACATCGGCAGCAGAGCGGTGGTGGCCGCCGGAGCGGTCGTAACCAAGCCGGTGCCCCCGCATACCGTTGTCGGCGGAGTCCCGGCAAAACCTATTAAATCTATCTGAGAGGGTCGAGGACCATGAAGGTATTATGGGCGCATGACCATACGTTTTACTTTAACGATTCCGGGAAATTTTTTTCCAGCGGAAAGCTGCCCTACTCGGTGTGGGAACGGTATTTGACCGTATTTGACGAAATTACGGTGGCGTCCCGGGCGAAAAAAATATCTTCGGAAACGGAAATTGCGAATAAAAGCTTATCAAGCGGCAAAAATGTGGAATTTGTCGTGCTGCCTTCCCTCAGCAATCCGGTGAACAAGCTGACGAAAAAAGGCTATATCGAGCGCCTGCTGACCGAATCGATCGAGCAGGCGGATGCGGTGATCGCCCGGCTGCCAAGCGAAATCGGCTCGGAAGCGGTGGCGATTGCCAAGAAGCTGAAGAAGCCTTTTGCCGTGGAAATGGTTGCCTGCGCTTGGGATGCGCTGTGGAATTACGGCAATCTGCAAGGGAAGGCGTATGCACCCATTGCAACGCTGAAGACGAAAGCACAGGTGAAGGAAGCGCCGTTTGCCATCTACGTGACAAAGCAATTCTTGCAGCACCGGTATCCGAATACGAGCGGGTATACCGAAGGCTGCTCCGATGTGGAAATTCCGGAGCTGTGCCCCGAGGTAATGGAACGGCGTCTCCGCAAGATCGAGGCCGGGGCGAAGCCCGTAATCCTGGGGCTGATCGGCAATCTGAACGGCAAAACGAAAGGTATTGCGACGGCACTGCAGGCGTTGGCCCGGGTGAAGCCGAAGCTGCCCGCCTTCGAGTTCCGGGTGCTCGGCGGAGGCGACAAGGAGCCGTGGGAAGCGTTGGCGGCCCAATTCGGCTTGCGGGAACACGTCCGGTTCGACGGCGTTCTGCAGAGTGGCGATGCCGTATTCGAGTGGCTGGATCAAGTGGATCTTTACTTGCAGCCGAGCTTCCAGGAAGGCTTGCCGAGAGCGACGGTCGAGGCGATGAGCCGGGGATGTCCGGTGATCGGGTCGACAGCCGGGGGCATTCCGGAGCTTATCGATCCGCGGTATCTGCATAAGCCCGGCAATGACAAGCATCTGGCCCGGTTGATCGAGCAATATATCTCCGATACACGCTGGATGACCGAGCAAGCGCAAGCAAACTATCGGAAAGCGGGGAACTATACGAAAAACCAGCTGGATCAGGAACGGCAGGAATTTTGGGAAAAGTTTTCTCAATTCGTGAAAGAGGGGAAGACGCAGCAATGAAAATTTTAGTCACCGGATCCGCAGGCTTTATCGGGTATCATCTATCGGCGAAGCTGCTTCAGGAAGGCTTCTCGGTGGTAGGAGTAGACTGCTTAAACGACTATTACGACGTCAGGCTGAAGGAAGACCGGTTAAAGGGATTGCTCGAGTATGACGCTTATGCTCATTACAACTTCGACCTGCGTGATCAAAAATCGCTTGATGCGTTGTTCGCTTCCCATGATTTTGCGGCGGTCGTTCATCTTGCAGCCCAAGCGGGCGTGCGGTATTCCATGGTCAATCCGGGGGCGTACATCGACTCCAACATTACCGGCTTCATGCATATGCTGGAGAGCTCCCGCAAGCATCGCATCCCGCATCTCATCTATGCTTCCTCCAGCTCGGTCTACGGGGCGAATGTGAAAATGCCGTTCTCCGTAACCGATGCGGTCAATCATCCGGTCAGCCTGTATGCGGCCACGAAAAAAGCGAACGAGCTGATGGCCCATACGTACAGCCATCTGTACGGATTGCCGACGACGGGCTTGCGCTTCTTCACGGTGTACGGGCCTTGGGGAAGACCGGACATGGCGTATTTCTCGTTCACGAAGGCGATTATGGAGGGCAAGCCGATTCAAGTGTTTAACGAGGGCCAGATGATGCGCGATTTCACCTATATCGACGATATCGTGCAAGGCATCGTGCGTCTGCTGTTCCGTCCTCCGGTGCACAACGATAGCTGGAACCGGATGGAGCCGGACCCGTCCTCCTCGTACGCGCCCTATAAAATTTATAATATCGGCAACAACCGGCCCATTCCTTTGATGAAGTTCATTCATACGATCGAGGAATGTCTCGGCAAAGAGGCAGTGATCGAATTCAAACCGATGCAGCCCGGCGACGTGCAGGCGACGTATGCCGATATCGACGAGCTGGCGCGCGAAGTCGGCTTCACGCCCAAGATTAGCATCGAGACCGGAATTAAGGCGTTTACCAATTGGTACTGCCAATATTATCGAGAGGTAACCGTATGAAGAAGGTAGCTCATATTTGCACAAGCGCCATCTCCCATAAAATTTTGGCGGACAAGATGGCGGTACTGCAGAAGGCGGAATATGAGGTTCATCTGATTTCGTCTCCCGACGGTTATGACGAGGAGTTCATGAAACGATACCGCCTGAAGCTCCATTTCGTGCCGATGAACCGGAAAATTCATGTTTTGGACGATCTGCGTTCGATCCTTCAAATGCGTTCGCTGCTTCGGCGCGAGCGTTTCGATATCGTTCATACGCATACGGCGAAGGCCGGACTGATCGGCCGGGTGGCCGGGTGGCTAGCCCGAACGCCGATGATCCTGCATACGAGCCACGGACTGCCGTTTTTCGACGGACAGAAATGGATAACCAGCTTCATCTACCGCAGCCTGGAGAGGTCGGGCGCGCTGTTCTGCGACGCGCTTTCCTCGCAAAACCGCGAGGATATGGAGAAGTTGCGGGAGCTGGCGCCGGGCAAGCCGGTCTACTACGAGGGGAACGGCGTCGATTTGAACCGGCTGGACGAATTCCGCTACCGCATCGATCGGGCCGAGCTGGACCGGGTGCGGCAGGAGGCGCTCATCCCCGAAGGAAAGAAAATCATCCTGATGGCGGCCCGGCTGGAGCCGGTAAAAGATCACGCCTTTCTGCTGGAATCGCTTCGTCTGCTCAAAGACAAGCACGCGCATGACTTCTGCTGCGTCCTGGCCGGGAAAGGTCCGCTCGAAGCGGAAATCCGAAGGAAGATCATGGAGCTGGGCCTCGAGGAGGACGTGAGGCTGATCGGGCATCAGAGCTATATTTACCCTTGGATCAAGCTAGCGGATATCGTCGTGCTTTCTTCCGAGAAGGAAGGAATTCCCCGCTTTCTGATGGAAGCGATGGCCTTCTCCAAGCCGGCGGTAGCCAGCGACGTTCTCGGAACAAGGGAACTGGTGAAGCATAACGAGACCGGGTTTTTGGTCCCTTATAAGCAGCCCGAGCCGTTTGCCGACGCTTTGCACAAGCTGCTCGGAAGCGACGGACTGCTGAAGCAGTTCGGCAGCGAAGCGCGCAGCGTGATCGAGCGCGAATATACGGAGCAGGCGGTCGTCGGTCGGCTGCATCGCATGTACGGAGAGATCGAGCAGAAGAAAACGGCCCGTAAACGAAAATCCGTACAGCGCATCAAGCGCGTGCTCGATTTCACCGCTGCTCTGACGGCGGTCATCGCATTCGCTCCATTGTTCGTCCTTGTCGCGCTGCTGGTCCGCCTGAATCTGGGCTCGCCGGTGCTGTTCCGACAGCAGCGTCCCGGGCTTCACGGCAAGCCGTTCCACGTGTACAAGTTCCGCACGATGAACGATCGCAAAGACAGCAAGGGCGAGCTGCTGCCGGACGCCGAACGGCTGACCACCTTCGGCAAGCTGCTGCGCAAAACAAGTATGGACGAGCTGCCTCAGCTGTTCAACGTGCTGCGCGGAGATATGAGTCTGATCGGGCCAAGGCCGCTCCTGATGGAATATTTGCCGTTATATACGGAGGAGCAGCAGAAGCGGCATTGGGTCCGTCCGGGCATTACCGGTTGGGCTCAGGTGAACGGAAGAAACGCGATCTCCTGGGAAGAGAAATTCGCGCTGGACGTATGGTACACCGACCACCCGTCGCTGATGCTGGATGCAAAAATCCTATGGATGACGGTGAAAAAAGTATTCCGTGCCGACGGCGTTCAGCAGGCGGGGCATGCCACGACGGCCAAATTTACAGGCAACCGGAAGGTGGAGGGATTCTAGGATGAAGAAGCTCGTCCTGATCGGCGGAGGCGGTCATGGAAAGGTCGTCCTCGATGTGATGCGGGCCCAGGGAGAATATGAGCTGGCCGGGATCGGCGACGACAAGTATACGCACAGCTTTAAGCAGGACGGCATCCTTCACGGGCCGGTTGCGGACATGGCGGAGCTGCTGCGGGACGACGATTGCCGGCTGTTTATCGCCATCGGCAACAACCGCACCCGTCGTACCGTCATGGAACGGCTCGGGTACCCCGAATCCCGCTACGCGGTATTGATTCATCCGAGGGCAACGCTCGGAAGCGGGGTGACGATCGGCGGCGGTTCAGTCGTCATGCCGGGAGCTGTTATCAATCACGGCGCGCGGATCGGCGCTCAGTGCATCATCAACACCGGCGCCATCGTCGAGCACGAGAACGTTCTCGGAAGCTTCGTGCATATTTCTCCCTCCGCAGCCTTAGCCGGCGATGTCACGGTCGGAGACGGAACGCATATCGGGCTTGGCGCGAAAGTGATCGAAGGATTGACGATAGGCGGCTGGACCACGCTCGGAGCGGGAGCGGTTGCCGCCCACGACATTCCGGCTCAATGCACGGCCGTAGGCGTACCTGCCAAACCAATCAAATACGCTGATCAACCCGATCAGCTTGCTCAGAGGAGGGCGTAGCGAATGTCGCTGAATCAAAGGATTTACCTGTCTCCCCCGCATATGGGGCAAGAAGAGCAGCAATGGGTGCAGCAAGCTTTCGCCACCAACTGGATCGCGCCGTTAGGGCCCAACGTCGATGTCTTTGAGAAAGAGATTGCCGGGTATGTCGGAGCCGGCGGAGCTTTGGCGCTCAGTTCCGGTACGGCGGCCATTCACCTGGCTTTGCGCTTGCTTGGAGTCGGCGCCGGGGATACGGTGTTCTGCTCAAGCCTAACGTTTGTCGCCAGCGTAAATCCGGTGCTGTATCAAGGGGCGGAGCCGGTCTTCATCGACTCCGAGCCGGAGAGCTGGAATATGTCGCCACAAGCGCTGGAGCGCGCGCTGTCCGAAGCCAAGCGTGCCGGGAAGCTTCCGAAAGCGGTCGTTGTCGTCAATCTGTACGGGCAAAGCGCAGACATGGACCCGCTGCTTGACTTATGCGACCAATACGGCGTTCCCGTCATCGAGGATGCCGCCGAATCGCTGGGCGCGACGTACAAAGGGCGGGCGAGCGGTACGCTGGGCAGGTTCGGAACCTATTCGTTCAACGGCAACAAAATCATCACCACCTCCGGCGGAGGCATGCTGGTGTCGGACGACCTCGAAGCTTTGGAGAAGGCCAGATATTGGGCGACGCAGGCCCGGGACCCCGCACCGCATTACGAGCACAGCGAGGTCGGGTTCAACTACCGGATGAGCAACGTGCTCGCCGGCATCGGCATCGGTCAGCTTCATATGCTTCCCGAGCGAATCGAAACGAGGCGCGCCATCTTTGCGGCCTATGCCGAAGCGCTGGGCTCCATGGAGGGCGTCGAGTTTATGCCGGAGGCATCCTTCGGTCAAGCGACCCGGTGGCTGACGACACTGACCGTCGACCCGCAAGTTGCGAGAACGACATCGGGGGACATCATCCGAGCGTTGGCGGAAGCGAACATCGAATCCAGACCGGTGTGGAAGCCGATGCATCTGCAACCGCTGTTCCAAGGCTGCGCCTATTATCCGCATCAGGAGGGGCACAGCGTATCCGACCGGCTGTTCGAGCAGGGCATTTGCCTGCCTTCCGGTTCCAGTCTGACCGAAACCGAGCAAGCGAAAGTGATCGAGATCGTCAAAACACTCGTATGCGGAGGTATGACTCATGAAATTGCGTAAAGCGATCATTCCGGCAGCGGGACTGGGAACGCGCTTCCTGCCTGCAACCAAAGCTCAGCCGAAGGAAATGCTGCCGATTGTGGACAAGCCGACGATTCAATACATCATCGAAGAGGCGATTGCCTCCGGGATCGAAGATATTCTGATTATTAGCGGACGCGGAAAGCGGGCCATCGAAGATCACTTCGACAAGTCGTTCGAGCTGGAAGAGACGCTGTCGAAGAAGGGCAAGAACAAGGAGCTGGAGCAAATTCAAGCGATATCCGAGATGGCGAATATCCACTATATTCGTCAAAAAGAGCCGAAGGGTCTCGGCCACGCGATCTGGTGCGCGCGCAGCTTTGTCGGCGACGAGCCGTTTGCCGTTCTGCTCGGCGACGACATCGTGCAGTCGAGCGAGCCGTGCCTGAGCCAGCTCATTCGAGTCCATTCCCGGTATTCCTCCTCGGTCGTCGGCGTACAAAAAGTAAACGACGAGGACGTGTCCAAATACGGGATCATCGCTCCCCGGGGCTCGTCGATTGAGCCGGAGGTGTTCTTCCTGGATACGCTGGTCGAGAAGCCTTCGAAAAAAGCGGCTCCTTCCAACTATGCCATCATGGGCCGGTACATTTTGACGCCGGATATTTTCGATATTCTGGAGAGTCTCCCAGCCGGTGCGGGCGGCGAAATCCAGCTGACGGACGCGCTCAAGCGGTTGAACGAGAAAAGGCCGGTCATCGCTTACAATTTCCAAGGAGCCCGGCACGACGTAGGGGACAAATTCGGCTTTATCAAAGCGACGCTGGACTTTGCGCTGCAGCGCGACGATTTGCGCAATGACGTGATGAACTACATCCGGACGCTGTACGAAAGCGAGCCTTCATTCTACAGTAAGGTGGCGAAATAAGTTATGCACAATATAACAGTGATTGGTACGGGATACGTCGGTCTGGTGTCGGGAACGTGCTTTGCCGAAATGGGCAACCGCATCATCTGCTGCGATGTGAACAAGGACAAAATCGCCATGCTGCAAAACGGAGAGATTCCGATCTACGAGCCTGGTTTAAAGGAGCTTGTTGCGAAGAACGTGGCGGAAAACCGTCTCTTCTTCACCTCCGAAATCGGCGAAGCCATCGAAGATTCCGACATCATTTATATTGCGGTCGGTACGCCAATGGCCGAGAACGGCGAAGCGGATATGCGTTACGTGAAGGAAGTAGCCAAGACGATCGGCAAGCATTTGAACACCTACAAAATTATTGTCAACAAGAGTACGGTGCCGGTTGGTACGGGAGAGCTTGTGCGGACGATCGTCGCCAACAATAGGGTCAATGAACGCATTCATTTTGACGTCGTGTCCAACCCCGAATTTCTGCGCGAGGGTTCGGCGATTGCGGATTGCATGAACATGGATCGGGCGGTAATCGGGGCGACGAGCGACAAGGCGGCCAAGGTCATTGCGAAGCTGCACGAACCGCTGCAGACGAAAATTTTCATTACGGACCTGCAAAGCGCAGAGATGATCAAATATGCGGCGAACGCCTTTCTGGCCACGAAAATTTCGTTTATCAACGCCATCGCCAATCTGTGCGAGCGGGTCGGAGCCGACGTGACTCAAGTATCGGAAGGCATGGGGATGGACAGCCGGATCGGCGGGAAATTTTTGCAGGCCGGTATCGGCTACGGAGGCTCCTGCTTCCCGAAGGATACGTTTGCGCTCGCCCATATGGCCGATCAGGCCGGGTATGATTTTACGCTGCTGAAATCCGTCATCTCGACCAACGAGGCGCAGCCGTACGTGATGCTAAAGAAGCTGCAGGATTTGTTCGGCGACTATGCCGGAAGGCGGATCGCGGTACTCGGGCTTGCTTTTAAACCGAATACGGACGATATGCGCTGCGCTCCATCGCTAGTCATTATCGACGAACTGGTGAAAAAAGGCGCGATCGTGCAAGCGTACGATCCGATCGCCATTCCGAACGCCCGGGCGCTGCTGCCTGCCGAGGTGACTTATTGTGACAGCGTCGAGGCGGCGGTGACGGATTGCGACGTCTGCCTGATTTTAACCGAGTGGGATGAGATTGTGGGCATGGATCTTACTTCCGTTCGCAAGCTGTTGAAATATCCGTTCCTGGTGGACGGACGCAACTGCTTCTCGCTCCAGGAAATGTACGAACATGGCTTCGTTTACCACTCGGTTGGCAGGCCGGCAGTATTGACGGCTAGGAGTGAATCCCATCCGGTCAATTACTAAGCTCCTTACCCTTGTTCCTGTGTTGCTGTGGACGCTGCTTATTTTTAACTTCTCTTCCCAGTCCTACCATGAGCAGAGTATACAGCCAATTTTACATAAATGGTTCACGAAGGAGGGGATGCTTAGCGTCGTACCTGAAATGACCATTCATTATCATCATTCTACGATTGAAGCCAGGAAGCAGCCGTTTGAATTTGTCGAGTTTTTGTTTCGAAAAGGTTCGCATTTGTTTATGTACGCGATGCTGGCGGTTTGTGCTTTGTTCGCGTTGATTCAAGCCCGATGGAAGCTTGGCTTCAAGATGCTGCTTGCGATCGTTTATGTGATTGGCATAGCTTCGGCGGATGAATGGAATCAAGCGAGAAGTGTGGAGCGTACCAGCGCAATGCAGGATATTGTATTGGATTCAATCGGCGGATTCCTTGGCTTAGTGGTTCTCATCCTATGCCTGGCGATGTTCCGCAAAATCAGACGGAACAGTACGCTGCGAAGAGGGGAGGTTCCATGAAGGCGAGAATGAAAAAGGTTTTAGTAGTCGGGACGGTGGTTGTATTGCTGCTGCTTGCTGGCGGATATTGGGCGCTTCATGCGGTGCAGGAGCGGATGACGGCGGCTCTTGTCAGTTTGGCAGAAGAAGCGCCGGCAGGGAAGCGACCGGTGAACGATCCGGAGAAGCGGCCCGATCCGGCGCACCAAGCTCAAGCCTCCGAGCAGCCTCCGGTATCGCAGCAGAAGCCGGCGGAGGCTCCGAAGCCCACCTCTGGGCAGGATGCCGTCCGGACGCCGGGCGATTCCCCGGCACCGTCGGGGAAAGCGGAGCAGGCTCAGAAGCCAACGCAGGCCCCGGCCACGGTTCCGCAGGCAGCCGACAAGCCGTCCGACCCGAAGTCGGGGAGTACAGGCTATAAAGCTGAAATATCCGCAGGCAAGGCGAAGGAAGTGCAGGATCGAATTTCGCTGTCCGAACAAGTCCAAATTACAACCGTGCTGCTTAAAAAGTTAGATGGAAATGATTTAAAACAATTACAAAATATGTTTGAACAAGGCGTTTCCTTGGAGGAAAAAAGGAAGGCCAAGGAAATGATCTTGGAAAAGCTTTCGGAAGAGGAATACGACGAGCTGATTGCGATTGCTTCGAAATACGGTTTGAGCAAGGGCAAAAGCTACGAGGAGTCTCTTCGGGAGAAAAAATGAGCTCTGTATAACTTTATAAAACTAAAGGAGAGAAAGCTATGAACAAAAGGAAAACCTTGTCAAAGTTTCTTGCGGTCGTGATCGCGGCAGCTTTGACTACACCGGTACTGTCTGCACCGAAAGCCGAAGCGGCATCGCTTACGTTCGAGAACGAGTCGCCGCTGGTTAACTTCAACGGACCTACCGTGGTCAATCTGAACGTGTTCCTCGGCGAACAGTTCAATCTGGATAAATGGTTTGAGACGAATTTTGGCAACTGGGGCACTCCAAAACCGCCAAAGAAAGATAAGGACAAGGAAAAGCAGGAGCAGGAAAGACTGGAGAAAGAAAAGCAGGAGAGAGAGAAGCAGGAGAAAGAAAGACTAGAGAAGGAAAAGCAGGAGAGAGAAAAGCTCGAAAAGGAGCGGTTAGAGAAAGAGAAGCAAGAGAAAGAAAAGCAGGAGAAAGAGCGGCTAGAGAAGGAAAAGCAGGAAAAAGAAAAGCAAGAGAAGGAAAAACAGGAGAAAGAGAAGCAAGAAAAAGAGAAGCAGGATAAGGAAAACGGTAAAGGCAATGGCAAAGGTAATGGAAACGGAAATGGCAACGGCAACGGCAACGGTAATGGAAACGGTAATGGAAATGGGAACGGAAACGGCGATAAGGAGAAGGATAAAGAGTACAAGGAAATCACGAAAAATGCGACTCAGCAGCTCATCCATCTCCGCAATGAAAGCAAACAGGAACTGATGGGGATCGCCATTCAAGCCAAGATGGCGAAAAACTCCAAGGAAAGAGCAAGACTTTACCAGCAGGGAGAAAGCACGTTCAACGCAAAAACAGCTCAATTCAACGCCATTCTCGACAGCGTAAGAAGCGAGCTGGAGTCTAAAGGCTTCAGCACGGATATCATCAACGAATATCAAGACGAGTTTAACCAAGAAGTTCAAATGGGACAAAGCCTGCTGCAAACTCTCGTGCATTAATCATCGGGAACCGGCGATCGCCTTCGGGTATCGCCGGTTTTTTTGTATCCGGCCGGAAAATAGACGCTTTTCAGGTATGAAATGTCAGCGGGAACCGCAAAATACAGGTAGTTCACAATAAGGAGGGAAGTCGAATGAGCCAAATGCCTGAAAATGCAGGCAACGCCGAGCTGGAGGATCTGGGCACTCATGCGGCCGGGGCTACCGACCTGCATCAGACGCGGACGACCGACCAGGTAATGCAGATCGATCCGCCGGTCGCCGGAAGCCCGGGACCGATTGACCGCCGCGAGGAACGCTTCGACGTGAAGAAGAACGAAGATACCGTTTAGCGACGTTCCGTACAAGATAAGCGCACCAAAAAACGAAGAACAGCGTACCGGAACGAGGCGGGCCTGTTCTTTTTGCGTTATTCCTCGTCGGCAAAAAGCTCCTTAAGCATGCGTTCCCGGTTATGTAGAAATTGCTTCATAATGATATAATGATCGGTTTCTTCCACATTTATGTGCTCGATTCCGTCCGGCGTCAAATAATAAGCGAGAGCATCCGGATAGCCCATCAAAATGGGCGAATGCGTCGAGATGATGAATTGCGAGTTCTTCTTGACCAGCGCGTGGATGCGGGCGAGCATGGACATTTGCTTCAAGGGAGACAATGCCGCTTCCGGCTCGTCCAGAATATACAGCCCGTTGCCTCCGAAACGGTGAAGGAAAGCCGCAAAAAACGATTCGCCGTGCGACTGCTCGTGCAGTGACTTGCCCCCGTACGAATCGATGATTCTGGGACCAGGCGCCGGTTCGCTATCCAACCGGTCGATATTGGTCGCCAGGTTGTAGTAGGTTTCCGCCCGGAAGAAGAAGCCGTCCCTCGGCTTGCCGATCCCCCGTACCAAACGGATATGCCGGTGCAGCTCCGAGTGAGATTCGTGCGTGGCGAAATTGAAGTTCAGGCTGCCGCCTTCGGGATTGAAGCCCCATGCAACGGCGATGGCTTCAAGCAATGTGGACTTGCCCATGCCGTTCTCGCCGATGATGTAGGTGACCTTGGGATGGAAGCGCAAGGTGGTCAGCCGGCGCAAAGCCGGAAGATGAAACGGATACTTGGCGAAAGACGGCACGTTCTCCCACCTCAGCTCCATACTTCTCACGAACGGATCTTTATCGTATATCCCCATAAGATAACGCCTCCTTCCGGCTTGTTCGTTGACTCTATTATACAGAAAAGTCGGCTGCCGCGTTACTATCGTAAGCTTGGAGAGCACCGATGCAACGAACCGGCCTCGTTGGACGAATGGTTCGTCGAACTTTTTCAGTTTTGTAAAAAATGCGGTTCTCTGGAACAAACCGTTGATTCGATGCGTCCAATAAGACGTGAGCAGATCGAGCCGAAACGGAGTGTGAGCTTAGGGATGGCGAATCGGTCAAAAAACGGTTTACGGCTGGCAATAGGATTGGGCCTGCTGCTGGCTTTTATCATCGGGGGCGGGATATGGTGGTACGGCAATGACAAGAGCACAGCCGGACCAGGCGAAATGAAGCCGCTGCAACAAGTAAGATCCGTCTCCCAAATCAAAGAAGCCTATGATGTCATCGTGACCGGTACCGATCCGGAAGGCGTGGCGGCCGCCGTCTCGGCAGCGCGCAACGGCCTGTCCGTGCTGCTGGTGGACGGACGGAACCGTGAGATTCTCGGCGGTTTGATGACGCTGGGCTGGTTAAACAGTCTGGATAACAATTATTCCCCCGAGTCTTCGCTTGTTCCGGGCAAGCACAACTTTTTGAACAAAGGGATCTTTCAGGAGTGGTACGACCGCATCGAAGGCACATCGTTCGATGTTGTCACGGCCGCCAATGCGTTCTACGAGCTGGTCCGTCAGGAACCGAACATCGATCTTCTCATGAAGGTGAAGACGATGGAGCCGATTGTGACCGTCGGCCAGGATGGCATGCGCAAGGTTACCGGAGTGCAGGTGATCCGGCAGGACGGCAGCCGGCATAATGTGAAGGCCAAAGCCGTGATCGACGCGACGCAGGATGCCGACATTGCCGCGGCCGCAGGCGTAGCGTTCACGATAGGGAGAGAGGACATTGGCGATCCGAAATCCCAGATGGCGGTCACGCTTGTGTTTAAGCTGCGGGGCGTCACGCAGGAGGTATGGGACTCGTTCGGCAGGCACAAGGATACCGGTATTGACCGGATGAGCGGATGGGGTTTCCCCGAGATGTGGGAGTATCCGTCGAGCAACAAAGACAAGGTTCGCATGCGTGGCCTCAATATCGGGAGACAAAATGACGGGACGATTCTCATCAACGCGCTGCAAATTTTCGGAATCAATCCGCTGGACCCCGGTTCGGTCGAAGAAGCTTTTGAAATCGGAAAGAAAGAGATTCCGCTTGTCGTTGATTATATGAAGAAAAATTTCAAGGAATTCGCCGATCTCGAGTTGGCTGGAACCGCACCGGAGCTGTATGTGCGGGAAACCCGGCATATGAAGGGCCAATACCGTCTGACTATGACCGATGTGCTCGATAACCGCGATCAATGGGACCGCATCGCTTTCGGCTCGTATAAAGTCGATATCCAGAGCACGAACTATCAAGACCGCGGCGCCATCATGATGAACCCGGTGCAGTATGCAATTCCGTTCCGCAGCATTTTGCCCAGGGAGGTGAACGGGCTGCTGGTAGTGGGTCGTTCGGCCAGCTTCGATACGCTGCCGCATGGCAGCGCGCGCGTCATCCCGGTCGGCATGGCGACAGCGCAGGCGGCCGGAGCCGCGGCCAAGCTCGCGATAGACAAGGGGCTGTCGTTCCGCGAGCTCTCCGAGTCCAAGCAGGACATCGCAGCGCTGCAAGAAAGGCTGAACAAGCAGGGGATGGAGCTGAAGCCATTCCGAATCCAGCCTCCCGCTTATACGAAGCATAAAGCGTATGCCGGGCTGAAAGCGACGGTGAGCATGAATTTGACCGTGGGCGGGGATAAAAATGAAGGCTTCGACCTGGACGGCGCCTCGAACGCCCAGCGGCTCGTCTATCAGCTGAACGGCGTAGGGAGAATGCATTCGGCCTATTTTAAAGGAAAAGCTGCCGATTCGCTACAGGGTATAGGCCATCCTGCCGAAGCTCCGCTCACGGTGGATCTGGCGGCGGCGGCTCTCGGCTCGGCGATGGGTTTGCCGCAAAAGCCGCCGACGACCATGCAGGAACTGCTCACCCGGGGTGCGGTGAAGCAGGATACGGTATCGGCCATCCGGGACCCGAAGCGGCTTACGAATGGGGAAGCCTACATGCTGATCCGCGATGTGGTCGCGAACTATGCGGGCAAAACATACGATTGATAAAGGTACGAACCGAAAAAAGCAGTCGTTCCGCTTTGAAGCGAGACGACTGCTTTTTTCATTTGGATGAGAATCAAGCTTGATTAAGGATTAAGTACGTATACCTGCACATTTTGTATACCGAAGAGCTTGGCTTGAGCGCGGTTTTCGGGAAGGAAAATGTCGATCCTGTTCCCTTTGATCGCACCTCCGGTATCCGTCGCTGTGGCATACAAGCCGTTGGCAGGCAGGCCCATATAGGAGTAGCCTTTGATCAATACCTTGGAACCGAGCGGAATGACCGAAGGATCTACGGCGATCGTTCCGAGACTCAAGGGGTTGCCCATATAATCGACTGCGCCATATCCGCCGTTCTCCGCCGGAGATGCGGTGTAGGCTGTCGCTTTGACTTCGATCATTTTGCTGTAACCCGGTGCAGGGGCCGCTGCGAGCGCTTGGGAAGCGGTCAGAACGGCTGCGCGTGGGCGATACCAAGCGGGCGCGTGATAGTTGCCGTCGGCACCAAGTATCGCGATGCGGTTGTGGTTGTCCCATTGCGTTTGGATGTCGAACGAATCCGAAATTAGGCGGACCGGCACATAAACGCGGCCGTCGACGAATTCTGCAGCGCTTTCAATCTGTTCGGGTTCCCCGTTGACCGTAACCGACTTCTTGCCGGTTTGCAGCGAAAGGCTGTTTTTATTGTCTTTGATTGTAATCTTGATTTCGGAACCGGCAGGCTCCCAATTCAGCTGGTAGCCGAGTTTGTCCGCGACGACGCGCGCCGGAACTTGAAGCTTGTGATTCTCATCCACAAAAGGCTGGGCATCCGGAAACTGCACCAGCTTGTCGTTCACCTGAACCTTGATATCCTCTGACAGACGCACCGGTTCGTCGGCATAGGCAGCCGGAGTGCAGACGGGCAGTACCGCGGGCAGTGTGAACAGGCATGCAAGAAGCACGCTTTTTAAACCGAATTTCATATTCTGTTTTCCCTCCTGTTAGCCTCCGAGGTTAGTTGTCGGGTTCGGGAAGGTAGGCTCCCTAGCCTTCGAACCTCGCGGTTCTGCGGCATTCACCCCATGTATTGCGTCCCCCGTACGTACACAAAATGTGCTGTGCGATTCGGCTTTTAAGAATTTACCACAGGCTTGTTGCTGGTATCAATACATAAAATCATCCAGTTGCTGCCGGAAAATAGCAGAAGCTTTTTTCCTCCCGGGCAGGAATGCGGTACAATAAAAGAGTGTTCGGGGGCATCAGCTGATTTGGGACGGTCTTCGTCCCGAGAAAGGGGTAGCGCCATGTATAAGCGGGATTATATTTTACGGATGATCGAACAGGCGGCGGAAATGCTGCATAAAGTGATGTTTCTTCGGCAGAACCAACAGCTGCGGGAAGCGATGGAGCTGCTGAACCAGGCGATGCGGCAACTGCTCGGCGTCGGCTCGAAGCTGATCCATGCGCTGTCGGTCAAAGATCTGCTCGCTCTGCTGTCCAAAGACGGCGAGGTCGATCAAGGGAAAGTGCTTGTATGCGGGGACATGCTCAACGCTCAGGCGGCTTTGTACGCGGATTCCGGAGAAGAGACGGCCGCCAGAGCGGCGGGGGCCAAATCGCTGGAGCTTCTGCTAACAGCCAGAGAGCTGGATGCGCGCGAAGAGCTGCGCGAGGAATTCGCAGACCGGATCGAGTCCGCGCTTGCCTTGGTTGGACGGGCTCCTATGTCTGCAAGCCTGCTGAAGGTGCTTATCCCTTATTATGAAGCTGGCGGCCGATACGGTCGGGCGGAGGATGCGTTTTTCCATTTGCTGGACGAGCTGGAGCGGACGAAGGAAACGGAGGAGCGGCTCGAACAGCTCGGACTCGGCATGCGGATGTACGAACGATGGCTTGTCTTGGATTCGGAGGCGCTGGAGCAGGGCAACTTGTCGAAAGAAGAAGTGGAAGACGGGCTGAACGAGCTGATTCGCATAAAAAAGCACATTTTGGAGCAAGGATAAGTCGTACGCTTTTTGGTGCGAAAATGCGAACTATTTCTGTTTTGAACAAAATAATGTTCGTCTTTTGGAGTTGACATGCGGTGTTAAAGACTGTTAAACTAAAGAGGATGAAAGCCTTAAAAAATCGAATAGTCTCGTATAAAGTCGGGAATATGGCCCGAAAGTTTCTACCCGAAAACCTTAAATTTTTGGACTACGAGTGAGCGAAGTTTCAGGGGTCGGCATAAGCATGCCAGACCTTAGCTTGCGCTTGTGGAGTATTCTTGTCGTCCTGCCGATAGACTGCGCTTGTCAGTACTATCCAATGGGCGTTTTGTTTTTTTTTGCTTCTATAATATAGGGTCAAACATCGATGCGACCGACACGGAGGTTACCAATGTCTGTTCTTGTTGGAGTCATTATGGGCAGCCAGTCCGACTGGGAAACGATGAAGCATGCTTGCGACGTGCTGGACGAGCTCGAAGTGCCTTATGAAAAGAAAGTCGTCTCCGCTCACCGGACGCCCGACCTGATGTTCGAGTATGCGGCATCGGCGGCGGACCGCGGATTGAAGGTCATTATTGCCGGAGCCGGCGGCGCGGCGCATTTGCCGGGCATGGTGGCGGCGAAGACGGTGCTGCCGGTGATCGGCGTGCCGGTGAAGTCGTCCACGCTGAACGGCCTCGATTCGCTGCTATCCATCGTTCAGATGCCGGGCGGCATTCCGGTCGGCACCGTGGCGATCGGAAATGCCGGCGCGACGAATGCGGGGCTGCTGGCCGCTCAAATGCTTGGTGCCTTCGATCCGGCGCTGCAGCGCAAAGTCGCGGAACGCCGCGAAAAAATCGCGCAAACCGTTATCGAAAAGAGCGTGCTGGAATGACGCGGCAGACAGAGCAAAACCGAACGTACGATCCATCGAAAGTATTGCCCCCCGGCGCCGCGATTGGCGTTCTTGGGGGAGGGCAGCTCGGGCGGATGATGGCTTTGGCTGGAAGCGCCATGGGCTACCGGTTCGTGACGCTGGACCCGACGCCGGATTCGCCTTGCGGCCAAGTGGCCGACCGGCAAATCGTCGCGCCGTATCATGATGTCGACGCCGCGCGGCAGCTCGCAGAGCTCGCCGATGTCATCACGTACGAGTTCGAGAACGTGGACGCCGGTGTCACCAAGCTGCTGATGGCCGAATCGTACGTGCCGCAGGGCAGCAAGCTGCTGTACATGACTCAGCATCGGCTGCGCGAGAAGCGGGCGATTGAAGCCGCAGGCGTGAAGGTCGCGCCGTATGCCGAAATCGGTAGCGCGGAAGAGCTGCGCGAAGCGGTTCGGCGCTTCGGCACGCCGTGCGTACTGAAGACGGCGACGGGCGGCTACGACGGCAAAGGGCAATGGGTCATCCGCTCGTTGGACGAAGTGCAGGAGGCGTACGATACGTTAAGCCGAGCCCGGACGGAGCTGGTGCTGGAGCAATTCGTTCATTTCACGAAGGAGCTGTCGGTCATCGCGGCCCGCAGCCCGCGCGGGGAAGTCAGAGCTTTTCCGGCAGCGGAAAATGTGCATGTGAACAACATCTTGCACTTGTCCATCGTACCGGCAAGGGTGCCGGAAGAGGTGCAGCGGGAAGCGGAGCGGATGGCGCTGCGGATCGCCGAGGAGCTGGATGTGATCGGCCTCATCGCCGTCGAGCTGTTCCTTGCCGCGGATGGCGAGCTGTACGTGAACGAGCTGGCGCCGCGTCCGCATAACTCCGGGCACTATACGATGGAGGCGTGCCGGACGTCGCAGTTCGAACAGCATGTGCGGGCCATCGCGAACCTGCCGCTTGGGGACCCCGCGCTGATGACGCCGGTCGTTATGGTCAATGTGCTGGGCGAGCACGTACAGCCGTTGCTGGACTGGATCGTCAAGCCGGAAGCCGAGCAGGTGCCGGGCGTGACGGCGAAGGTGCATTTGTACGGGAAGCAGGAAGCTAAAGCCGGTCGCAAGATGGGGCATGTGAACTTGCTCGCGGCCTCGCATGAGGCGGCATTTGATTGGATAGAGGCTTCAAAAATATGGGACGCTATACAAATAAGAACGGTTCGGAATGAGTGCTTTTAAAACCCGATGAAAAAAGCGGAGAGAGCGGGATCGTTCTGGAGAAGCGTAGCGGTCGCCTTTGTCTCTGGATTCTAACAACTTAAGGGGTTATATAATCAAAGAATCCGGGGACAACAGCGATCGGAAGAATGATCCGCTCGCGCAGCGATCTATTTTCATCAATAAGGCAAACGGATAAAAGCGGAGGATGGAGAAATCATGATCGAACGTTATACGAGACCCGAGATGGGCGGCATTTGGACGGAAGAAAACAAATTCAAAGCATGGCTCGAAGTCGAGATTCTTTCCTGCGAAGCGTGGGCAGAGCTGGGGGTTATCCCGAAGGAAGACGTCGCCGAGCTGCGCAAAAACGCAGGCTTCAACATCGACCGCATCTACGAAATCGAGCAGGAGACGCGCCACGATGTGATCGCCTTCACCCGTGCGGTATCCGAGACGCTCGGACCGGAGCGGAAATGGGTACACTACGGCTTGACCTCCACGGACGTGGTCGATACGGCGCTCGGTTACTTGCTGAAGCAGGCTAACACGATTCTGGAGAAGGACCTGCTGAACTTTATCGAGATTTTGAAGGACAAAGCGGTTGCTTACAAAGATACGCCGATGATGGGACGGACGCACGGCGTGCATGCCGAGCCGACGACGTTCGGACTGAAAATGGCGCTGTGGTACGAGGAGATGAAACGCAACTTGGAGCGTTTCCGCTTTGCGGCGGACGGCGTGCAGTTCGGCAAAATTTCCGGCGCGGTCGGCACGTACGCGAACATCGATCCGTTCGTCGAGGAATATGTGTGCGGCAAGCTTGGCACGAAGCCGGCGCCGATCTCCACACAGACGCTGCAGCGTGACCGTCACGCGGAGTACATGGCGACGCTGGCGCTGATCGCGACCTCGCTCGACAAGTTCGCGACAGAAATCCGCGGGCTGCAAAAGAGTGAATTCCGCGAGGTGGAGGAGCCGTTCGCCAAGGGGCAGAAAGGCTCGTCCGCGATGCCGCACAAGCGCAATCCGATCGGCTGCGAAAGCATTTCCGGCCTGGCGCGGGTCATCCGCGGCCATATGGTTTCCGCTTACGAGAACGTGACGCTGTGGCATGAGCGCGATATCTCGCACTCCTCGGTCGAGCGGATCATTTTGCCGGATGCGACGATTCTGCTCAACTATATGCTGAGCCGCCTGGGCAACATCGTGAAGAACCTGACGGTGTTCCCGGAAAATATGAAGCGCAACATGCAGAGCACGTACGGCGTACCGTTCTCCGGCCGCGTCATGACGAAGCTGATCGACAAAGGCTTCAGCCGAGAGCAAGCGTACGATACGGTGCAGCCGCGCGCGATGCAGGCTTGGGAAGAGCAGCGCTCGTTCCGCGACATCGTCGAGAACACGCCGGCGATCCGGGAGCATCTGAGCCTGGAAGAGATCGAGGATGCATTCAATCCGAGCTGGCATTTGAAGCATGTCGATACGATTTTCAAGCGTCTCGGCTTGAGCTGATCTAAAACGGGGGAGGCCTGACGAAAGCGATGAGTGGAACGACGACAACAGCCATTTCGAGCGCCGAGCCTTACGTAAAGGCGCCGCTGCTCTATAAAGGCAAGGTCCGGGAACTGTACGATCTCGGCGAGCACTACCTGATCGCGGTCACCGACCGCATCTCTGCGTTCGACTGGGTGCTGAGCCCGGCGGTGCCCGACAAAGGCAACGTACTGAATTCGCTCAGCCGCTTCTGGTTCGAGCAGACGGCAGGCATCCAGCCGAATCATCTGGTGCATGCCGACGTGGATCGGCTCGGGGAGCTGGTCACGGACCGCGAGATCATGAAGGACCGGTTCATGGTCACAAAAAAGGCACAGCGGATCGACATCGAATGCGTCGTGCGCGGCTACATTACCGGCGGCGGCTGGCGGCAGTACCAGAAAACCGGCGAAGTGAACGGGCACAAGCTGCCGGCGGGCATGCGCAAAAACGAGCGGTTTCCGCAGCCGATTTTCACGCCTGCGGCGAAGAACGACGTCGGCCACGACGAGGACATCTCAATCGAGCGGATGACCGAGCTGGTCGGCGCGGAACTGACGCAGCAGCTTCAGGAGAAAAGCATCCGGCTGTATGAGTTTGCACGGGAGTTTTGCGAGGCGCGCGGCATCATTTTGGCGGATACGAAGTTCGAATTCGGCCTTATTGACGGCGAAATCATCTTGATTGACGAAATTTTCACGCCGGATTCCTCCCGCTTCTGGGACAAAAGCAAGTACGAGCTCGATATCGAGATCGACGGCATGGACAAAGAACCGGTCCGGACCTATTTGTCCGGCACCGATTGGGACAAAAACAGCGAGCCGGACCCGCTGCCGCCGCACGTGGTGGAGGAAACTTCCCGGCGTTACCGCGATATCTATAACCGTTTGGTGCAAGGGTAAACTGGCTTGCCGGGGCGGTAAAGCAGCCGCTCCGCGGATAACGCGCTTCAGGATAGGCCCAAAATGATTAACTTAATGTGGGAGGTACTTTTCCTAATGTTCAAAGCAACGGTATACGTAACGATCAAGCAAAGCGTTCTGGATGTGCAAGGAACCGCCGTACAGGGCGCGCTCCACTCGATGGGCTTCGATGAAGTGGAGAAGGTGAGAATCGGCAAATATTTGGAAGTGGAACTGAACACAAACGACCGGGCTGCGGCGGAAGAGCGGTTGAAAGCGATGTGCGAGAAGCTGCTCGCGAACACCGTAATCGAGGATTACCGTTTCGAGCTGGTACAGGGTTAATCAAAAGGAGGCGCGCGTGATGAATTTCGCGGTGTTGGTATTCCCCGGCTCCAACTGCGATATCGACTGCTACAAAGCGGTAGAGGATACGATCGGACAGCCAGTGGATTACGTATGGCATACGGAAACGGATTTATCGAAATATGATTGCATTCTTATTCCCGGAGGCTTCTCGTACGGTGACTACCTGCGCTGCGGCGCGATTGCCCGCTTTGCCCCGGTCATGGGCGCTTTGGTGAAAGCGGCGGAGGAAGGAAAATACATCCTGGGCATTTGCAACGGCTTCCAGATTTTGCTGGAATCAGGTCTGCTGCCAGGAGCCATGCTGCGTAACCGGTCGCTCAAATTCCGCTGCCACGCAGCGATGCTGCAGGTGGAAAATACGAATACGCCGTTTACTTCGGACTATACAAAGGGCGAACTGATCAATATTCCGATCGCCCACGGCGAAGGCAACTATTATTGCGACGAGGCGACGCTGGCGGAGCTGAAAGCGAACAACCAGATCGTGTTCCGTTACGAAGCCGGTAACAACCCGAACGGTTCGGTCGACGATATTGCCGGCATTTGCAACCGGACGGGTAACGTACTGGGCATGATGCCGCATCCGGAGCGGGCGGTGCACGAGCTGCTCGGCTCGGCGGACGGACGGAAGATGTTTACATCGATTTTGAGCACCTGGAGGGAGAAGCATGGCGCAGCAGCTATCGGCTAAGGAACCAACGGCAGAGCAAATTGCCGAGCAGCAGATTTACAAGCAGTTCGGCGTATCGGATGCGGAATATGACAAAATTTGCGGGTTTTTGGGCCGGAAGCCGAACTACGTCGAGATCGGCGTGTTCAGCGTCATGTGGTCCGAGCACTGCTCCTATAAAAATTCGAAAGCGGTTCTCCGCAAATTCCCGACAAGCGGACCCCGCGTCCTGATGGGGCCGGGCGAAGGCGCGGGCATCGTCGATATCGGCGACAACCAAGCGGTTGTGTTCAAAATCGAAAGCCATAACCACCCTTCGGCAGTCGAGCCTTATCAAGGCGCGGCGACGGGAGTCGGCGGCATTATCCGTGACATTTTCTCGATGGGCGCAAGACCGGTAGCGGTATTGAACAGCTTGCGCTTCGGCCGTCTCACCAATGATCGCGTCAAATATTTGTTCGAGCACGTCGTTTCGGGGATTGCCGGGTACGGGAACTGTATCGGCATCCCGACGGTCGGCGGCGAAGTGATGTTCGACGAGAGCTACGAAGGCAACCCGCTCGTCAATGCGATGTGCGTCGGTCTGATCGATCACAACAAAATTCAAAAGGGCGTCGCCAAAGGCGTCGGCAACCCGGTCTTCTACGTCGGACCGGCGACGGGACGCGATGGCATTCACGGCGCGACGTTCGCCTCCGAAGATTTGACGGCGGAGTCCGAAGCGAAGCGTTCGGCGGTGCAGGTCGGCGATCCGTTCATGGAGAAGCTCGTACTGGAAGCGTGCCTGGAGCTGATCAATTCCGGCATCGTCGTCGGCATTCAGGATATGGGCGCCGCAGGCTTGACCTGCTCCAGCTCGGAGATGGCGAGCAAGGCCGGCAACGGCATGGAGCTATATCTGGACGAGGTGCCGCAGCGCGAGGAAGGCATGACGCCTTACGAGATGATGCTGTCGGAGTCGCAGGAGCGGATGCTGTTCGTCGTGAAGCCGGAGCATGAGGCGCAGGCGAAAGCGATTTTCGAGCGTTGGGGGCTGCACTGCGCGAAGGTGGGCAAAGTTACCGACGACGGCAATCTGAAGCTTTATCATAAGGGCGAGCTGGTTGGCGACATGCCGGTCAAAGCGCTCGTAGACGATTGCCCGATGTATCACAAGCCTTCCGCGGTACCGGCTTATTATGAAGAGAACGGCAAGATCGATACGCTTCGTTACCCGGAAGTGACGGATTTGAACGGTGCGCTCAAGCAGGTGCTGGCTTCCCCTACGGTAGCGAATAAAGAGTGGATTTATAACCAATACGATTATATGGTGCGTACCAGCACGGCGGTTCAGCCGGGCTCTGACGCGGCGGTCGTGACGATTCGCGGCTCCCGCAAGGCGCTGTCCATGTCCACGGATTGCAACGGACGCTTTGTATACCTTGATCCGGAAGTTGGCGGCCGCATCGCCGTGGCGGAAGCGGCGCGCAACAACGTCTGCTCCGGCGCGGAGCCGCTGGCGATTACGGACAACCTCAACTTCGGCAGCCCGGAGAAGCCGGAAATTTTCTGGCAGCTGGAGAAATCCGTTGACGGCATGGCTGAAGCTTGCCGCAAGCTGAATACGCCGGTCATCGGCGGCAACGTCAGCTTGTACAACGAGAACGCCAAAGGCGCGATTTATCCGACGCCGGTCGTCGGGATGGTCGGCTTGGTGCATGACACCGACCATATTACGACGCAGGGCTTCAAGCGCGAAGGCGACGTGATTCTACTGCTCGGCGAGACAAAAGCGGAGTTGGGCGGCAGCGAGTTCCAATATATCGTTCACGGCGTAACGGAAGGCCGTCCGCCGCAAATCGATCTGGACGTGGAGAAAACGCTGCTGGATGCGGTATTGACCGCGATTCAGCAAGGGCTGGTCGCTTCTGCGCACGACTTGTCCGAAGGCGGACTGGCCGTCGCGCTGGCCGAGAGCTGCATGAGCGGACGTCTCGGCGCGAAGGTGAACTTCGCAACAGAGCTGCGCCCGGATATTGCGCTGTTCAGCGAGAGCCAATCCCGCCTTCTGCTAAGCGCCGCTCCGGACAAAGGCGAAGCGCTGCAAAAGCTTCTGACAGAACGCGGCGTGCCGGTGCAAACGCTCGGTACGGTCGGCGGCAGCTCGCTCCAGCTTCAAGTCAATGGAAAACCGGTTATTGATGCATCTGTGACGGAACTAGAAAAGGTTTGGAAGGATGCGATTCCATGTCTGATGAACAACTGATCGGCGGACAGGGACAAGAGGCAGCAAAAATCGTTCGTTCGGCTTCCGGAGTGGCAGTGCCCCTCTGGACCGGACGCTACTATAACGAGGGCCATAGCGGCCAAGACAGCTTTATGGACAAACTGGGGGAAGAGTGCGGGGTTTTCGGCGTGTTCGGGCATCCCGAAGCCGCTTCGCTTTCGTACTACGGCCTCCATGCGTTGCAGCACCGCGGGCAGGAGAGCTCGGGCATCTGCGTAGCCAACGGCGAGACGTTTCATTATCACCGCGGCATGGGGCTTGTGAAGGAAGTGTTCAACAACGACAACCTCGCTCCCATGACCGGGAGCGCGTCGATTGGACACGTGCGTTATTCGACGTCGGGCGAAAGCAAGCTGGCCAATGCGCAGCCGCTCGTGTTCAAATACCGCGGAGGCGATCTGGCGATTGCCACGAACGGCAACTTGACCAATGCGCCGCAAATCAAGGACCAGCTGGAAAAAGAAGGATCGATTTTCCAAACGACCAGCGATACGGAAGTCGTAGCGCACTTGATCGCCCGGTCGAAGCAGAATGATATCGTCTCTGCCGTGAAAGAGACGCTGCTCCGGGTGGAGGGCGCGTATGCGTTTATGTTTTTGACGAAGGATAAGCTGATCGTCGCGCGGGACCCGCACGGCTTGCGGCCTTTTGTAATGGGCCGTCTTGGCAATGCGTGGCTGTTTGCTTCCGAGTCCTGTGCGTTCGACACGGTCGGCGGCAAGTATTACCGCGATGTCGAGCCGGGAGAGCTGCTGATACTGGACTTCAAAACCGGCGCAATGACGGAAGACCGGTTCTCGCCGATCAAGCAGCGCGCGATCTGCGCGATGGAGTATATTTATTTTGCCCGGCCGGATAGCGACATCGACGAGACGAACATCCATTCCGCGCGCAAGCGGATGGGACGCCAATTGGCGATTGAAGCGTTTGTCGACGCTGACATTGTCACCGGGGTGCCGGATTCCAGCATTTCCGCCGCCATCGGCTACGCGGAGCAGACGGGCATTCCGTACGAGCTCGGCCTGATCAAAAACCGCTACACCGGCCGGACGTTCATCCAGCCGAGCCAGGAGCTGCGCGAGCAGGGCGTCAAGATGAAGCTGTCGGCGGTGCGCAGCATCGTCGAAGGCAAGCGCGTCGTCATGATCGACGACTCCATCGTGCGCGGCACGACCTCGCTGCGCATCGTCAACCTGCTGCGCGAGGCCGGCGCGAAGGAAGTGCACGTGCGCATCAGCTCGCCGCCGTTTGCGAACCCGTGCTTCTACGGCATCGATACGCCGAGCCGCAAGGAGCTGATCGCCGCGGTCAAATCGGTGGAGGAAATCCGCGAGGCGATCAACGCCGATTCGCTGCATTTTCTCAGCCATGAGGGGCTGCTCACGGCCATCGGCCGTCCGAACGTGGAAGTCAACCGCGGGCTGTGTACGGCCTGCTTCGACAACCGCTACCCGACGCCGGTTCCCGACGAAGCCGCTCTTGGCTGCGGCTGCGATTGATTGCGGCGAAGGCCGCCAGCATGCTTTTGACCTAACCCGGCGGTCCCGGGCTGCCCGGACCGCCTTTTTACGATACAAAACGCGGGGGAATGAAGCGTTTTTTGAATTGATTTTGGCTGAAGCCGGTAGGCGGAGAGTCGTGTGCCTGTCGGAGAGTCCACGTGTCTCCTTTGAAAATGAGTTCTTACCGAAAGGTAAGATGAAATGGAACTCATTTTCAAGAGAGACCGCAGACAGGCAGCACGAACTCGGAGCCGCAGAGCAAAAGCCCGGTCAGTTCAACGCAAGCTTCATTCCCCCCAAGGAGGAACAATCCAAGTGTCCGATGCATATAAACAAGCCGGTGTCGATATCGCGGCCGGCAACGAAGCGGTAGAGCGCATGAAGAAGCACGTCAAGACGACCTTCCGTCCGGAAGTGCTGACAGACCTCGGCGGCTTCGGCGCGCTGTTCGGCCTGAACAAGGACAAGTACGAAGAACCGGTGCTCGTTTCCGGTACGGACGGTGTCGGCACGAAGCTGAAAATCGCTTTTGCGATGGACAAGCACGACACCATCGGCATCGATGCCGTGGCGATGTGCGTGAACGATATTGTCGTGCAGGGCGCGGAGCCGCTCTTTTTCCTCGACTATCTTGCCTGCGACAAGGTTATTCCGGAAAAAATCGAAGCGATCGTCAAAGGCATCAGCGACGGCTGCGTGCAGTCGGGCTGCGCGCTAATCGGCGGCGAAACGGCGGAAATGCCGGGCATGTACGGCGAAGGCGAATACGATATCGCGGGCTTTACGGTCGGCATCGTCGACAAGAAGAAGATCATCGACGGTTCCACGATCCGTCCGGGCGACGTCGTCCTGGGTCTCGCTTCAAGCGGCGTTCACAGCAACGGCTTCTCGCTCGTGCGCAAGCTGCTGCTGGAAGACAAGGGCTACACTCTGCACGATACGATCGACGAACTGGGCGGCCGTCTGGGCGACACGCTGCTCGTGCCGACGAAGCTTTACGTCAAACCGGTACTGACGGTGCTCGAAGAGCTGCCGATCAAAGGAATGGCGCATATTACGGGTGGCGGATTCCTGGAAAACATTCCGCGCGTACTGCCGGAAGGCGTCAATGTCGAGATCGATTACGGCTCTTGGCCGATTTTGCCGATTTTCCAGTTGATGCAGCGGGAAGGCGGCATCAGCAACAACGATATGTTCCGCACGTTCAATATGGGGATCGGCATGGTCGTCATCGTGGCGGAGGACCAGGCCGCACGGGCTGCCGAGCTGTTCGCGCAGCATGGCGAGAAAGCCTACACGCTCGGCCGCGTAACGGCAGGGGAGCGTAAAGTTACGTTTACCGGGGCGGTCGTATGAGAACCGAACCGTTGCGTATTGCCGTATTCGCCTCGGGCAGCGGAAGCAACTTCCAGGCGATTGCGGATGCGGCAATAGCAGGCCGGCTCGATGCGCGCATCGAGCTTTTGGTCTGTGACCGTCCGAATGCGGGGGTAGTCGAACGGGCCAAGCAGGCCGGCGTGCCTGTTCATACGTTTCGTCCGAAGGACTACGATTCGCGCGAAACGTATGAGCGGGAAATTTTGACGATGTTACGGCAAAAGCAAGTCGAGCTTGTCGTTCTTGCAGGCTATATGCGCATTGTTACGAATGTGCTGGTGGACGCGTATTGGGGGCGCATGCTGAATATACACCCTTCGCTGCTGCCGTCGTTCCCGGGGCTCGATGCCGTAGGGCAGGCGCTGCGGCACGGGGTCAAGGTGACCGGCGTGACCGTTCATCTTGTGGACGGGGGACTGGATAGCGGGCCGATCTTGGCGCAGCGCGCCCTAGACATTGAACCTGGCGATACGGAGGCTTCCGTCGCCAAGCGGATCCATCGCATCGAACACCGATTGTACCCGGAAGTGATACAGGCGATTGCAACGGGAAGCATCCGCTTGGAGGATGCCGCCAACAAACCTAAGGAGGACGGGAACGCACCATGAGCCAAACGACGAATCAAACGCAAGTATTGGAGCTCCGTTACGGAATGAACCCGCATCAAAAGCAAGCGAAGCTGATCGGGGAAGGGACGCTGCCAATCAAAGTAGTGAACGGCGACCCCGGCTTCATCAATCTGCTGGATGCTTTTAACGGCTTTCAGCTCGCACGGGAGCTGCGCCGCGCAACGGGGCTGCCTGCCGCTGCTTCGTTCAAGCATGTAAGCCCGGCCGGAGCAGCCGTAGCTGCGCCGCTAACGCCCGAGCTGAAGAAAGCTTACTTTGTGGAAGGCTTGGAGCTGTCGCCGCTGGCGACCGCTTATGCGCGGGCCCGCGGTGCCGACCGCATGTCCTCGTTCGGCGATGCTGCCGCGCTCAGCGATATTGTGGACGCCTCGACGGCACAGCTGTTGAAGCGGGAAGTATCCGACTTGGTCGTGGCCCCGGGATATACCGACGAAGCGCTGGAGATTCTCCGCGCCAAGAAAAACGGCGGCTACCTGATTCTCCAAATCGATCCGGATTACGTTCCGAATCCGGTCGAAACCCGTACGCTGTTCGGCATGACGCTGCAGCAGGAGCGCAATGACGCCGTCATCGACGAAACGGCGCTGGAACGCATCGTTACGGACAACAAAGAGCTTCCGGAGAACGCGAAGCGCGATCTTCTTATTGCACTCGTGACACTGAAATATACGCAATCCAACTCAATCTGCTACACGTTAGACGGTCAAACCATCGGGATCGGCGCCGGCCAGCAATCGCGCATTCATTGTACCCGTCTGGCCGGAGACAAAGCGGACCGCTGGTTCCTTCGCCAGCACCCGACGGCGCTGAATATGCCCTTCCGTCAAGGGCTCTCCCGCGCGGAGCAAAACAACGCCATCG
Organism: Paenibacillus tyrphae; assembly: GCF_024158745.1. Taxonomy (GTDB): domain Bacteria; phylum Bacillota; class Bacilli; order Paenibacillales; family NBRC-103111; genus Paenibacillus_G; species Paenibacillus_G tyrfis_A. The sequence continues at coordinate 134,099 of NZ_JAMZAW010000019.1, read as the reverse complement.
ATCTGTGGCTTGAAGAAGAGCTGACGCCGGTGGAGCAGGCGGCCTGGGAAGCTTGCTTCGAGCAAGTACCGGCGCGTCTGACGCGCGAAGAGAAGCGCGAATGGCTGAATAAGCTGCAGGGCGTTTCCTACGGTTCCGACGCCTTCCTGCCGTTCCGTGACAATTTGGACCGCGCCAGCCGCACCGGCGTTAAGTACGTCGTGCAGGCTGGCAGCTCGATGCGCGACGAAGAAGTCGTGAAAGCGGCCAACGATTACGGCATGGTGATGGCTTATTCGGGAGTCCGTTTGTTCCACCATTAAGAAACGAAATGGCATTGCTCCGTAATGTCCTGAGCTTGTTGAGAAACCCGCTACGCGTATAAAATTCTCAACATACGCCGGTGGGGTATATCCCTCCAGCCGCTCTTGAAACCCGCGAACTTGATTAGAATTAGCGGTATTTTCGCGGGTTTCAAAGGCGGACGTAAACTCTTACGGAATATACCCCACCTCTATTTTGTCTGAGATTTTTTACTCCAAGGGTTTCTCAACACTCTGCAGGCATTACTACGTACTGCCTAAGCCTATGCTTACGAAGTGAACATTGCCACGCAATGTTCTGAGGAGGAATAATCAAGTGTCGACGAACAGAGCCGCGCAAGCGGAGCAATATTTTCAAAGTTTGCGGCAAAATGTGTACCCGGGCCGCGGCATCGTGATCGGCCAGACGCCGGACGGCACCCGACTTGTGCAGGTGTACTGGATCATGGGGCGCAGCGAGAACAGCCGCAACCGCGTATTTATCCAGGAGGACAACGGATTTGTCCGCACCGAAGCGAAGGACCCGGCGAAGCTCACCGATCCATCGCTCATCATCTACTACCCGGTGAAGCACGCGAACGGCGCGCATATCGTCACGAACGGCGACCAGACCGATACGATTCACGAGGCTCTGCTTTCCGGCAGCTCGTTCGAAGCCGCGCTGGCCACCCGGACGTACGAGCCGGATGCGCCCAATTTTACGCCGCGAATCAGCGGTTTGATCGATGTGAATGATGCGCAATTTGCCTATAAGCTGTCGATCCTAAAATCGAGCGGCAATACGGAGGATCAGACTCTTCGTCATACGTATACGTACGAGAAGGCGCTGCCGGGCTACGGTCACTGCATTCATACGTATGCAGGCGACGGGAACCCGCTGCCTTCGTTTCAGGGTGAACCGGCGCTTGTACCGATTGCCAGCGACGACGTCCGGCAGATCGCGGATGCCTACTGGCAGGCGCTGAACGACGAGAACCGCATCTCGCTGCTCGTCAAAACAGTACGGATCGGAAGCGGAGAAACCGAGCTGCTGATCGTCAATAAAGAATAGGAGGAGCCTGAACGTGCGGATACTGGTTGTAGGCGGCGGCGGCCGCGAGCATGCAATATGCTGGGCGCTGAAGAAAAGCCCCAAAGTCACGGAGCTGTACTGTGCGCCGGGGAACGGAGGCATCGCGTCGGTAGCCGAATGCGTCCCGATTCAAGTGAACCAATTCGAGGAGATTGCGCAGTTTGCCATCGACCATACGATCGATCTGGTCGTCATCGGTCCGGACGATCCGCTGTCAGAAGGCATCGTCGATCACTTGGAAGCGAAGGGGCTGACCGTGTTCGGACCCCGCCAAAATGCGGCGATTATCGAAGGCAGTAAAGTATTCACCAAGCAGCTGCTGAGAAAATATAACATCCCGACGGCCGCTTACGAATCGTTCGAGCAGTATGAGGACGCGGTCGCTTATTTGCGCCAGCAGCAAGCGCCTATCGTGATTAAAGCGGACGGCCTCGCGGCAGGCAAAGGGGTCGTCGTGGCGCAGACGCTGGATGAAGCGGAAAAAGCGCTGCACGACATCATGGTCGCCAAAGTGTTCGGCGAATCCGGCAATCAGGTCGTGATCGAGGAGTTCCTCACCGGCCAGGAAATGTCGATTCTCTCCTTCGTCGACGGCGAAACGGTATGCCCGATGGTGCCTGCACAGGACCATAAGGCCGTCTACGATAACGACAAGGGGCCGAACACCGGCGGTATGGGCACCTACAGCCCGCTGCCGCACATCCCGCAAGCCGTGATCGACGAGTCGATCGAGACGATCATTAAGCCGACAGCCAAAGCGATGGTCGCCGAAGGGCGGCCGTTCCGCGGCGTCCTGTTTGCCGGCCTGATGCTGACACCGAACGGACCGAAGACGATCGAGTTCAACGCCCGCTTCGGCGATCCCGAGACGCAGGTCGTGCTGCCTCGGTTGAAAACGGATTTGCTGGACATTTTCCTTGCTGCAGTCAACGGAAGGCTGGATCAGATGGAGATTGAGTGGAGCGAGGACGCGGCCGTTTGCGTCATTTTGGCGTCCGAAGGCTATCCGGCCTCGTATCCGAAGGGGCTTCCGATCGAAGGCTTGGAGGACGTGCAGGATTCGATCGTATTCCATGCGGGTACAGTCGTCAAGGACAGCGGAGTCGTGACCAACGGCGGCCGCGTGCTCGGCGTAACTGCGCTTGGCCGCGATATTGCCGAGGCCCGCGCCAAAGCGTATGCGGATGCCGACCGCATCCGTTTCCAAGGCAAGCACAATCGTACGGACATTGCGAAGAAAGCGCTCGTGTAAATACAAGCCGGGGTAAAGGAAACGATTCCTTTGCCCCGGTTTTTTGTGTGCGGCGAAGCCTGGCCTATTTGCGACCGCTTCCTTTAATCATGATTTTGTCCCAATTTCGGTAAACATAAAAAACCGCACATATTGCTCCGACCACCAAAATACCCGACAGCCAATAGTTGTGCACGTAATGGGAAAAAGCACGCAAGGCTATTCCTCCCTGTCCATTTTCGAATTAGTGTTCCCTAACCGCGAAAAAATAAAGCGCCTGACTCCATTGCAGGAGAGGCGCTTTATTTGGCTTCCGTATTATTTCCCGGCAACCGCGAGCTTGGGAGCTGCCAGAGGCTGTTTGCCTTTGCCGAAAGGAACGACCATCGGCGTGCCGAACAGCGGGTCCTCGACGATTCGCGATTCCAGATCGAACACGCTGCGGATCAAGTCTTCGTTAACGATATCCTGTGGCCGCCCTTCGGCCCAGACTCTACGGTCTTTGATGGCTACGATGTTATGCGCATAGCGGCAGGCAAGGTTAATGTCATGAAGTACCATGACGATGGTGCGCTGCTCGCTTTCGTTCAGCTCGTACAGCAGATCGAGCACTTCAATTTGGTGCGCCAGGTCGAGGTACGTCGTCGGTTCGTCGAGCAGTATCGTCGGCGTGCCTTGAGCCAGCGTCATAGCGATCCAGGCTCGCTGCCGTTGGCCGCCGGACAAGGAATCGACCGTACGCTCGGCGAGCGGCTTCATGTGCGTCAGCTCAAGCGCGCGCTGCACCATGGTTTCGTCTTCCTTGGACCACTGCTGGAGCCAGCTTTGATACGGGTAGCGGCCTTGCTTGACAAGCTGCAGCACCGTCAAGCCTTCCGGAGCCGCCGGGCCTTGCGGAAGAATCGCCATGCGTCTGGCGACTTCCTTGGTGGACATCGTCGCGATGTTGCTGCCGTCGAGCACCACTTGTCCGCTTTGCGGCTTGAGCAGCCGGGCAAGAGAGCGGAGCAGGGTCGATTTGCCGCAGCCGTTGCCGCCGATAAACACCGTTATTTTTCCTTTCGGAATTTTGATGTTCAGCTCTTGAAAAATGCACGTATCCCCGTAACAGAGGCACAAGTCGTTCGATTGGATGGCAGTCATAAGATCTTCTCCTTCGGTCTTGAAGCCCGGCGATAAGCAGACATGGCGCAGACGGAACGTTGGTGACCGTTTGCGTTCGGTCGATTACGCCGCTCCGCTTGGCGTAGGCCGGGCTTCTCTGTTTTACATGGTGTCCGTGTCAAGGCTTCACATCGATATCGACAGGTTGTAACGTAATTAACGGTTGCGGCTGCGGTACAGCAAATAGACAAAGAACGGCGCGCCGATGCAGGCGGTGAAAACGCCGGCAGGAATATCCAGCGGAGCAAATAGCGTCCGGCCGGCGAGGTCGGAGAGCAGCAGCACGATCGCTCCGATGAGCGCCGATACCGGCACCAGCGCGCCGAAGGCCGGGCCGACGAGCTTGCGGGCCATATGCGGCGCCATCAAGCCGATGAAGCCGATCGCTCCGCCGAACGCTACGGAGGCTCCGCCCAAGGCGACGCTGAGCAGCAGCAGCAGGAACCGCTGACGCTGGACGGCGCTGCCTACGCTGCGGGCGACTTCTTCGCCAAGCTCCTGGATGTTGACATGCCGCGAATAGACGATAATAAGCGGCAGCAGCACGATAAACCAAGGCAGCAGCGGCGTGACGGACTTTTCCCAGGATACGCCGTAAATGCTTCCGGTCATGAAGGTAAGCGACTGGTTCGCCAGAACGACGGGACCGGAAATCAGCATCATATACGAGATCGAACTCATCGCCGCCGCGAAGCCGATGCCGATCAGTACGAGCCGGAGCGGGGTAACCCCGTCTCCTTTCCACGAAAGCGCATAGACGACGAACGTGGCGATGAAGGCTCCGGCAATGGCGAATACCGGCAGCAGATGAATCGTAATTTTGTCCGAGAAAAAGAAAAAGAACGAGACGGCTCCGAGCGTTCCGCCGCCGGTCATGCCGACCGTGTCGGGCGAAGCCAGCGAGTTGCGTACGACGCCTTGCAGAATCGCGCCGGCTACCGCGAGCGACGCTCCGACGAGCACGGCCATCAGAATGCGCGGCAGCCGAAGCGAGCGGACGATCATCTCACTGGAATCGTCTCCGAAGCCGAAGACCGAACGGACGACTTCGCCCGGCGGGATGTAGACGCTGCCGATGCCGGTGCTGAGAATCATGACGGCGATCGTAATAAAGAGCAGCAGGAACGTGACGGCCAGCGCTCTTTTGCTGACAAGATACGAGAAAGCTTTTCCGCGGACGGTAAAGTACCGGCTGGATTGACGGCTCATGACAGCTGCCCTCCTTTGCGCGCGATATACACAAAGAAGGGGACGCCGATCAGGGCGGTCGTGACGCCGACGGGAACTTCCTTCGGCATGGCGATGAAGCGGGCCCCGATGTCGGCGCTAACCAGCAGCAGCGCTCCAAGCACGGCGCAGTAAGGAAGCAGCCAGCGGTGGTCGATGCCTACCAGATAGCGGACGATATGCGGCACGATGATGCCGACGAATACGACGGGCCCTGCTACCGATACGGCGCCGCCGGCAAGCAGTACGATGACGACGGCCGCTGCGGCTTTGACAAGCAGGGTGCGTTGGCCGAGCCCTTTGGCGACGTCCTCGCCCATCGCCAGCACGTTGATTTGCGGCGAGAGGAGCAGGGCTCCTACTAAGGCCGCGAGCATATAAGGCAGAACGGCGTTAAGCATCTCCATCGTCCGTCCGGCCACCGAGCCGACGAGCCAGAACAGCACTTGATCGAACGCTTTGCCGCTGCCGAGCAGGATGCCTTGGGTCAGCGACGCGAAGAAGGCGGTGACGGCCGACCCGGCCAGCGTAATCTTGATCGGGGTCAGCCCGTCGCGGCCGATCGAACCGAGAAAGTATACGCCTCCGGCGCTGACGGCCGCCCCCAGAAACGCGATCCAGGTATACCGGGTCATGCCCGAGACGTCGAACAGGGCGACGGATAAAACAATGGCAAACGCCGCTCCGGCATTGACGCCGAAAATACTCGGCGATGCGAGCGGATTGCGGGTAATGGCTTGCATCAGCGCGCCGGCTACGGCGAGGCTTGCGCCGACCGCCGCGGCAATAAGTGCACGTGGCACGCGCGCCGTCTGGATAATAATATGCTCGTTGGAGCCGTCAAACTGCGTATAGGACGCGATAACGCGATCCCAAGAATAATAGTTAAGGCCGAACATGACGCTGGCCGCCATAGCCAGAGCGAGCAGTACGAGAGCTGCGATCAGGCCGATGATTTTGGAAGAGCGACGATGAAGTGGATTGCGCATAAAAAGATAGCCTGCTTCCTGTCTTAACCTATAGTATGAACGCTTTCTTTCATTGTATGAGAACCATTATCAAGTGTCAATGAATCTGAGAATCATTATCACAAAATAGTTGACAAGCAAGCTAATGCTCAGTAATATTAACCAAGTAAATGATAATGATTATCAATCATTTGCGGCATTCACCATTTAACGAAGACATCAAGAACAACCAGAAATCAGGAGGTCGCACATGTTTTCCCTTAATCGGTCGTTTCGTCTGAAATCGGCGGCGCTGCTTGCCGTCGTCTTATTGTTGTCCGTCTGGTTGACGGCCTGCGGTCAGAAGCCCGCAGCGCAGCCGGATGCCAAATCCGGAGAAGCTGCAGCACCGGCCCAAGCGGACGGTAAGCGCAAAATCAAGCATGCCATGGGCGAAAGCGAGGTTCCGGCCAACCCGCAGAAGGTCGTCATTTTGACCAACGAAGGAACGGAGGCGCTGCTTGCGCTCGGCGTGAAGCCGATCGGCGCGGTACAATCGTATACCGGCAATCCGTGGTTCGATCATATCAAAACCGACATGGAAGGCGTCAAAGCGGTCGGCGGCGAGCAGCAGCCGAACCTGGAGCTGATCGCATCGCTCAAGCCGGATCTCATCATCGGCAACAAAATGCGCCACGAAAAAATTTACGACCAGCTCAAAGCCATCGCGCCGACCGTTTATTCGGAAACGCTGCGCGGCGAATGGAAGGAAAACTTCAAGCTGTACGCTGAAGCCTTGAACAAAAAAGCCGAGGGCGAGAAGATCATCGCCGCATTCGACAAGCGGATCGAGGATTTCAAGCAAAAAGCCGGCAGCAAGCTGAGCGAGAAAGTGGCCGTCGTCCGCTTCATGGGCGGCAAAACCCGTTACTACTACGGCAATATGTTTACCGGTGTCATCTTTAAGCAAATCGGTATTGCCCGCTCCGATGCCAAGAACGACGAGAAGGCGTTCGAGGACATTACGAAAGAACGGCTGACCGAGCTTGAAGCCGCCGACCGGGTCATTTATTTCACCTATGAGACCGGCGACGGCAAAGGAACCAAGCAGGAAGAAGAATGGATGAACGATCCGCTCTGGAAAAACTTGAAGGTCGTCAAAAACAACAAAGTGTTCAAGGTAAACGATGTTATTTGGAATACGGCGGGCGGCGTCAAAGCTGCCAACCTGATGTTGGACGGCTTGTACAAAATGTATGATGTGAAGCCTTAAGCACCCATAGCAGCACCCGGACCGGCCGTCGAATCAGACGGTCGGCTTTTGCATTCTGTAATTTATTGGTGCTATCCCGTCGGAAGTTCGTGTATAATGATGTCGAATATGTGGGGCAGGAGGAGCAACCAATGATTTCATTTGAAAGGCCGATGGGTATCGGTGCGATTTTGGACAGGAGCTTTCAGATCTACCGCAAGCATTTTACGGTGACATTCTTGCTGATGCTGCTGTTTTTCGGCCCGCTTTATCTTTTGCAAAACCTAGTGCTCTTCGATGTGAGCAGCGTTTCGCTCCTTCCGGAATCCGGGGAAACGATTGCCGATTCGCTTGACCGGTTCGCCGAAGCCGGAGGGTCGGGCGAAGAACTGCGTATAGGGTTGCTGTTGTTTTCGTTCTTGCTGATGCCATTATACATGCTGGCCGTGTTTCCGGCAGCGGTCTCGTCGCAGCTTCACCTGGTCCGCGCCGTGGCCGATGGAGCTTCCGTGGGCTTCAAGGAGTTGCTGAGAAGTTCGTTTTCTCGTTATTGGCCGATGGTTGGCAATACGCTGCTGTTTGGTTTGATCCTTGTGGGCGTGTATACGGCGATTTCGACCGCTGTCGTGTTCGGGGTAATCATTGTCGCTGCGGTATCGTTCGGCATCGGGGCTGGCATTTCCGAACTAGGTTCCGACCCGTTCGGCAGCAGCATTGTGCTGGTTGTTCTGCTGGTCGGCATGTATTTGCTGGTCGGGTTGCTGGTGATGGCGGGGATCGGCTTTTTCGCTATCCGTTTCGGCTTTTATTTGCCGGTCGTGGCGCTGGAGGGCGCCCGTTCGTCGCTAAGCCGGAGCTGGAAGCTGACCAAAGGGAACTTTTGGCGTATATTCGGCATTTACTTCGTCTTGTCAATCATTTACAGCGTTTTTATGATGGGGACTTACGCGCTGCTCATTGCGGTATTCAAATTGTCGCTGCTCGGCCAATTGATTTACATCGTGCTGACGCTGCTGATCACGCCGATCTATATGATTCCTTATGCGGTGACGTACTTCGACTTGCGGGTGCGCAATGAGGGAGCCGATCTGGAGCAGATGCTTGCCGCCGGTCAGTCGTACGGGTCATACAGCGGTCAGCCGGGAGAAGCGGGATATGCAGCCGGTTTCGCGCAAGCCGGCGGCTCTGCATATGCCGGGGCAGGGGACGCTGTGGAGCCTGTACAGACGGATAGGTTTGCGCAACCTGTAGGGGCAGAGCGACCGGACGAAGCGGCGCAAGAGGCGGTAGCAGGGCACACGAGCGGAGCTGCGCAGGACCGGGCCGGATCTGCCGGGGAAGCCGTCCGCGCTCCGGGCACGACTACGCCTGCCGGACAGGAAGACGGAAGTTCCGTGAAGCCGTCGCCGGAAAGCGAGTCTGCCGATGCCAACGGTTCGAAGGAGCCGGAGAAGAAAGATGAATAACGACGATTGGAAAACGGAAAAAAAACAGCTGGAAAACATTCTGGAACGCGATGAATACACGGCGTATTTGCGAGGCGACGGACGGAACCCCGTCATCGAGTGGCTGGAGCGGATGTGGCGGAAGGTGCTGGACTTGTTCCCGGACATGTCCGTTCCGCCCGGCACTCCGAAGGTGCTCGCCTACGTCCTGCTCGGTATTCTGCTTGCCGTCCTTGTGGCGGCCATCGTCTGGTTGGTGCGCAGCCTGATTCTTCTTCGCCGCAGCCGACGGCGCAGCGTGTTCCGCAGTGCTGCGGAGCTGGACCGCTCCTTCGCTGCATTGCTCCGGGAAGCGGAGGAATGCGCGGTGGAGGGCAACTATCCGGAGGCGGTGCGCCGGACGTTTCTGGCGATGCTTCTGCTGATGGACGAACGCGAATGGGTGCGGGCGGAGCGGTGGAAGACGAACCGCGAATATGCGGAGGAGCTGTACGAGCGGCAGCCGGGGGCGGTCGAGTCGTTCAAGCAGGCCGCTTTTTTGTTCGAGCTCGTCTATTACGGAGGAGGTACGGCGGGAGCGCACGAATACGGACGGATGACCGAGCTGTTGGCGCCGTACCGGCGGGAGGAGGCGGGTTATGCTTAAGCGGAACAAGCTGCAGATCGCTTTGGCGGTCAGCATCGTCGCCTTTCTGCTGTTCGGATACGTTCTGGTGAAGCCCGATCTGCCGGATCTTCCTCCGTATCTGTCGACGTCCGCCGACCGCGACGGCACCAAAGCGGTATTTACGCTGCTCAAGGAGCAGGGCGCACCCGTTAAAGCCTGGAAGCAGCCTTGGCGGTCTCTGCCAAGTGGGGGGCATCATAAGCTGATCGTCATTCAACCGTATACGTTGGGGGCCAAGGAATGGGAAGAGATCCGTACATGGGTAAGCGGGGGCAATGAGCTTGTGCTGTTTCATGACGCTCCGGAACAATTGGATGAATTCTCCATTGCGGAGACAGGGGAAGACGGTTCCAGCGCTGTGGCGATCACCGACTTGACAGGCCAGTCGGGTACGGGGCTCAACGGGAAGGTCGCATCCGCTTACCGCCTGAAGGAAGCGCCGGGCATGAAGCCGCTGCTGAAGGATGAGCGCGGCATTATTGCCGGACGCACAGAAGTCGGGCAGGGCAGCATGACGCTGCTGCTCGTTCCGGAGTGGATGAGGAACGACCGCATTTTGGAGCATTCGCATTTTGAGCTGATCCGGCCGTACATACAGACAAGCCCGGAGACCAGGGGGCTGTGGTTCGACGAGTATCATCACGGGCTTTACGAAAAACCGGGCTTGTTTGCGGTATATCCCGGCTGGCTGCTCGCCGTGCTGCTGCAGCTGACCCTGGGAGCGCTGCTATGGCTCTGGATGAAGGGCGTGCGCTTTGGGCCGGCTTATACGCCGCGCGAATGGACGGTACGGCGCGGGGACGAGACGCTGCTCGCCGCCGCAGGATGGTACGAGCGGCGCGGGCTGGCGCGGGAAGCGCTGGCGCATCAAGCGAGATATATTCGCGGCCTCATGCGCGAGCGGTGGGGCATACGCCTCGATGCGACCGTAACGCAGGCGCTTGCGGCGGCCAAGCCGCATTTAAGCAAAGAGGAGCTGGAGCGGCTCGCGGCGGTAATGCGAAGCTGGGAAGCCGCTGAGGAAGCGGCGAGCTATTCGCCGAAGCAGTTCGAGAAAGACAGCCGGATGGCCGATGGCGTGATCCGTAGATTGGAGAGGGAGTGAGCCGATTGCAGCAGTTGCTGGAACAGATGGAGAAGAGCGTGATCGGACAGCGGCACAATATTCGTCTGCTGCTGACCGCTTTTTTGGCCGGGGGGCATGTGTTGCTGGAAGGGGTTCCAGGGCTTGGAAAAACGAAAATGGTGCGCACGCTTGCCGAATTGACGGACGGTTCGTTCAGCCGGGTGCAGTTCACGCCGGATATGATGCCGAGCGACATTACCGGCAGCGTGATTTTCAATATGAAGGACAACGAATTCCAGACGGTCCGCGGTCCGGTCTTTACGAACCTGCTGCTGGCCGACGAGATTAACCGTACGCCTCCGAAAACGCAAGCCGCCTTGCTGGAAGCGATGGAGGAGCGGCAGGTGACGATTCAGGGCACGACGTACCGTCTGCCCGATCCGTTCTTCGTCGTCGCGACGCAGAACCCGGTGGAGTACGAAGGCACGTATCCGCTGCCTGAAGCGCAGCTGGACCGTTTTTTATTCAAGCTGACCGTGTCTTACCCGAATTTGGAATCGGAGCTTGCGATTTTAAAAGAACACGTTCCTTTCTTCGCCACTGCGGAGAGGAAGGAGAACGCCGCGTTCTCGCTGGACCGGTTGAAGCAGCTTCGTGCGGAGCTGCAAGAGGTAGTCGTGCAGGACAGTTTGGTCGAATATATTGCCGTGATCATTCGCAAAACCCGCGAAGACAAGCGGCTCCTGCTTGGCGCGAGCCCGCGGGCGGGGATTGCGCTCATGACGGCGGCCCGCGCCTGGGCGCTGCTGGACGGGCGCAGCTTCGTCACGCCGGACGATATCAAGACCGTAGCCGTTCCGGCGCTGCGGCACCGTCTGCTGCTGACGCCGCAGGTTGAATTGGAGGGAGAGACCGGTGACCACTTCATCCAGGAAACGCTGGCGACGATTCCGGTCCCTCGCTGACGCGATTGAGAAGCGGCTGATCGTGCCGACGCCGCGCATGGCTCTGCTGACAGGCGCAGGGGCGGTTCTTGTAGGCGTGGGCTATGCCGCCGGGAACGGGGCCGGAGCCGCCGTGCAGTGGCTTGTGTGCGGCGGACTGCTCGGGCTGAGCGTGCTCGATCTGTCGCTGCTTCCGAGGCGGCGCAGCTTGCGCGTCAGCCGCAGCCTTCCCGGGCAGGCCGATATCGGCAGCCCGTTCGAGGTGACGGTACGCGCGGAAGCCTCGCAGCCGGTGTCACTGAAGCTGACGGTCGCCGACGACCTGCCGCAGACGTTTCTGTCGCCGGAAGGACCGCTGACGACGGCTTGGGAAGGAAAGGCGGCGGAACTCCGCTACACGACGCTGGGCCGCGAGCGGGGAGAATATCTTTTTCACTCGGTCTGGCTCCGCCTAAGAGGGCGAATCGGGCTGTGGGAGAAGCAGGCGCGCGTAGAGGTGGAGCAGACGATCCGCATTTATCCCGATATGTCGGGGGTTCGCGGCATCCTGTCTTCGATGCAAAATCAACTGACGCTGGATGGAAGGCGGATTTACCGGAAGGAGCGGTCCGGCTCAGAGTTTCACGCGATTCGCGAGTACGTTCCCGACGACGACCCGCGGTTCGTCAACTGGAGAGCGTCGGCGCGGTCCCGTACGCTGATGACGAACGTGTTCCGCCCCGAACGGGGCAAGGTCGTCACCATCCTGCTGGACTGCGGACGCATGATGGGGATCGAGCTGGACGGCCGGACCAAGCTGGACGTGTCGCTCGAAGCGGCGCTGGCGCTTGCTGCCGTAGCGCTCAAGCAGGGGGATAAGGTGGGACTGCTCGCCTTCTCGAACCGGGTGAAGGCATATGTGCCGCCGGACAGCGGACTTCTCCATCTGCAGACGCTGACGGCGGCGGTCTACAACCTGCAGAGCGACTTCGTGGAGGCCAGTTACAGCACGGCTTTGCAGCATCTGCTGCGCGTACAAAAGAAGCGGAGCCTGACCGTCCTGTTCTCCGATATGGACAATTATATGTTCGAGGAGGGGTTGCGTCCGCTGCTGATGCGGCTGAAGCGGCAGCACCGGATTTTGCTGCTCGGGCTGCGGGACGAAGTGCTGCAGGGGTGGGCATCGGCCGAGACGGCGGACAGGCGCCAAGCCTATGTCAAAAGCGTGGCGCACAAGTTTGCCGTCGACCGGCAAACGGTCGCTGCCGAGATGGCGGCCGGCGGGATCGACATCGTGGACGTTCCCGTCGGTCAGTTGGCTTGGACGGCGGTCAACCGGTACCTGGATCTTAAATCGAACGATTCGATATAGGGGCCGGGGAAGAGAAGAGGTCCGTCCTCGTCCCGGCTTCGTCCTTCGGGACGGCGCCTTCGGCCGCAAGCTGCGTATGCCGGCGTTCGTTCAACCGGCCGTAAGCGACATACAGCGCCAGGGCAATCAGTGTGGCGCCCGCGACGATATACTTCGTTTCCAGCGACAAGCCGGAAGGCGTAATATAGCCTTCGATAATGCCAGCAATGACGAACAGCGGAATGGTTCCGACCATCAGAAGCGCCGATTGCTTGACGGAGCGCAGAAGCATATATTTTCGCGTATACGGTCCGGGGTTGATCATCCGGTAGCCCATATACAAGCCGGAGCCCCCGGCAATGAAGATGGCGGTCAGCTCGATGACGCCGTGCGGCAAAATGTACGCCCAGAACACGTAGCTTGTGCCGGATTGCCAAAAAACGGCGGTGAGCGCGCCAATCAGGATGCCGTTGTAGAACAGCACATAGACCGTCAGCAGCCCGAAGGTGATGCCGCTCACGAACGCAAGAACGGCGACCCGGATGTTGTTGGTCATGATGGACGTGGACATGACGGCGCTTTGCACTTCGCTGTGGTTTTTACCCACCGAGTGGGGATCGATGCCGTCGGCCATCTCGGGGGATACGAGCGCATACAGGTTCAGCGGGTCCTGCCAGACGGCGGCGAAGCCGGACAGCGCACCGACCATAAACAGCAGAAACGCAAGCGCAATGAACCGTTTGCGTTCCAGCACGTAGCCGATAAACCGGCGCTTGAAAAAATCACCGAGCCGATGGGACGTTTTCCACTGTTCGGCATGCAGGGCATGGTGCGCCCGTGCCACGAGCTGATTGAGGTAAAGCCCGATCTCATCGCCGGGGTAGTACGTTTGCGCGTAGGCCAGATGTGCGGAGGCTGTCCGGTACAAGAAGGTCAACCGGTCAACCTGCGGGGCCTGTACTGTGCGGCGCTTTTTCTCGAATAAGGTCAGCAGTCCGTCAAGCTCGGTCCATACGGGCTTGTGCTCGCGGATAAAGTGCTGAATGTTCATAGGTGCGAACGATCTCCTTCCGTCTCTCGAATAGTTCAATATTACCACAAAAATGGAAAGGAGGAGCGGGGAAATGAACGAGGTGAATATCAGGGAAGCTTCGATCGTGACGCCGGAGCATGTCCGGCTCCAGTTTCGGACGGCGGGAATCGGCAGCCGGACGGCCGCTCAGCTCATAGACAACTTGCTGCTGCTGGCAGCCTTTGGGGCAATTAGCCTGTTGGTCGGTTTGATCCTGATGCTGCTGGACATCGGCCTGGACGATGCGCTTGGAGAATATGCCGCGGCTTTCCTGATCGTGCTCAGCTTTTTATTGATCGGCGGCTACTATGCGTTGACGGAATATTATATGGGCGGGCAAACGTTCGGAAAAAAATGGCTGGGCCTGCGCGTCATTCAAGAGAACGGCCAGCCGCTTACGCTGCTGTCGGCGATCATCCGCAATTTTTTCCGGCTGATCGATTTTTTGCCATCCTTTTATTTTGTCGGCATGCTGTGGATGTTCTTCCATCCGATGGACAAACGGATCGGCGATCTGGCGGCAGGCACGCTCGTCATCCGGGATATGCAGCATGAACGGCTTGCTCTTCGCAAGCGGACTCAGAAGTGGCTGGCCAAGAATCGCATTCGCCTGACGTATGAACTGAAGCTGTCTGAAGCGTTCCGCAGGCGGATCGAGCGGGAAGATTGGCTGCTTCTGTCCACGTTCGTGGAGCGCCTCCCCTCGCTGGATAAGTTCAAGCGGGAGGAGCTCTCCAGGCAGGTGGCCGAGCGGCTCGGAACCAAGCTGGAGCTGGAACGGGAGCTGTATGCGGCCCAGTCGACGGCTTTTTTGATCGAGCTGTACGTGCAGTTGTCGGAGGAATGGACGCTGTAAGCGAGGTCGGGAGCGGCAAAAAAATTTTTTGCGTAGGGATGAATAGGGACGAAAGGGAGCATGCATACTAAAATGGGCTGAAAAAGAAGCCAACCATTTCCAGAAAGCATGCCAAGGAGGAATTCCGTCCATGTTCAACGCTACTCAGCAATTGAACCAATGCCAGCAAATGATTCAACAATTGATCCAGCAAACAGATCAAGCGAGCGCGAATTACCAGCGTCTGCTCCAGCAAGAGCAGCAAAATGCGCAGCAGCTGCAAATTTTGTCGCAGCGTGAGCAGCATGCGGTGCAAGTGATTCAAACGGCACTGCAAGGCCACCAGACGGCGGTACAACAAATGCAGCAAATGGCGCAAATTTGCAACCAGCTGGAGCAAACGGTCGCACAGTTTAATCAAGCGAGCTTTCAATCGCAGCAAAATCAAAACTTCGCCCGCAGTAACTTCTATCAATAATCGGGCACATGCGAACGGAGCCGATTCCCGGATAAGTAAGGGACGGCTCTGTTTTTGTCGTTCGGAAAACCCGTGCATAAGCGGATTGACAAAAGTAACTGTTATTATTATAATTACAGTAAGCGAACGGAGAGAAGGGAGCCGCCCGGTGAACAGCGAATTTACGATTGCCGTCCACAGCCTCGTGCTGCTCGCCTATCGGCCGGATCATATGGCCACCAGCGATATGATCGCCCACAATGTGGATACGCATCCGGCCCGTGTACGCAAGGTGATGGGATGTCTGCGCAAGCAGGGGTACGTGACGACCAAGGAAGGCAGCGGCGGAGGATTTGCGTTAAGCTGCCAGCCGGACGAGGTCACGCTTGCCGAGATTTACCGCGCCACATCGTTCGGTTCGATTAAGCCGTCCTGGTGCTCGGGGAATGTGGAGGAGGATTGCCTCGTCGCCTGCAATATGACCGAGGTGATGGATCATATATTCACGGAAGCAGAGGAGCAGATGCTGACGTACCTCCAGCGGCTGACGATTCAAGACGTGCTGGAACGCGTCCTCGCGAAGCAGCAGAGAAAGAGCTAATTTTTTTTAACACAACTGTTATCAAAATAGTTTCAGTCGTTTCAAAGGTTTCATAACCGTTTAATGGTGTTAAAAAGGGAGGGTGATCAACATGGCAGCTGCAAATCATGGGCTGATTCGGGAAGGCGACTGGGTTAGCGGGACTTCCTGGAAGGACGAAAGGTTTATCGGATACGTCGAATGGACGGATGGAAATGGCGCGCTGCGGGTTCGGATTACGCAATGCGACCGCGCCGAAGCGGTAGGCTTTGTGACGGAGGCCCGGCAGTCGAAAGTAACCCGGCTGCCCGAGCCCGACGGGCTGCTTGCGGACGAAGTGGCGCTGCACGATCTGATCGAGCTGGCGCTGCAAACCCGGGATCAGGCATGGTTTGAAGAGTTGAGCGCCATGCTGCCCTCGGCATCCGCGCAAGCGGCGGGAGGGCGGAAGCCGAGCCTTCCCGGACCGAGCGGGTGGAAGGCTCCCGCCTCCCGGTTTCCGTTTGGATTCAATCTGGAGAACCTGCGTTAAACCTAAAATTAACCTAAGGAGTGGTTGAGATGGCTATTGTCAATGTCAAAGATGCGGAGTTTAAAGATGCGATTCAAGAAGGTGTGGTGCTGGTCGATTTTTGGGCGCCTTGGTGCGGTCCTTGCAAAATGATCGCTCCCGTACTTGAGGAGCTGAACGGCAAGCTCGGCGATTCGGTGAAGATTGCGAAGGTGAACGTAGACGACAATCCGGAAACGGCGGGACAATACGGCGTGATGAGCATTCCGACGCTGAAGCTGTTCAAAAACGGCGTCGAGGTCGGTACGCAAGTAGGCGTCCGTCCGCTGACGGAGCTGGAAGCTTGGGTGCAAGCGCAGCTGTAATGATAGCGCTAAAAGGCCCCTTCGGAAACACGAGGGGCCTTTTAGCTTGTTGAGAAACCCGCTTCGCGTATAAAATTCTCAGCATACGCCGGTGGGGTATATCCCTCCAGCCGCTCTTGAAACCCGTGAACTTGATTAGAATTAGTGGTATTTTCACGGGCTTCAAAGGCGGACGTAAACTCTTACGGGATATACCCCACCTCTATTTGTCGGAGATTTTCTACTGCTAAAGTTTCTCAACACTCTGAGGCCCCTCGAAAACAAGGGACCTTTTGCTTTTAGGCAAGAGCTTCGATCTAGTCCTCCGGTTCATCTCCGTAAATAAACCGCTCGACCTGCCGCAGCTTTTCTTCCAAGAGGGGGCCTGCGTTATCGAACGGGAGAATTGAGGAAGCCGGCAGCTTCCACCGGATTTCCCGAACCGCAAGGGAGCGGCTGAATTCGCTCCAGTTCTCCAGCTTCCACGCATCCAGGGCCAAGCCCCGGTCCCGAATGCGCTCGCGGTAATGCTGCTCGCCGGGAAGCGAGACGAGGATCGCTTTGACGTCTACGTCGTTCAGCGACGCGCCGATCCGCAGCAGCTCCTTCTCCGGCCATGCCGGATCTTCGAGCTCCCGGGTAAAAGGACCGATGACGAACACGTTCACGCCGAGGTCCACATTTTCCAGAGCGGCGTCCATCGTGATGCGGTAGCCCAGATCCCGGCAGCGTATTTTGTAAACGTCGGAATCGCGGTCGTTCGGGTCAAGCCCGGAGAGGGTCATAATCGCCTCCGATGCGGGCCGGGATAAGGTGTCCATGTCGAACAAAGCCGCATGGCGCCTGCGAACCAAGGCTTTGGCCAAGGTCGTCTTGCCCGCACCGGCGGGACCCAGGAAAAATACGAGCTTGCGCATGTCTTGCCTCCTGTCCTGCTTCTTCTTCCATCCATCGTATCATAAAAACGGTGGACAACGGTAAATCCGATTTTCTTTAACAAGATACGGATTGTTTAGGGTGCAATTGGCATAGCATTCAAATAATTGAATTTTAGGGATACAGGGTTTACGAAACGATGCGCTTATACTATAATAAAGATCACAAGTAAACAGTTTTGCTGTGAGAAGATGAGAACAGCCATCATCCAAAGTGGAGCTTTCCACATTTCGGATCGTGGCTGTTTTTTGTCTTATCCTGGAAAGGAGGGGCTCTTCATGCAAGGGCTCGGGTGCAAAACATATTGACCTATGATCAATTAAGTGGGGAAGTCTTTCTTTAAAGCGAAAGTTTGAAAGGGTTTACAAAACAAAACATAATGCCGGGAGGTAGGCCGATGACTCCGTTTATGGGGGAATTGCTGGGGACGATGCTTTTAATTTTATTCGGCGATGGGGTATGTGCCGGAGTGAGTCTGAACAAATCCAAAGCACAGAATTCGGGCTGGATTGTCATCGCGATGGGCTGGGGGCTCGCGCTCGCCATTGCGATTTTTGCGGTCGGCCGGATCAGCGGCGCGCACTTGAATCCCGCCTTTACCATCGGGCTGGCCATGGCCGGACAATTCCCTTGGGAGAAGGTTCCGTCTTATATTGCCGCACAATTCATCGGAGCGTTTTTAGGAGCTTGCCTGGTGTGGCTGCAATATTTGCCGCACTGGAAAGCGACCGAGGATACCGGGGCGAAGCTCGGAACCTTCGCGACAGGACCTGCCATCCGCAGCCCGTTCGCGAACCTGATCAGCGAAGTGCTGGCTACGTTTATTTTATTTGTCTGCATTTTGGCGATCGGCGCCAACAAATTTACGGACGGCTTGAACCCGTTTGTCGTCGGCTTCCTGCTGGTCGGCGTCGGTCTTTCGTTCGGAGGCACGACCGGTTATGCGATGAATCCGGCCCGCGATCTGGGTCCGCGCATCGCGCATGCAGTATTGCCGCTCGGGAAGAAGGGCTCTTCGGACTGGGGCTATGCCTGGATTCCGATCGTCGGTCCGCTGGTTGGCGGCTCGCTCGGAACGCTATTTTATTATGCGGTTTTCGGAAGCTAACGCATAGGCTACATGTATATCCAACATTTTAACTATACGGAGGGCATCGTCATGGATAAAAAATATGTGCTTTCGCTCGATCAAGGCACGACCAGCTCGCGCGCCATTTTGTTCGATCATAACGGCAGCATCGTCGGCTCCGCACAAAAAGAATTTACGCAAATTTATCCCAAGGCCGGATGGGTCGAGCATGACGCGATGGAAATTTGGGGAACGCAAAGCGGTGTAGCCCGCGAGGTGCTGGAAAAGGTCGGCGTACGCCCGCAGGAAATAGCCTCGATCGGGATTACCAACCAGCGGGAGACGGCGGTGATCTGGGACAAAAATACGGGAAGGCCCATTCACAACGCCATCGTCTGGCAGGATCGCAGAACCGCCGAATTTTGCGACGAGCTGAAGGCAAGAGGCTTGGAGTCTTACATCCGGGAGAACACGGGGCTCGTTGTAGACGCTTACTTCTCCGGAACGAAAATCAAGTGGATGCTGGACCACGTCGAAGGGGCGAGGGAGAAGGCGAACCGCGGAGAGCTGCTGTTCGGCACCGTCGATACTTGGCTCATCTGGAATTTGACGCGGGGCAAGGTGCATGCGACGGATTACACGAACGCTTCCCGCACGATGCTCTATAATATCAAGCAGCTCTGCTGGGACGAAAAGCTTCTGCAGGAACTGGACATTCCGCATTCGATGCTGCCGGAGGTCAAGCCGTCGGTAAGCGTTTACGGCTCCACCGACCCGCATACGTTCGGAGGCGCGGAAATCCCGATTGCGGGCGTGGCGGGAGACCAGCATGCGGCGCTATTCGGACAAACGTGCTTCGAATCGGGGATGGCGAAGAATACGTACGGCACCGGCTGCTTCATGCTGATGAATACCGGTACGAAGGCCGTCGAATCGAAATCCGGGCTGCTGACGACTATTGCTTGGGGCATGGACGGCAAGGTGGAATACGCGCTGGAAGGAAGCATTTTTATCGCCGGTGCGGCGGTTCAATGGCTGCGCGACGGGCTAAAGCTGTTCGACTCGGCGTCGGACTCCGAGTATTACGCGGGTAAAGTCAAGGACACGGACGGCGTCTATGTCGTGCCGGCCTTTGCGGGACTCGGGGCGCCTTACTGGGATATGTACGCCAGAGGTGCGATTTTCGGCTTGACGCGCGGAACGAAGAAGGAGCATTTGATCCGGGCCACGCTGAACTCGCTTGCCTACCAAACGAAAGACGTATTGGGGGCGATGGAGATCGATTCCGGCCTGAAGCTGCAATCGCTGCGGGTCGACGGCGGGGCGACCGCAAACAACCTGCTGATGCAGTTCCAGGCGGACATTCTCGGGGTTGCCGTACAAAGACCGCAAATTACCGAAACGACTGCGCTTGGTGCCGCTTACATGGCGGGTATCGCCGTCGGCTTCTGGGATAAAGCGGAAATTGAGGCGCGCGCAGGTTCGGACACCGTATTCGAACCGGGCATCGACGAACCGACCCGTGCGAAATTGTACCGGGGCTGGAAAAAAGCCGTGGATCGCACGATGCTGTGGGAGAAAGACGAAGAATAAGCAGTGACCGGGCCGTGCTGTCGCACCCTTCTTCAGGAGAAGGGCGGCAGCACGGTTTCGCTTGTTTTCCGAACCGGGAGCGGCGTGTTAAAAAATTCTAAATAATTCATTCTATTTTCGTTTATGATAGTATCATCCGCATCATGAGAGAACTCATATTTTTATCGAAGGAGGATATTATGTTGAAGCCGAACACCATGATTCCCGCTGTCCGGGGATTTAAAGAATTAGAGAAGGCGCTCGCTTCGCCGCATGAGGTCATTTTTCTGCTGGAAGGGGAATTAATCCAATTACAAAGCATCGTAGGGGCGGTCAAGCAGGCGAACAAAAAAATATACCTTCACCTGGAGATGGTGAAAGGGATTAAAGACGACGAAGCTTCGATTCATTTTTTATCCAAGGTGATTAAAATCGACGGGATCATCAGTACCCGGACGTCGTGCCTGCTTCACGCCAAAAAATACGGACTGAGCGCCATTCAGCGCGGCTTCATTATCGACTCCCACTCAATCCGCACGATTATTAATTCGGCCGCTCAAGTGAAGCCGGACTATATCGAGATTTTACCGAGCTTCTCTTATCCCAAACTCAACTTGATCAAAAACGAAACGGGGCTCGATATCATTTTGGGCGGATTCGTCGAAAAGAAGGAGGAGCTGCCCGTTCTGTTCAACGCCGGCGCGATTGCCGTATCGACCAGCCGGATTGAACTCTGGAGCTGAAGCGGATTGGTTCCTCTCCGTCAGCGGATGAATACGATATAATGGATCTGGCATCCCGCCGGGTGTAACGCCGCAAGGGCCCTGGCAGCCGCAAGGCTTTGCCGCCCGGAGCAGCTCATCGAAAAGGAGAATGATGCGCGAATGTATCCGTCCTTTTTTTTAGGTCATGGCTTGCCGACACTTGTGACGGAGCCGCATAGCTATTCCCGTTTCTTGAGAGCGCTCGGGGCGCAGCTGCCAAATCCCAAGGGAATTGTCGTATTCAGCGCCCATTGGCAAAGCGAAGTCCAGACGATCGGCGCGGCGGCCGAGCCGGATACGCTGCACGATTTTTTCGGGTTTCCGGAGAAGCTGTACGGTATATCTTATCCTGCGAAAGGGAATATTTTGCTCGCTATGGGCATTCGACGGCTGCTTGATGCCGAAGGGATCGCCTGCGCGCTGGACGATACCCGGGGGCTCGATCACGGCGTATGGACACTGCTCTCGCTCATGCATCCCGCGGCGGACGTGCCCGTCGTCCACTTGTCCGTGAATCCGCTGCTGGTGCCGGAAGAACAGTACCGGATCGGCCGTGCACTCCAGGCTTTGCGCAGCGAGGGGATCATGATCGTCGGCAGTGGCGGGACGGTACATCATCTTGGCAAGCTGCATTGGCAGGACGATGCCGCCGAGCTGTGGGCCAAGCAATTCGACGCCTGGCTGTACGACCGGATTACGGTATGGGATTCGGATGCCTTGTTCGATTACGAGCGGCAGGCGCCGCATGCTTCCTTGGCCGTGCCGACGGCGGAGCACTTCGTGCCTCTGCTGATTGCGATGGGCGCGGCGGACCGCAGCCGGCGGGCGAAGCTGCTGTACCAGAAGTATCAGTACGGGACGCTCAGTCTCGGCGCGTGGATGTTCAGTTAGCCTATTCGTGCGCCGAATGAATCAGAAACGATACTTCGCCGCTGTTCGTATAAATCACGTAGTTGGCACCGAGTCCTTTATAAATCAAGCGCGGATGGTTCGATTGCGTAATGACATACAGCGGTTCCGAGGTCCAGGAGCGGCAAATGCGAATATAGCGGCAGCACAGGGCCAGGCTGTTCTCGAACAAAAACACTTTGCCGACAGGCCATTCGGGGACAAGCCACGTATTCTCCTCGTTCGTATCCACCATCACAATTCGCTCGACCCCAAGCTCCTGCAGCCGGGTCTGTTCGGCTTTGTTGTTGACGATGACCGCGAACGGAATGCTGCCGAATTTGAGCTGCCGGATAAACGCTTCGCCGGGCTTGTTGGGAGCCGATACTAAAATATATTCCTGTTCCTGTTCCATGGTTTTCTCCTCCTAAGGGATATAGGAGAGAAGGCAATACGAAAGAAGCCTGCGGAAATAGACGAGCTCCGCCGCGGCTTCTTAAGGCACGGAACAAGCCGTGTCTTACGCGTAAATAGCGATGCCTCTCTCGACTGCGCTTACGAGGTTAGCTGACGGGTTCGGACGGTGAGAGTCGCCCTACTCTGGCGCATATGCGGCATGCGCGATCAAGATTCACCCCAATGCGATGGGCGGCACGGCTCTCACGGCGTGCGCCGTATCGCTTGTTTTGGTTCCCCCGCTTTCCTGTTAAGGAAATTAAGCGATCATGATTGGAAATTTTTCGAATCAACTTGAGTCGTATCATACGCCTGCGATTTAGCCGGTGTAAAGAAACGCCGCAGCGCATATTCGGCCTTAGGATATATTTGGAAGGAGAGAGGTGATGCCGATCTCCGTTATGCTGCATGAATCTCGGTATTTCTTCGATTTTCTTGAAAATGATGAAAAGCGACGAATCGCGCAGCTTTTGTATCGATAATCAATGCCGGCTCCATATGAATCCGTTTCCACATGCAAAAAAAGCGAAAAGATCGAAAATAGCGTGCGGTTTCGGATTTTACTTTGCGCTGCAACCGGCGTATGATTCATGTCAACAACTTGATATTCCAAGCCAAACGCTGAATTCCCGAACCGGGAAGCGGGGGAACCAATCGAAACCGCCGATAGGAAGGACGGTTTCATGGGGTGAATCCTTTCGCGCTTGCTTTGCAAGCGCTGGGGTAGGGCACTCTCAAGCCCGAATCCGACAGCTAACCTCGTAAGCGGATTGAGAGAGAACGACGATCGTGCCTCTGCATCCTGTGTGATTTCCTGTGCTAGAAGCCCGAGAGTAGAGTTTCTCTGCTCTTGGGCTTCTTTTTGCGTTTTTATTGTTCTAAAATATCCCATTTATATGAAAAAAAGGAGAGAATGTTTATGTTGAAATTAAGCGATCCCCTGCCCGAAGTTAACGAAGGTATCTTGTCGACGAGCCGGATCGGGCATATCGAAGTCTACCGGTTCGACTGCCGGCTGATTGAGGCGCGCATCGCGGGCAATTGCCGCGATTGCAACTGCGGACTACTTAAGCTGTCCTGCCACGGCGTGAGCGGATGGACGGAATACGTCGTGCCGAACACGCAGCCGTACGCCGATATCGTGCGGTGGACTTCGGTCTTTCTGAAGCTGAAGGGGCTGTCCGTTTGCGAAGCGGTCAGCTACGTTCGGAGCCATGCCGCGGCGTGGGGACCGGTGCGCACGGACATCGCGGAAGTCGCTCTGGCCGATTTGACCGCGCAACTGCTTAACCCGTCGGCGGGACATGCTCATGAGGGGGCCGCCTTCGAGCGCTCGCGCTTGATCGACCGTTCGCAAGCCTATTGCTCATTCTGAGATGGAGTTGGACCGCACGGGCAGAATGATCGTGAAGGTCGTCCCGGCTCCCTTCTCGCTGTGTACTTCGGTTCGGCCCCCCATGCTTCCGATAATGCCGAGCGCGACCATGGTGCCGATGCCGGTGCCTTTTTCCTTGGTCGTATAAAACGGGGTGCCGAGCCGGTCGATCTCCGCTTGGGTCATGCCGATGCCTTGATCCGAGATTTCAATCAACAGCTTTCTCTGTTTCCGGTACGCTTTCATTTCCAGCGTTCCCCCATCCGGCATCGCCTCAATGCCGTTCTTGACAATGTTGATCAGCGACTGGCTGAGCCGGGAAGCATCGGCCTTGAGCTGAAGGCCCTGCTCGATGGAGCTGGCGATGCTGACCGTATTCATGAGCGCGTAAGGGGACATCAACTCGATGATTTGCCTCAGCAACGGCTCCACTTGAATAAGCTGGATCGAATCGGTCTTCGGCTTGGCAATCGCCAAATAATCCGATATGATCGCTTGGGCCCGCTCCAATTCGTTGATCATCATACGCAAGTAATCGGGTTTGGCTTCTTCCGCAATCTGATTTTTGCCCATCAATTGCAAAAAGCCGCTTACAACGGTGAGCGGATTGCGGATTTCATGGGCGAACGAGGCGGCGAGCTCTCCGACAAGATACATTTTCTCCGCGCGCTCCACTTCTTTGCGCAGCTTCATTTTTTCATAAATTCCCTCCAAAATAAAAAGTGACACCGCCATCGTGAAGGTCGTAACAAGGATTAAATTCATCAGAAACCAACTGAAGAGAAGGTCTTCCCTTCCGGTGCGAAAGCTGGAGATCACGACGGCTGTAAGCGCCCAGACGAGGGTTAAACCGGTGCCGTGAAGCACGCGCTTGATTTTGCGCTGGGTGGGTCGAAAAGGACCGAAGATGATCATTAGCGGAAACACAATCGCGTACACGATCACCGTCGTCACCATGCCTTCTCCGCCGAGCAGCGACCGGAAGGCGAGATAAGCGATGGAAATATAAAGCAAGCTGCGGTGGCCCCCGTACAAGTAGCAAAGCAGAATCGGCACATAGCGCAAGTCGAAAATATGCCCGGAAAACAAGCGAATCGGAAACGCCATGCACATCGCCATCGCTACGATAGAGAACAGGAGCAGAAACCACCGGTTGGTACGCTCCGGCCTGTCTTTGTCGAGACAAACGATTTGATAAAAAAAGATAGATAGAATAATGATAAAGATGTTCAGCAGCAGGGGAAGAACTTCAATCATAAGACACCTCCTGATGGCGATGGACTAGCGAACCGCAAACGTAATCTTCTGATCAAGCCGGTCGTTACGATTTCGGACAACGGCGGCATCTTAAATGGTTATTTTCGACAATTTTTCCTTTTTCCCTGCTGCGATTTGTTTGGAGATTCGGAGGTCGTTGGGAACCTTTGGGAAGAAAACGCGTTAAATATATTGAAAAGCGCACATCTTTCGTCTTTTTGCGCGAAATCGCTTCTAAATCAAGCCTCGCTAGAATATAGATTACTAGAGGACATGCAGATGAGGTGACGTGTATGAAACGAAGAGGATGGAGAAGATGGAGCCGGTTCTGGCGGCGGGGGAGGCTCGCGCTGCTGGCGGGCTGCCTCGCCATGACGGCGGCGGGCTGCAGCCTGACGGGCGGCGGGCAGCCGGACAAGCCCGTCGCTGCGCCGGTCGAGCCGGAGAAGTCCGTCCCGGACACGCCGCCAACGACACCGGTTCAGCCGCCGGCCTACCGGGCTCCGCTGACCGGGATGATGCTGCCGCAACCCAGCGACGCCCGCCCGGTGATGGTCATGATCAATAACCATCCCGCGGCCCGGCCGCAAAGCGGGCTGACGCAGGCGGACGTCTTGTTCGAGGTGCTGGCCGAAGGCGAGGTGACGCGTCTCGTAGCGCTGTTCCAGAGCAGCGCGTTCGCGGAGCCGATCGGCCCGGTGCGCAGCATTCGGCCCTATTTTATCGATATCGGCAAAAGCTTCGGGGCCATCCAGGTGCATGCGGGCGGCAGTCCGGATGCCTATGAGCAGCTTCGGAAAGAGAAGATCGCTGACCTGGACGAGATTACGAATGCCGGGCCTTATTTCTGGCGGGAGAAGTCGCGGAAAGCTCCGCACAACCTGTATACGAATCTGGAGAACATCCGCGCAGGCGCGCAAAAGCGGGGGTTGGACGAGCAAGGTCCGATGGTACCGGTATACGCCTTTACGAAAAGCGAAGCGGAAGCGGTCGGGACGATGGGGACGGCGGCGCAGGATGCTCCCAAGGTAGACATAACTTTTCTGTGGAAAAGTTATGTCGTCTCTTACGAGTATGATGCGGCGGGCGGCAAGTACCAACGCTCGATCAACGGCAGCAAGCATACCGATCTGAACAACGATCAGCCGCTGAGCGCTTCCAATGTGGTCGTGATGGGCACCGATCACAAGGTGCTGGACAAGGAAGGCCGACTCGACGTTCGGTTGACCGGCAAAGGTCCGGCGCTGTTGTTCCAGCAGGGCAAGGTGAGGTTGGTGGAGTGGAGGCGGGATAGGGCGAACGATCCGGTCCGCTATTACGAGCAGGGCCGCGAAGCCGCATTCCGGCCGGGGCAGACGCACATCATGATCGTGCCGCTGAATCCGTCGTTCGAAAGCCATGTGACGTATGGTGCCCCCGGCGGCGGCACGGGAAAACCGGACCCCGCTTAGCGGGACCGGAATAGACGTTACGGCTGTGCCGGTTTCTCCAGAAGGACGCGCCAGTCGTCGATTTGCAGCGATTGCAGCGTCCCGTCCGTGCCTTCGTCGGCCTGCACGGAAAAGTATTCGCGGCAGGAGGCTGGGCCGTCAAGGATAAACTGCTCGACCTGCCGCGCCTGCTCCTCCGTATCGGCGGTCCGCCGCACCCAGGACGGAAAAGCATGCCGCTTCCTGCCCATTTGCTCGTGAACGACGCGCAGTCCGGCCGCTTCGGCCAGCGCCTTCCATTCGCTGACCGCCAAGCAGCGGACGTGGCTCGGGTCGCGCATGGCCTCGAAGCGGTTCATGAAGGCGGCCAAGGCGTCGTCCTCCGGGGCGACGTTGTCGATGAACACGAACCGTCCGCCGGGCTTCAGCACGCGCGCCGCTTCCTGCATGAAGAGCGCGGGATTGGGGAAATGATGCGCGGCGATCCGGCAGGTGACCGCATCGAACGCGGCGTCCAGAAACGGCTGCTGCTCCGCATCCGCAACGGTGTACAGAATGTTATCGCATCCCCGTCCCGCCAGGTGAGCAGCCGCCGCGGCGAGCATAGGCCGGGTCAAATCGGTCGCGACAACGTGCCGGACGTGGGGAGAAAGCTTCCCGGCCGCATGGCCTCCGCCGGTCGCGATATCGAGCACCCGCCACTCGGGGCGGGGATCGAGCCACTGAAGCAGTACTTCAAGGTCGTCCCCTTGCGCGTGCCCCTCGCTGGCCACATACTTCTCCGCATGCTTGCCGAACTGCTCCTGAATGCGTGCTTTAACGCTCCGATCCTGATCCATCGTCATCCCTCCAAATTTCATATAATGAAACTAAATATCGTATAATGAAACTTGATGATTTTTATTTTATCATACAATCGCTTCATCTGACTATGACCAGACGAAAAAAGAGGATTGAGGATTTTGCCCTCAACCTCTTTTTTTTGTTAACGACTCATGGGGCGGGCCATGGCGAACTTTGAAGGACACTGACGGTTAACGTTGGCCGATACAGCCAACTGCGGATGTGTAAAGACATGAAGACAACGCGGATCGCGTTACACCTCTTTACGAATGCGAAAATTGTCGAAATTTACCTAAAAAATATATATTTTATGCCATAAATCTATTATAATGAACTAGCAATGACTAGTTAATAAGTCCTAATATGAGACTATAGAAATGGGACAGGTGAGATGAGCTTGCATTCAAAACGGAAAAGAACAACGATAGCGGCAGCAGTCATGGCGCTCTTCGTCGCTACCGGCTATTTGGGAAATGAGAGTGCTTTTGCAGATGAGAAGCCGGCGGTCAACAAAGAAATTGTAAGCCCTTACCAAACCTACACATACGATTTAATGTCAGAGCATATCCGTAAGCTGGCGGAAGCCTATCCGGAGCTCATTCAAGTCAAGCCGATCGGCAAAACCGCGTACGGTAAGGAGATTATAGCGGTCAAGCTGGGCAAAGGCGAAGCATCCGTTCTGATTGACGGGTCTCAGCACGCCAGAGAGTGGATGGGCACGAATCTCATTTTATATATGATCGACCGCTATGCTTATGCCTACGAGCACAATATGAAATATGGCGACTATGTGGTTCGGGATTTGTTGGATCACTGCTCGATCTGGTTTGTTCCGATGGTAAACCCGGACGGCGTGACGCTTCAGCAAAAGGGACCCGATGCCTTTTCCGAAGGCGCGAGGCCAGGACTGTTAGGCATGAATGGCGGCAGCTCCGATTTCAGCCGATGGAAAGCCAATGCGCAAGGTATAGACATTAACCGGCAGTATCCCGCGGAATGGACCGGAATTCGCTACTCGACCAAATATCCGATGTATAAAAATTACAAGGGCTCGGAGCCCGCGGAAACGGCGGAAGCGCAAAGCATGATCCGGTTTACCTACGACGCCGATCCGGAAATTGCCTTATCGTATCATACTTCCGGGCGCGTCCTGTATTGGCATTTTCATACCAAGCCGGAGAACTTGGAGCGGGACCGGAAAATGGCTGCAGCCCTAAGTGGTATGACAGGATATAGCATGGTCAAGCCGGAGGATTATCCGTCCGGGGGAGGATTTACGGACTGGTTTATCGCTCAATTCGGACGCCCCGGGTTTACGGCTGAAGTGGGGCCGTATCATGAGGAGACGGCGCTGCCTCTCTGGACGTTTACCGACATTTGGGCGGAAAATCAGACGATGGGCTTGTACTTGGCTTCGGAAGGCTACAAGCTGTCGCGACAACGCTATCCTATCGAGACGGTGGAGAATAAGCTTCAGCTGCTTGAATCGGTCAAGCTATATAACCGCCCTAACGAATCTTTTCCTACAGGGGGCGAGACTCCCGCCGGACCGGTCGTTTCGGATGCCCGTATGGGGGGCTGGTTCCGGATATCGACCTGGCTGGGCACGAAGTGGGTACATCTCGATAAGGCATCTTATCTTCAAGGGCACACCGAGAAATTCGTCCAAGAAATCGATTTGCAGGACACGACACCTTTATTCAAGCGTCCTGGTGCGGAGAATCAGGAACCGGCAGGCATGCTGACGCCTCAAAAGGTCGGTACGCTGGAACGGTGGAACGATTGGGTTTTGATCCATACTTGGGGAGGAGACTTCTGGACACCGTATAAGAAGCGGACGGAAGCGCAATGAGTATGATTCATAAAACGCAGCGCAAGCGAAAGGGTGAAGCTTCAATGACACGCCGATTAGGGTTTATTGTCGTCGTAACGGGTTTACTGCTGAGTGCGTCCGTTGGTCCGGCGGCCAGTGCTGAAGCCAAAAATTCTAATGAGCCGGTCATCTGTCTGGACCCCGGTCATCAGCTTTATGGGAACAACGGGCTTGAGCCCGTAGGTCCCGGGGCAAAGGAAATGAAGGCTAAGGTAACTTCGGGGACCCGGGGCGTTAAAACGAAAAAGCCGGAATATGTCGTAACCTTGGAGGCATCCCTGCTGATGAAAGCAAAGCTGGAAGCCCTCGGTTATCAAGTACGCATGACCCGTGACACGCATGAAGTGGACCTCTCCAATAAAGAAAGAGCGGCCATGTGCAATCAGGCGCGCGCCGATTTAGCGGTTCGTGTCCATGCCGACGGGGACGGTTCTTCGAAGACGAAAGGCATTTCATTGCTTTATCCCGCATGGAGCGAGTGGAGCCGGCCGATATTCGCCAAAAGCAAAGAGGCCGCTCAGGACGTATTGAATGAAGTGCTGGTTGCTACGGGAGCGGCTTCCCGAGGTATTGTGCCGCGGTCCGATTTGTCCGGATTCAATTGGTCGGAGGTGCCGACCATTTTGGTGGAAATGGGGTTCATGACTAACCCGGAGGAAGACGAGAAATTATCAGATGCCGGCTATTTGGATCAATTGACGCAGGGTGTTGTGAATGGAATCAATAGCTTTATGGCTCCGCAGGCAGAAGGAACGGAACGGGAACAGCAGGGGCGAGTTTATTTGCTGGAAACCGCCCGGTTATACGAATCGCGGAATGGCAAAATGATCCGCACGGCGCTATCGCTGACGCCGCAAACGGTACAAACCTCCGCGGTATGGGGCAACTGGCGCAAAGTGAGCACCTGGGCAGGTGACAAATGGGTGGATGCCGGACAAATGCCGATTGAGGCGCAAAAAACGGAGCGGCTTCTTGAGCTTACAAAGGATACGGCGATGTATCGAAGCCCTCTGGACAAAGCTCCCGTCGGCGGACTTACGCCTCAAAAGGTACAGGCATACGAGCAGTGGAACGGATGGTACTTGATCGACACGTGGATGGGAAGAGTGTGGATACAGGCCGATGTTCAATAGCTTTTGTCGCACCAAATTGTTTTCGAAACTCCCAAGGCACACAGGATTTTTTTACGCAGAAACCACCGTCTTCAGGTTGACTTCCTGACACGGTGGTTTTTCTTAGTTTACGTAAAATACGTCGGCAGCTGCCCGTCCAGCCTCTGTCTCGGTGCGTCATTTGGGTGCTTGAGGCTTGCGTACCGCGTTTGCCAGAAGCGAAGCGTAATATTCGGAGCCTGCGGCGTTCAAGTGGACGCCGTCGGAGGCGAAGAAGGAAGCTTTGCCCGAGCTTGCGGCATGCCAATCCACAAGCGTCGTATTGGTGAAGCGGCCGGGGGCTTCCTTCAGCATGTCGTTCACCGTTCCCTCCCATGGGCGGGGGACGCGCGTATTCACCAGCACGATCTGCTCCGCATCGGAAAGGGAGTGCAGCAGCGATTCCAGCTGCTTCTTGGAGAACGCACCGTTCGTGCCCAGCTCGATGATGATCCGGGAACCGAGCTTTCCTTTCGACCGGAGCCGGTCGGCGACCTCCTGCGCCTGGGCCAATTGTCTTCCGACCTTGCCGTCGATGACGATACCGGGCAGCTGCTTCTCCAGCTGCGCAGCGGTGCCGAGCAGAACCGAATCGCCGATCGCGGTAATCCCTGCCCCTGCTTCTTCTTCAGGAGCGGCTTCCGGGGCGACGGGAGGGGCGGTTTCAGCGACGACTTCATCCGTTTTCGGAGCCGACACTTCCGTCACCGTGCCCGTCCCGTTTCCTTGATCCGGCTGGGGTGCCGGTGTCAGCGCTGGCGCAGCTCCCTCTGCCAGGGCATTGGTAGCGGCAGGCGGCTGCGGGCTTTCTCCCAGGCAGGAAGCGCAGATGAACAAAATGAGCAGCGCCGACACGACCCATCGCATGCTCTGCTGCGGGAGACGTTTCCGGTACCAGCCGAGCAACTGCGCCCCCCAAGCTTTCATGCCTCCCCGACGAATAGGCTCCTCAATGAATTTCCAAGATAAAGCCGCAAGTCCGATGGTAGCGGTCAACTGCAGGGCGGCGTGCGCCAAGCTGATTCCGTCGCTGCCTGCCGGACCGGTGAGGACGATAACGGGATAATGCCACAGATAAATGCCGTACGAGCGCACGCCGAGCCAGCGCAGCGGATGCCAGCCCAAGATGCGTCTGAGATGGCCGGACGGGTGGGCAAGCGCCGCTACCGTGACTGCCGATGCCAGAGACAACAGTACGAATCCGCCTCGATATAAAAAGGCATCGTACTGACCGCTTCGGACGATCATCAGCAGAACGGCGAGCAGTCCTGCTGTCCCGGCCAAATCTACGATTCGCCTGATGCGGACGGATGTGCCGGCGGAGAGCTTCCCGCTCGGCCAGACGACCGCGAGCGCGGCACCGATCAGCAGGCCGAACGCTCTCGTATCGGTTCCGTAGTAAATCCGGCTCGGATCGGTACCGGGCTCGTACAGCAGCGCCATGGCGGCCGCCGAAGCAGTTGCGCCGAGCAGCATGACTCCGGCAAGCCAGCCCCGCCGGAGCTGCAAGCGCAGGCCAAGCACCAACAGCAAGGGCCACAGCAAATAAAATTGCTCCTCCACCGCGAGTGACCAGAAATGGCCGAGCGGGGAAGGGGGGCCGAAGCTTTCGAAATAAGATACCTCGCGGTACACCAGCCACCAGTTGCTGACATAGGTGAGCGCCGCCAGAAAGTCTCCCTGAAGCGCCGGCAGCCGGGAGCGGTCGACCAGCCATATCCACGCCGCAACCGCCGAGAGCAGGACCAGCATGGCCGGAAGCAGCCGCCGGAAGCGCCGCAGCCAGAAGCTTTTCAGATTCAGCCGTCCTTCTCTCCGCCATTCGGCGATCAATAAATCCGTAATCAGATAACCGGACAGGACGAAAAATATCCCGACACCGAGCAGCCCGCCGGGCGCCCACCCAGGGTGAAGGTGATAAGCGATGACGGCCAGTACGGCCAGAGCCCGCAGGCCGTCGATTCCGGGCATGTACCGGCTTTTTCCTTCGATCGGTGATGGCATAGCTTTTTCCCTCTTTCCTTAGCTCGTAGGACTTCATCTTATAGCGAAAAGAGGCGGATTTTGTAACAAAAAAGTTACATCTGCGCTGCATCGAACTATTTCCGTTTTCAAAGCGTATTTACTGTGAATACGGGAACCGGAGGATCGTTCATTGAAGGAATATTTGATCTCGGAAGAGCAATCGCGGGCTTTGTTTGAAGAACACTCTCCCTATGTCTACGGGATTGCCCTTATGATGACCAAGTCTACCATGCTGGCCGACGACATTACGCAGGAAACCTTTTTGCGCGCTTACCGGAAATTTCATTTATACGATCCCGCCAAGCCTTTGCGTCCGTGGCTGTACAGGATCACGCTAAATATGGTGCGGAGCACGCTTCGCAAGCAGCGGTGGCTTACCTTTTTCGGTCAACTGCCGGTTGAAGCCGGGACGGATTCCGTAGAGGATCTGATCCTAAAAACCGAAAGCGAGCATGAACTATGGCAGGTGGTGAACCGCTTGTCTCCGAAAAGAAGAGAGGTCCTTATTCTGGTCTACTATGTCGGGTTGTCTTTGCAGGAGACCGCCTCCCTGTTGAACATTCGTCTGGGAACATGCAAGTCAAGGCTGCATGCGGCGCTTGAACAGCTAAGGAACGACGAGGCCGAGAACTATCAACTGACGTCGATCAAGGAGGGGCTTAAATGACTTTGCATTCCGATCAAAAGGGAAAAGAGCAGGATTGGTCTACGGAATCGTCGGAGGCCGTGCAAAGCCGTTTGAAGCAGCTAAGGCCCTCTTTTACGTTCGAGGAGCTGTGGGAGCTTCACAAGCAATCCGCCGGGAAAAGCCGGTCGTCAGCAGCCAGGGGGAGCATGACGCTGCGGAAAAAGGGGATGATTCTAGGATATGCGGTTATTCTTTGCGCGATCCTGCTGACGGGAATCGGCCTCTATTCCCCAAGTGTAGGCGCTGCTCTGCAAAAAGTATTTTTTATCGATTTGTTCTATAAAAATGTACGAGGCGGTATGGACAGCGGGCTATATCAGATTGAGAAGCAAAATCTTGGTACGGCAACTGACGTATCGGTGACGGATCAGGATATTCGGCTTACCGTTGCCGAGGTGTTCTACGACGGGATTCAATTCGTAGTCAATTATCAAGTGGATTATCTCAAAAAGCAGAAGATTAAGGAAGAAGATGTCGCCGTGTATTACAAGTACAAATTTAAAGATGCTCACCCTGCGATGATAGGCACACATGCATTTACAATTACCGGTGATCATACCTTCATCGGGACGACAGTGTTCAATACCGAACCGCTGCCGGAGAATGCGCGGCTTCATATTACGATCCGACGCATCGGAACGACGGACGGGAAGTGGGATGTTACGGTTCCGGTATCGCTCGACAAATCCAAACCGCTTACCAAAATCGTCCGGCCTCAAATTGCCGGCGCTTATGAGGATAAGAAGTTTATAGTCGATCAAATTACATTTACTCCTGTTGGCACCCAAGTTGTCATCAAGACAGACCATACTGAAAGTTTATATTATTTCTTGGAGGATGATCTGGAGACTCGCTTCGATGACGCAGGCGGGATGGGAGGAAATGGGGAGGTCCGTAATAACTTTAGTCCGCTTTCCGAAATTAATCCAAAGCCTGCTTATGTTACTTTACTGGTAAAAGATTCGACAAGCGTGCAATCCAATACGCTGCATCAGAGGGAGGAGTATGCGGATTATCATGGTCCCGGAAGCTTGCCGGTCACGTTAAAGGGAGCTCGGGGAGGAACGATTACGATAACTGATGTCCAATTTCTGGAGGACTCCACGGTTGTCTATTACGAAGCCAGCGATGCCGCGAATCAGAAACCTTTTCTTATTTTGGAAGATTCGTCGGGCAAAGGTTTCGTTTCCGCCCCAAATGCCGTCCGGCTTTCCAGAGATTCGTTCGCCTACAAGCTGCAATATCCGAAGCTTCCTTCAGACCGGTTTACATTTCAACTGATCGTTAACGAGTATTCCCAAGAGCCTAAAGAACCGGTGAAAATAAAAATTCCGATCGATTGGGAATAAGTCGATATAACGCAGCAAGTCCGGTTCCCGGGCATGATGCCTCCGGAGACCGGACTTGCTTCCATAAAGGACGCTAATCGAACACGTCCCATGCTTCTTGGTTCACTTACTGCGGCTGCAAGTAAGTTTTCACCTGCCGCTTCCACAGCTCGACGTAAGATCCCATGGCCCATTGAATCATGACGACCGATTCCTTCGGCTGGAGCGGCAGCGTCATAAGAGGGATCGGAATCCACTGGTCCGCATACGGATAGATGATAATATTTTGCTCGGTGACGACGGCGACCATGTCGCGGTTCGGGGAGGAGAAGGCATCCACCGCGCCCGGCTGCACCCGCACGATATCGCGCCAGGGAACGGCCAGTTCGTCGTGGGAGACGACCGTTTGGGGCAGCGCCAGCGGCACTTCCCGCAAGCGGTACGCCGGGCCTTCCGCTGCGCCGTTTGCCGGGCTGTCATAGGAAGCGAGCTGCGCCGTCCATTTCCCTTGCTTGCGGGCGATGGTCCAGCTCTCGCCAGAAAGATCCGCTGTGGCGGTCTTCGCGCGTCCGGAGCCTACCGGCGGCGCGGGCTCCAACTCCTTCAGCACGGGGGTGGCGGCAGCGGCGAATACGCTGTGCAGCGTGACGTGCGGCTCCGATAGCGGAGCGGCCGTCTTTTGGCCCGAGGCGAGCTGCTCCAGCTCCTTCACCCACACATAGTCCTGCTGCGCCGGGGACGGGGCGGCGCCGTTTTTGCCTGCCGTCGTTTGCGCCACGGCAACATAGCGATTGCCGGCGAACATCAGCTTCTCCGACCGGACGACGGTTTGCGCCGGGTTTCCGCGGTCTGCGCTGCCGCTTGTTTTCGGCTTGGCCGAGGCCACATGGGCCGTTAGCGTATGTGCTTCCTGCGATCCGTTTGCTTTCGGCTCATTTTCGATTTTCCAGAAATCAAGCTTATACGGCATTAGAATGCCTTCGCCTTCGGCCGTCTTTTGCAACCGGTTCCGGTCCGGTGCGATAAGAACGGTGCGGTATGTGCTGGGAGCCTGAGGGTTTTCCGCTGCGGGCGCATCGGAGCGCAGGCCGATCAACAGCGCCGACCGGACGGAGGCTTCCCAATCCGGGCCGTGGGGCGCGGGAGAGGCTGCGGCGGGCTGCTGCAGCTCCGGCTTCTCCGCCGCTTCCTGCTGCACGAGAGGGAGCGGACGGCTGTCCGTAACGAACAAGAATACGAGAGCCGACGCCAGCACGGCGGAAACGCCGGCACTCCAGGCGCTCCACCTGCGAGGTCTGCGCACGGCGACGTGGTTATCGATGCGTTCTTCGATGCGCTTGCGCAAGTTGTCGTTGAACCCGTTTTGGCTGAACGGCCCGCGGGCCAATTCTTTCTTGAGCTCGTTATCCATCGGATCCAAGGCTTCGACTCTCCTTCATCTTCGATATTTTCCCCCGTGCGTGGAACAGCCTCGATTTAATCGTTCCTTCGCTTACGCCGAGCACCTCCGCCATCTCTTTCATGGACAGCTGGTGGTGAGCGTACAGGATCAGCACCTCGCGGTATTTGACGGGCAGCTTCAGCACCATATCCCACATCTCGTTCACGGCCATCTTGTTAAGCACCTCGTGTTCCGTAGAAGCGGCGGCCTGCTCGTACTCCCCGCGCGAGGCGATGAAGTCAACGAGCGTCACCTTGCGGTAGAAGGCCGCCTTGCGGTAATCGAGCGTCATGTTGCGGGTGATGGCGAGCAGCCACGTCTTCACCGAGGATTCGCTGCGGAACGTGCTCAAATTGCGGTAAACCTTGATGAAAACCTCTTGGGTTATATCGTCAGCCTGATCCCACTTCCGTGTGATGCTGTAGGCGTAATTCCATACGTCTTTCCCGTACGCGTTCATCAGCTCGTTCAAAATGGCTTTCTTGTCGGAGCTCGCGGACAGGTATTTCAAATAGTCAAAATTGACATTCGATTCCAAAGCTGCCACCTCTAATTTTAGACGATCTCCCCGACATTCCGGTTCAATCGGAACGGAACCGAACCAGCCAAGCGGCCCCGGCCCGTACCTTCTCTACCCAGTGTACTGCGATCGTCCGACGAAAGAAAGGGGCAAAATGCAGTTGACGAAACATCAACCGCTTCCAGCTCGCCGGTTATCCGGCCATATTGTTTTTCGTGTCCTGCGGACTGAAAACGGAAATATGGTCGACCTTGCCGGTGGCAGCCGGAATGACGAATTTCAGCTCGAACTGCTCGCTTGCTTGATAGACGTAGATCTGATCGTCGCCGTTCTTCGCCGTCTCCTTCGGTTTGCCGAGCGTCTTCTCAATGGCGGGCAGCGTCAGCTTGTGAAGCTCCGGATCGTAGGAGCGGACATCGAAGATCAGCTCGCCTTTATTGAAGCCGAACGTGATGCCGCGTTTCTTGTAGGTGGCGTACAACCCTTTGCCGGCCGAATCGATCTGGTCCGCCTTGCCCCATTTTTTTTCGACTTCGTCAATCAAACCCGTGTGTGCGGCGAATTCGCTGCCTTTCACCTGACCTTTGCGCGCGAGGACCAGCATGTCCTTGAGCTGGGTTTCGACGGACGCGGAGGCAGGCTCCGTGTTCGAAGGCGCTGCGGGAGAAGACGGTGCAGGCTTGGCCGGGGCTTCGGGCGTTGTTGCCACCCCCGGCTGCTGCGATGGTGCTGCGGCTTCGGGCGGTTTGGACGTTCCGGACGCTGCGGACGGCGCGCCGGATTGGCAGGCGGTCAGCGCAAGCAGACCGGCGGCCGCTGCGGTGAGCAGCTTCACTCTCTTAATCGTATGCATGCGGCAAACACTCCTTTGCTGAGAGATGAATTTCGGCTTGATCCGGATCGGCCATTGCAAGCCTTACTCTTTCTTTACCCCAAGGTCGGGTACCGTGACGAAGGCATACCCGTCCTGCTTCAACGCTTCGATCATGAGCGGCAGCGCCTCTACCGTATTGTCCAGATTGCCGTTTTTCCCGCCGAAGCTGTGCATCAGGATGATGCCGCCGTTCTTCGTTCGCTTGCGGGCAAGCTCTACCATGTCGCCCGCAGCCGCACCGGTCCAATCCTTCGTATCGACCGTCCAATTGACGAGCTGACGCCCCGCGGAGGTCAGGCTGCGCTTGATCGAAGCGGTGACGGCGCCGTAAGGCGCCCGGACCATCGGGGTGGAGGAGCCTATCACTTTTTCGATCGCTTCGTCCGTGTTTTTGATTTCTTTCTGAATCTGGTCGGGAGACAGCTTGGTCAGGTTCGCATGGTCCCAGGAATGATTGCCGATGGCATGGCCTTCGTCATGAATGCGTTTCAGCACATCCGGGTGATTGACTACCTGCCTGCCTACGACGAAGAAGGTGGCTTTCACTTCATGCTGCTTCAAAATATCCAGCACCTGCGGCGTATACTTGGTATCCGGGCCGTCGTCGAACGTCAGCGCCACTTGCTTCGTCGCTTTGACCGGTCCCGAGTTTCCTTGCTGCGCCGCGGCTCCCGGCTTACTCTCCGGCGTCCGTCCGTCGGCAGACGGCACGGCCGGCGCTGTCGGCGAACCGGCTTCTTGAGAGGATTTCGGGTCTCCCGTATATTTTGCGTGGGTCGCTTGCTCGGGAATTACCCCTGCTGCAGACGAGTTGTCCGGCGTTCGGGTCTCGTGCTGGCCGGGAGAAAGCGGCTGCCTTGTCTCCATCGCATGGAGGCTAAACATTACAATCGTCGTGGCGCTGAGCAGCGAAGCGCCGAGTACGACGAGTTTTCGGTCGGATACGATTCGTATGGCCATGTAGCATTCCTCTTTCACAGGTTCGTGCTTTGCAAATCATTTGACGAGTCGAGTCGACAAAAAGTTTAAAGTAAGTTCTCCCATTTCGACAAAAATTTTGGGCGCCTGTCCGGCGCTCGGACAGGGGCCCGGACCAATCCTGCCTTCAGGACATAAACTGGTGCAAAACCTTGCAAATGGAGATGAAGAGATGTCTCTCGCCCCCCCTCGTTCCCGGAGCGGCAGGATCAAAATCGATGTTCTGATACCCGCCATTGACAAAGATCTGGGGACCTTGCCGTTCGTCATTGATGCCATCCGGAAGCAGGTCAAGCATCCGATCGGCAAAATTATGATCGTTTCTCCGAATAGCCCGAGAATCAAGGCGATGTGCGCCCAAAAAAAATGCACATTCGTGCATGAGCGGACGGTGCTGCCGATCACCAAAAAACAAATCCGTTACCGTTCGAAACGATGGGAACGCTCCGGGTGGCTGCTTCAGCAACTGCTTAAGCTGAGCGGCGACAGGCTGGGTTCGAATCGGTATTTTTTGACAGTGGATGCCGACACGGTGCTCATCCGCCCGCACGTATTCTGGCAAAAAGGGAAGCCCGTGTTTTATTGCCGCAGCTGGAGCCATCCCGAATACTTCAGAGTCAGCCGGAGGCTGCTGGGTCGCAGACGCGTCGCGCCCACGTCGTTCGTCGCGCATTATATGCTGTTCGAGAAAGCGAAGCTGGCCCGGATGAAAAGGAGAATTGAAGCAAGACAAGGGACGCGCTGGTATAAAGCCATTCTTCGCAGCATTGACAGGTCGAAGCAGTTCGGCTTCTCGGAATTCGAATTGTACGGCAACTTCGTCTATGCCGCCAATCCAAGGGGGGTCGTGCTCAAACGATGCTTGAACAAAAGCTTGAACCAGAACGTAAAGAGCATTTTGCCGAAGCGCCTCAAAGCACTGGCCGGCTCCTTCCGGTCGCTTTCCTTCCACAAGCGCAGAGCGTACTCGCTCAAACCGAAGGGGCTGAGGAAATGACATCGTATCAGGTCACATGGAAGGGCCCTGTCACAAGGCACGGCGGGATCGGAAGAGCCAGCCGGGAATATGCGCTCGCCTTAAGCCGGCAAGGCGTGGACGTGAGGGTAGAGGCAGGAAGGGCAGGGAAGAAGAAGCCGGCAGCAGGCAGCGCCTTAGTGCGTCTGTTTCGCAAGCCACATGCCGCAGGCAAACGCAAAATTTTAATTTACCATTACCTGCCCCATACGATACGTCTGCGGAAGGAACGCCGCAAATACGACCGTATCATATTGAATACCGTCTGGGAGACAACGCGCGTGCCCCGGAACTGGTTCCCGAACATTAACCGCTTCGACGCCGTGTTCGTTCCCTCCAGGCATAACAAAGCCGCCCTGCTCCGCAGCGGGGTGAAGGTGCCGGTCTATATCGTGCCGCATGGAGTCAACGCAAAGCAGTTCAGGCCACAGAACAAGAAGCTGGCAGTACGGGGAACGGCTGGAAGGTTTGTTTTCGTATCCGTCTTCGGCTTCCAGCACCGCAAAAATCCGGAGGGGTTGCTAAGAGCTTACTGGCAAGAATTTGGCCCGTCCGAGAAGGTCGCGCTGGTGATCAAGACGAACGGATACGGTTCCCGGGAAAACGAGAGGTGGATCAGAAATAAAATCAACGGGTATAAAAAAAGGCTCGGGTTTCGGAAAACGGCCCCGGTAATCTTAATTTCCAGCCGCATGCCGGAGCATCGGCTGAAGGGGGTGTATACGCTCGGTTCCGCGTTCGTGCTTCCGACGAGGGGAGAAGGGGTCGGACTGCCGTTTCTCGAATCGCTGGCAAGCGGCGTCCCGGTCATCGCAACGGGCTGGGGCGGACATATGGATTTCGTCAAGCGCCGCAATTCGTTCCTGGTCAAATACCGGCTGCAAAACCCGTCCGTCAGCATGAGAAGCAAGCATTCGATCTCGCGCCACTTCCGCTATTTGTTTGCGCAAAAGGGACAGCGCTGGGCCGAGCCGGATATCGGCAGCCTGAAGAGGAAGATGAGAGCTGCTTTTCGGAATCGTGTCGTTTGTAGAAAGAAAGGAAGACAAGGCAGGCGGGACGTGCTGAAGTTCACGTGGAATCGTGCCGGGGCCGGGATGAAGCGGGTGGTGGAGCGAACGATCCGGAAGAAAAGACGCCGGTAATAATCGCGTTTGCGGCCCGCGGGGCGGAAAAGGAAGAGAGCCCCATTGCCTGGATAAGCAGGCAATGGGGCTTTCTGCGTAAGGAAGGTTAGTCCATCGCTTAGTTAATCAAGCTGCCGTTCTGCAACAAATTGTACAGGACGGTTGCGGCAGCTTCCCGGGTCGTCGGGTCGGCCGGATGGAAGTGCGGCGTTCCGTCGATCTCGTCGCCGCTCATCAGACCGCTTTTCGTCACCGAATCGATGCTGTTCTTGGCGTACTCGGCAAATTCGGAAGCGTCCGCATACGGCTTGCGCGAAGGATTGCTCTTCGGCGTCAGCTGGATCAGGGACGATGCCCGGGACAGCATCACGGCCAAATCTTGGCGGCTGATGCTGGCATGCGGGTTGAACCGTCCTTCTTCGACGCCGTTCACAAGACCCGCTTCATAGGCGGCAGCAATATCGTCGGCAAACCAGTCGGAGGCGCTCACGTCCTGGAACGGAGCTTTCGAGCCGGCATGCAGACCGAGTGCGCGGACCAGCATGGCCGAGAATTGCGCACGGGTTACCTGTTCTTTCGGCGAGAACGCCGAAGCCGAGGTTCCGTTAAGCAGCAGCTTGTTGGCCAAGGCTTGGATGTGCGATTGCGCCCAAGACGTGTCGATGTCCGTAAACGAGATTGCGCGGGTTGCAGCCGCATAGGTCGAGATGCCCGGGCGGTTGACGGTCACGGTTCGCGTGCCGTCCTTGTTCAGAGCGACGTTGGCCGGAACGGCGTATACCTTTCCGTTGTCGATATACAAGACGCCCAGCGCGTTCGCGTCGGTGCTGCCGTTCACGACAAAGGAGCTTTTCAGGAAATCGCGGTTCGATACGGAAATCGGCTGCGAATCGCTGCCGTTCACCGCGCTAACGGCAAAGGATACCGGCGTGCCGGTCACTTTGGCTCCCGGGAATCCGTCGGCGAAGGCCGATGCCCGTTCTACATCATACCGGACGGCCACGTTCAGCCCTGCCCCTGCTGGTATGCGCTTCAATACCGAAACGGGGAGCGAAATCGATGCGTTCCCGTTGCTGACGACAACGGAGTTTTGCTCGCCCGACGCTTTCAGCGTATTCAATT
The DNA here is from genome assembly GCF_024158745.1 of Paenibacillus tyrphae. Lineage (GTDB taxonomy): Bacteria > Bacillota > Bacilli > Paenibacillales > NBRC-103111 > Paenibacillus_G > Paenibacillus_G tyrfis_A. Next base: position 92,921 of record NZ_JAMZAW010000019.1, on the reverse strand, counting down.
GCTCCGGCGTCAGCTTGACGATTACTTGCTGGGACGGCGTAGCATAGACGGAGACGACCACGGCAACCGGCGTGCCGGATTCCGTTTTTAATGCAGCTTTCAGGTCTGTGTCCGTAATGGTCGCCGTCAGCGTGTTGCCGTCTGTCGTTACCGTCCGTTTCAGCGAAGCGGAGGTTTGTCCTTGATTCACGACCGCTTCGACAGAAGGATTACTGCCAGATGTCTCCGTGCTGCCGCTTACAGATCCGCCATAATAGAAGCCGCCGCCGCCGCTGTTAATCGGTGTGCTGCTGTCGTCCGTGCTGCTGCTGAAGCGGAGCGTTTTCCATGCGACATATTGAATAAGTTCGTTGTTGGCGTCTCGTTTCGGCTGTCCCTTCGCATCCAGAATGAGGGCGCGGACCATGAGTTTATACGTGCCTTCCTTCAGGCGCTGGACGATCGGCTTTCCGTTTTCATCCACTTTATCGTTAATATAAGTGCCGTCGATGTTCTGGAACGTATACGTTCCCGGAGCAAGCAATAACGGTTTCCCGCCGGCGTCTTTATTCAGAATTTGTCCCATGGTGCCGACGTATTTGTCATCCACACCGTAAACGTTTAGATCCAAATAGTTTGCGTCTTTCGCCGTCAGCGTCACGGAGACGTCCGTCGACTTGCTTGGCGTAATGACGGTTCGGGTCAGTGTCACGTCCTGCAGCCCGAAGCCATTGTCCGGCCGTTTTGTGCCGACATGCACGACGAACGGCAGGTGCAGCGAAGGCAATCCGGCGCTTTCCAGCAATACTTCTCCTTCATACACGCCGTCTGCGGCTGTGGCTTTAGGTGCGACGGAAAGGGAGAATTTCTGTGTCGACTTGGCTCCGGCGGAAACCGTATTGCCGCTGCCGAGGCCTTCCAGTGTCGCGACGATGTTGTTCACGTCAGGCGTCTTCACCGGGTTGTTCGGATCGGAAGTGACGTTCGGGTGCAGCTTGACGGACGCCTTGTACGTTACCGCTTTGTCCGAAGTGTTTTTGAGCTGGAGCTGCTCTTTCTTGGCGATGCTTCCGGCAGCCATCAACCCGAAGCTGGCGCTGCTGCCGTAGTTGACGACCTCTTGCGAATTCAGGTTCTTGTCGAGAATGGTGATCTGATCCACCGTCTGGAGCACGGCCGGCGTATAGACCGCCTGCGACACGTTGATGCGGCCTGCGCCTTGAGAGTACACATCGTATGGCGTTCCCTTAGTGTCTTTGATTCCGTCCGCGGTATTGGCAAGCGCTGCACGAATATCGAACGGAGTCCAATCCGGGTGCTGCTGCTTCAGAAGCAGGGCGACGCCCGCTACGTGCGGAGTGGCCATGCTGGTTCCGCTGCTCCGCTTGTACGCTTGCGCGTAAGAGGCGCCGGGAATGCTTTTGCCATAGGCCGGATAAGTCGAAAGCACGTTTACGCCCGGCGCGCTAATATCCGGCTTAATGCTGAGCTTGTCATCCGACAGAGGACCGCGGGAGCTGAACGTTGCCATCGTGTCGCCGCGATCGATCGTTTGCGGATAGCTTGGGCCGAACGTCAGGCGGAACGGCTTGGTCGGATTGGCCAACACGGCAGCGGCCAATGCGCGTCCCTGCTGACCGGACATGTCGAAGGCGGGAATATATTCGAAGTCGTCTCCTATGAAGGAGTCGATATGCCCGTTCCGTCCGTCTATGCTGGGGGAGAGATCCGGTATGTCCTTGCCGTTGGCATCCTTCGTGACATTGCCGTTAAAAATCACGACGGCTTTGGCTCCCCATTTTTTCGCATTTTTAATTTTGTCTACAAAGGCCAGCGAACCGCGCGATACGAAGGCGATTTTTTCCTTCACGTTTTTGCCCTTGTAGTCGTCGTCTTGTCCGAGTCCTACATATACGGCATCGATGGGGTTTGTCCCGAGGATCGTTTTAAAGTCCTCCTGCCCGGTCTTCCAGCCCATTACGTTTAGCTGATAAACGGCTTCGTACACGGAGCTGGCTACCGTAGCCTGGTAACGGTTGGACGGGCTGGTCACCGCACCGACGGAGATCGCAAGCTGCGAAGAAGCCGGCGAGCCCATCGAGTAGAAGTACGGCCCTTTATCTCCCGCATTGCCGCTGGCCACGACGGCAACGATCCCGCCGAGTACAGCATTGTTGATCGCGATCGAATCCGGGGAGTTCGGGTCTTTCTCCTCGTCCGAGCCCAGCGACAGGTTGATCACGTCCATTTTGTCTTTCACTGCGCGCTCGATTCCATCGATCACCTGGGCCGAAGAGCCGGAGGATCGGCCGGTTTTAGGGTCGCGGGCCAGCACTTTATAGGCGTAGAGGTCCGCTTCGTAGGCAATGCCTTTTTGGACCACATCGGTGTTCGTATTCTTGGCCCGGCCGACAATCGTACCGGATACGTGCGTGCCGTGAGACGTACCCTCGAAGCCTTTTCCAAACGGGTCCTGATCCTTCGGAATGGGAGGCTCCTCATAAGGATCGGGCGTATTGAAGGAAGAATTGTACCCGCCCTTATAAGCATTCCTCAAGTCCGGGTGCAAATAATCGACGCCGCTGTCGATGACGCCGACCTTCAAGCCTTTGCCGGTCAAGCCCTTGGCCCAAGCATCCTGGGCTCCGATTTGTTTGATGGGCGCAACATCGTAGCTGCCGGTAACGGCATCGACCGGCTGTGGAGCTTCGACGGGCAAAGCATAATAGGTCCGGTTCTCGTGAATCGACTTGACGCCGGGGATGGTGGCTAGCTCAGGAATCTGGTTGGCCGGCAGCGTAATTTCCATGCCGTTCAGCACGGTATTGTATTGATAGTTGACTTTCAAATCGATGCCTTCGGATTTCGCCAAGCTGATCATGGACGATTGTTCGCTATTGATAGCGCTTTCTATTGATTCCGCAGAAAGCTGCTGCTGGCCCAGATCGGCAGCGTATTTTCCGACGGAGACCGGTTGTCCGCTCAGTTGGACAATGACGTTCACCTTGTTCGTGGAGGTGGTGTCCAGCTTGTCGGAAATAAAGGCGTTGGCCTTCGGACTTAACGAATGAGTGCGGATGATTTGCGGATCGACGATGCTGGACGGGGTGCCGGATACCGATGTCAAAGGCGACGCTTGTGCAACGCTTTGCATCATTAAACCTGCGGTTAATAGAGTAGACAGCAGTGAGAGACGCGAAAACTTTGCTCTTCTCATATCAAAACTCCTTTTCACTGTGATTTTTGAGAGCTGAAGTGAATCGTCACCCCCGATTCGGCTTTGTTTTACAGCATTTACAAGAATTTATTGTATCATCTATTTCAAATATATACCATATATTATAGTAAAATCTTCTAATAGATATATATAGAATTTGATAGATTTATTTGAATTTGGCGATCATAAGCGTTGATTATTTAATTAACTTAAGTTAATTTATTTATTAAAGTTTATAATCAAACAAAAGTAAATTTGGTGAGGTGATTCCGGTCCATGGATGCGCAAGCGATCCCGCTGCGGGAACTCAAAAAAGCGCGGACCAAGCTGGCGCTGTACGAGGCGAGCTTGGAGCTAATCGGCGAACGTTCGTTTCGCGAGCTGCTGGTAGACGATATTTGTCGCAAGGCGGAAGTGTCGAAGGTGACGTTTTTCAAGTTTTTCCGGCAAAAAGAGGACGTGCTGGTCTACTTCATGCGGGTATGGCTGACCTGGCGGCGAATCGAGCTGGCGGAGCGGCCGCTGCGGGGAATGGCGGCGATCCGGCACATGCTCGGAAAGGTCGTCGAAGAGGCGGAGACGAAGCCGGGTTTGATGCTGAGCCTGATCGGTTTTTTGTCGGAAATGAAGATGCATCCGTGCATGCCGGAGCTAAGCGCGGCGGAAATCCGCCTGCTGTTCCCGGACCATGAGGAGCTGGGGGCGCAGGAGCCGGATTTGCATCAGGAGTTTACGAAACGGATGCGGGAAGCGGCCGAGGACGGGGAGCTGCGCCCGGGAGTATCCGTGGAATCGGCGGTAGCTCTGCTGCATACGATTTTTTACGGGGCTTATTTGACCGGGCATTTGTACGGTAGCACGGATTTGATGGGAGTCTACGAAACGCATCTAGAGGTGCTGTGCGCCGACCGGGAGAAGGGGAGATAAGGCATGAGTAAAGTGGTTAACGGCCGCTATACGGCCGAGATCGACGGGGATTTCGTCGTGTTCCAGATCGGGATGAGGATCAACAAGCTGTGGGCGGTCCATAAGTGGCTTCCGGTATTCAAGGCGATGCCGCCGATGATCCGGGAGCTGTACGAGAACCCGGAGCTCGGGTTCCTGCACGCCAATTACTATATGACGCTGCGCGGGCCGGTCATCCTGCAATATTGGCGTTCGTTCGAGCACCTGGAGCGGTATGCGCGGCACGGCGCGGTGCATTTGCAAGCTTGGCGCGAGTTCAATCGGAAGGTGGCAGCCAGCGGGGCCGTAGGCATATTTCACGAGACGTTCATCGTCCAGCAGGGGCAGTACGAATGCTTGTACCATAATGTGCCGGTCTTCGGGCTGGCGAAGGCCGGCCGGCACGTGCCCGCCACCGGACGCAGGGAAACCGCCGCGCGCCGACTCGGACGGGATAGTGATCCGGCCGTACCGACGCCTCCGGCGCCGTCCATGTAGAGGCAGCGCAAACAAGCACCTGGGCCAAGGAACGGCTTGGCAGGTGCTTGTTCAGGCGGGAGCTAAGCCGCGGTCCGGACCGTTCCGGAGGCGGCTCCCCTAAACAAACGGGTACGCATAGTTTTGCGGCGCTTCGAAAAAATGGCTGACGTTGACCAACCGGCCCGGATCGAAGCTTATACGGACGGGACCCTCGGCATGAATGTCGAGCTCGCAGTATCCGTGAGGCCAATCCAGCATTCCCGTCAGACGATACACATAGGGGTTCTGGGGGATTATTCCCCGAATGGCCCACTCTTTGGCCAAGGAAACCTTGCTGCCGTCGGCGGTTCGGACAAAATCGTTGTTTTGCTCCAAAGAATGGTACAAAACGGTCGAAACGCTTACTTTCGACACCTGATGGAACTCGAGCTTCGCCATGCCGGCCAAATAAAAATGACTGCCCTCGTCCGGCCTAAGAATCCGATTCCGGACGCACCAGTCTTTGCTGACATCTATTCCCCAGGCGCCGATGCGCAGGGTGTCTTCCGTAAGCGGAACGCTGTTGAAAAAAAGATGCGACTCGCGAAAACCGATCGGTTTAAAGGAGTCGTTTGTAATATCTCCCTCAAATATCATACCCAGTAGTCCTTCCATGCCAGAATTCAGTTTCTTTAATTCGCTGCCGAACGGCAGCTCAAGCCCTTGCTTCTCTACTCTCTCCGGACCTTATTTCCCGGAAAGAACGAACCAGGTCCGGCGAAAAACCGGATCGTCCAACCGACGATGAATTTCATTAAGCAGCAAACGAATAAATTTCGGATCAAGCTGAAGTTGGACCGCGTCGGTGTAGCAATCCAAGAGCCAATCGTCTTTAAGAGAACGCATACTTGCCATACTTGCCATACTTGCCTCCACTCAAATCAATTTCCATATTTATACTAAAATGATAGTATTAGTTGGTCGCGTGTGCATCACATTTTGTTTTTCGTCCGATGGCAAAAAGGATTGCAATATATGGAAAACGAACGCAAAATTAAAAAAGAAATTCAGGCTGGAACGAAGGTTGAAGGAAACATGACGTTGACAGCGGCGTTCCGCTTATATTATTGTGAATTTGATTAAGGATTTAACTATTTTGATCGGTGGGTGATTACCGGTGCAGGATCTTCAAGCTTACGTTCTCAATCCACCGCTGCCTACGCAGGCTTTCTTCGCGTTGGTCGATGCGACGGCAGATTTAGTGGGAGCTTCCGAACGATACTGGAATTCCAAAGGGCTTCATGGCGCCCGAATGCGCGTGTTGGTCGAGACTTCCAAGGAAGGCGGGACGATTCTCCCGTCGTTGTTGGCCCGGAGAATCGGAGTGACGAAGCCGAATATTAGCATTCTGCTTACTCCGCTCGAGCACGACGGCTATATCCGCCGCTCCGGCCACCCGGAAGACGGCAGGAAGACGGTGATTTCCATAACTGAGGAAGGCCGGGAACTGCTGCAGCGTTATTTGCCGGGCAACCGCGAGGAAATCGCCGAACGCATGAAAGGCTTGGAGGAGCAGGAGCTGAAGCAATTCATTTCGTTATTAAACAAGCTCAAGACGCACGCTTAAACGGAAGCGGAAAAGCAGCTTTATTTTTTTAGTTATTTAGTTAAGTTCTTAACTACTAGATATCGGCGAAAGCGAGGTTTCGAAGCAATGACGATTCTTATTACAGGAGCTACCGGCCAATTAGGCCGTTTGATCGTAGGCCATCTCTTGCAGAAAGTCGAAGCCGGTCAAGTCATCGCATGCGTGCGTCATCCGGAAAAGGCGGCGGACTTCGGCCGTCTCGGAATCGAGGTCCGCTATGGCGATTACGATCGGCCGGAATCTCTCGCGGAGGCTTTCGCCGGAGGCTCGAAGCTGCTGCTGATTTCCAGCCCCCACCCCGACGATACGGTCCGCATCCGACAGCACGTTCATGCGATCGAAGCGGCCAAGCAAGCCAAGGTCGGGCATTTGGTGTACACGAGCTTCGCTTATCCGGAGAAAAGCTCCATCACGCTCACGCAGCTTCATCTGGCGACGGAGTATGCCATTCGGACGACCGGAATTCCGTACACGTTTCTGCGCAGCGCTCTGTATGCGGACTTCCTTGTCGCGATCGGTCTGAAGGAAGCCGCCGCCCGGGGCGAGTTGATTACATGTCCGGGAGACTGGGCGTTTAATGCCGTCACGCGGGACGATCTCGCGCTCGCTGCAGTGGCCGTTCTGACCGGGGATGGCCACGAGCAGCGGAGCTACGAGCTTACCGCACCCCGCTCCTGGACCTTCGGTGAGCTGGCGCAAACGGTATCCGAGCTTACGGGCAAGCCTGTCGCCCATCGTGAGGATCCGGCGGCCGACAGCTGGCTGTACCGTTTTCTGACCAGGATCGATACTTCCTCCACGTCCCCGGATCTGGAACGATTGATCGGCCGGGGCGCCACGCCGCTCAGGGAAACGGTAAAGCGGCTGATCGGCGCGCAAGCGTGACGCCAACTGTTTAATCTTGACAATTGTTATGACCCGAAGTAAAATCCATCTGTAACGAAGAAGTCCTCGTTAGGTGAGGCTCCTATACAAACATAGGCCACTGCCCAGAAATATCGAAAGATGCCCATGGGTAGAACAGGAACTGCCGGATTAAGGCTTTTCTTAAGGTGGCTAAGAGCGTTGCTCTTTACGTTGTATAGTGCCAAAACTCGACCAGGGGGAGCGGAAGCGTCGTCGTGCGTCTTTTTACGCCCTCCAGGTCTGCTGGAGGGCTTTTCGATTTTGATGCCAAAAAAGGGGGGGGGATAGCCGAATGGACAGTTATGCGAGTCGAAACTTACTTAACTTTAATCATCGTTATGATGTAGACCAAAGAGAACGCGATGTTCGCTTGTCCCTTCCATGCTTGCTGCGGCGCCCGTCGGCTTTTGACCGAACGGGTCTGTTTGGCAAGCTTATTTGACATGTGAGCCGGACGATGGAACAGACGTATAGCGACAAGCTCTCTCTTTGCGGGAGAGCTTTTTTTTGTTTTCGGATTTCATGGCTGAAGAGGTGATAAAGATGACAATGGAAATGATCATGAAGCTTGGTCTTGCCCTATTGTTCGGATTATTGATCGGCATTGACAGACAAATTAAACAGAAGCAGCTTGGGCTAAGACCCAGCATGGTCATCTGTATTGCAAGCTGCTTGGTGACGATCGTATCGATAGAAGCGTTCGGCAAGTTCGGCGGCCCCAATCACCCGAATATGGACCCGATGCGGCTTGCGGCGCAAATTGTGAGCGGGATCGGCTTTATCGGAGCCGGCGTTATTTTGCGCAGGAGCAACGAGTCATATCCGGGCTCACCTCCGCGGCGTTGGTCTGGTCGGCGTCGGCGCTCGGCATCACGATAGGGGCGGGCTTTTATCGGGAAGCAGCATGTGCGGTCGTTCTTTTGATGGCCGCGGTGAATTTCGTTCCGTTTCTTAATTAAAACAGTCGGTCCCGCCAAGCTGAGCCGGCACGAAGTGGCCGTTCGGATTGTGGTGGAGCCGAATTACCGGATGACCGAGCTGCTTCAAAGGATCGAGCGCAAAGGAGCAAGCGGATATTCCCCGAAGGAAGCATATAAAATCCGACATTTTAAGCTTAAAGATATCGATGAAGAGCGCCAACGGATGGATTTCGTACTCTCGGTGCCGGAAGAGCAATATACGACGGAAATTTATTATTACATCAAGAAGATCGATCATGTGCTCAGTGTTGAAATTGAAAATCTGTAGCCCATGCGATTAGAGGAGTTGTTCTAATTATGAATAAGATATCAAGAGGCAGGCCCGATTTTCTCATGCTCTTTTTGACTGTTCTGCTTGTTGCCATCGGGCTCGTCATGGTGTTTAGCTCCAGTGCCATGACTTCGTCCACGAAGTATCATAACATGTGGTATTTTGAACTAAGACAAGTGACGTGGGCTTCGGCGGGATTGTTTTTTCTGTTCTTTTTTATGAATATACGCTACCAAAAGCTAAAGAAATGGTTTCGTCCGCTGTTTCTGCTCACGGTTGTATTGCTTGTGCTCGTCCTTATTGTGGGAACGAGGGTGAACGGACATAAAAGCTGGTTCGGCATCGGATCGCTTGGCATGCAGCCGACGGAATTGGCCAAGCTGAGCCTGGTGTTGTATTTGGCGGCACTGATCGAAAAGAAAGGCGATCGTTTCCGAAAGTTCAAAGAGGGTCTGGCGCCCGTTCTGCTCATTGTCGGGTTCATCGCCGGATTGATTATGCTGCAGCCGGATATCGGCTCGAATATCATTATTGTTTCCGCAGCCGTCATCATGATGATCGTAGGCGGAGCGAGCAGGAAGCATCTATTGCTTGTCGCCTTATGTGCGATGCCGGTCGGACTGTTGATCGTTACGGCCAAAAGCTACCGGATTCAAAGACTGACCTCGTTCATGGACCCCTGGAGCGATACGCAAAACTCCTCTTACCAACTGGTCCAATCTTTATATGCTTTTGGCCATGGGGGTCTCACCGGCTCCGGTTTCGGGCAGGGCATTCAAAAGCTGTTCTATTTGCCCGAAGCACATACGGACTTTATTTTCTCTACGATAGGGGAAGAGTTCGGCTTTATCGGATGCGTCTTATTTTTGCTGATTTACTTGGCTTTTCTATGGAGGGGCCTCATCATTGCTCTGCGGAGTCCCGACTCGTTCGGTACCCTGTGCGGGGTCGGGATTGTCTCGACGATCGGGATTCAGGCGCTGATCAATCTGGGGGGAGTTACCGGAAGCATTCCGATCACGGGATTGCCTCTTCCTTTCATTAGTTACGGCGGTTCGTCGCTGCTGCTGTGCATGGTCAGCATCGGAGTCCTGCTAAGCATCTCGCGGGAAAGGGGCTATATATGAGCGGGATAGGCTTCCTTTAGGCAAAAAGGCATCTTATGACGAGATGCCTCAGAGTGTCGAGAAAGTGGTCTTCACTAATACAGAGGAACATACGGAGGTGGGGTATGCACTGGAGGAGCGATAGCGTTCGCCTTTGTTCGCGGGAAATATCTGCTGCGAAGCGGCTTCCAATCAAAATTTCCTGCGGACAACAGCGACCGGAAGTGTATACCCCACCACCTCGTACTACCCGTAATACGCCCTGACCACTTCCTCGACAAGCTCAGGCATCTCATGACAAGATGCGTTTTGCGGTTACTCCCCGGCAACCGTACCGTAAAGCTCGTGGACATGAACCATCATGGCTTTGACCTGCCGGTTCAACTCGGTCATCTGCTCGAGCGTCATGCCGCTGGAGGCGAACAGCGCTTGCGGAATGCAGACCGCTTTGTGCTGGAGCGCCAAGCCTTTGTCCGCGATCCGCACGATCACGACGCGCTCATCCTCGCGGGAACGCTTCCTTTGCACCAGCCCGGCCGCTTCCATCCGCTTCAGCATCGGCGTCAAGGTTCCCGAGTCGAGATCGAGGATTTCGCTCAGCTCCTTGACCGTGCTTTCTTCCTTTTCCCACAACACCAATAACACAAGATATTGGGGATAGGTCAGCCCCAGCTCGTCGAGCAGCGGCCGGTACATTCGCGAAATCGCTCTCGAGCAGGCGTACAGACTGAAGCATAGCTGATTGTCCAGTTTCAAATATTCGTTGTTATGGCTCATGGGAGGGGCCCTTCTTTCCTCAATCCTGTTCGTCTCGGAAGGATTGATTGTGCACAAGTTAATTTGATCAAAATTATATCATTCCTCCACGTCCCCAACAAGTCTGCGAAACCAGACCAAAAAGGCTCCTGCGCTGCGCATTTCGTGCGACACAGCGTAAGAGCCCGAAAAGATAAGAAAGGAAGGCGAGGTTTAATTCGCATGGAAAGCGGCGCCAACCGCAGCCTCATGCCCCCATGGAGAGTGGGAGACGGCCATCCACATTCGGCGGAAAGCTGGATTTGTTGAACGTCTGTGGATTTCTTCTAGCAGCAGATCGATAAATTCGGGATCGAGCTGAAGGTGGACCGCATCCATATAGCATTGAATGAGCCAATCGTCTTTGAGCGTGCGCATCGGTGATCCTCCATCCTTGGGATTCGTTGCTGTTGGTTATCCCAAATCCCTGATTGAAATTCCATAATTATACTAAAATTGTAGTATTGATGGTGGGAAATCGCATCACATTTTGTTGTTTATTGAATGCAAAAATTGTTGCATCATATCGAAATAGGGCGCAAATTGGCTTTTTAGAGCTGCGGCCCGGGCGAAAATCCCGGTTTTATGGGGGTTGTATCAAGAGCTAGCGCATGCAACGAAGTGCAAAAAAAATGAACGAATATCCAACACGAAATGCAAAAAGAACGATTCACGCTACAAAGATTTCGCCCGGCAACCGCGCTATGATAACGGTAATCGCAAAATGAAAACGCTTACCTATCGTAAGTTAATCAAAAGGCTTGCTTCGATCTTCCATTCTATCCGTTTAGGGGGAATTGCAATGAAGGAAGCGCAAGAACGGATACCCGGCGAAGAACAAAAGGGGGACCGGCTTCAAGGAGAGGACATCGCCGCATCGCCGCAGCAGCCGGGCGGCCCGATGCTTAGCCGGCGAAAGCTGCTCGCGTCGCTTGGCATGGCGGGAGCGGCGGCGGTCATGTACGGCGCGGCGTTCGGCAGGGCGAGCGGGGATGACGGCAGCTCGGTTACCGGGTCGGTGTACGGTTTAACCGGATACGGGAATCCCGACAGCCTGTTCGAGAAGATCAAGCGATTGGCGGCGCTCCAATACGTCGTACCTGCGACGGTCGCGGAGCTGCGGTCAATGACGGCGCCGGATGCGTCTTTCGTCTATTTGGTAACGGACAAAGGGCAGGAAGGTCATTTTGTCGTCGATCCGGACGACCATACGACGGCGGACAACACGGGCACGGTGCTCGTAGCCGCTTCCGGCGCGAGATTGAAGCGGCTGCTGGAGTCGCCGTATTTGAATGCGAGATGGTTCGGGGCGAAGGGCGACGGAGTAACGGACGATATGGCAGCCATCCAGAACGCGATCAATACCGCGTTTGCACTGGGCGGGGGGACGGTGTTCCTTCCGAAGGGGACGTATATCGTATCGCCATCGGGGAGCACCAAAATCAATTTGCGCGACAATGTCCATGTGTTAGGGGAAGGGACCGCTTCGGTGATCAAGGTGAAGGACAACGCCGGGGACTATGGGATGATTTTCGGGGCCGCTTCGTCGGGCGTGCCGCTGCGGAACGTTCGCATCTCCAACCTGCGCGTCGATCAGAATCCGCAAAACAATTTGACGTGCAACGTCGATTTGCGGCGGAAGGACCAGTATTTCTGGCAGTTCGTGATCGGCCTGTACAATTACGAAAACGTGTTCGTCGACAACGTCGCTTTCGATCCGACCTGCGGGATCAACACGATCACGATGAATAACGAGCGGGGAAACAACGCGTCGGTGGTGAACTGCCGGTTCAACTTCGTCATGGCGAAGAGCGACGACCCGGCAGGGTACGATAATTCGGCGATCTATTTGAACGGCCGCAACCATACGGTGTCCAACTGTTTGTTTTATGCGGCGGCGGGTCAGAAGGCGCGGGGCGCGATCGAGACGCACGGCGGACAAAGCGTCGTCTCGAACAACGTGAGCGACGGGTATTACACCGGCGTCAACATTCAGGCGAACAGCTTCGACCAGCACGGCGACATCACGGTCAGCAACAACACGTTCAGCAACGCGAACCAGGGCATCCAGCTGTGGCCGTGGAAAAATTACGCGCTCCGGAATGCGACGATTACTGGCAATACGATTCATCTGGCCAATACCGTACATAAACGGTATACGACAACGGGCATATCGAGCGCCGGCGGTCCGGAAGAGAAGGGGGCATTCGAGAACATTACGATTACCGGCAACACGATTGTGTTCCAGGAGGAACGCACGCAGCGGGCTGCCTTCAACGATGCCGCTTACGGCGTCGGTCTGGTCAAGGACATCGATATGAAAAATATCATCATCAGCAGCAATACGATCAAGAACGCTCCTGTCTCGGGCATCCGGATCGGCAGCACGTCGAAGGTCGGCGTCTCCCGTAATATCCAGATTACCGGCAACGTGATTGAAAATGCCGGTCACTATCCCGCGCTGTCCGCGTATGAACAATACCGCGCCGGTATTTTGCTGCGTTCGACGGTCGAAGGAGGGAACATTTCGGGCAACTTCATCACGGATACGTACGACGAGGCACAAGGCATGTTCTCGATCCGGGTCAACGAGGCGGACGGCACGTTCCGGGGTGTATCGGTGACGAATAACTTGATCGCGTCGAAGCAGGGCGGCCTGTGGCTGAGCCTCAGTCCGTCGGTGACGACGGATGCGCCGCCCGTGAAGACGGCGGCCTCGTATCCCCCGGATGCCGGCACGTTCTACCATGGAGAGATCGTGCTCGTCACGGGCCCGGACGTGACTTCCGGCCAAACGGCCGCCGGCTACAAGGTGAGCGCAACCGGCACGGCAGGCACGCTTGCCGGCGTAACGGCGACGGGCACCGGCGGCGACCCGACCATCGTTGTCAACGACGCTTCGTCCTTGAAGCCGGGGCAGTGGATCCGCATCCAGCCGGGCAGCCAGTCCTACCGCATCGTACGCATCTCGGGCAACAAAGTGCGCCTGCATGTCGGCTTAGCGGCCAGCGTATCCGTGCCGAGCCCGGTTGCTTTTGCCGCTCCCGAATTTATACCGTTCGGACCGATCGGGAAGCTGGCGGGCATCGCCGACACGAACGGCTTGACGGTCGCCGAGCTGGAAGCGGAGGTAAACCGGCTCAAGCAGGCGATGCGCAGCTACGGGGTGCTGGCCTAAAACGCGCAGCGGAGTTGACAGCGTACACGGTGAACAACAGATCTCGGATAAAGGAGCATGAAGCAGCCATGATGAATTTGAAGCGTCACAAGCGTTCCGCAGCGGCCTGGATGGTGGTCCTGCTGGTTTCGCTGATCGTATCGGCATGCAGCGCTTCCGGTGGGGAAACGGGTGGGAACCCTTCCGGTACGGGGGGCGAGCAGCAGACGACAACGGCAGATCCGGCTTCCATCAAAGGCGAGGTCGTCTGGCAGTATGGCAATACGACTTGGCCCGAGGCGGAGCTGAAAAATTTGATCGCCGATTTCAACAAGACGTACCCGAACATTACGGTGAAGCCGGTGCTCGGACAGCTTGAGCCGATGATTGCGGCGGGCAATCCGCCGAATGTCGCGACGAACAACCGGCTGGAAGCGAGCTGGATTATGGACGGCTTGTTCGAGGAGCTGACGCCTTATTTTAAGCAAGACCCCGATTACAAGCCCGAGACGCTGTTCCAGCAGGTGCTGTATGAAATTCCGCAGTTCGAGAAAGGCCAGTACGGCCTTCCGATGTACTCCAACCCGACGTATGCGCTCATCGTCAACAACAAAATTATGAACCAGTACGGCGAGAAATCGATTCCGAACCTGCAAGGGCTGAAGGACACCGACGAATTTTTCAAAAAGTTCTGGATGATGAAAAACGGGCAGTACGAAATGACCGGGGATAACCCGCTGTTCTATTACGGCAATCTGTCAGGCTTGTTCTTTGTCTCCTATCTGAATGGCGCCGAGCCCTCCACGTTCTGGAATCCGGAAACGAAAAAGGTCGGCTTGAACGATCCGAAAATCGTCGACGCGCTCGACTGGATGTTCAAGTTCAACCGCGACACGATCAACCAGCAAGCTTACACGCAAATGAAAGCGGAGCTGCCGAAAAACACGCATCCGTTCGTCGCAGAGAAGCAGGCTATGCTCATCGTAACATCCAATCATGTGAAGGATTTCCGCAAAGCGAAGCCGGACCTCGACATGACCGTCCTACCGGCGCCGCAAGCGAGCTTGTGGAACGGCGGCTCGAATCTGGCGATCGTCAAGGCGGCCAAAGACAAGAATGCCGCTTGGGCGTTCATCAAGTGGATGACCTCGACCGAGGAGGGAGCGGAGTCGCTCTATAACCGGCTCGGACTGCTAACGGCGATGAAATCGAGCCGATTTCTGGAGGAGAAAAGCAAGGGCGACCCCGATCTGAAGGTGTTCCTCGATATCAGCCGGCAGGCCGCAAAATGGATTCCCCAGTTCCCGGTGCCGTACGACACCGAGTACAAAAAGCTGTTCCCGGACTTCATGGCGGGCAAAATAACGGCCAAAGAAATGATGGACCATGTGAACAAAGAAGTGCAGAAGCGGATCGACGACTTTTACGCAAGCAAGAAAAAATAAGCAAGGGAGCAAACGGTTCCGAACAGGCGGAATCGTTTGTTTCCGTTTCGGGCGGGAGAGAGGCGGCGGGCGTCCCTTGTATGCAACGAAGCCCCTGATTCACGAAATGAAAGGGAGTGCAAAAGAAGCGGAATATAGTGTAAACGGAAATGCAAAAAGTACGGCAGATCGGCTAAAGCTTTTCTCTGCTCCGACCTGTATCATGTAGGTATAATATGAATAAAAACGCTATCAATTTGATTTTTACGCTTAGAGCGCGAATCCGACAAAAGGAGCTGGAATCCGTATGGCAGGGGTATCGCTGCGGCATTTGTTCAAAAGCTACGGCAAAAACAGTCCGTTCGTCGTCAAGGACGTCAGTCTGGATATCGAGGACGGCGAATTTATGGTGTTCGTCGGACCGTCCGGCTGTGGCAAATCGACGACGCTGCGCATGGTGGCGGGTCTGGAGCGGGTCACCCAAGGGGAAATTTACATCGGCGGCGAGCTCGTGAACCATGTTCCTCCGAAGAAAAGGGACATTGCGATGGTGTTTCAAAATTACGCGCTGTATCCGAATATGAGCGTGTTCGAGAACATGGCGTTCGGGCTCCGGCTCCGCAAGACGGAGAAGCACCTCATCGACACGTCGGTGAGGCAAAACGCCAGAACGCTGGAGATCGAGCACCTGCTCGGGCGCAAGCCCCGGGAGCTTTCCGGCGGCCAGCGCCAGCGGGTCGCCTTGGGACGGGCGATCGTCCGTCACCCGAAGGTGTTTCTGATGGACGAACCGCTGTCGAACCTGGATGCCCGCCTGCGTGTGCAGATGCGGACGGAAATTATCGAGCTGCACCGCCGTCTGGAGACGACGATGATCTATGTCACCCATGACCAGACGGAAGCGATGACGATGGGGACGCGCATCTGCATTATGAAGGACGGCATCATCCAGCAGGTCGGGGGGCCGGAAGAAGTGTACATGAGACCGGCCAACATGTTCGTCGCGAGCTTCATCGGCTCGCCGCCGATCAACTTTCTCGAAGGCCGGCTGCGGCTAGGCACGGAAGGGGGGCTCGTGTTCGATACACCGCGTTTTGCGCTCCCCCTGTCGCCGGAGAAAAGCAAGGCGCTGCTGGAGCAAAGCTATGTGGACAAAGCGGTCGTCCTTGGCATTCGCGCCGAATACGTGCACCGAGCAGAGGACGTGCCGGGACTCGGCCTGCCGACGGAAGCGCCGATCCGGGGCGACGTGTATTTCAGCGAGCTGGTCGGAGCCGACCGGTTCATCCATATCAAGGTCGGCGAAGACAAAATCGTCATGCGGGCGGCCGCCTACGAGCGCGTTGCGGACGGGACGAAGCTGGAGCTGGCGCTGAATCCGAAGTTTACGCTCTTCTTCAACCGCGATACGCAGCAGGTCATCGCATAAACGGCTAAAAGTGGAGAGGATTGCCGATGGGAACGAAGACTGTAACCGTTACGAAGCTTGCGCTTGCCGGATTGCTGCTCGCGCTGCCTGCGGCCGGCCCGTTCGCAAGCGGAACCGCGAAGGGCGAGCGGTCCGGCCCGTTCATCCTGCCGCCGGTCCAGAAGCTGCCGGAGGCGTATGCGTCGCTCTATTCGCAAACGCTGCTTGCGTGGCACGAGCAGGGCTGGAAGGATGCGCCCTCCGATGCGGACCGCCTGCCGGGCAGCCGGTACAAAAGCGCGTCCCCGGACGTCACGGTGCGTGCCGATGCCTTGCAGGGGAAGAGCGGCGTCGTGCAGGTGCCGCAGCCGAAAGCCTGGGTCGAGTACGAAATCGACGCGCCGCAGGACGGCCTGTACCAGCTCGAATTGACCGTATTGCCCGGCGAAGGCTCGTCCGGCCCGGTACAGATCGGGGTGAAGGTCGATGGCGAGTTTCCTTATTTCGAAGCGAAAACTATTCAGATCCCGCGCAAATGGAAAGATTCGGTCTATCCGCCGAAGCTCAACGAGCACGGCGATCAAATCCGGCCGTCGCAGCAGGAATTGCCCGAATGGGGCGTGCGCTTGCTGACGGACGCCAAATTTACGAGCCCAGACCCGCTTCGCTTCCGGCTCGCCAAGGGCCGGCATACGATCCGGCTGGAGTCGGTGCTCGAGCCGTTCGCCTTGGCGGAAATCGCCGTGAAGGCTCCCCGTCCGCTGCCGGCGTACGAACAGGCCGCGGTCGGCTGGAAAGCTCTGCCGAACGGCGCGGAGCCCGGCTGGCTGCTCACCGTCGAGGCGGAGCAGATGAGCGCCAAATCAGACCCTTCCGTGCAAGTTCAGGCGAGCAACGACAATCTGGCGAGCCCGGCGTCCGACGGCAGGCAAATCTACAACACGATGGGCGGGGCCCGCTGGAGCCGGGGCGGCCAATCGGCGGAATGGACCTTCGATGTCCCGAAAGACGGACTGTACTATATCCATTTTAAATATTTGCAAAACTTCACGAAGGACGTCATCAGCTTCCGGGAAATCCGCATCGACGGCCAGGTGCCGTTCCGCGAGCTGCAATCGTATCCGTTTCCGTATTCGCGGAAATGGAGCGTGGAGGCGCTGCAGGACGACAAGGGCGCGCCATTTGCGTTTTATTTCCGCCAAGGGACGCACCGGATCGGGCTGACCGCCGCTCCGTCGGCGACGACGCCCGTCCGCGAGTCGCTCCAGTCGATTGTGGACGGCTACAAGGAGATCAATCGTCAGGTGGCGATGGTCACCGGCATCAAAAACCGCAACATGGTCGATCAGAACCGCGATTGGAACTTGGTAGAGACGATGCCGGACGTGGCAAGCAAGCTGCGCGCGCTGGCCGACCGGCTGCAGGAGCAGGTCGACAGGCTGCAAGGGCTGTACGGCAATTCGCTGCAGGGCGCGGAAGGGCTGCGCTCGGTCATTTTCGATCTGCGGAACATGGCGGAAAACCCCGATTTGCTGTCCAAGCGTCCGCCGGAGATGCATGCCCAGAACCTGGAGAAAATCACGTCGTTTATCGACAGTCTCGGGCGCCAGCCGCTGACGCTCGACCGGATCTTTATTTCCTCGTCTCCCGAGCGGCCGGCCGAGCCTCCGGGCACGCTTACCGTCGTCGGCGACTTGGTCGGCAACTTCTTCCGCACGTTTTCGCCGAACTACCATTATTACGGCAGACGCGATCCGGACGGAATCGACGTATGGGTTAACCGAGGCCGCGATTATGTGGCGCTGATGCAGCAGCTTGCGGACGAATCGTTTACGGCGAAGACGGGGATTAAAGTCAACGTCAACCTGATGCCGAATCCCGGTCAGCTCATCTTGAGCAATTCCGCCGGCCGGGAACCGGATGTCGCTCTCGGCATCGCCGAAGGAACTCCCGCGGATTTCGCAATGCGGAACTCGCTGGTCAACCTGAGCGAATTTCCCGATTTTGCGAACGTGTCCGAACAGTTCCAGCTGGGAACGCTCATTCCGTTCACCTACGACGGGGGCGTGTACGCGCTGCCTGAGACGGTGGCGCTGAACGTGCTTTTTTACCGTACGGATATTTTGAAAAGCATCGGGCTGAAGCCGCCGGACACGTGGGACGACTTGTACGGGATGCTGCCGACGCTCCAGCAGAAAGGATACAATTTCTATTTTGCGAAGCTGAACTATGTGCCGATTTTCCTGCAAAACGGAGCTTCCTTCTATAAGGAAGACGGGCTGAGTTCTGGGCTCGATTCGCGCGAAGCGTTCAACGCGTTCAAACAGTGGACGGAGCTGTTTACCGTATACGGGCTTCCGACCGAGGTGCCGAGCTTTTACATGCACTTCCGCAGCGGCGACATGCCGGTCGGCATCGCCGACTACAACACATATATGCAGCTGCTAGTCGCCGCGCCCGAGCTGGCCGGGTCATGGGAGATCGCCCCGATTCCGGGAGTGAAACGGAAGGACGGCACCGTCGTCCGCTGGTCCGGCGGTAACCTGTCCTCCGGGATGATCTTCCGTTCGTCCGAACGCCGGCAGGACGCCTGGGAGTTTCTGAAATGGTGGACGTCGACCGAGACGCAGTCGCGGTTCGGCAGCGAGATCGAGCTGCTGAACGGTGTCGAATTCCGATGGAATACGGCGAATGTCGAAGCGTTCAAAAAGCTGCCGTGGCCGGAGAAGGAGAGCAAGGCGATTCTGGACCAGTGGAGATGGTACAAAGAAATGCCGAACGTGCCCGGCGGCTACTTCACCCCTCGCGAGCTGACCTTCGCTTGGACTCGCACCGTGCTGCAAAACCAAAACTACCGGGAAATGCTCGAAAAGGCGGTATTCCAAATCGATAGCGAGCTGAAGCGCAAGCAGCGGGAATTTGGATTCGTCGACAAGCAGGGCAGCATCGTGCGCAAGCTGAAAGTGCCTGACATCAAGCAGCCATCGGAAGGAGCGGGCAAGCCATGACGAATCCGTCTCGCCATACCGGGGCCACTATGGCCCCTGCTTCCAGCGTCGCCCGCAAGAAGCCGAAGGCCGCCGTCTCGCTGCGGGAGCGGGTCCGGGCGGCTGCGGCCGATATGAAGCGGGCGTGGGTTTCCTACTTGTTCGTATCGCCGTTCTTCCTGCTGTTCCTGCTGTTCATTGCGCTGCCGACGGCCGCGGCAATTGCGCTTTCGTTCACAAGATTCAACGCCATCGAGCGGCCGGTCTTCATCGGCTTGTTCAACTACCAGGCGCTGCTGACGCAGGACCTCGTCTTCTGGCAGTACGCGCTGCCGAATACGTTCCTGTTCGCGGTTATCGTCGGCCCGGTAGGGTATGCGCTGTCGTTCGCCCTCGCCTGGCTGATCGCCCAACTGCCGCACAACATCCGGGCGTTCTACACGCTGGCCATGTACGCGCCCTCGATGACGGCCGGCATCGCCATGTCCGTCGTCTGGCTCATTATGTTCAGCGGCGACCGGCTCGGGTATTTGAACAACTTTCTGCTTAACATCGGGTATATCAACGAGCCGCAGCTCTGGACGACTTCGCCGCTATACATCATGAAAATCATGATCGCCGTCTCGCTCTGGTCGAGCATGGGCGTCGGCTTTCTGGCGATGCTGGCCGGCATCCAGAACGTGGACCGGCAGCTGTACGAAGCCGGCCGGATCGACGGGATCCGTTCCCGGCTGCAGGAGATTTGGTACATCACTATCCCGTCGATGAAGCCGCAGATGCTGTTCGGCGCTGTCATGTCCGTCGTCGGCACGCTGAAGGCGGGAGCGATCAGCGTCGAGCTGACCGGCTCCAACCCGTCGCCCAACTATGCGGGGCATCTGATGATCAACCATATCGACGATTTCGGCTTTATCCGCTACGAGATGGGCTATGCTTCGGCGGTATCCGTCGTGCTGCTAGTCATTATTTATTTGTCCAGCAAGCTGTGTTGGAAGCTGTTCGGCTCGAAGGGGGAATGACCGATGGCGAACCTGCGGTTCCGGAAAAAGAGCAAGCTGAACAGGACCACGCCTTTTCAATGGGTACTGACCGTATTGCTGACGCTGCTGGCGGCGTTCATGCTGCTGCCGATGGTGTACTTGTTCAATCATGCGCTGAAGCCATACCACGAGCTGTTTCTGTATCCGCCGACATTTTTGGCGCGTCAGCCGACGTTCGAGAACTTCTACGATTTGCTTGTCGTGACGAAGACGGCGGTCGTACCGGTCAGCCGCTACCTGTTCAACGGGAGCATCGTCGCGATCGCCACCATCGTACTGGGAACGCTGATCAGCGCCTTGTGCGCCTATGCGCTGTCCAAGCACCGGTTTATTGGGAAAAAGTGGATGTTCTCCGTTATCATCGTATCGCTGATGTTCGCCCCGGAGACGGTGCAAATTCCGCGTTATTACGTGATCAGCCAGCTTGGCTTGATCAATACGTATTGGGCGCACATTTTGCCCGTGATCGCGCTGCCCGTCATCGTCTTTTTGTTCAAGCAGTTCATCGACCTGCTGCCCGACGAATTGCTGGAAGCGGCCCGGCTGGAGGGAGCGAACGAATTCACCCTGTTCGGCCGGATCATACTGCCGCTGTGCATGCCGGCGGTGGCGACCGCGGGCATTCTTATCTTCCAGTCGACCTGGGGGAACATGGAGACGTCCACGCTGTACGTCGAGGACGAGACGATGAAGACACTGCCGTTCTTTGTCAGCACGCTGACCAGCGGACTCGCGAACAGCGTGGCGCGTCAAGGGGTGGCCGCTGCGGCGGGGCTGCTCATGTTCCTCCCGAGCTTCATCCTGTTCTTGTTGCTCCAACGGAAAGTCATTTCGACAATGGCGCATTCGGGGTTGAAATGACCGGCGGAGGCGTCCGGACAAGGAAAGGGGGAGAGGGATGGCGATGAGAAGGCGGGGGATTCGCTGCTTGATTGCGCTGCTTCTGCTCGCCGCGTTAGGCCTATGGAGCGGTGGGATCGTGAACGCCGATGTACCGTACGGCACATTCATTTACGACTTGGAGGGCCGAGAAATTCCGGTTCAACCGGCTTATGTGCCGGATACGTTCATGCACGGCGGACTGAAAAATCCGGAGGATTTGTACATTGACGCAAAGGATCATTTGTTCGTGGCCGATACCGGCAACAACCGGATCGTTCATTTGGACGAACGGGGCCGGACGGTGCGCATCATTCAGCCTGACGGGGAAGGGAAGCTGAACGAGCCGAATGGCGTGTTCGTTCGTCCCGACGGTACGATCTATGTGGCCGATACGAAGAACGAGCGCATCGCGGTATTCGACGCCGAAGGGCGGTATGTCCGTGCGATCCGTCGGCCGCAATCGGCGGTATTGCCGCCTAACTTCGTCTACCAGCCGACGAAGCTGGCCGTCGATGAACGGGGATACATGTACGTGGCGACGCGAAACGGATACCAAGGGCTGCTGCTGCTCGATCCGGAGGGCGCTTTCGAAGGTTTTTTCGGCGCCAACAAGGTCGACTTCGGTTTGACGGATGCACTGAAACGGTTGTTCTTTACGAAGGAGCAGCTGCAGAAGGAACTGCTCAAGCTGCCGGGCTCCGTATCGAACGTGTCGATCGGGTCGAACGGCTTGCTGTATACGACCTCGATGCAGGTGACGAAAGGTCAGGTTAAGAAGCTCAACTACGACGGCAAGGATCTGCTCGGCGAAAAAGACTACGGCGTCACGAAGCTGCTCGCCGGACAGCAAAAGCAGTTCACCGACATCGCCGTCGATTCACTGGGCAACATCACTGCGGTCGATGCACAGTTCGGCATGTTGTTCCAATACAATTCGAACGGTGATTTGATGTTTGCCTTCGGCTCCAAGGACGAAGGGTTTCGGAAGCTCGGCCTGTTCCAATACCCGTCGGCGCTGTCGATCGACTCGGCCGGTAAGCTGTTCGTGCTGGACCGGACGGCCAATGTAATCCAGACGTTCAAGCGGACCGAGTTCGGCGCGCTCGTCCAGCAGGCGACCGACCTGTTTATCCAGGGCCATTACGAAGAGAGCGCAGTCCCGTGGCGCGAAGTGCTGCACAGGAACAGCAAATATTTCCGCGCGCATCTCGGCTTGGCGAAAGCGTACTACAAGAACGGCGATTACGCGCAGGCGATGCGGGAGTTCCGGGCGGGCGGCGATCTTAACGGCTATTCCGACGCTTTCTGGCAAGTACGGCTGCTGTGGATGCAGAAGCATTTCGCACAGTTGGCCCTCGGCGGCGCCGTGCTGCTGATTGTCGCTGCGCTAGGGCGGAGGCTGAAGAACAAGCTCGGGAACCGGCAGCGCAAGCTGTGGCTTACGCCGCGAAGCATCGAGGGGGAGGAACGATGACCGCGTTACATGTGACGCCTGATGACAAGCGCCCCGTCTCAGGGGCTACGACTTCCAGCCGTGCCGTCGGGCCCATCAAGGCGCTGTGCTCGTCGCTGTACCTGGCGCAGCTGGCGAAGGACGTGAGGTTTCAATGGAAGCAGGCGCTGCGGGTGCTGAAGCATCCGTTCGACGCGTTCGGGGAGCTGCGCTACCGCAGCGAAGGCAGCTTCCCCGCAGCCGTGCTGCTGCTGATCGCCGCCTTCGTGGCACTGCTGCTCAGCAAGCTGGCGACGTCGTATTTGTTCAATCCGTCGGGCGTCGAGAACGTCAGTCCGCTGACGCTGCTGCTGGAATTCGTCCTGCCGTGGCTGACATGGGTCGCCGCCAACTATTGGATCGGATCGATCATGAAAGGGCAGGGCCGATGGACGGAAGTGTTCGTCGGCAGTACGTATGCGCTTATGCCGTTCCTGCTCCTTTCGCTGCCGCTCGCGCTGCTGTCCAACGTACTGACGCTGAACGAGAAGGTCGTATACGATTTCGGCAGCGGGGTGATGATCAGCTGGACGCTGCTGCTCTTTTTCATCATGGTCAAAGAAATTCACAATTACGATATCGGCGAGACCGCCGTCAACGTCGTGCTGTCGGTGCTGTTCATGTTCGCGATCTGGATTCTGCTGTTCATTCTTGCGGGCTTGACGTTCCAGCTTTACGATTTCGTCGCGCAGATCGTGAAGGAGGTGGCCTATCGTGTTTAGACGTATCGTAACGGGCCTGCTCCTGCTGGCGGCGGTGGTCGGAGCCGCGTATGCGCTCGGCTTCGCAGGGCCGCTCATCGGCAAGCCGGAGCTGCGGCAGGCGGGTTCGCCGCCCCCGATCAACCCGGCGTCGATTCAGCGGATCGACTATAACCCGGACAGCTATCGGCGAATGGCCGAGGACGGCCGGCTGGAGCTGCTCGTGAACGACGCCGGGCATATCCGGGTCCGGGACAAACAAGGCGATTTCGTCTGGCGAAGCGATCCGGACACGAGGCTGGAGCCGGATTTGAAAGGGCTGTGGAAAAGCAACGCCGATTCCCCGTTCATAGTCGACTATGTCGATGCCGCAAAGCAAAGTACGGGCGTGCTGATCAACACCGCGAACGGGAGCGACGCCAAAACGAGAACGACGATCGCCCCGGTCGAGGGCGGAGCGGAGCTGATGTTCGACCTGCAGACGCTCGGCATCCGCTTCAAGACGGTCGTCCGGTTGAAGAACGGGTACCTGGAGGTGAGCGTGCCGAGCGACCAAATCGCCGAAAGCGCGGGCAAGCAGGTCGTCTCGATCTGGCCGTTCCCGTTCTTCGGCGCGGTCCAGAAGCAGGCGATTCAGCGGGACGGCTACATGCTGGTGCCGCTGCAGATGGGCGCGCTCGTTCCGATGAAGGCGGAGCATCAGCTGCAATCCCGCGTCTCCGCGAAAATTTATGGCAGCGACGACGCGATTCCAGGCCAGCCGGGCACCTATACGATTTTTCCGGCGTTCGGCATGAAGCGGGACGATCATTCGTACCTGGCCGTCATCGAGGAGGGGGAAGCAACGTCGACCGTGCATGCGACGCCCGCCGGGCTGTACACATCGTTCCACTGGATTGCGCCGCAATTCGTGTACCGGAACGAGTATTTTCGCCAGACGAGCAAGCTCGGGGCCGGGTATAAGACGGTGGAGAAGATGAGGTCGACGGAAAACCGACGCATCCGCTACTACTTCCAGAACGGCAGCAAAGCCGATTACGCCGGAATGGCGGCCGATTACCGCAGCTACTTGATGGAAACGCAAGGGATGAAAAAAATCGCGCCCGATGCGAACGGACTTCCGCTGTTTGTGACGCTCTACGGCGGCGCCGAGGAAAAAGGCTTGTTCTCGCCGAATTTCGTGCCCGTCACGACGTTCGGGCAGGGGATCGACATTTTAAAAGGGCTGCACGCCTCGGGCATCGGACCGATTCATGTGCTGTACAACGGCTGGGCGAAAGGCGGGGACCGCAGCGTCATGCCCGACGTGCCGCCGGCGGAGAAGGGGCTCGGAGGCGACGAAGGGCTACGGGCTTTTGCACGCGAAGCGCGGAAGCAGGGCGACCGCGTCTACTTGCAGGCCGACTTTACGCGCTCGCGGATGAACGGCAGCTTCGTTCCATCCCGCGACGTGATGCGGGACATCAACAACAAGGCACGGTACGACGAAAGGCTTGGCGAGACCGAATATGTGAATCCCGCATCCGTCGCTCTGCGGCTGTTCGAAGAGCACGTCGGGAGCTATGAGGCACTCGGCATCGACGGCATGTACTTCGAAGGGCTCGGCAGCCTGTACTCGGATTATCGTTCGTCCCACCCTGCGACGCGCGCCGATGCGGCGGAAAGCTACCGCAAGCTGCTCCGGGTCACCAAGGAGCGTCTCGGCTTCACCGGGGCGGCGGAAGGCAATAGCTACCTCATCGGTCAGCTCGATTTCGTCCAGCGGATGCCGATCGGCGTCAGCTATGACCTGGTCGCCACCAAAGCGGTTCCGTTCCTGCCGATTGCCGTTCATGGTCTGGTCGATTATTCGGGGGAATGGGGCAACTTGCGGGAGACGGGAACGACCGAGTTTTTGTGCTCGATCGAGTTCGGCGCCGTTCCGCACTATTTGCTCACCTACGAAGATCCCGCGCTGCTGCGCCATACGCCGGGAGATTTTATTTACAGCAGCCAATACGACGTGTGGAAGCAGCAGATCGCCTCGGAGTACAAACGCTGGAACGAAGCGCTCGGCCCGGTGCGCGGCCTGTTCATCTCGGGGCACCGCGAGCTGGCCGACGGCGTGTTCGAAACCCGCTACGAGAACGGGACGGCGATTGTCGTCAATTACAATGATACGGCCTATTCGGCGGGCGCCATCACGGTCAAGCCGCGCGAGTTCGCCGTCGTCGGCAAGGAGGGGTAAGATGCAGCCTTCGTCTTTCACGCGTCCCAAGCGATCCCGCCTCTCGATCGAGACGCAGCAGGCGATATCCGGTTACTTGTTTCTCATTCCGTGGCTGGCCGGACTCGGGCTGTTCGTCCTGTTCCCGCTCGGCTTCTCGCTTTACATGAGCTTTCAGAAGGTGCGGTTTACCGGGGAGGGGATGAAGTTTGAGTTCAAGGGCTGGGAAAATTATTCGTACGCGTTTTTATCCGATAACACGTTTGTGGCGGCGCTTGTCGGCATGATGAAAAACACGCTGCTCGTCATCCCGATCATCGTGCTCTTTTCGCTGTTCGTGGCGCTTCTGCTCAACTTGAAATTCCGCGGGCGGATGGCGTTCCGCGCCGTCTTCTTCCTTCCGGTTATTTTCAGCACCGGCCAGGTGCTGTCGGAAATTTTCAACCAGAAGGCGGGCAGTCTCGACATGCTGAACAAATACGATATCGCCGGCTTTATCTCGGCCAACGTGCCGACGTTCTGGGCCGATCCGATCCTGACCGTGCTGAACTTGTTCGTCGTCATTTTGTGGTATTCCGGCGTACAGATTTTGCTTTATTTGGCCGGTCTTCAGACGATCGGGGCGAGCGTGTACGAGGCTTCGCTCATCGACGGGGCGACTCCTTGGGAGATGCTGTGGAAAATTACGCTGCCTGCGCTGACGCCGTTTATTTTGCTCAACGTCATTTATACGATCGTCGACATGTTTACCGTTCCGCTGCTCAATCCGGTGCTGAATATGATCGTGACGAACATGACGACGGCCAATCTCGGCTACGGCTACGCGAGCGCGCAGGGGTGGATCTATTTCACCGCCGTCTTCGTCCTGCTGCTCGCCGTGCTCGGCTTGTCGCGCAAATTCGTTCATTACTCGGGAGAAAGGTAGGGGAGCGCCATGGTATGGAGACAGTGGGTGTACCGGACGCGCGTCTTGCTGTTCGGCGACCGGGAGCGCAAGGGGATCATCGTGCTGGCGCTGCTATACCTCGTCCTGATCGACGTGGCGCTTATGTATTTGACGCCGTTCCTGTATATGCTGTCGACGATGTTCAAGACGACGGCCGATCTGCTCGACCCGACGATCAAGTGGGTGCCGACGTCGCTGAGTTGGGACAATCTGAAGCTGGCCTGGCAGGGGCTCAAGTTCCCGGACGCGTTGAAAAACTCGCTGATCGTGTCCGGCGGCTCGGCCGTGGGACAGGTGTTCTTCTGCTCCCTTACCGGCTATGCCTTCGCCAGACTGAAGTTTCCGGGCAGAAACGCGCTGTTCCTGCTGCTCATTTTCAGCTTCCTCATTCCGCCGCAGACGCTTATCATCCCGCTTTACGTGCTGTTCAAAAATTTGGGCCTGCTCGGCACGCACTGGGGCATCCTGCTGCCTGCGCTGCTCGGGCATGGGGTGCGGGGCGCGCTGTTCGTGATCATTTTCCGCCAGTTTTTCCTGACGCTGCCGAAGGAGCTGGAGGATGCGGCGCTGATCGACGGCGCGGGACCGTTCCGGGTGTACTGGCGGGTCATGATCCCGCTTGCGAAGCCGGCTATCCTGGTCGTGTTTCTGTTCTCGTTCGTCTGGCATTGGAACGAAACGTTCGTCACCGGCATGCTGCTTGGCGGCAAAGACGTGCCGCTGTCGCTCAGCCTGTTCAATCTGAACAAGGTGCTGACGGGAATGTACCCGGAAACGGAGGGCAGCTTCGACTTGAATGAAACGGTCCGCATGGCGGCCAGCTTCCTGATCATCATGCCGCCGCTCCTCGTCTACATGATCGCCCAGCGGTGGTTCGTGGAAGGCGTCGAGCGGACGGGGCTCGTGGAATGAGGAAGCGGTGACGCAGTTAAAAAAGGAAAGGAGCTGTCCTATGTCCATCCGATTTGCGTTATACGGTTGCCAGCACGGCCATATCGCGACGTTCGTCGACGAGATGATCGCGGAGGGGGCCGAGTGCGCGGGCATTTACGAGCCGGAGCGCAACGTGCTCGCCCGGTCGCTGGCACAGAAGCACGGCATTCCGCTGCTCGACAGCGCAGCGGCGCTGCAGGACGAGTCGATCCGGATCATCGGGTCGTCCGCCGTCAACGGCGACAAAATCGACGTGATCGAATGGTGCGAGCGCCATGGCAAGCATGTCATGCTCGACAAGCCGGCCGTCACGGGAAGAGGCGGCCTTGACAGGCTGGAGGCGGTTGCCGGACGCGGGCGCATCCAGATCGGCTTGCTGTTGACCGAGCGGTTCCGCCCGGCAGTGGCGGCTTTGAAGCGTGAGATCGACGCGGGAACGCTCGGCCGCATCGTCGGCATCACGATGCGCAAGCCGCACCGGCTGCTGCCGGCCACCCGTCACGCCTGGCATTTCTCCAAGGAACGGAACGGCGGCATTATCATCGACCTGTTCGTGCACGACTTCGATTTGCTGCGCTGGCTGACTGGACAGGAGATTGCGTCAGTGAACAGCTTGATGGCCAAGCATATGCTGCCTGAGCACCCGACGTTCTACGATACGGCATGTGCGCAGGTGCTGCTGGACGGCGGCACGATGGCGCAATTGTACACGGACTGGCATACGCCGGAGAAAAGCTGGACGTGGGGCGATTGCCGCCTGTTCGTGACCGGAACGGAAGGCTGCGCGGAGCTGCGCTTAAACGGCGATCCTTCCTGCGATGCGATCGGCGAACTGTACTACCGGATAACGCACGGGGAGCCTTTCGTCCGCGTGGAGCCGGAGCCTGTAAAGGTTACGATTACGCGCGATTTTCTGAACCGGATCGAAGGGAAGGCGAGCCTCCTGACGCACCGGGACATTATCGCGACGAGCCGGGCTACCGTCCTTGCCGACGAGCATGCGACGCTGATTCATACCGTGAACGATGAATATGAATAATTGAAAAGCGAGGATACGAAATGAGCGATCAATCACGTAAGGTACGGTTTGCCGTCGTCGGCTGCGGCGGCATATCGTCGAGTCATTTTACCGGCATCGAGCGGGCTCCGGAAGCGGAGCTTGCGGCCGTCTGCGACGTCGATGCATGCCGGGCGGAGCAGTATGGGGCGAAGTACGGGGTGAAGGCTTACACCGATTACGGGCAACTGCTGACGAACCCTGACGTCGACGTCGTCTGCTTGTGCACGCCGAGCGGCATGCATGCCGGGCAGACGATACAGGCGGCCGAGGCGGGCAAGCATGTCGTCTGCGAGAAGCCGATGGCCATCCGGCTGTCGGATGCCGAGCGGATGATCGAAGCGTGCGACGTCATCGGCGTGAAGCTGGCGACGATCTTTCCCCGGCGCATGTCGCCCGCTTCGCAGTTCGTCAAAAAGCTGCTGGACGACGGGAAGCTCGGCCGGCTGAGCCTGTGCTCCGGCTACGTCAAGTTTTACCGCGACCAAGCGTACTACGACAGCGCAGGCTGGCGCGGTACGTGGGCGATGGACGGCGGCGGGGCGATGATGAATCAGGGCATCCACACGATCGATTTGCTGCAATGGCTGGCCGGGCCGGTTGATTCGCTGCACGGCTACGCGCGCAACGTCCTGCGGGATATCGAGGTGGAGGACACCGCTGTCGCCTCGCTGCAGTTCAAGAGCGGCGCGCTCGGATCAATCGAAGCGACGACAACGGCTTACAATCAGCCCGACCACCGGATTGTCCTTCACGGCGACAAGGGGACGATTGTGTTGACCGGCGACGAGATTACGACGTTTGACGTGATCGGAGAGAAGGTGGACATTCCGCAGTTCGAGCCGTTTGCCGTCATTCCCGACGGGCATGCCGCACAGATCCGCGATATGGCGCTGGCGGTGCTGCACGATCGCGAGCCGGTCGTGACCGGCCATGACGGGAAGCATTCGCTGGAGATCATTCTCAGTACGTACGAATCATATCGGAGCCGCCGCGAAATTTTATTGTAACGGTCCGGCCCTCCTTCCCCGCTTGCTTGATGGGAACGGAGGGCCGTCTACGTTCGGGCGCTTATTTGACGATCCGGGCGTACCCGGCGGATAGCGTCTTCGCATACTCCGACGGCGTCATGCCGGTCGCTTTCTTGAAGTGGCGGGAGAAGTAATGGACGCTGCTGTAGCCGAGGAGCTCCGAAATTTCGGTCAGATTGTACACGTCTTCGCGGATGTAGGTTTTGGCGCGGTCGATTTTGAGCTGGTTCAAATATTCCATGACGCCGCAGCCGACCCGTTTTTTGAACATAATGCTCATTTGGGTCCGCCCGATGGCGAAGTGGTCGCACAGCATATCCAGCGTCAAGTTATCGCCGATATGCTCGTTCATGTAGCCGATCACTTTGTCGGCCATGCCGCTTTCTTGCTTGCTGCGGGGGACGGGAGGCGATTTGATGTCCCGCTCTTCGTGGCTTGCGCGGATCAGGTAAATCAGCAGCGTTTCCAGATGCCGCTTGAACAGCTGCTCGCTTCCAAACGGGGCGTTGTCCCGCGGATACAGGATTCTGCCGCTGCCTGCGGGGCTTGGCCCGAAGGCGTTCCAGCCTTCCTCGATCAGCCGGGCGAGCACCGGACGTATTTTGTCGTCCAGATGGAACAGCTTTTGCTTGAGAAAGAACGACATGGGCTCGGATTCGCATTCGAAGGTGACGATGAAGACGTTCGGGGATACTTTTCCGTTGCTTTTCGGACTGTGGAATTCGTCGGGCTCGTGGAACAGCAGGTCGCCCTGCTTCAAGTTGAAATGGCCGGAATCGGTGTCGATTTCGATCTCGCCCTTGTCCACGTAAAATATTTCCCAAAAGTCGTGCTTTTCGCCGGCGTACCTGTAGTTTTTGGATAACTCGAAATAGAAGCAGGAAATCAGCTTGCCGATTTGAATTTCTTCGCGAACCTCGTAGCGTGGAAACCGCATCCGAAAACCGCCCCCTCTATGAAAACGTTATCTTTCCTCCGTATTATCAACATTCAACGTTAACTGTTAAATTCCTGTTTCTTTTCATAAAAGATCCTTTAGCGAATAAAAATGCAAATTCATCGGCCGATTGTACAAAATCATGTGCAAAAAACACGCTGCTTCGTCTAAAGAACGGCCCCGGACTCCACGGTATGATTACGTTGAATCCATGACCATGAGGAGGAGAGGGGAACGATGGAAATCGGCGTATGGTCAACATTTTGCGGACGGCGAGGAGCAGGCAAGGGACATCCGGACGACGATCGACAATTTGAACCGTTGGCTTGCTTGAAACGGAACGGCAGAATTGTATCGTGGTTGCTGCGGACCGTACCTCCAGCCGAAGCATGTTCCGCCCTTGAAACGCATATCTAATGATATAAGACAACCTGTCTGCTAAGGGGGGATACGGTGCTTCAGCGAACAATGAATATCGTTCATAAGAAATCGGTATGGATTTCAGTCGTCGCGCTCTTGAATCTTTTGCTGGCTTTGCTCATTATGGTGGACGGGAAACTTCGCTTTTCTTTTTTGTCCGACGGAGCTATGAATTTATTGGGTAAGGTTGAGGTCGGCGGTGAACCGGCTATCGCGACCGGGGCATTCACCACTTCCGGTTCCTCCGTAAACGGAGCCAAGCAATACTCGGTATTCACGCAGTGGAAATTAGCTGATCAGTATCAGGACGGAACTTACTTGGTGGAAGCTTACCGGCAATACGAGATCTATAAAGATAAGAACGGCAAGACGGTCAAAACCGTGCCGACCGAAAACTTCAACTACATTCGCTATTGTCCCGGATGCGAGGTGAAGGGGCTTCCTGCGGAGTGAAGCAGAATCGAGACGAGTCCGAGCTGGAAAAGCGAGCCTAAGCGCTCGCCTTTTTGTTTGCGCCTGTCCCAAAAAATTAAAATAACAATTTCGCCCAAAAGAGACGATAATGATAGTTATGGAAACCTTATTATGGTAAAACATACGAGATATTCAGGGGGACAATCATTCATGGACTTAAAGAAAATGAACTCTTTGACGAAATATCCGAGCATTCTTACCTATCATCAATTGGGGGAGAGAGGCCGTTTAACTGAAGAATTATCGGAAGCCAGAGGCTTCTCCGATTCGGACGACGTTTTTGTTTATGAAAAAGTGGATGGAGAGAACGCCAGGATCATTTTGTTCAAAAATGGGGATGACATCGATTATCTCATTGGCTCCAGAGAGGAGCTGTTGTTTGCCAAAGGAGACAGGATAGGTAACCCCTACGGCAATATTGCCGAGTTTCTAAGACCGTTGGCCGATAACTTAATTGACCGGATTTGTTCAGACGAGGATTGGGCATTGACCGTCATCTACCAGGAGTCGTACGGAGGGAAGACGAAAGCGGCTAAAAATTACACGGAAAGTAAGACGCAAGCTTACAGAGTCTTTGACGTGTTTTCGCTGGATAAGAAGCAATTAGAGCATCTGCTTACGCTGCCGCAAGAAAAAATAGCGGAATGGCGCGATCATGGAAATCAGCCTTTTTATCATGAGGCGGAGAAACTCGATTTTGTTAAAACGATGGAGCTGGAATATGCGCCGCTGTTGACTAGTGTGAAGGGCTCCGCTTTTCCGCAATCGTTGGAAGAGACGTTTTCTTTTTTGAAGCAGTTTGAACAAACCCAAGTAGGGATCGATGCCAGAGGCAAGTCCGAAGGCATTATCGTTCGCACCTCGGACCGCAAGCAGATTAGAAAAATCCGCTTTGAGGATTACGAAAGAACGTTTAGAAAGTGAGCTGCGCGCACCCGTATGTCTGAACAGATCCCCGATTATTTCAAATACAACAAGGAAAACAACGATAAATACAGCAAGAAAAAGCACTATGAACTCGCGGCTATCGAGAATGACTGGCCGTTTACTCCCGAAAAATACGGGTATCATCCTGTTGATCATTACGGGATGTTGGAGAGGTTTCCATTGTCTATACGAAATGGATGACCGGCAACTTGTTCTCAATTCTTTTTTTGTAACTCTGGATTGTTCGGTTGTGAGCCCTCCTGACTTGAATGGCGTTTCGGGAAAGAAGGGCTACGGCGGTTTTTGGGAATACAAGCAGGTGAATCTGCCCCTCGGTTATTCGGGAGGCATAATTTTATGCGCTGACCTCGTAGGGTATGATGATTGGTTTAGTGATTATGAATGTACGCATCATTTCCGGGATGTTCTTGAGTTGCGGTTTGAAGATGGCATTGTAAAAAGCAGCATAGATCATAGCGAGACGATGGAAGAGATTAGGGGCTTCACGGATTTAAGCTTCCATGAGCAAAATGAGTTGGTGGCTGACTATTTTTCGTTGTACACGAACAAGTGGATAAATTATTATAAACTATGAAAGAGAAGATCGTCCCTGCCGCAAATGATGCGGACAAGGGGCGATCTTTTTGTATGGTGGGGAGGATTTTTTAATTTGGCATGGAAAGTGAAAATTCGTCATTGTATATTGAAATATATAATTTTTCACCGTCATTTTTTTTGAAAACAAATAGTGCCCCTTCGCTCTCTATTCCCGAATAGTTCCATCCTGATAGTTTGAGTCGAATTTTATAACTTTCCGGGAAACCGTCTGTTTGTTGTAACCCGTCTAATCTATAAATATACATCACTCTTTCTGTTGAAACGATTTTTTCTTTTAAAATTGCCTTGTTAGGTATTGGAATACCGTCTTCATTTTTTTGATAACAGAATGATACCCAATAAAAACATAAAAAACCAATAATTAGTACAAAAGACATAAAAACAAAAAATCTTTTCATGCCAGTCACCTGTTTCCAACACATTTTCTGGATTTCGGTTGTTGTTGGTTCATTGTGGTTCAACCTGTATCGTGATTTCTACAGCTGCCCACGATAAGCGCCAAAATCAACTTTTTCCTCAAATTCACTTCATCTCCTAGTTTATGGGATGTTTATGAATTCTACACTGTTCTCCGCAATAAGTTGCGGTGTAGTATTTAAAGTGCTTTTTTATAGTTTATACAAAGAAAAAAATGGTTCTTTTGTCATATTTATATATTATTACAAATATTGTATCTTTATAGTGTAATATAAACAATACAAACTAGAGAACGGCTTGCTGACAAGGGCAATAGTTATTGTGTTTTGAATAGCTGGCCAGCTTTCAAATAAAAAACTATAATGGAAGGAGTAAGTGGTATTAAATATGAAACGTGAGAAAATGAAAATGCTTCCTGTTTTTGTGTTGGCAACTGGACTTGTAGTAACAAGTGTTACGCCGAGCGTCCTTGCCGCAGAATCAGTCGTTTCAAAAACGGTATCTGGTGGGTGGAGTGAAAAGAGCGGTTATTTTACTACGTTTAACAACAACCGGGGTTTTTCAATTCTTGCTGCCTCTGAACCGAAACATGAAGGGTATGTGGAGAGCAGAAGAGAAGGATCTACTGTGTTGTTGAAACGAGCAGTTGGCAAAACTACTTGGAAGGATACTCGTCATTATACTAGAGCTAGGTTTGAGGGTTATTGGACAGGTGAAATTAAGGGCGACAGTGGACGAGTATGGGGGACAGGCAGCACTGAGGCTAAAAGCGATTGGATTGATAAGTCTTTTAGCGATTGGGTAGGAAAGACATACTACGGTAACGAGGAATAAGGAGTTAACGGGAGAGATAATCGAATTGATTATCTCTCTCTACATAAATAACAATGATGATTAAGTACATTCGTCCTGCTTCAGATGTATTATATTACGTTATCACGCTTTTATTTACGATTATAGGCATCGTAACTTTTTGGTTTTTATCGTATCTCGACTCTGTAAATATGCTGAACAATGGGTACATCAATAAAAAATCTATTATATTCAGTATGGAGAAAATCAATTATCCGCTTCAAACGAATGCGGGTAACTATATCCTGTTCCAGTACAATGAGGACACTCCGCAACTAAAATTCGTATGGCTCAACGGAAAAGTCAAGTTTCCCCCAATCAAACAATTCGATGATTATACTGATACGGACAATGTAGCCATTATCGGAGAGTATGCCAATGCCAAAGCGATCCCTAGTGACTACAAATGGATTGGTTATTTTAATGCGCCTAACTCCTATAAATTGCAGTCTGACATTTGGCTAGTATCGCGGCATATCAATATAGACGTTGCAAAAGGGACAAAATTTGTATTTATGACGCCGAGTTTTGATGTGATGCCTGTTTTTAACGAAACGATGAATGGGAACAACGTTAGAATAATTCATTCAGAACAAAATGGTTCTTATAATTTGAAATCAAATCAATTCGTAGTATTGATTCAATATATAACGGTCTTTTTGATGTCTATCATGCTATTCATAACAGTAACCATTTGGTTAAATAAGGAAAGTTATTTTCTTTCGATACTATATCTATACGGCTATTCGCCTGGTGCTATCTACATCATCTTATTGAAAACCAAAATTTTACCGTACATCGTCATATCCATGATTTTAATGATACTGGCTTTCATAGCCC
This sequence comes from Paenibacillus tyrphae, assembly GCF_024158745.1. Classification (GTDB taxonomy): domain Bacteria; phylum Bacillota; class Bacilli; order Paenibacillales; family NBRC-103111; genus Paenibacillus_G; species Paenibacillus_G tyrfis_A. The sequence continues at coordinate 57,866 of NZ_JAMZAW010000019.1, read as the reverse complement.
ATGATATCTCACCTTTATGGGACATTTCATGGTTGATTTATTCAGCTTGTCTCGTGCTTTTTTACATTTTTCTTGTAATGATGCTTGGCTGGTATTTTACATTTATTTACACGGTCAGAAAAGGTGGTCAGAAATATTGAGGATGATCATACAACTGTTGAAACAAAATAAGCTGCAAAACACGATGCTGATCGCTGCTTCGATTATTTTTGGCAGTCTGCTTCTCATACTTACGATAAATATAAACCAAACTAATGTTGAGGTGGGCGTAACCAATAACTTCAAAGGCAAAAATTTATATCAAATTTCAGATAACTTATATAATGAAAAAGAAAAGGAGTTTTTCTCCAATCCTAATAGTATTAAGATACTGAACGATTTTAGCAAGCGAGTAAATGCCGTTTCAGCTTTTAAGTATTATAACGGGGTCGAACAGCCGATCGACATAGCAAACTTTGAGGGCGATCCGGTCTTTGATGCTTATTATGAATCAGGAGGCAATCAACCGGCACGTAAAATAGGTAATAAATCATATCGCTTCATAAAATCGGTACAGCTGAATCAAACGGTGTTTGATTTGAATCAGATTCAATTAAGCCAGGGGGAAGCATTCAAAGAAGATGCTTATGTTTTTAACGTGAATGAGGATACAATTCCGATAATTGTCGGTTCCGATTATAACGGGGTTTATAGAGTCGGTGATACCTTAGATATTTTATATTACTGGAAGCCATTCATAGGAGTCGTTGTAGGGATACTCGAACCTTCTCAGAAAGTTCTGAAAGTTGGGTCGGAGCCTGAATTATTATTGAACCGCTACATGATTTTGCCGATGCTTCAGTTTGAGCAGTCTCCCCCTAAAATGGATGGGATTTTTTTGAAAGCTTTACTATTAAGTAAGGTGAACGGGAAGATCGTTACGGAATTAACACCCATACAGGTAAGGAATACACTTGAAGACATCGGCGATAAGACCGGTTTTCATGACTTTGCTGTGATTGGAGCAAGCGGTATCGCTATTGACTCAATTATTAGCTTCACTGAGATCAATAGGAATCTGTTAATGGTATTTTCTCTTGTCTTGTTTGCGACGGTAATTATTCTCTTCGTTGTCATTACTAGAATCATGATCAACAAAAATATCGATATCTATAAAGTGCTGCTGATCAGCGGCATCAGCATGGAGCAGATGGTTAGGATCGTAAAACGTCAAACCATTTTATTGCAGTTGATCGGCTATATTCCGCCTCTGTTGCTCCTTGCTCTAACGCTTAAAGATCCGTTGTTTATCATCGTTAATTATGTTGTGGCAGTAGGTATTTCCATTTTGATTATGTGGTTTGTGATCGGTCGCTACACGCAGAAATATTTCGATAAACTAGATATTGTTCAGCAGTTGAAAGGATGAGAGTGTATGACGCTTGTTGCGTTGACATCTATAGCCAAGGATTTTAAAGGTTCAAAGGTATTTGAAAATGTAGATTTGACCGTAGGAAAGGGAACCACTATAGCGATCAAAGGAAAAAGCGGTATTGGAAAAAGCACTTTACTTAACATTGTGGCCGGATTGGAAAAACCCACAACCGGGCAATATATGCTGGATGGAGAAGATTTGAGCCAAATGAATTTACACGACTTAAGTGATGTCCGTAAGCGTAAAATAGGGTACATCTCACAGCATAGCCCTATAATCCCGAAATTGACTGCCTTGGAAAACATCGTAGTTCCCCTATGGTTTGAGAAAAAACGTGAAGATAGCGATAATATTACAAAGCGGATTGAACAATTAAGCCACTTATTCGAGATAAACCATTTGCTTCACCATAAAATTGAAAAATTGTCGGGCGGAGAGATCCAACGTGTAGGTATCATTCGTTCTTTAATCAAGGAGCCGCGGCTCCTTGTGGCTGACGAACCGACCGGTGCATTGGATGATGAGACAGCGCTCATCGTTTTAATGTGTCTGAACGAGCTGAAAATAGGCGGAGTGTCAGTCATCCTTGCAACTCACAGCGCGATGGTGGCCAAACATTGTGATGAAGTATATCAATTAACAAAGGAAGGGCTAGTACGTGAAACGCTCTCCTGCTAGTGTGCAAGGACTCCATCCTTAATTATCTTGGGAAGGTGTTACTGTGGTGTTAAAAGACAGTGAAAAACAGAAGAGATTAAGCCTTACATAGCGCGGAACACATTGAAAAACTTCGTAACGATACGAGGGTTCTGGATTTCGGTTGTTGTTGGTTCACTGCTGGGACCTTTGATTGTTGTCCTTTTTATTTGGGTTTCTCTTTGGATTGAGTGATGTTTATGACCGTACCTTTTCCTACCGTTCTACTGCCATAGTTCAATTCAAACGTGTAATTAGGCACTATAATGTCTGAAAAAATTTCTCCGTAAGGTAAATGAATAGTAACGAGATAAGTCTTCCCCCTATGGAAGACTTGATGATGATCATCAGCAGCTAAAATCTCACACATGATTAGTTCGTCTTTTACACGAAATGAAGGCATCATTCCCGAGTATCCATCACGTTTCATGCCACCATCGATTTCTTCAAGCAGGTTAATTTCTGCGAGGATCTCCAGCATTTGCAGTTCTCCTTGAGTACTGATGAGTTTGGACTGAGAATTTAATTTCTCTTTTCAAAGTATTCGCCGTTTCGCTAGTTCACTTAAGATGAGTCTTCTAGATTTGCTTACGATACTTTCCAAGATGGTCGCATCCACAAAATCCAAAGAGGCAAAAGTGTCTTTGACGCCCTTTAGTTGAGCATAGGACTTTAATAGCTCAGTTCTTGAAGTATCCCTAAGTTCAGTCCTCTTTTGGATTAAGTCATGCAGTATCCTAAAACAGACTAACTCCTCGCCATCAACAGTCATTGCCAGTGTCCCGTCCTTAAATTCTTCAATTTCCTGAATTTCTTCATCAGAAAAGCAGGAAGTGGTCTTGTTCACGGATTCACCTCATTTTTAACAAAGGAATAAAGTGGAAACTATTTTTTCTTTAAAAAAGCATATCGGAAGAATATTAGGAATATTACGAACAAGGATACAACCAAGTAATCATTGTCTGTTACTATCCATACTAGCCCCAGAAAATTCCACCCGGTTAAAGAAATAACTGCTTCTTTACGAGAAAATCTTGATAAAACAAACCTCATTTTAAGATAGAGGAGAAGATTTAAGACAATAAATAATACAACATAAAATATAGTTGCTGCTCCCCCTCCACTATATACTCCTTGCTATTAAGGGCAGATCATTGCATCTATGTTTTCCACATTAATATGTCAAATTTCATCGAAATTGCACACAAAATATAAAAAGAGATTGTATACTAAGAAAGACCTAATATACAATCTCTTATTGATTTGGTAAAATAATACTAGAGGTTAACCCCATTCAGAAAGCGGTTCTTTTGGTTGTCTCACCTTAGTTTTTGTCGATTGACCAAAGGTTTCAGTAACTGCAAGAGTCTCAGGGTCAGATAAAAATAAGCTTTTTAAGGTAGGGTTTACATTTTTACACAAATCGACACCTTTCAACATGTGAACGGCATGATGTAGTTGCGGCGTTACTCGAATGGTTAGCATGTAGAATATCCCCTTTTATGAGACGATTTTACTAGATACAGTATATCAACAAAGTTTAATAAAAGTAAGCACTTAGGGAGAATTTTATGACAAAAAAAATTGCAATTTTGTTATTTGTGTCGGTTTTTGTCGTCATACAGGCTTGGTGTTCTTACATCACTTTCAAGTATCCTTATATTGGGATTTATGTGAAATTAGATCAACAGAATCAATTGGTAATCAAGGAGATAGATAATGATAGTGCTGGTATTAAACTTGATCTAAAAGTAGGAGATATTATCAAACAAATTGACGGTAAATCTCCAAATGAGAATCCAATGGTTTACAAGTGGAGAACTATAGAGCAGGCTCGTGAATTAGTTATATTAAAAGATGGACTTGAGAAAAAGATCACAGTTAATTCCCGAAGCGAGCTAAGCTTCGACATAGTTCCCCTGTTAGAAGAATTGGTTTGCTTGTTTATGGCTGGCTTGTTGTTTATGAAAATGCGTCACTCCTCATCAGCGCAGGTACTCGCTGCTGTTTTTCTAACCTGTGGAATCATCTATATGAGTCAAGGAGCTTCTGTTAGAGGAGATGTTGTCGGGAAAATTATAATTACAAGTCTTATGATGGGGCTGCCCTTTATTTTTTTTCATTTTTTGGTGGTTTTTTTCAAGGAAAAAGGAAATATACAACTGCCAGCCGGGATATTAAAATATTTATATGCGGTTATTTTGATAGGGTTCGGTATAAGACTTTTTACGCTTTACCCTCCAACGGCATGGATGATCCACCGTTATAATGCTACAGTCACCTTGTATTTTTTCATTATAGGATTTATATTCAACATCATTATTTTGACGTTCCTTTACTTCAAAATTCGCAAAGAAAAATCCTACTTGTCCAGTATCGTGAGAAGTGTATGGATCTCATTGCTCTTATCTTTTTTACCGGCAATTTGCCTCACATTTATTCCTAAAATCATTACTGGAGAGCGAATTATTAATGCCGTGTACACAAGCTGGTTTATTTTGCTTTTTCCGATCTCATTCGCGTACCTGATTGCTTCAAATCAGTTATACGACATTGGCTTAGTACTGCGACGTATTGGGTTTGCCGTATTGCTTGCCATTATTCCGTCCGGTATATTTGCAGGAAGCTATGCGTTTTTGTTCCAAGACTTGGTGGATAAGAGGGAAGTGTTATTCATCTTTACCGGCTCCGTCATCATGCTGGCCACGGTCATGTACTCGGCCGAATACTTCACAACTCGGCTGGAACGGTTCCTGTTTCCTAGGAAGTATGTGCTTCAGACGGCGCTCAAGAAGATTTCCAAGAGTCTGGGAGCCATCTCCAGCTTCCGCGATCTGAAAGAAATAGTCCTCGTGGACATCGTTAAGACGCTCCAGGTAAGGGGCGGCGCGATCGTGTTCCAGTACGAGAACGACACCGAGATCATCGACGAAGGCGAGATCGATACGGCGGAGGTCAAGGAGATGATCCGCTCATCGACCTGGTCCCACCATCCGATATATACCTGTATCGAGATTACTCGTCATGAAGAATACGCCAGCTACCTCGTCATTACGAGCAACAAAGCGAACACCTTGCTGGGCAAGGAAGAGGTTCAATGGCTTCACTTGATTACTTCCTACCTGGAGGTCAGTCTGGAGAACGTCCACTTGATCCGCAAGCTGACGGCGAAGATGCAGCTGCTGGCGGCGCAATTGCCCGACGAGCAATCGGCGCAGGACATTCAATGGTTCCGCAAAATCATGTTCGAGCTGCAGGAAGAAGAACGGCTCCGGATTGCCGCGGATCTTCACGATACGACGATGCAGGATCTGTTTTTCCTCAAGCGGCGATTCGTGTCGCTGTTGGACAAGTACGCGATGAACAAGGAAGATAAGGAGCATTTGAACAACATTATCAATTTCGTAGAAATGATCAACAACAGCCTGCGGCAAAGCTGCTTCGAATTGAACCCGTTCCTGCTGAAGGAGATCGGGCTGATCGAAACCGTGCGGACGTATCTGGACAAAGAAGCATACCATACGCCGTTTGAGATCGAGTTCAAGGAAGAGGGCGCCTCTTCGATCGAGTTGAAGGATTTGACGACGAAAAGGCATATTTTCCGCATTATACAAGAGCTGCTTAACAATGCGAAGAAGCATTCGCAGGCTTCGAAAGTATCTTTTGCCATGACAGTGAAGGATCACAGGTTCTGCCTGACTTATGAAGACGACGGCGTCGGGTTTGACAGCACGCAAGTACCTCGCATGGAGATTGGAGCATCTGGGATGGGAGTGGAGCAAATGAGAGGTCGTATCTTGCATTTGAACGGGAAGCTGGAGTGCGATTCACGGCAAGGCGCCGGTGTGAAGTTCTTTATTACGATTCCGGTCCGGGAGGTGATGTCCGTATGAACGAAACGGTCAAAGCTCTCGTGATCGATGATCATCCTCTCGTTGCCCACGCAACGAAGGAATTATTGGAGGAAACGGATTGCATTGAAGTCGTCGGCATTGCTAGCAGCGCCGAGGAAGGCCTGGAGCAGATCAAGAAGCACCAGCCTGGGCTCGTTTTTCTGGATTACCAGCTTCCCGATCTGTCGGGGACCGATGTCGCAGCGCAAATCAAGAAGGAATATCCGCACATTCATATTGTGATTTTTACCGGTCACGACTTGACGGGGGCGATGAATCGCCTCATCGAGCTGAAGGTTAGCGGCGTGCTTTCGAAGGAATCCAGCATCAGAACGATCAAGAACATGGTGAACTGCATTCTGGACAACCATACGATGCTGCCGCTGTCGCTGTATCACCAGATTCAATTGAGCGGTTCGCCTTCATATGAAGACTTGAACGATGAAGAAGTGATGATGATGGGCATGGTCGTCAAAGGGGCCACGCACGATCAGATTGCCGATCATATTCATATGAGCAAGCGTACTGTCGATAATTACCTGCGCCGAATCTACGACAAGCTGGGCGCGAAGTCGAGAATGGAAGCGATGGAGAAATTTATTAAGAGCAGGCATTATACGTAGACATTCGATAAGGACAACTAGGGGGACGGGCGGATTGGATCGGGACACAGTAGAGCATATGTACCGGATGGTAGACGATCATGTGGGCGCGGAGGATCTCAATGCTTTGCTCAAAGCGTTCATCGAGGAGAAGGCGCAGGAACAAGGATCGTGGTCGAGCATCACGCGATGCACCCATGAGATGCTGGGAGGAGCTTCGCCGCATATCGACCGGTTGGCCGCGGCGACGGAATTGATTCTTCTCTGCTTCGATATCGTCGACGACCTGCAGGATCAGGACCACGGGAGCAAGCCATGGATGCAGTGTCCGCCGGCGGTGGCGTTAAATGCGGTGCTCGTCCTGCTGACGGGATTCATCGGAGAGCTCGGCCAATGCGGAGTGAAGGGGCGTTCGCTTTATGAGCTCAGCAAGCTGCTGTCCCGATCGGTCAGCGGACAGCATAAGGACGTCACGAATCAGGTGGTATCCGAGGTCGATGATTATCTAGCAATGATTCAGGAGAAGTCCGGGTCCTTGTTCCGGTTCGCTTGTCTGATGGGATACTGTCTGACGGATTGCAGTGAAGAGACGATGGAGCGGATCGACGATCTGGCGGATTGCGTCGGGATGATTCACCAGATCCAGAACGATCTGAAGGACATCGCCCAATTCGACGTGAAGAGCGATTTGCTGCTTCGCAAGCGGACGCTGCCTGTGCTGTATATGCTTAATGTAGATAGCGAAGCGTTTCGCCCGGTGAAGGAGTATTACGAAGGGAAAATCACCGCGGACGCTCTTGTGCACGATAAGGAGCAGTATATGCGGCTGATCGTGGATTCCGGCTGCATCGAATATACCAAGATCGTGCAATCCGTATGCGTTCAAAAAGCAGAGGAGCTATGGACCGATCTCCAGGTCCCGTCCCCATGGAAAGAAAAGTTCCGGGAGCTCACGTATGCCGCTTTTGCCTAGCGGCCTGACCTATTCACCCGCTAAAAAAGATAAAGAAGCACCTTGAGACCCGCAAAAGGATCAAGGTGCTTTTTGGTTTGGGCGAAGAGGCCCGTCTCGTGTCAACCGACAAGCGCTCTACACGTTACCGCTCGGACCCGACATGTATACGCCGCCCATCGGGGGAATCGCGACGTCCTCGGGGTGCTCGCGGCGGCGGGCGAGATCTTCGTCCGTCCGCGCGAAGGTACGGGTATCGTCCTCGTACCAGACGAGCACCATGATGCGCCCCTTGTCCAGCTCCTTCTCGTACCGCTCCGCCTCCAGCGCGGAGATGCCGAGCGATTCCATCTTCGCCCGGAGCTGATCGCCGCGGGAGCGGAACAGGTTGGCGAAAGCGGTCGCCATCCCTTCCTCCATCACACCGATCGTATTCGTATCGGTCAAGCGGCTGAGCCCTTCGGTCCGGTCGTCGTCATGCGCCAGCACATAAATTTCATTTAGGGAATGGCCTTCCTCACGAAAGCCCCGAATGGCGCGGATGGCGTACTCTTCACCTTCGACCAGTTTCACTTTTGTTCTCATGAGTCGTCCCTCCTCGAATCGGTTCAGATCATGCGTTCGGACTTCGCCGGGCATGTCTGCCATGGAGTTGGCCAGCCGTCCGGATCGGTCCGGCTTATGCTTCATTAACCCGGATTTTCCGTGGCGAAACAATCCTCGGGCTGATTCATACGTTCCGTTTTCGGTTAATTAAGCTTAAAAAAAAGCTATAATGGTAAGAACGGACCTTTGCCCTCGGGGTCAAAGGATGCACACGGACAAGGGAGAGACGAACAAGGTATGAACATTGCCATCGTGGACGACAACCCGGTCAATCTCATTGTGATCGAGAAAATATTGAAAAGCGCAGGATACGATTCGTTCTGGAAAGCCGCTTCGGCGGTGGAAATGATGCAGCGGCTCACCGAGTATGCGGACGGGGGCAAGGTGCCGGTCGACTTGATCCTGATGGATATGATGATGCCGGAGATGGACGGGATCGAAGCATGCCGCCGTATTCAGCAGGATGAGCGCTTGAAGGATATCCCGGTGATTATCGTGACGGCGCTCGGCGATTCCAACAAGCTGGCGGAGGCGATGGAGGCCGGGGCGATGGATTACGTGATGAAGCCGGTGAACAAAATCGAGCTGATCGCGCGGATTCGTTCGGCGCTGCGCCTCAAATACGAGAAGGATTGGCACAAGGAGAACGATGCCCGTATCCGCGAGGAGCTGGAGCTGGCCAGACAAGTGCAGGGCAGCGTACTCAGCCCGCCCCTGAAGAAGGACCGGCTGGAAATCAGCGCCGCGTATTACCCGTCGTTCGAGCTGGCGGGTGATTTTTACGCATGGTACCGGATTGACGAGGACCGGCACGGCGTCATCATCCTGGACATTATGGGCCACGGGATTTCGTCTTCGCTGGTATGCATGTTCATTTCCTCGGTCATGCAGGACACGATCACGCGCTTCGTCTCGCCGGAGTTCGTCGTGACGGAGCTGAACCGGTACATGAACCAGCTTAATCATAAAAATCCGTCGGTCAGCTATTATTTCACGGCGATTTATTTGCTGATCGATACCCGGACCAAGACGATCGAATACGTGAACGCGGGCCATCCGCCCGGGTTTCTTTTTGAAGAGGGAAAAGCGCCGGTGGCGCTCCATCAGGGGAGCTGCGCCGTCGGCTTCTTCGATCAGATGGAGATTACGAAGAGCATCTTCACCTATGAGCAGCCGATTCGCATCGCCTTGTATACGGATGGGTTGCTGGAGGCGCTGCCGCTGCCGGACGCTTACCCGGAGGACGCGGCGGAGTCGGATCTGCTGGCACTGCGTCTGCAAAGCTGCATTCATCAGGCGCCCAGCCCCGAATGCCTTGTGGAGACCCTGCTGCCGCAGGATGTGAGAGAGGCGCAGAGCGACGATATTTGCATGGTGTTGATCACTGCTACGTAGATGGCGTCGGCTACGCCTTATAGATCCTACAAGAGAGATAGAAAGGGACGGGAGAGAGAATGAACGGATGAAGATGAAGACGAAGCTGTTTATGGGATTCGGCATCCTGCTGGTGCTGATTTTTGCTTTGGCGGGCGTCGGCATGAACCGGCTGACAGGCACGGATTCCAGTATTAAGGAAATTTATGAGAATCGGTACCAGAAGGTGCGAATCAGTACGCAGGTGCGCAACGACGCGGCGGAGCTGGCCAAGGGCATCGTGAATTTGCTGTTGATCGACTCGGGCGACAGCGACAAGAAGAATGCCGAAGCCGTCAAGACGATCAGCGGCAAGGTCATGCAAGGCCTTCAGCAGATTGACAACTTTTCCAAGGAAGGGAAGGAACGGGAGCTGGCAGACGAAGTTCTGCTGCACGGCAAACGCTTCTTGGACTTTAAGGACCAGGTCGTCCGTCTGAACCAAAGCGGCAAACAAGCGGAGGCCAACGCGCTTCGCACGAACGTGGGGATTGAGCTGCAGGATAATTTTACAAGCAGCATGGGCAATTTGACGAATTTTCACAATGAAGCGATGGATGCGGCTATCACGCAGGCGCTGAATGACAACCAACAGACGTTGACGTATACCGGGCTGCTGACGTTGGTCGGCTTGCTGCTGAGCGTGGCGATTGTGCTGTGGATCGTGTTAGGGTTTACCCGGGGCCTGAACATTCTTTCGGCGATGCTTACGAATTTTGCGAGCGGGAATTGGGGGGACGCTGCTTACCGTGTGCCTATTACGTCTAGTGATGAATTCGGCAGGCTTGCGGGTGTGTTCAACCGGTTGGCGGACGATCTGGAGCAGGCGACGGCGAGCGAGCGGGCGCTGCATAAAGTGAATGAAGACACGCTGTGGCTGCAAACCCAGATTGCGCATATGTATGCGATGCTGGAGGATTCGCGGAAGGTCGAGGAGATGGCGCAAACGTTCATCGGCGAGCTGGCCCGGATCGTCGGCGCGCAGGACGGGGCGCTCTATGTGCTGAAGCAGACGGCGTCGGGCAGCAAGCTGGTGCTTGCCGGCACGTACGCCCGATCGGAAAGCACGGCCGCTGACGGGCTCCCGCTCGGAGAAGGGCTCGTCGGCCAGTGCGCGAAGGACGGCAAGCCGATCACGGTGGAGGGCGTCGCCGGACAATACGGCGCGATCCGCTCCGCCTTCGGCGAGCTGGAGCCGCTGACGCTGACGGTACAGCCGGTCGAGTACGACGACGAAGTGATCGCGGTGTTCGAGCTGGTGTCGCTGAAGACGTTCTCGGAGCTGGAGCAGAAGCTGATCAAGCAAACGAGCGAGAACCTGGGCGTGACGCTTAACATGTTGATGGGACGTCTGAGGATCGAGGAGCTGCTGCGAATTCATCAGGCGCTGACCGACGAATTGCAGACCCAGTCGGAGGAGCTGCTGTCCCAGCAGGATGAGCTCAAGGCTTCCAACGAGAAGCTGGAGGAGCAGACGCGGGCGCTGCGGGCTTCGGAGGAGCAGCTGCAGCGGCAGCAGGAGGAGCTGGAGCAGAGCAACGACGCTCTGGTCCGCAAGACCGCGGAGCTGGAAGAGCAGGTCCGGGAGACGGAAGAGATCAATCGTCAGATCGAGCTGGCCAAGGAGAAGCTGGAAAAGCAGACGCTGGAGCTGGCGCTGGCTTCCAGGTACAAGTCGGAATTTCTGGCGAACATGTCGCACGAGCTGCGGACGCCGCTCAACAGCTTGCTGATTCTTTCCCAACTGCTGAAGGAGAACAAGGAGCGCAACTTGACGGGCAAGCAGGTGGAGTACGCCGAGACGATCTACTCGTCCGGCTGCGACTTGCTTAAGCTGATTGACGATGTGCTCGATTTGGCCAAGGTCGAATCCGGCCGGATGGAGCTGCATGAGGAGACGGTCTGCTTGCAGGAGACGGCCGAATCGATGAGAAAAGCGTTCGGGCCGCTGGCCCGGTCCAAAGGGCTATCCTTCGACGTGGATTTTGGCGGCGAGACGCCGGGACAGATACAAACGGACAGCGGGCGGCTGAAGCAAATTTTGAAAAATTTGCTGTCCAACGCCTTCAAGTTCACGCACTCCGGGAGCGTTCGCCTCGCCATTCGGCAGCTCTCGGAGCCGAGACCGATGGTCGCCTTCGAGGTCGAGGATACGGGCATCGGGATTTCTCCCGACAAGCAGCAGCTGATCTTCGAGGCGTTCCAGCAGGCGGACGGAACGACGAGCCGCAAGTACGGCGGAACCGGGCTCGGCCTCTCGATCAGCCGGCAGCTGGCTTCGCTGCTCGGCGGAACGATCGAGCTGGAGAGCGAGGAGGGCCGCGGCAGCCGCTTCACGCTGTATTTGCCGCACGTTGCGCGGCTGGCGTCCGGCGCGGCCGAAGCGGCGCCAGCCGCCATGCCGCCCTCCGCTGCGGCCCCGGACATGTGGCCGCAGCCTTCGCCGCTGGCGCTCGCACAAGCGGCCGAAAGCGGCGCAATGCCGGCGACCGCCTTCGCGGACGACCGCGACAGCATTGCGGAAGGCGACCGGGTGCTGCTGATTATCGAGGACGATGCGCATTTTGCCGCGATTTTGCTGGACATGGCGCGGAGCCGGGGCTTCAAAGCGGTCGTCGCGCTGCAGGGGGATAAGGGGCTTCGGCTCGCCAAGACCCTCCAGCCGGATGCGATCCTGCTGGATATCCAGCTGCCGGTCATGGACGGCTGGTCCGTGCTCGTGCAGCTCAAGAATGACGCTTTTACTCGCCATATTCCCGTTCATGTCATTTCCGTCGTGGACGAGGTCCATCAAGGGCTGTCGCTGGGAGCGATCGCCTGGCTGCGCAAGCCGTCGGGCAAAGAGCATTTGGAGCAGGCGTTTACGCACATTTTATCGTTCCTGAACCGCGACCTGCGCAATCTGCTCATTGTAGAGCCGGACGAGGAGCAGCGCGACAATTTAGTTAACCTGATCGCTCATGACGACGTCCGAATTACGGCCGTAGCGGGCGGCGAGGAGGCGCTGGCGGTGCTGGCGGCGCAGCCGTTCGACTGCATGGTGCTCGATTACGGAATGACGGAGCCATCCGTCTACGAGCTGCTCGATCGGATCAAAGCGGACGAAGAGCTGCGGCGGCTGCCGATTGTAATTTATACCGGCAAGACGCTGGACAAGAAAGAGCAGCTGCGCTTGAAGAAATATGCGGAATCGATCATCATCAAGGATGTAAAGTCGCCGGAGCGGCTGCTTGACGAGACGTCGCTGTTCCTGCACCGCGTCGAGGAGAACCTGCCGGAAGAGAAGCAGCAGGTGCTTCAGAAGCTGCACAGCATCGAAACGGTATTCAAAGACAAGAAGGTGCTGCTCGTCGACGACGACATCCGCAACGTGTTCGCACTATCCAATTTGCTCGAAGGCCTCGGCATGCAGGTAGCGTTCGCCGAAACCGGCAGGCAGGCGCTCGATTCGCTGGACCGGGAGCCGGACTTCGATCTCGTGCTGATGGACATCATGATGCCGGAGATGGACGGCTACGAAGCGATGCGCGCCATCCGCGGCGATGAGCGATTCGACCGGCTGCCGATTATCGCCCTGACGGCCAAGGCGATGAAGGACGACCGTGAGAAATGCATTCAAGCCGGAGCCTCCGATTATATTACCAAGCCGGTTCATACCGAGCAGCTTCTCTCGCTTATGCGGGTGTGGTTGTACAGATGAGCGGCCGATTGTATGATCACAAGTCCGGTGACTTGAGGGCGCTGCGCAAGCTCGGCTCCGTCTATTCGGAGGCGGACGGAGGCAGGGGCACCTGGGAAGAGGAGGAACGGGAACGCATCGAGATCGCTTTGCTGCTGGAGGGGCTGTATCGGCTGTACGGCTTCGACTTTCGCAATTACGCGTATCCGTCGGTCCGCCGGCGCATCTGGCACCGCATCTACGCGGAGCGGCTGCTCAGCGTATCCGGCCTGCAGGAGCGGGTGCTGCACGACCGGAGCTGCGCGGAGCGTCTGGTGGACGATCTGGTCATTCACGTGACCGAGATGTACCGGGACCCGAGCCTGTTTGCGGCGTTTCGGGAGCGGGTCGTGCCGCTGCTGCGGGAGCTGCCGTCCTTCCGCATCTGGCATGCGGGCTGCTCGACGGGGGAGGAAGTATACTCCACCGCCATTTTGCTGTATGAGGAAGGGTTGTACGACCGGGCGCGCATCTATGCGACCGACATTAACGAAGAGGTGCTGCATGTGGCGGAGCGTGCTGCTTACCCGCTCAAGAAAATGCAGGAGTATACTAAAAATTACATGCACGCGGGCGGTAAGGACGCCTTCTCGGGGTATTACGGCGCATCGGGGAACGTGGCCGTGTTTCATCCTTTTTTACGGGAGCGGATCGTTTTTGCGCAGCATAATCTGGTGACGGACCGGTCGTTTAACGAGTTTCACGTCATCTTTTGCCGTAATGTCATGATTTATTTCGATTCGATCCTGCAAAACCATGCGCACGAACTGTTCTACGAAAGCTTATGCCCGCAGGGGATTCTCGTCTTGGGGCATAAGGAGTCGATCACGTTTACGAAGCATGCGGTGCATTACGAAACGCTGGATCCGCAGGAGAAAATATTTCGCAAGATCAAATGAGGTGGGGTTTGTATGGATGTGCCGATCCGCATCTTGCTGGTGGACGATCAGCCGGAGAACCTGCTTGCGCTTGAGGCGGTGCTGGAGGACCAGAACTATATTCTGGAGAAGGCGACCTCCGGGGAGGAGGCGCTGCGTTGTCTGCTCAGGCACGAATTCGCCGTCATCGTACTCGATGTGCACATGCCGGGGATGGACGGGTTCGAGACGGCCCAGTGGATCAAATCCCGTGAAAAAACGCGGGCGGTGCCGATCATCTTCGTCACCGCGGCCCCGGACGAGCAGGACCAGGCGTTCACGGCATATTCCGTCGGCGCGATCGATTATATCGTGAAGCCGTTCGTGCCGCGCACGCTGAAGTCGAAGATCGAAGGGTTCGTCAGCATCTATTTGGCGCAAAAAAAGCTGCAGCAGCAAACCGAGCTGCTGAACGAGCGGACCCGGGAGCTGCAGCGGGCGAAGGAAGCGGCCGAGCAGGCGGCCATGGCCAAAGCGAACTTTTTGGCGATGATGAGCCACGAAATCCGGACCCCGCTGAACGGGGTCATCGCCATGGCCGATCTGCTCGTGGAGACGGATCTGAACGCCGAGCAGCGCGAGTACGTTGATACGATTCGTCGCAGCGGCGCCGCGCTGCTCTATGTCATTAACGATATTTTGGACTTGTCCAAGATCGAGTCCGGCAAGATGGAGATCAAAGAAGAGCCGCTGAACCTGAGAACGAGCCTGATCGAAACGTACGAGGTATTCCAGGCCGAAAGCCGCAGCAAGTCGCTGGAGCTTACGTACGATGTCGATCCGGCGATCCCCGAATGCATCATCGGCGACGAATCGCGGCTGCGGCAGGTTTTGATCAACCTGGTCGGCAACGCCGTCAAATTCACCGAGCAGGGCGGCGTGCACGTCTCGGTCGCGGTGCTAAGCCGCTCGGAAGAGCAACTGGAGCTGGAGTTCCGCGTCTCCGACACGGGTATCGGCATCCCGGAGGAAAAGCGAGGCATGCTGTTCCAGCCGTTCACGCAGGTGGACTCGTCTTTAACCCGCAAATACGGGGGGACAGGGCTGGGGCTGGCGATCTGCAAAAATCTCGTGCAGCTCATGGGCGGCCGCATCGCGCTTGCGCCGGGAAGCCGCCGGGGGGCGGAGTTTCTTTTCTCCATCCGTGTCAAGGGCTGCGTCGAATACGACTGCATGAGCGCTATCCAGTAAGGCAGCGGAAGAAGGAGGAAGAGAACGGAACACGGGCCGATTTCGCGTTGGACCGGGCCGATACGGCAAGCCCTATGCGCAGATCGTGCAGAGTACTTCTTCCTTTCTTTTTCTGGTGCCGTTAGAACATTCCTTCTAAACTTCGCCTATCCGCTTCATTCACCTTAATCCTTCCTAAACTTAGCGCTTCGGAACACCTCTCAGGTCCGGGTTCGTTCCCTCTACATGACCATTTCTCCGTTTTGTTCATTTCTTCTCACAATGTATAATGGAATATTTGGATGAAAATACTATATATAGAAAAATTTCAATCGTCATGGTTACGATCGAATACCAAGAAGGAGGAACAGTAATGAACAACGAACCCCAAAATAAACCGGGAGCGGCGGACGATTTCGAGCCAAATCACATTCCGTTTGATGAGGGCCTTGATCGGATTAAGGAAGCATTGGCTCAAGTCGGTCTCGATTTGGACTCGCGTATTTTGACATCTCGCGATGCCGACGTTGTGAAGGCGTGCAATCTACTCGCTGTCGATCAGATGCCAGAAGGATTCACAAAATGGCAGCTCCCCTTCTCTATGGAGTGCGGGCAATTTTTTATTACGTCTGCCGAGCGAGGTGCTAGCGTCGGCGAGCATTCCCATCCTGACAACGGAGTGCGGTTTATCATATCCGGATCCATTATTTATGACGGCATCGAACTGAATGCCGGCGACTGGATGTTTATACCCAAAGGCAAACGTTACAGCTTCAAAGTCGGACCTTATGGAGCCACAATGTGTTATTGTTACTGCTGTACCTGCGCCTGCCGTCCTTTAAGCCAGCGCGAGGTAATCGATCCGGATTATGTGAGTGTAAGGCAATCGCTTCGGTAACGGGCACCGCCAAAATACCTGCGTCGTGCAGGAGGAGACGTTCCTTTTATAGGGGCGTCTCTTTCATATTGGTACCGCTTTATAGGTTATCAAACGATCCGTTCAACCCACCCGGAAAAACGACCGGTTCTTGCTATGAAAGCTGCCAGTTTATGTTTCATAGACCGGGCGCCTGGTTAATCATAGGTATCGAACGAAAGCGACGAAACACTAGACCAACAGAGAGGTGCAGGTGAAATGATGAATTCCCAAGCATGTGTAGCTTTGCTGCTTGCCGGCGGGGAAGGCCGTCGGTTGGGCGTGTTGACCGCATCCAAAGCGAAACCGGCGGTTCATTTCGGCGGTGCTTACCGGATCATCGATTTTGGCTTGAGCAATTGCAAAAATTCGGGGATCCGCTCGGTTGGTGTCGTGACCCAATATCAAGCCGCATCCCTGCATGAACACATCGGCAGCGGGGCGCTCTGGTCGAACGCAGCGGACGGTGTAACCCTGCTGCCGCCGCAGGACAGCGAATATGCAGGTACGGCGGATGCGGTGTACAAGAATCAAGCGTTCATCCGGCGGCACGAACCGGAGCACGTGCTGATCTTGTCGGGCGATCATATATATCGGATGGATTATCGGCGGATGCTGAAGCAGCATGAGGACAGCAGGGCCGATGCGACGATTGCGGTAACGCCGGTCGCATGGGAGGAAGCCCGCCGCTTCGGCATTATGCGAACGGACAGCCAAGGGCGGGTCGTTGAATTTGCGGAAAAGCCGGCCCAGCCGAAAAGCAATCTCGCCTCGATGGGCATCTATATATTCAAATGGTCTTATTTGAAACGGATGCTGGACGGCGACGCGCGCGATCCGCAGTCCTCCCGGGACTTCGGCAAAGACGTCATACCGGCCATGCTGCGCTCCGGCGGCAAGCTGTACGCCTACTCGTACGAAGGCTATTGGCGCGATGTCGGAACCGTAGAGAGCTTGTGGGAAGCGCATATGGATCTGATCGGCGAGCAGCCGCGATTCCGCTGCAGCGAAGCCGCTTGGCCGATGCATACGCCCGCTTGCGTAGCAGGACATTCCTACGTCGATCCTTCGGCCCGCGTCACGTATTCGCTGGTCGCCGGCAACAGCCATATTTTCGGCCAAGTGGAACGCTCGGTCATCTCGCACGACGTGTATGTCGGGCGGGGCAGCGTGCTCCGCAACTGCATCGTGATGCCGAATGCGCATATCGGACGGGGCGTATTCGCCCGCAACGCGATCATCGGAGAAGGCGCGGTCCTGATGGACGGGGCCACCGTCGGAAGCTTGTCGAAGTCCTCGATCGCCGTCATCGGCGATGCGGAAATGGTCATGAAGCAAAGCGGCAAAAAGCCGAAAGTGTACATGCCGATCGGGCAGCTTCAGCTGGAGCACGTCCGGTAAGAAGCTTGATCATACTATCGACTGAAGGAGGCGTTTCCGATGTATCATTCGATCGTAGTAGCCAAGGGCGAGCAGGAAGTGAAGCAGGCGGTCCGCGATTTTCAATCGGCTGGCCGCGGCGTGGATCAGATTCAAATTTTGGCTCATGAGAACGTGCGGACGGAGGAGATGTTTAAGCCCAAGTATACAAGCCGGATCGGGTTCGTGGGAGAAACGATGGCGCATACGGTAGCGCCGCTGTACAAATGCGAGGGCATGGCGCTGCGGGAAAAGCTGCTGTCTCTCGGGCTGTCCATGTCGGCGGTCGAATACTACGAGAAGGAGATGGCAAGCGGACGCCTTGTCATTGCCGTAGATGAGAATGTCATTTTACATCAATAAATAAACGTCTGAACTCGATCCGTTGTCTGACACAACACGGGAGAGGTGATTCCAATGAAACGGTTAAGCAAATGGTGGTTGATCGGCGCGGCTGCAATCGGACTGACCGGGGCTTCCTGGAGCTCCGCCGAAGATTCGCCTGCGGCATTGGACAAGCTTTCTTATCCGTCTGCGCTGGCGGCAACGGAACAGACGCTCACCGTAAATACCGCTGTCTATGAAGAATCCGGAACCGGAGCCGAGATCGGAGAGCCGGTCAAATGGCCGCTGGAGCGGGTCAACGGTATCGCGGTTACGGACGATCTGAAAACGCTTTACGAAATGAAAGGCAAGCCGAATGCCGAGGAAACCGATCCTCTGTTCAAGGACGAGCGCATCTTCGTATACGATGATTGCCGGATCGGCCTGTATGATCAGTTTGTCCAATACGTCATGGTTCCCGTTCAGGCGGGCACGATCGAGATTGACGGCAAGATGCTGGAGATGAAGGCGGACACGCTGCGCCAGACGCTTGGCACGCCGGATTGGACGGGCGAGGACGGGATCGTCTACAAGCGGGGCCAGCGGGCGCTCAAGCTGTTCTTGGACGAGCGCACCGGGAAGCTGCTGTCCGTTCATTATTTCCATACGGCAACCGATTGACCCGGAGGATACGATACAACTGAAAAACGATAGGGGTAAAGGTCGGATTTTTTCCGACCTTTATTTGTTCTTCATGCATGAAAACTTGACCTGACGGAATAAATTTAGAAAGCACCAAAATCGCTCTTGCGTCCTCAATTTCTTCTCCCATCTTACTATGGAAAGAGGAGTTTCTACATGAAGGATTTGGTAAAACAGCTGCTCCATCTGAAACAACAGGAGGCTGACTTACGGCAGCAGGAACTAAATATGCTTCGGGATCTGGTGGGAGTCGGCGAACCGGAGATGGTGGCGTCATTTTTAAATAATTCTATTTTCAGTAACTCAAAGAATCCGCTTCAGGCCACCATTGTCAATAGCTCCAGCGTTCCGGTCAACGTTTCGAACATTAACGATTTGCGTTCGATTACGACGATTACCGGCAAGGTATTCGGCTCGACGACCGA
The DNA here is from genome assembly GCF_024158745.1 of Paenibacillus tyrphae. Classification (GTDB taxonomy): domain Bacteria; phylum Bacillota; class Bacilli; order Paenibacillales; family NBRC-103111; genus Paenibacillus_G; species Paenibacillus_G tyrfis_A. The sequence goes on along the minus strand of NZ_JAMZAW010000019.1, from coordinate 38,699 downwards.
TTTTTTAACTGCCGGCAATAACCAGAATATCGTTGCCGTGTTGACCAATCCGGCCGGCTCCTCCGTCGATTTGGCTATTTCCTTGGTGACGCTGGCAACGTTAAACAATGTAACGAACCAACGGGATATTCGCAACGGAACGATAGCCGGAACTCTTACGACGAACACGATCTATAACTTAAACAGCAATTTTAGCAATTCGACAACCACGACCTTTAGATCGGCCGGTGGTTCAGGAATCGATCTTACCGGCGGGACTGTTATGGCCACGAGATCTTTTTCGGCCAATACCACGAATATTTTCGACTTTGCTTCGGCAATTGTCATCAAACCGGGCGACAGCTACGGGATTAAATTCAATTTTTCCGCCGGAGGGACCGCTTCCATCAACATCATCTGGGAGGAACGGACAAGATAGACGCCGATACCGCAAAAAAGCGCACGCGGCGGAGCCGGTGCGCGTGTCGTGACGCAGCGGATTAGAGCATGGGCAGCACGTAACGGACCAGGAAATAGAGAAAGCCGAAAAAGATGACCACGTAAGCCGCGTATTTGATGAAGGTGGAAGCGACCATACCGGAATCCATCCGTTTCTCGACGCTTTTCTTCTCGATGTCCACGCTTTTCATAGGATCCATCTTCAATCACTCCTTGTCTGAGCTGAAATTATCGGGCGCCTCGTTAGTGATGATTACCCCCGCAGCTTTTCGGTGAATCAGCAGGCTTCTCCGCGGAGTGCCGTGAAAAACTTCCTAAAATCTGCTATTCTACAAATAATAATTGATTCAGGGGGAGGTAAAAGCGGATGGACAGAGACGCGCAGAAGTTCCATGTCAAAGTGCTGAATACGCCGGAAGCGAACGTGTTGTTCTTATCCGGCGAGCTTGATTTGAGCACGGCTGAGCAATTCCGTTCCGTCGTGGAGCCGCTGGCGGGTCAGCGGACGGTGCCGCTCAAGCTGAACTTGCGGGAGTTGACTTACATTGACAGCACGGGGATCGGGATTTTCGTCTCCGTCCTTAAGAAACGGCAGCCGGAGGAGGCGTCGTTTGCCGTACAGGAAGTGCCGGCCAAAATCCGGCGGCTGTTCGACATGACTGGGTTGTCCCGTTACCTGACGATTGAAGGGGGCGGACTATGAAGGGGCAAACGGAGGCCGGCTCGAAAACCGTTGTCTTGTGTGTGCCGCTCCGGGCGGACGATCTGGTCACGGTCCGTTTGGCGCTGTACGGCGTGGCCGTCCGGGTAGGGTTGTCGTACGAAGCGATCGAGGACTTGAAGGTAGCGGTAACCGAAGCGTGCAATTATGCGATCCTGCAAGCCGGCGACAGAGAACAGCTGCCGATGCTGCGGCTGGTGTTCACGCTGAGGGAGACGGAGCTCCAGATCCGGATTGGAACGGATTCGCCGGATGTTACGTTCGGGGAAGCGCTGCGTCCCGTGAAGCTGCCGCAGGAGGGGGTGGAGGCCTTGGAGCGTCTCGAAGACTCGCCGATCGGCCTGTATTTGCTGCAGGCATTGGTGGATGAGCTTCGGTTGGAGCCCGGAGGCGAGGGCGAAGGTGCGTCGGAAGCTATCGTCCTGATCAAGCGGCTTGCGGCCGGGTGAACGGGCTTTCCGATCATGGAGCGGACATTCCCAGGCTCCATGGAATGCAATGAGCTTGTTGAGAAACCCGCTTCGCGTATAAAATTCTCTGCATATGCCGGTGAGGTATATCCCTCCAGCCGCTCTTGAAACCCGTGAACTTGATTAGAATTTGCGGTATTTTCACGGGTTTCAAAGGCGTACGTAAACTCTTACGGGATATACCCCACCTCTATTTGTCTGAGATTTTCTACTTCTAGGGTTTCTCAATACTCTGCCTGCATGAGATGCAGTCAGGCTGTTGAGAAAGAGGATTTTGACCCAAATAGAGAAGCATACGGAGGTGGGGTATCCACTGGAGAAGCGATAGCGGCCGCCTTTGTCTTCGGGAAATGTCCGCTACTAAGCGGCTTCTAATCAAATTTCCCGATGACAACAGCGGTCGGAAGTGGATACCCTACCCCATCGTAACCTCTATAATCCTGTTTGACCACTTTCTCAACACTCTGCCTGCATGGAATGCAGTCTTAATTGGAAAGCCGCATCCCGGCTGTGCGGATCGCAGCAACGATCGCAGCGCAGGGAATGCGGCTTTTTGCTGCCTCGCTTAACGCTTGCCCGGGTCGTACGGCTCACCGAGCGACGCGGGGGGATAGGCGCGGCCGACGGCACCCGTCAGCACCAGAATCGTAAGAATGTAGGGGAGCATGTAGATAAACTCCATCGGAATTGCTTGGGAGACCGGGAACAGCTGCACAAAGTTTCGGATCGCTTGCGCGAAGCCGAAGAAGATCGCCGCTCCCAAGGCGCCGTACGGATGCCATTTGCCGAAAATCATCGCGGCCAGCGCAATGAAGCCCTGCCCCGAAATCGTGTTGTGCGAGAAGTTGCTCGTCGTCGTGAGCGTGATCGTCGCGCCGCCGAGCCCGCCTAACGCGCCGCTCAGCAGCACCCCGATATATCGCATGCGGGTAACGTTCACACCGAGCGTGTCCGCGGCTCCCGGATGCTCGCCGACCGCGCGCAGGCGCAGCCCGAACGGGGTTTTGAACAGCACGTACCAGCCTAGAGCGACGGCAGCCAAGGCCAAATACGTCGTCGGGTAAGCGGTGAATACGCCGTAGCCAAGCAGTGGAACGGACGCCAGTCCGGGAATGGCGACATTGTGAAACACGGCGTTCAGCGTTTCCGTCTGTCCGGAGCCTGCGAACAAAATTTTGACGAGATAGACCGTAAATCCGGCGGCCAGAAAGTTAATGACGACGCCGCTGACGACTTGATCGGCTTTGAAGGTGATCGAGGCGACCGCGTGAATGAGCGAGACGAGCATGCTGATCAGGATGGCCGCCAAGAGGCCGATCCAAGGCGCGCCGTCCGCGAAGCCCGCCTGCTCGGCGTACCAGGCCGCGACGGCGGAGGCGAATGCGCCGGAGATCATCAGGCCCTCCAGGCCGATGTTGACGACCCCGGAGCGTTCGGAGAAGATGCCGCCCATGGCCGTAAAAATAAGCGCGGTCGAGAAGACGAGCGTCGTATGGATTAACTCGCCGAGAATGCGAAGCGCATCCATCCGCTTAGGCCACCTCCCCCGGCTTGCGCCCGGCCCGCAGCGGCTTCAATAGCCAGCGGATGATCCCGTGCGAGGCGACGAAGAAGATGACGGTGCCGATGATCACGCGGATGATTTCCGGCGGCACATCCGCGCCGAAGCTCATCCCGGCCGAACCGTACGTCAGCGTGCCGAACAAGACCGCGGCGAGCACGACGCCGAGCGGATGGTTGCCGCCGAGCAGCGCGACGGCGATGCCGTCGAAGCCGTAGCCGGGCGATGCGGCGCTGATCACTTGGTAGTGGAAGACGCCGAGTACCTCGAACACTCCGGCAAGCCCGGCGAAGACCCCGCCGATAAACATCGACCGCACGATGCCCGCGTTCACGTTCATCCCGGCGTACTCCGCCGCAGACGGGCTGTGTCCGACTGCGCGAAGCTCGTAGCCTTGGCGTGTCTTCCACAGGAGGACATAGAACGCGACGGCGGCGAGCAGCGCAATCGGAATGCCGAGATGCAGCCGGGCGTTGCCGAATATCGCGCTGAGCGCGTTCAGACTGATCGAGGCGGTGTCGTGAATCAGATGCGAGCGCTGCTGGCCGGGCTGAAGCAAATAGCGGCTGATAATGTAATTGCCGAAATACAGCGCAATCCAGTTCAGCATGATCGTCGTAATCACCTCATTGACGCCGCGCCGCGCTTTCAGGTACCCGGCGATGCCTCCCCACAATCCCCCGAGCACAGCCCCTGTTACGATGGCAAGCGGCGCATGAAGCCAGAACGGCAGGGTCAGCTTGACGCCGATCCAGGTGGCCCCGGTCATGCCCATAATAAACTGCCCTTCGCCGCCAATATTAAACAGACCCGTCCGGAACGCGAAGGCGACCGACAGCCCGGTCAGCAGGAGCGGGGTAATCTCGCGGACGGTCTCTCCGATGCTGTACGGATCGCCGACGACCTTCTCGATCAGCGACGCGTAGGCGGAGAGCGGATTATAGCCGCCGGCCAGCATGATCAGGGCGCCGACCAGCAGCCCAAGCACGATGGCGACCAGCGGAACGAGCGCCGAATCCTTGGTCATGACACGAATGGCTTTAGCCATGCTTTTCACCTCCGGAGGTTGAAGGAGCTGCCGCTTCGGCAGCGCGCCCGGAGCCGGACATCATCAGCCCGAGCTCGCGGTCGGACGTGTGATCCGGGTCGGTTTCCCCGACGATGCGGCCTTCATAGATGACGGCGATGCGGTCGGACAGCTTCAGAATCTCGTCCAGCTCCAGCGAGAGGAGCAATACGGCTTTGCCTTTGTCCCGCTGCTCCAGCAGGCGCTTATGGATGAACTCGATCGCTCCGACATCGAGCCCGCGCGTCGGCTGCGCCGCGATCAGCAGATCCGGGTTCAGATCGATCTCGCGCGCGATGATCGCCTTCTGCTGGTTGCCGCCCGACAGCGACCGCGCCGGAGTGCGGAGGCCCGGCGTCCGCACGTCGAATTCGGCGATCAGCCGCTGCGCCTGACGGTCGATCGCGGCATAGTCGAGAAAGCCTCCGCGGTTGTAGGCGGAGGTATAGTATGTCTTGAGCACCATGTTCTCGCTCATCGAGAAATCCAGCACGAGCCCGCGCTTATGCCGGTCCTCGGGGATGTGCCCCAGCCCCGCCTCCGCGATGTCGCGGGGCGAGCGGTTCGCGATCTCCCGGCCGCCGAGCGCGATGCGGCCGCCGTCGATCCCGCGCAGCCCGGTCAGCGCTTCGATCAGCTCGCTCTGGCCGTTGCCGTCGACGCCGGCGATACCGAGAATTTCCCCGGCGCGCACCTCGAAGGTGACGCCGCTGAGCACGGACAGGCCGCCGGGCCCTCGGGAGGTCACGTTCTCTACGCTCAGGACCGGCGCACCAATGGCGGCAGGCTTCTTATCGAGCCGGAAGGAGACTTCCCGGCCGACCATTTTGGCCGCAAGCTCGTCCGGGTTCGTGTCCTTGACGGCGAGCGTATCGATGACCTTGCCGCGGCGGATGACGGTGACGCGATCCGCGATCGCCATGATTTCCTTCAGCTTGTGCGTGATCAGAATGATCGACTTGTCCTCGGCCACCAGCTTGCGCATGATGTCCATCATCTCGCGAATTTCCTGTGGCGTCAGCACAGCGGTCGGCTCGTCGAAAATGAGGATGTCCGCCCCCCGATACAGCGTCTTCAGGATTTCGACGCGCTGCTGCATGCCGACGGAGATGTCTCTTACCCGCGCACGCGGATCGACGCGCAGTCCGTATCGGGCGGACAGCTCGGACACTTGGCGCGCCGCTTTTCCGTAATCGACTTGGAGTCCCTGCCTCGTCTCCTGCCCGAGAATAATATTTTCCGCCACCGTGAAAGGCTCCACGAGCTTAAAGTGCTGGTGCACCATGCCGAGACCGAGCTGAATGGCCGTTTTCGGATTGACGATCGCCACCGGCTCGCCGTTGATGAGGATTTCCCCCTCGTCCGGCTGATACAGTCCGAACAAAATGTTCATCAGCGTCGATTTGCCTGCACCGTTCTCGCCGAGCAGGGCGAGAATCTCGCCTTGCCGGAGCGTCAAGCTGATACCGTCGTTGGCAACGATGCCTGGAAACCGCTTGGTGATGCCGCGCATTTCCACTTTCACGCCGCTCATTTTTCGGGAACCTTGATTTCGCCTTTAATGATTTTTTGCTTATAGTCCTCGACCTTCTTGAGCACGTCCTCCGGCACGTTCTTCTTCGACGTGTCCGGCAGGCCGACGCCGTCGTCCTTGAGGCCGAGCACAATTGTTTTGCCGCCCTCGTATTTGCCGGCGATCAGATCGTTCGAGATGCGGTAGACCGCCTGATCGACGCGTTTGATCATCGAGGTCAACGTCACGTCGTCGCCGAACAGCTTCGACTGGTCTTGATCGACGCCGATGACCCATACCTTCTTGCCGGCCTTTAGCCGGTCCTTGGCTTCGTTGAACACGCCACTCCCCGTGGCGCCCGCCGCGTGAAAAATAATATCCGCCCCGTCGTTATAGAGCGTGGAAGCGGCGGCTTTGCCGAGATCGGACTTGTCGAACGCACCGGTATAATTAATCGTCAGTTTGGCGTTCGGATTGACCGCAGACACGCCGGCCTTAAAGCCGGCTTCGAAGCGCTTGATGACCGGAATGTCCATTCCGCCGATAAAGCCAATTTTGCTTGTCTTGGTCATCAGACCCGCAACGACGCCGACCAGATAGGAGCCTTCGTTCTCCGCGAACGTGACAGACTCCACGTTCGGCGCGTCGACGACGTTATCGATAATTGCCAGCTTGGCGTTCGGATTTTGCGTCGCCACCGTCTTCATCGCATCGCCGATGATGAAGCCGATCCCCCACGTCAGGTTGAAGTTGCCCTTCACCATTTGGGTCAGGTTCGGGATGTATTCCGAATCGCTCTTGCTCTGCAAATATTTCACCTGTGCCCCGGTATCTTTCGCAAGCCGCTGCAGCCCTTCCCAGGCGCTTTGGTTAAAGGAGTTGTCGTTAACCCCGCCAATGTCCGTGACCATGCCGATATTGAACTTCGCTCCCGCCAGCTTGTCGCCGCCCGCCGCCGGCGCGCCGCCGGCTCCCGCGTTGTTAGGCGGCGCGGGCTTCTGGCCGCATCCGCCGAGCGTCAGCCCAACCGCCAGCACACCGATCATGCCAAGGGATATCCATCGTTTCATAGTTCATCCGTCCTCCCGTAGTGGAATGCCAAATAAGCAAAGCTTGGGGTATAGTATTCTCCAAGCTTTGCTTCCTTATGTCATTGCTGGAAAACGGACGGGTGGCCGAAAAAACATTACCCGCTAGTCCTTACCGGAAAAAGGCGCTTCGCCCGTCAGGGCGATGAAGTTCTGCGCCGCCTTGGACAAGTAATGGTCCTTGAGCCAAATCAGCACGGATGACGAGACGATATGCGTTCCTGCCAGCTCATACACCATCACGTCGAAGCCGCGGTGCAGTTGGAGCACTGATTCCGGCACCAGCGTGGCGGCGAAGTCCGAGGAGACCAGCTCCAGCAGCATCGCGATGTCGGAGCATTCGGACAAGACGTTCGGCTTCACCCCGTGCCGGGCGAACTCCTCCACGATCATTCGGTACACGCCGAGTCCTTCCGTGCTGGGGAGGATCAGCGGCTCCTGCCCGATCTGTTCGAACGAAACCGCCTTCCCGTCCAAGGGACTGCGGCGCCGGGAGGTGACGTAATAGAACCGCTCTTCCCGCAAATGCCGGATCGAGAAATCGCCAAGGTCGAGCGGAAACCGGACAATCGCCAGCTCGATTGCCCGTTCCTTGACCAGCTTGCAGAGCTGGGCCGATTCGTTCTGTTGAATTTTGTACGTGATCGCCGGAAACTTCTCGCGGAACTTCCGAAGCAGCTCCGGCAGCCTTCCGTCCGATAACGTGTTGACCCCGATGCTTAGCTTGCCGATCAATCCGCTTCCGGCTTCTTTGACTTCAATTTGCGACTCCTCGAACAGCTTCGTGATGTGCAAGGCGTGCTTGTACAGCAGGCGCCCCGCTTCCGTAAGCTCTAGCTGCCGTCCCTGCCGCTCCAGCAGCGTCACGCCAAGCTCGCGCTCCATCAGATGAAGCTGCTGGCTGAGCGGCGGCTGGGCCATATGGAGCCTTTTGGCCGCCGCCGTAATTTGCCGTTCCTCCGCAATCGCAATGAAATAGCGAAGCTGCCTGATGTCCATCCGGAACCACCTGCCTAACTATATGATAATCATATGGAAAATCAATAATTTTAATATTTTTCGTATAGATAAAGCTCATGTTAGCATAAGAAGCAAAGAAGCAAAATAGGAGGCAGGAGTGGACCGATGCGATGGATGTATTTGGTGTTACCCGTCATGCTGCTGACCGGCTGCCAGGAGTCTGCGGAAGCGCCTGCAACCGGAATCGTTCAAGTCGAACCTAAAGGAGATGTGAAGCAGATGAATGAAGCGCTGATCGCTGCCGCGGAGCGCGGAGATACGGCTGAGCTCCGGAGGCTGCTCAAGGCAGGAGCGGATAAAAACGCGAAGGACCCGCAGGGCCGCACACCGATGATGGCGGCGACTTACGCGAACAAGCCGGAGGCGGTGAAGCTGTTGATCGAGGCGGGAGCGGACGTCAACGAACGCGACAACCGGCTGAACAATCCGTTCCTGTATGCCGGTGCCGAAGGCTTGCTGGACATTTTGAAGCTGACGATCGAGGCGGGGGCCGACCCGAAGCTGACGAACCGTTATGGCGGCACCGCGCTCATTCCCGCCGCCGAGCGCGCACACTTGGACGTGATCCGGGAGTTGTTGACGCGGACCAAAGTCGATGTCAATCACATTAACAACTTGGGCTGGACGGCGTTGATGGAAGCGGTGGTGCTCGGCAGCGGGGGCGAGAAGCATCAGCAAGCCGTCCGGCTGCTCGTGGAGCATGGGGCGGATGTGAACATCCCGGATAAGGACGGCGTGACGGCGCTTGCGCATGCGAAGCAGCGCGGGTTCGGCGAGATTGAGCAAATTTTACGGAAAGCAGGGGCGAGCTAGCCCCTTTCTATGCATTTGGGAGGAAACATCATGAGAAAGCTTGCCCTCGGCGGCAGCTTAAGCACCTTGCAGTGGTTTATGTTTTTGCTTGCGAATTCGATTGCTTTGCCGGTCGTCATCGGCGGTATGTTTCATTTGCCGCCGGAGGAGATTTCCTCGCTGATGCAGCGGACCTTTCTGGTCGTCGGCCTCAGCTCGTTTCTGCAGGGCTGGATCGGCCACCGGTACCCGATTGCCGACGGTCCTGCTGGCTCATGGGTCAGCGTCTTCGTCATCATGGCGGACGTGGCCGTCAAGCAAGGCGGGAATGCGCAGGACATGCTGCCGCTGCTCGAGGGAGGCGTCGCCATCGCCGCTCTGCTGCTGGCCATTCTGGGCCTGACCGGCTGGGTCCACAAGCTGCTGTTTTTGTTCACCCCGCTTGTCACGGGAACGTTCTTGTTCCTTCTGGCTTTGCAGCTTAGCGGTGTATTCATAAAAGGCATGCTCGGATTGCAGGGGGCGGCCGTTCGTCCGGACCCGGCAACGGCGCTGGTGTCCATCGCCATCTTCGGCCTTGTAGTCCTGCTGTCCGTCAAAGGCCGGGGCTGGGTGAAGCAGTATGCCGTGATGATCGGCATTATCTCCGGCTGGGCCGGTTACGGACTGCTCGGCCTTAGCGCCGGATCGCCGGCCGCCGCAGCTCCGCCGGTTCAACTGCCGGAGCTCTTCGCTTGGGGAGCGCCGCAGTGGGATGCGGGAATCGCGTTGACCGCAGCGTTATTCACGTTTATCCTGCTGTCCAACACGATCGCCGCCGTAACGGCGGTTCGCGATGCGATGCCGGAGCCCGCCCGGGACCCGAAGCGGACGCTGAACCGCGGCGTCTTCGCGGGAGGCTTGTCCCACGGCATCGCCGCTCTCTTCTCGACGATTGCCGTCGTTCCGCTGCCGGTCACGGCGGGCTTTATCCGCATCACGGAGCAGACCCGGCTGCGCCCGTTTCTCGCCGCCGCGCTGCTGTTCGCGGGGATTTCTTTCGTCCCCGCGGCGGTACGGGCCGTCGCCATGCTTCCCGGGCCGGTAGCGAGCGCCGCGCTGCTTGCTTCCTTCGTGCAAATGATCGTCATCGCCATGCAGTCGATCTCGAAGGAAGCGCTGGACCTGCGTCGGTTGACGATCTTCGGCATCACGCTGGTGTGCAGCGCCGGATTAATGTCCTTGCCTGCGGAGGCCTTCCAGGGGCTGCCGCCGATGCTGGCGTACGTGTTCGGCAACGCGCTGCTGTTCGGGACGATGCTGGTCACGCTGCTTGAGCAGTTATGGAGGCCCTCGGAGGCGGGAGCCAAGCCCCCCGGCTTCCACCGCGATAGTCTATAAAATCGCTTTGCACGTATATATGGTAAAAAGCTCAAAAGGAGCCGTTTTCCATGGAAACAAGCGATTTTCGGGAGATGCCGCAGGAGGAGCGGCTGCGCCATGTCCAGAGCATTCTGGCACGGTACCATGCCGCACGGGAGAAAAGCCCGTATCTTGAAACCTACAAAGAAGCGGAAGCCGGTTATTGGTATCCGCTATTGTCCGTGCTGGATGCGGCGTTAAGAAGCGGGAACAAGAAGGTGCTGGACATCGGCACCGCCTATGGAACGCTCCTGCTGTACAGCGTCTTGTGGGGCAACGAAGGGTTCGGCATCGATATGACCGACGCCTATTGGTCCAAGGAGCTGGAAGCGGAGTATCCGATCTCGTGGTCGAAAACGAACATCGAAGCCGAAGCGGTGCCTTGGCCGCATACGTTTGACGTCGTCATTTTCACGGAAGTGCTGGAGCATATGAATTACAATCCGGTCCCGGTCTTTCAAAAAATCCACCAATGTCTGACTCCCGGAGGCCTGCTGCTGATCTCCACCCCGTGGTCGAGACATTATACGCCGAACCATTGCTGGCCGGACGTGTTCGCCTTGCCCTATTACAAGGAAGGCGGCGCGTTCGTCGACGCCGAATGCAAGTACTATACGATTGACGAACTGGTGGCGCTCAGCCTGCATACCGGGTTCGCGATCCAATTTCTCCAGCTCTACCAAGGGCATTTGCTGGCAGGGCTTGTGAAATAAGAAAGGACGGAGGTCGCGCGCCTCCGTCCTTGCCGTTTCTATTCGTTCAAATAAGCGTTCAGCATCCAGACATGCTTCTCCAGGCGCGTCTTCAGCTCCAGCAGCATATCGTGGGTGCCTTCGTCGCCTTCCTGCTCCGCAAGCTCCATCGCTTCGCCCGTTTCTTCGATCACCATCGAGAAGTCGTCGCGCAGGCACTGCACCATGTCGCTTGCCGAGGCGAACGCCTCGTGCTCCTTGATCGTGGCGGCTGCGGCAATCTCCTTCGTCGTCGATACCGGCTGGCCTCCGACCGACAGCAGCCGCTCCGCGAGCTGGTCCATCGTCAGGGCCGCTTCTTCGTACAGTTCTTCGAACTTCACATGCAGCGCATAGAAATTCGGGCCCTTCACATACCAATGATGCTGGTGAATTTTGATATGGAGCACGGCCCAGTTGGCGACCTGCCGGTTAAGTAGCGCATGCAGTCCGGTTGTTTTTTTCGTGTCCTTCGCGTTCTTGGCCGGTTTCGTTTCCTTTTCCTTCTCCAATACGTTAGCCATAATGGATTACCTCCGCTTCGTGATGGATTGTCCTGCCTGTGCCTTCTTACCCCGCCGCAGCGGCAGATGAAACACGACCAGATTTGCTTAGGGCCTCAGGTTTCAAGCAGGACCGTGCCGGGTAAAAACATTCCAAGCTGGGCGCGAACCGCATTCACGAAAGGGTGGAGGAGATGAACGATATGATTATTGAAATCAGTGTGGCCGTCATTGCGCTGGCCTTTGCGGCGTTGGTCGTCTTTTTGATCATGACTCTGCGTTCCTTGTCAACCGTGCTGATGCAGACCAACGAGACGATCCGGGAGCTGCAGCAGCAGGTGAACGGAATCAGCAAAGAAGCGACGGAGGTGCTGCGGCATACGAACGAAGTGACCGTCGATGTCCGCAACAAGCTGCACTCGATCGATTCGGTCGTCTACTCCGTCAAAAATATCGGCGATGCGGTACAGGAGATCACCTCCTCGATCAAGCAAGCCTCGGCCTCGGTAGCGGGGAGCATCCGCACCAAGGCGGTGAAGGAACGGCCGGCAGCCGGAGGCGGACCCGTCAAGGATAAGGTCGCGACGGTCATGCAGGCGGTGCCTGTGGCGATCGAGCTATGGCAGGCGTTCCGCAGCCGTAAGCCGCAAGCGGGGCAGCGGGCTTATCCGCAGCAGAGCTGAGCCGGGGTTCGGCCCCAGCCGGCAGGAAATTCCGGCCGAACTGTTTCAAGCTTCCGCCCCCGGGGTAAATAATAACCAAATTCGTAGAATGCAGCACGGCTCTTGGAGCAAACAAGCTGCGAACGGGGAGGAACCACGCGGGTATGATGAATAAACCACAATCGTTTCATGTCGACACGCAACGAACCGAACACGCCAATACCGTTTATTTGCACGGTGAGCTCGATTTGTCCAAAGTCTCGGATTTGCGCTGCGCGCTGGATACGTTCATCGCGGATACGAACCGCAAGCTCGTTCTTAACCTGAACGGCCTGCAATATATTGACAGCACCGGCATCGGTGTGATTGTATCGGTATTAAAAGCCCGAGACGTGCTGAAAGCGCCGTTCGAGGTGCAGGAGATTCCGCCGAAAATCAAGCGGCTGTTCGATCTGACGGGCATCACCCCGTTTTTGCATCCGAACGAGGCCGCCGGGAAGTCCCAAGCACGCGTCCATTAACGGATAGGAAAGGAAAGAAGAGACCGTATGAAACCCGAATCCCATGTTGTTAGTCTCACTGTGCCTGCGGAAGCGGAATTTATCGACTTGGTCCGCTTGACGCTTTACGGTATCAGCTCCAAGCTTGGCTTCTCTTACGAGGAAATCGAAGATATGAAGGTGGCCGTCGCCGAAGCGTGCAATAATGCGGTGGTACATGCTTATGAACCGGGCAGTCCGGGCCTGATGGAGGTCCGCTTCGAGCGAATCGAGGACGGGCTCCGCATTGTGGTCAAGGATCAGGGACCGAGCTTCGATTATGCGGAGAAGGCGCGGCGGGCCGGATCGCTGCATGATAAATCGCTGAACGACATCCATGTAGGAGGCCTCGGAATTTATTTGATGCAGGCGCTCATGGACGATGTCGAGGTCATGACGGGCATCGGCACGGAGGTCATCCTGACCAAGCGGGTATGCAGGAGCGAGGAAATGGTATGAAACTTAATTCGGAGCGATTTGCCAATGCGAGTGCCGAGGAGCTCATCGTAAGGTATCAAGAAACCGGCTGCAACGATACGGCTACGGTTCTGCTGCAGCAGTACGAGCCTATGGTCAAGATGGCGGCCGGCAAAATGTCACGCAATCGCCCCGATCTGTTCGAAGACCTGTACCAAGTGGGGCAAATGTCGGTATTGAAGCTGCTGAAGCAGTTCGATCTGTCGATGGGCGTGCAGTTTGAAGCCTATATGATGAAAAGCGTCATCGGCCATATGAAAAATTATTTGCGCGACAAATCCTGGTATGTCCAGGTTCCGAGGCGAATCAAGGAAAAAGGCAACCAGATCCAGCAGGTCGTGGACATGCTCACGGTCAAGCTGGAGCGCTCGCCCAATATCGATGAAATCGCCGCGGAGATGGAGCTGTCAGTCGAGGAAACGATCGAAATTTTGGCCGGACGCGATTATTATCACTATGTTTCGCTGGATACTCCGCTATCCACGGAAGATAACGGATCGACGATCGGCGATGTGATCGGCAGCCCGAGCGACGCTTATCTGCGGGTTGAGAACCGCCTCGCCTTGCAAGAGGCGCTCGTTCATTTGAAGCCGGAGGAGCAGCAGGTGCTGTATCTCGCCTATGTGGAAGGCCAGTCGCAGCGGACGATTGCGAATCAGCTCGGCGTTTCGCAGATGAGCGTGTCGCGCATTCAGAAGCGGGCTCTCGACAAGCTAAAAAAATATTTTACCGAGCCGGGAGCCGGCGATATCGGTCTTGGTTCATAGACTCGCCCTTTGCAGCTAAGGGCGAGTCTTTTCGTCGTTGGCGCTTCATTCGTCCTCGAAGGGAGCGTATTCGGCGATCCGCCGGCCGAGCGGCGTCGGGATGCCGTCCATGCTCACGGCGTTTTTGCTGCGCCAGTAATCGTTCAGCTCGTCGTCGCTTTTGGTCGCAGCCCACCGCTGTAGCGTATCGCGTTCTTTCTCGTACGAGTAGAAGGGAACGCTGAACCCGCAGGAGGTTTTCACGGCGTGAACGTCGACGCCGATAATTTGCCGGGCTCCGGGAAGTAGCTCGAAGCGGGGCGCCCAAGTCTCCCAGTCGGCGGTCCCGGGAAGGATGACACGACCCTTTCCGTACATTCTCAAAATGAGGGGAGGCCCTTCGAACGCAACGAACATCAGCGTAATCCGGCCATTTTCCTCCAAATGCGCGCTCGTTTCGTTCCCGCTGCCGGTCAAATCCAAATACCCTACCTCGGTCGGCGAGACGATTCGAAATACATCGTGTCCTTTGGGTGAGAGGTTCACATGGCCTTCAGCCTGCAATGGGGCGGACCCGACGAAGAAGAGGCGCTGCTTGCGAATAAACGCCTCATGCTCGGGAAGCAGGGCTGGAAACAGTTTTCCCATAGGTGAGATCTCCTTTCCTTAGTTTGCCAAGTCTCTTTGTGTAATAGTATGCGCTCTTAGAGCTTGTTTGGGAAATACGCATTACATATTCCGTTTATAGGGATTGCCTATCGTTCTTGAGGAACGCGGGCCGGGCAAATCGCCGCGGCTACTTGCGAACGGCCGTTTCAGGCGGGCGGGCTGCGGGTAATAAAGCTTAAGCAACACTTCATATTCCCAGGATAAAAGGCGGTGAAGGTCATGAAGGTCAAACACACCATCAAATGTCATGGAAGCGAAGTGCTGGTTCGCGAGGAAGGCGGAAAGTACCATTTGTCCATTCAGGCTGCAGCTAATCCGTTGGGATTCGGCAACGTATTGGAAACGTTTTCAGATAAAGAAGAAGCGATCAGGGCGGCTGAGCAATTTTGCAAAATGCTGTCGACGGCCAAAGAGCACGGCTATTACTTGGACAACGGGCATTTTGTGAAGCCGGAGCGCGAGCGTATCCCGGTTGCCTTCTGTTTAAAGGAGCATCTCACGGAAGACTTGTGGATCGAGCATCTGAACCGGGGCTGACGGCCCCGGTTGTGCTTTGTCCGCACAAGGCAAGCTCAGATAGAGGAAATAAACGCACATGATGCCCGCATCCGCGAAGCTGTGGCTCAGAACGGAGCCGGTCAGCGAGGCGTGGCGGAGACGCATCCAGCCCCAGAAGAGACCGGCGGCGAAGACGGGGAGCACCAGGACGATATTCCAAGGGCGCTCGAAGATCGGCACGATCGACAGCACGTGGTACAGACTGTAGAACAAGGAGGTCAGAAAGACAGCCATGGCGGGGCTTACTCTACCGTCCGTCAGCTTCCGTAGCACATATCCTCTCCAGTACGAGCGGGTTCAACACCAGCAGCACCAGCACCAGCCCTATCGTATGCTCCCCGGAAAAATGCCACTCCTGCAGTAACTCCTTTAGCCGTGGAATATCCAGAAATAACGGATGAAACTGGACGGCTGCGGCAACGATCGCCCCGAAAAACACCGCGCCCGAGCCGATGCCCATGAGGATATCGGTCTTTTGCCGCTGCCGCCCCCGATCGGTTTGCACCTGAGAATCGGCTCGGGCTCCCGTTCTGCGGCGTAGAACGTAGCTTCCCAAAGGAACCAGCAGCAGCCAGCCGTAGAACAAAGCGAACGTAAGCGGGACGCTGTGCATCCCCTGCAGTCCGGCCGCAATCATGACCGTCGGGCCAAGAAATAGCACTGCAAGCTTGAGTCGGTCCATAGTTTTCACCCTTCTGTTCCTGTTTCTCCGTTCATCATAAACGGCACCGCTTGGTCATGACGAGTACTAACTTAAGCTAGTACTCCTAAACGATGTCCCGTAGGATTTCGCTTTTCACTGCCGCACTCTACGGAGCGTTTATTGAGAAGGGCAGGATTAGCCGATATTCTAGAGTCATAGGGGGTGGACAATGTGGACTGCAATAAAGTGGGAGGACTCATTTTGCGTCTTCGTAAAGAGAAAGACATGACGCAGAAGGACTTGGCTGATCTTATGAATATCAGCGATAAGACGATTTCAAAATGGGAACGCGGATTAGGGTGTCCCGATGTGTCCTTGCTTGGCGGGCTATCCAAAATATTGGGAGTAAATATCGAGAAGCTTTTATCGGGGGAATTAAATCCGAATGAACAGGACAGAGGAAACATGAATCAAATCAAATTTTACGCATGTCCAAGCTGTGGCAATGTCATGACCAGTACGGGGGCCACAAGCATTTCATGCTGCGGCAGACTATTAAAGGAATTGCTTCCAATGCCGGAGAACGATGAACACAAAATCACCGTTGAGGAGATTGAAGATGATTACTTTATTACCATTCAACATGAAATGAGCAGAGATCATCATATCTCCTTTGTCGCTTATATCTCTTATGACAGGCTGCTGTTTATGAAATTGTACCCGGAACAAAACGCAGAATTACGTTTCCCCCAAATGCACGGCGGAACGCTATATACGTATTGCACCCGTCACGGATTATGGAAACATGAGAAATTGAAAAAGGGAGCAAGGAGGGTTACCTGAAGTGAAAAAAGCACTGCTTATTATCGACATGCAGGTTATGCCTTTTGTGTGGAAAGATTACGGCGGAAAAGCGATCTATCAAGAAGAACAACTGCTTGAAAATACAAAGCGCTTGATCGATAAAGCCAGGAAGGGGAATTCTCCCGTTTTCTATATCATGTATACCGAGCCGGAAGGTTCTCTAAGATCCGAGAATCAACCGTTATGGCAAGTACATGAACAGATCGCTCCCGCCGCACAAGATCATGTCATCATTAAACATCATGCGGACTCGTTTCTGGAGTCCGAGCTCCATGCGCAGCTGCGGGATCATGGTATCGACACGTTAGTGATGTGTGGCGTTCAAACCGAGTATTGTGTCGATACAACGGTGAAAAGCGCTTATTCGCGTGGCTATCAAGTAGAATTGGTAAAAGATTGCCATAGTACCTACGATTCCGATGAATTGACGGCAGAACAAATCATAAACCATCACAATTGTATTCTTACTCAATTTGCCGCAATTGTTCACTCAAGCGATGTCCGGTTTTAAAATCCGGCCGGGCGCAAAAAACGAACAAACTGTCCCTTCTTCATACAAGAGACAGTTTGTATCGCAGCAGTTTTTGAACCCGCTTATTTAGGCAATACCGCTATTGCTTCGATGACGTTGAACCTGCCGTGCGGTCGGCCTGATCGATCGCCTTGTGGGAAGTGCTCTGCGCGTTATCGAGGGCGCGGTGGCCGGCGGATTGCGCTTTCTCCAGCTTCTCTTGAGTGGCATCGGCCGCACGATCTATCGCCTGATGGGACACTTCCGCGACGCGGTCGGTCATGTCGTGCGCTTTGTCCGCCAAATGGCTGCCCTGCTCCCGCACCGCTTCGACGGTTTCGGAAGCTTTTTCCTTGCAGGCGGCCATCAGCTCCTGGCCTTTGCTCTGCAAGGTTTGCATGGCGTCCATCAGGTCGCTGCGCAGCTCGCGTCCGGATTTCGGCGCCAGCAAGAGGGCGATCAGCGCCCCGGCGGCGCCTCCGATCAACGTTCCGAGCAGCAGGTTGCTTTTGCTTTCATTGGCTGTATTTGCCGTAGTCATGCTTCATCGCTCCTTTGCATTCGTATTGGGAATCCGCTAGAGACGGTGCGACGCGAAGCTTACGCTGTGCGGTTGAGGCCTTTGGCCACGAGACCGAGCAGGAAGACGAACAACGCTGCGCCGATAATCGCAGGTACGACGGCGAAACCACCGATGACGGGTCCCCAGGAACCGAGCAGCAGATAGCCGAGCCAAGCGCCGACGAACCCGGCGATCATGGAACCGATGATGCCTCCCGGCATCGCTCCCGGCGCAAGGGCGGACCCGATCGCACCGATCACAATCGCCATAAGTAAGGTAATCAGCAAGCTTATCATCTTCTTCACGCTCCTTTGGAAGGTGGACTGACTGGCTTGCCTCTTTTTACCCTTGCATGGAAGCGATGAAACAAACGGGGCGGCAAGGGACTGCCCACTGCCTCCGGGACTACTTATATTCCTGCAAATGCTGACGGAACCGCTCGACCACCTCCGGCGTTTCGTCCAGCTTATATTTGCGGGCCGGCCGGTCGTCCGGATCGAAATCCGTATGGCTCCACCAGATGGCCGCTTTCAGCTTGGGATATTTTTTTATGTCCTTAAACATATGGTCCACCCACTGCGCTTTATCTCCGCCGACCGAGCTGGAGGCGAATTCCGTGATCATCAGCGGCTGTTCGAACCATTTGCTGTATTGAGCGTACAAGGGCGCATACAGCTCGTCGAACGTGCTCCACTGCTCGCCCGGGTAATAGGTGCCGGTATTGTAAGCGGTCAGCCCGACCACGTCCACGTAGTCGTCGCCCGGATAATAAAGCAGCGGATGATTCCACTGGAACTCGGGCTTGGATAGGTGATTCGGGTTCCATACCCACAGGACGTTATCGACGCCCTGGCTCTGGAAAGTCCGGTAAATATATTTCCAGACCTCCGTATACAGCTCCGGGTCCTTGGAGTTGTGATAGGACGAATAAGGCACCCAGTCCCCGTTCATCTCGTTGTTCAGCCGGAACAGCAGCGGATGGCCGAACGCCTTGATGTCCTGCGCGTATTTCGTGAAAAACTCGTCATATTTTCCGTTCAAAATGTCATACATCACGCTGGGATTCGCTTCGCCGAACCGCATCGTTTGCAGCGTTAACTGGACCAGGCGGTTGTCATCGTAGGCGTTTTTCAAATCGTCCGCCGGAAAGCCCGTCGATAAGGACTTGTACAGGATCAACAGACCGAATTTATAGTCCAGGTTTTGTTCCAGCGCATGAAGAATATCCATTCTTCCCGGAGCCGACCGCTCGTAAATGCCCCATTTCAGCCCGTCCGTCATGAACAGCTTGCGGTACGCCTCCGCCGTTTCCTGATTTGTTTTGAGCGGCACCTTCTTCGTCACCATGCCGAGCTCCGGCTTGTCCCCCTGAGGCGGAATGACCCGGAACGAATTCACGATCTTCTCGTCATTCGTGATGGGCCGGGCGGATTTGATCGCGATGGTGTACACCTCTTTGTCGTTCTTGACAATTTCCGCGCTGGCATAGTAGGGTTTGTCGTTCTCCACGTGCTTGAGCTTATCGCGCTCCCATTTCAGCATATGGACGGACAGGCCGCTGACCGTCTTGGTTTCGTTCTTGGTTACGCGGTGATCCTTGGTATTCTCGATAAACCGGTTGCCGTACCCGATATACGTGGCGGCGTCGGATACGGTGCCGTTGAAATTATCGTAATACACGTCGATTTGGGTCGTTTCGTCCAAAAAACGCGTTCTAATCCCGGGCCAGGAACGATCGACTTTCATTTGCTTCGGATAGCTCAGCTCATATCCGTAAGGCAAATCGGTATACGTCGCCATAGGCTCGGAAACCATGGATCGAGCGATAAAAACGCCGAGCAGAGCGACCAAGACGGCGCCGGAAATGACGTACGTTTTTTTGAGCTTCATCCGGCTCTTCCTTCCGTTGCCGCATAAAGCTTGTTAAACCGGGCGGGGAGGAGCTTGCATCCCCAATAGATGACGGCATCGGCAAGCTTGACGACACCGTAGGCGAACAGCATGCCTGCAATGACATCCAGCACCCAGTGGATCTGCAGATACATCGTCGAGAAGATGATGGCAGAGCAATAGGTCACCATGACGTATTTGAAAATACGGTCCCGCTCGCGCAGCGCCAGCAGCAGCATCGCGAATGAAATCGACGTGTGCATGCTCGGGAAGCAGTTCATGACATTCGTCAGCAAATCGTTTTCCGTGGCGAACTGGCGGCCGAGCAAATCGGGCTGTCCTTTCACCCACCACACCTCGCGCAGCAGGATCAAGTGATAGAACGGCAAAATGAGCGGAAATTGCAGCAGATGTCCCGACAAGGCGTAGGACAGCATTTTTTTCACGCTGCGGGTCCAATAGCTGCGCACGATGCAGATCCAGAGCGAGAGCACGAACCCGTAGTTGTAAATCCATACCATGGTTTTATCCAGCCTCGGATGGCTGATCGTCCGGGCCCATGCCGCATCATTGAGCGGAATGCTATTCATCATGCTGTCCCAGTTCCAGACATGAAGGTTATTCTGAAACATCCGGTAGGCTATAGACCACCAGATGCCGTTCCCGGAGCCGTAGAAATAATAGAACACGCCGAGAAGCGGAACCCCCGCCGCCAAAAATTTCATCCATTCGACGTCAACCTGATCCTTCCGCACCCCAACCAGGCAAATCAAAAGTAGAACCCAGCACTCCAAGGTCCAGCCGCCGACGGTGCCGATGCGCCAGACCAAGTAAATCGATGCTAAAATACCGCACATCGTCCAGTCGATTCCATTTGTCCATCGTCTTGACTTCTCCGACATCGTTCGATCTCCCCGACAAGGCTAACCCTGCCCTTTCTTTTCCGTATCTTTCTGTTCCCGCTTCGCTTTGTTGTAAATGTCCTGCCCTTTTTCCTGCATCGTTTTGAGAGCTTCGTCGACCGATTTTTTGCTTTCGACGACGGCTTGCACCTCCGCTTGGGCCATTTGGTCGAAGGCAGAGTAGAACGACACCGGCACCGGCTCCGCGCCTTTCGGATAGCCGTTTCGGACCATTTTCAGCATCGTGAGCGGTTCGAGGCTGCGGCCGTCCCGTTCTTTGATGTAGGCCGTTCTGGAGGACAGCTCACCCGGATTCGAGGAGACTGTCACTTTGGCTACTTCCTCGCTGTTAATATATTTGACCAATTCCCAAGCTGCCCGCTGATTGGGCGAATCGACATGGACGGCAAAAAACTTCGAAACAGACACCGCATCCGAAGCCTCCGGGTTTCTCGGATCGACCGGAACGGTCACGATATCCCAGTTGACCGGTTTGACGTCCTTGAGCGAATCCTTGGCCTGCAGAAGCGTCTCAATATAGTACGATCCCCCGATGGTCATGGCGGCTTTACCGGTGGCGAACAAGTCTTGCTTCAAGATATCTTCCATTGTCATTCCGTTGCCCGGTTCGATCGGCTTGCTGTCTTTGGCGTTATAGATTGCACCTGATTTCATGGCTTCTACGGCCAGGGTCAGCGCCTTTTTCCAGCCGTCGGATTGGAGGGTCACCGTTCCTTTCTCCCGATCGAGGATGGACAAGCCTTGGGTGGACCCGATCTCGCTCATGTATTCGTATCCGATCGGCTTGCCGCCTTTAAACTGGTAGTACGAGGCCATCCCGTAGATGCGCTGCTCTCCTTGACTGTTGGTCGGAAAACGCTTGGCAAGCGCAAGCACATCTTCCCACGTCATCTGGTTTTTCGGAAGCGGCACTCCGTGTTTCTCGAACAGATCCCGGTTATAAAACAGCGCTTGGCTGAAGAAGGAGGGGGCCAGCCCGTACAGCTTGCCGTCGCCCATGGACTTGATTTGTTCGATGACGGTCGGCATCATATTCTCGACATCGAACTTGTCCTGACGAATGACATCGTCAAGCTGAAGCAGCTTGCCGTCGCCAGCCCATTGCTCAAACAATTCGGGCGTCGGGAATAAAAGCACGTCGGGTTTTTCTTCATCAACCAATTTTTGGTATTCCTTCTTGGTGTCTTTTCCCGGATCGAAGATGCTTTGCATGGAAACCACTTGTACGTCGATGTTCGGGAATTTGGCGGAGAACAAGGTGCCATACATCTGAGAAAAATAATTTTTGTCGAAAAATAGCACCTTGATGCTCGCTTTCTCGTCCTTGCCCAGTTCCTTTAACGTTACGGAAGGCTTGCCTCCTTCGCCTCCGGCGAGCTTGTCCGAGCTGCATCCTGTCATGGTCGCGGCCAGGGATAAAGCCAGTCCCGCCGGAACCCATTTAGACCATCGTTTCATTTGCGATCCCACCCATTTCCGAAGTGTGATGACGATGCGTTTTCGTCACCCCTTCTGTTTTTTTGTAATCAAGCAGTAGACGGGGGAATCGCAAATTCGTTCCGTTAGGTGTGAATATTTCTGGAAAACAGGCGGCGGGCTTAAAATTTTTCCAGCGAAGGGAACCTTTCTTTCGTTTCTCCGTCCAATTCATTGTGAGGTGAACCCGGGTGACCTTTGAATATTTAAAATCGATGTCCGGCGGCTTGGATAAAAACGCCGTTCTTTCGGACATCATGCTGACGTACGGCGAAGACGTATGGAATTATGCCTTTTTCCTGTCGAAGAACCGGACGTTGGCGGACGATGTGACGCAGGACGTGTTCGTACGGGTGTACGAGCGGTTATATACGTTTCGCGGCGAGGCCAGCATCAAGACATGGCTGCTCGCCATTACCCGCAATCTGGTGCGCGATCACTGGCGGTCGGCGTGGATACGCCGCGTCATTCCTTTCGGTATTCTGCGCCAGGAAGGCCAGGAGCCGTCGGCGGAATCGCAGGTGATCGGCCTGCTGGCCGAGGAGGAAGTGTGGAACACGGTGCTCGGCTTGCCTTTCAAGCTGCGCGAGGTGCTGCTGCTGCATGCGCACCATCAGCTGTCTTACGCGGAAATCGCGAAGCTGCTGAACGTGTCCGAAGGTACGGTGAAATCTAGACTTTCCCGGGCGCGCGCCAAAGTATCGCAGCAGCTCGGCGAGGAGGGGAGAAAGGCATGACGAAACGGCTCGAGCCCGAACATTGGGAGAAGCATCTGACCCGGCTGCAGCTCAGGCAGGGCGGCTTTTCCAAGGAACTTATGCATAAGGTAAAGGAGCGGGTGGAGATGAAGCAGCCGCCCATCAGCAGGAAACGCTGGCTCCGTTGGAGTCCCGCGCTGGCGGTTGTGCTTGTGCTGGCGGTCGGATGGACTCAGGCGGACCGGCTGTCCGAGGGGCTGTCCAAGCTCTCCAAGCCGCGAGAGAAAGCGGCATTGGAAGCGATGGACCCGAATAAGGAAAAGAGGCTGAAAGTTTCGTATTTTCATGAAACAACATTCATGATGCAATATGGTAAAGCGTTTACGATTCGTTATCCGAACATCGAGGTCAAGGTGGAGACGGGAATCGGGAGACCTCCTTATGCCGGGATCAACCGGTCCAATCTTGAGGAGTGGATGGAAAAAGACAAGCCCGACGTGCTGTCGCTGTCGCTGTCCGAGTACGCGCAGTTAGCCAAGGAGGGCAAGCTGTACGCATTGGACGACGTGATTCGGCAGGAGGGTTTCGATCTGCAAAATATGCATGCCGGCGTCGTGGATATGCTTCGTACCGAGGGCGGAGGCAAGCTGTACGGGCTCGCGCCGGATTACGACCAGCTTGTGCTCTTCTACAACAAGGAGCTGTTTGACAAATACGGGATCGGCTATCCGAAGAACGGCATGAGTTGGGAGGAGTTGCTGCAGCTGGCTTCCCGGTTCGCGGCGGGGCCGAATGCGAAGGAGCGGGTCTATGGACTTGTCGCCCGATCTTATTTCGGTCCTTACGATTTGGTCCAGCAGGCGGGCAAAGCCAAGGGGCTCAGCATTCTCGATCCGGCGGGTAAGCAGATCACCGTAAATACGCCGGAGTGGCAGAAGATGTGGACTGCCGCCCTCGATGCGGTCCGCGGCGGGTATATTTACGAGCCGCCACCGCTAAAAGGGTCCTTTACAAGGGAAGACATGTATAAGGCCAATCCTTTCTTCACAGGGCAAGCGGCAATGGCTCTACAAAACTACAGCTTCGTCAAGGAATTGAACGAGGCTTCGTCCAGATACAAGATGTCCTCTATTCCATGGGATGTCGTGACTGAGCCGACGGACCCGTCCCGGCCGAACGAATCGTCTTCCTTCTCGGTCGGCACGATCTATGCGGTGAATGCGGCCTCCGAGAACCGGAGGGAGGCATGGGAGCTGGTCAAATTCATCAACAGCGAGGAAGCGGCCCGCAAAATGCTGACGCAAACCGTCGGCAGCAGCTCTACGCCTGCCCGTTTGTCGAGTCTCTCGGCGGTCAAGGGGCAAGAAAAGCTCGTTGAAGCGTTCACGAGCCTTCGTCCGCCGGCAGAGCCGCAGGCGACCCCGGGCGTGCCGGAGGAGTTTTATTCGACTTTTCAGGAGCTTGCGATGCAGTTGTCCAAGGATGTGCTGAATGGCAAGAAGACGGTCGCCCAGGCGACACAGGAGCTTCAAACCAGCGGACAGCAGGCGCTGATTCAGGCGAAAAACGCAGCGCAGAAGAAGCCGGCCGAAGCTAAGGCGACGGTGGGCGGCGGGACACCATAGGGGGAGAGCCATGAATCGGAGCGGAACGACAAGAAATTGGAAGAACAAGCTGCTGCTCCCCCTGTTGGCGGGTGCGCTGGTTTGGAGCGCGGCTGGCTGCAGCGATGCGCCGGCTGCGGCCCCGCCGGAACGGGGAAAGCTCAAGGTGGCTTACTACAGCCAGGAAGCGTTTGACGACCAATATGGCGATTATTTTATGGCCAAATTCCCTGAGCTTGAGGTGGAAGTCATCGCAACGACAGAAACGATGGCTCCCGGCAAAAATCCGCAGAAAGAAATGGACAAGCTGCTGGACGAGCACAAACCGGACCTCATTATTACGGGCTTCGGAGAGTATCAGCGGCTGGCGGCGGCGGGTAAGCTGTACGAGTTGGACTCGTTTATCAAGCAGGACAAATTCGATATTGAAAACATGCTTCCCGCCGCCATCGATTATTTGCGCGCCAAGGGCGGCGGCAAGCTGTACGGGCTTGCCCCTCAATTTTCGACCTCGGTGTTGTACTACAATAAAGGGTTATTCGACCAGTACAAGGTGCCGTACCCGACAGAAGGCATGACTTGGGATGACCTGTTTGAGCTGGCAGGCAAATTCCGCGGCGCGAAGAACGGAAAGGACCCGATTTACGGATTTCATCAACCGTTTATGATGTCGAAGTTCTGGATGGTCCGGTCGATGGGACGGGATATGGGTCTCAATGTGATGGATGTGAAAGGACGTACCGTCACGATCGATACGGAGGCTTGGCAGAAAGTATTCTCGCAGATGACGGAAGCCTGGAAGAACGGCTCCATACCGATGATTGCCGGGAAAAACAACAAAGGCCGCTGGGATAAGGAAGATGTCGATTATGCGGACTTGTTCAGCCAGGGACGTGCGGCGATGACCATAAGCAGCCCGTGGCAGATCGACCGGCTGCAGGAGAGTGGCTCCAAGATCGATTGGCAGATTGTGAAGCCGCCTTCGCCGGACGGCAGCGGCTCGTGGCAGCCGGGCTTTTACGTGCAGCCGATTTTTGCGATCGGAACAGGGTCCGGGCAGGCGGACAAGGCTTGGAAGATCGTCCGCTATTTCAACAGTGCGGAAGCGGCCAAAGTCGAAACGAAGACCTCCAACGAGTTGATAACCCGATCGGGCTTCGTCAAAATGGTGGACGGCCGCAGCATGGAGCCGTTTTACCAAGTGAAGTACGATGATACGTTGGGCGGGGGAATGGAATTCAACCCGAATACCCCCACGCGTTTTTACGAGGAATTCGATAAGCAGGCGGACGAGCAGCTTGAATTGATTATGACCGGAAAAACGACGGTGCGGCAGGCGCTGCAGCAGCTTCAAAAGCAAGGCCAGCAGACGTTGGATGCAGCGTGGTTGGCGGAGCCCCAGGAACCGGAGGCGGGCGGAGAAGCGGCGAAATAGCGCTGCCTGTCATTTGTTACCAAAGCAGATAAGCCCAGCGACCTGTTCGCTGGGCTTTGCTTTGTGCAGATCCAACGTAAAAAAAGACATGGGAAAACCTAGAAGCACGCCATATAATTGGGTTATTACGAACCAATTCACAATAGGGGAAGGGGTTTATTGATGATGACGAGAAGCAAACGAAGCTTCAAGCTCGGCGCAGCATCTTTGCTGCTGCTGCAGCTTCAGCTTGTTTCCGTAATGCCGGGGGCCGCTTCGGCCGAAGCAGCCGATGCGCCGCTGGCTCCTGCTACGGTCGATTTGATCCGGGGGCACGATTGGACCCGATTTTCAGGAGCGACTGCGGCCGGCGGTGAAGTGACCGTTACCGGGATAGGGCGGGCCATCATCCCTTGGGGCAACGATTTGTCGCAGCCGACGGTCATCAATCCGCCGATCAATTTGCGCGGTCCGGTTTTGAACATATCGGGAGATTTTTCGGTAAGCTTTCAAATCGCCTCCTCCCCCGGCAAAAGCGCGGGACTCCAGCTGTACAGCACGCTCCCGGTCATCCAGGACGAATGGCGGCAGGAAGGCAAGGCGGTATCGGTTATGTTGAAGAACGGCAAGCTGTCGGCCGCCGTCTATAACGGCGCTTCCGCCGTGCCGAAGAAAGCGGCTTTTAAATATACATCGGCCGGAACGCTCGATGTCCGGCTTCTGGCTAAGAGCGGCAAGCTCACATTTTACGTAAATCAGGCCAAAGTCGGAGAAATGGCGGACCCCGGAGTGTTCGCGGACGGCAAAGTGTATTTCGGTGCAGACGCGGACGTCGGCAGCTCTTTTACGCTCAAGTCGCTAACGGCTCAAGCGGAAGGCAGCGCCTCGGCGGTAACGGTGAGCGATCTGGGAATCGCTTCCGTGCCGCAGAGTGCGGACTCGCTGCGGGCACTGGCGCGGTCGAATGCGCCGCACCTGAACGTCGGTACGGCTGCGGCCGTTATCCCGACCATGACGGATTCCGCTTACCGCAGCATTCTGGGACGGGAGTTCAGTATCCTGACTCCGGAAAACGACATGAAGTTTCAGTTCATTCATCCGCAGCGGAACGTTTATGCTTTCGCGGAAGGGGACAGCTTGGTCGAATTCGCGGAACGCAACGGCATGGCCGTTCATGGTCATGCGCTGGTCTGGAGCGAAGCGAATCCCCGTTGGCTCACGCAAGGCAACTACAGCGCCGCCGAGCTGCAGGCCATCATGGAGGAGCACGTGAAGACGGTGGTCGGACGGTACAAGGGCAGAATTAAGGAGTGGGACGTCATCAACGAACCGCTCAAGGACGAGACGTTTGATGTCAATCTCGGCTTGCGGGATTCGATCTGGTTCAAGGCGATGGGCGAGAATTTTCTGGATATCGCACTGCGTGCCGCTCACGAGGCCGATCCGGATGCCAAGCTGTACATCAACGAATATGGCTGCGAGGCGGAGGACGACAAAGCGGACGCGCTGTATAAGCTCGTCCAGCGGCTCCAGTCGCGCGGGGTGCCTCTGCACGGCATCGGCTTTCAGGTTCACGAAGATATCGGCAAAGACAGCGACGGGACGTACGACCCCGTATCGGCTAACGAGTTCAAGCGCACGGCCAAACGGTTTACCGATCTTGGCTTAGAGGTGCGGGTATCGGAGTTGGACGTAAACATGCATGGCAAGGTCACGAACACGCTGCGCAGCAAGCAGGCGGAGTATTTCAAATCGATCCTAGCGCTGACCAAAGGAAATAACCGGTTTACATCCTACGCCATGTGGGGATTTACCGACCGCTATTCGTCGCTTCAGCCTGCGGACGAATATAACGTATTCGGCAACGGGCTCATCTACGACGAGCATTATGCGCCGAAGCTTCCGTACCACAAAATAAGAGAAGCGCTGCAAAGCCCTTAAAGCGCGGGCTCCGGCGCTTGTTGAGAAAGTGGTCAAACGGGATTATAGAGGTGTACGAGGGGGTGGGGTATCCACTTCCGACCGCTGTTGTCATCGGGAAATTTGATTGGAAGCCGCTTAGTAGCGGACATTTCCCGAAGACAAAGGCGGCCGCTATCGCTTCTCCAGTGCATACCCCACCTCCGTTTGCATCTCTATTTTTGTAAAAGCCCACTTTCTCAACATTCTGACGCTCCGGATTTTTCCGGAGCGTTTTTTGCGGCCTGACGAGAGGTCGGCTTCCCGCCTTATTGTTGCGTGCTGCCGAGACCGTCCATGATATCGTCCAGCCACTCGAAGACGCGTTGATTAAACAGGAGCAGCGCCCCGAATTGGCAGTGCTCTTCGCCGCCATCTTCCGCCGTGAAGAGCATGAACGTTTTGGGGCAGATCAGCGCCTCGTACAGCTTCGTCGGCTGGCCGGCGAAGAAATGATCGGCCTCCGCTTCGCAGACGAGCACGGGACATTTAATTTTATCGGCGATCCCCTCCAAGGTGAACGGCTGCGTTTTCTCGATCAGCTCCAGGAATGTTTTCGCCTGGAACGTAAACCGGCCGTTATCGACAGCCCAGCGGACCCCGGTGTTTTTGGTCATCAGATTCTGGATAAAGATCTCCAGCTTGCCCGGTTCGTTGAAGTCCACGGTTGCTCCCTCGGGGGCCATTTCGCCGAATTGGAAGGTGAACAGGCCGTCGTTCGCGATACAAGCGGCAAGGCGGTGCTCATAGGCTGCGGCCCGTGGAGCCAAAAATCCTCCGAGACTGATGCCCATCAGAGCGATCCGCTGCTTATCCACCTCCGGCCGGGTATATAAATAATCGACAACCGGCGTGATCACGTTCTCCCAATCGTGGCGGAACGGAATGCGCTGCAGCCGAATCGTGGCGCCTTGCCCCGGCCCTTCGAACGTCAGGCAGTTATATCCCCGCTGAAGCGCCGCCGCCGCTCCGCCGAAGTAAAGCTCCTCTCCTGTGGAATCGTAGCCGCCGTGAATAATTAATGTTGGCCGGGGCGCGTCATCCGCGCGGTAGAAATATCCGGATAAGCTGGTCCCTTCATAAGGAATCTCCACC
Source organism: Paenibacillus tyrphae (assembly GCF_024158745.1). Taxonomy (GTDB): domain Bacteria; phylum Bacillota; class Bacilli; order Paenibacillales; family NBRC-103111; genus Paenibacillus_G; species Paenibacillus_G tyrfis_A. The sequence goes on along the minus strand of NZ_JAMZAW010000019.1, from coordinate 10,105 downwards.
TGCTCCACCGGCAAATCCATCAGCGGAATCGCTTGGCGGAACGTGCTCCGGCTTTTTTTCCACGTTTCGAGCATGCGCGGGTCATTCGGGTTGCCATGCAGGAAAAACTCCGCCGTACGGTAATAATTGGACGCCCGTAAGAACGACTCCCGTGCGCTGATCCGCTTGCCCCGCGCCAGACTGTCGACACCTTGGGCGTGAATGCGCTCCGCCGTTTTGTACCATTCGGCATACCAGCTTTCAAAATTGCTCTCCTCGATCCGGTAGCCGGTCGCCAGACATTCGCCGATATCCGCGCCGCCGTAAGGAGCGTAGCTCAATGTACGCAGCAGCTCGAAGGAAAAGGTAGGATCTTGAAAAATAAGTTTCATCACAAATTTCTCCTTTGTCACGGTTTGGTTAGGTCGTTTTGTATATAGGTTAAAATTGATCTAAGTCAAATATAACTTATTAATTTTAATTTTGTAAATAAAAAAATAGGTTATTTTTAACCTATTCAGAGTGTTGATAAACCCTAGAAATAGAAAATCTCGGACCAATAGAGGTGGGGTATATCCCGTAAGAGTTTACGTCCGCCTTTGAAACCCGTGAAAATACAACTAATTCTAATCAAGTTCACGGGTTTCAAGAGCGGCTGGAGGGATATACCCCACCGGTGTATGCGGAGAATTTTCTAAGCGAAGCGGGTTTCTCAATAGCTTATTAGGTTATTTTTAACCTATCGAGCAATATGGTAATATGGAGAAATCAAGGCCAAATCAGAGGAGTTGTCTTCATGTCCATTCGTTATGCTTTGCTTTCATTATTGGCGCGCGAGCCTTTAAGCGGTTACGATATCAAGCAGCAAATGAACGACCGGTTCGGCCCCTTTTGGAAAGTGGGGAGCAATCAGGTGTATCCCGAATTGTCCAAAATGGAAGGAGAAGGCCTGGTCAAGCTGCAAGGCATCGAGCAGCAGGCCAACCGCCCCGCCCGCAAATTGTACGAAATTACGGAAGCCGGCCGGGACGCCCTCATCCAGTGGACGCTCGAATCGGGGGAGCTGGAGAGGATTCGCGACGATTTTTTGTTGAAAGCCTACAATATTTGGCTTGTCGATCCCGAGCGGATGATCGGACGACTGGAGGAAATCAAGAGGCAGCATGAAGAAAGACTAGCGGCGTATGAAAAAAAGGTCGCCGAGCTGGAGACCATGCTTACCACGTCCGACAGCAGGGACCCGATTGCCGCTACCATCTCCGTTGTCGAGTTCGGCATTCGATATGAGCGCCTCTATATGGACTGGTGCGATCGACTAATCAAAAAAATGTAGCGCCAAGCAGCATTCCGGCGCAAGGAGCAGCTCTGTGATGGACTCTAATCAGCTTCAACGAATGCGCAGCTATTTGGACAATACGCAAATGACGGTCACGATGGCCTATTACTCCAAGGTGGGGCCGAATTGGCGGAGCAATGACCTGCTGCCGGATGTGAACCGGCTTTATTTTATACGCGAGGGGGAAGGGTGGATCCGGTTGCGCGGCCGGATGTACCATCCGAAGCCGGGACAATTGCTGCTGCTGCCGGCAGGAATGCGGCTGTCGTTCGGCCGGCTCGGCGACAATGGCTTCGGCAAATATTGGTGCCATTTTACGGCAACGGTGGGAGACGTGAACCTGTTTCAAATGCTGGAGCTGCCCCACTGCATCGACGTGCGGGACGAAGCCGGGCTCGAGAAGCAGTTCCAGGACTTGATCGGGCTGTACAACAATCCGTCGCTGACGGCTCCGCTGCGCATCAAATCGGTGCTGCTGGAGATCGTTTCCGGGTATATGGAAGAAGCGCTGGAGCGGGAACGGGGGCTGCGGCTTGCGCCGATGTCCGAAACGGGAAAAATCAACACGGTGCTCCACTACGTAGACGAGCATCTGCAGGAACGGATAACGGTGGAAGAACTGGCGCGGCTTGTGCATTTTCATCCCAACTACTTCATGCAATATTTCAAAACGATGCTGGGGCTTTCCCCGATCGCCTACATTAACCGCAAGCGGATGGATAAAGCGAAGGAGCTGCTGTCCGGTACCGAATGGACAGTGACGGATGTAGCGGAGAAGGTCGGACTCGAGCTGTATTATTTCTCCCGCGTCTTCAAGAAGCAGACCGGTCTGTCCCCGAGCGAATACCGCAAGCAATCCGCAAGACGCGGGCCGGCGGCAGAGGAGTAGACGCCAGAGTGTCTCTGCAAACGGGGCGGAAGCCGAAGAGCTCGGCCCCGCAGCAGAACGCCGGATCAAGAACGTGATGGCGCCGTGTGCTTCGTTTTTCGCAGAATGATCGCAAGAGTGATCATGGATAGCAGAGCCCCGGCAAAGCCTAGGCTCATATCTTTCTGCGTATCGAACACGTCGCCCTGCAGCCCGACATAGTCGGCTCCGGCTTGTCCAGCCACGTAAGCGGCCCCCATTTCCACGATTTCGAACAATGCGCTGCATCCGAGCATCGTCATGACCGGAATCCCGTAGGACCAGAAATTGCGCACGCCCGCAGCCCGGGTAAGAAGCTCACGGAGAGGGTAGGCAAGAAACAGACCGAACAAGAAGTGTACGACGCGGTCGAAGTAGCTCCTTTGGAGATGAAACGAAGCTTTCAGCCACTGATCGACCGGCGTATTCTGATACGTATAATGAGCCGCGAAAGTATGGATGCAGAGGAATAGAAAAATCAGCAAATAAGATAGATTCGAGAAGCGGAATGCTTTGTACGTAAACAGCAGGGTGAAAAAAGCAGCGACAACAAGCACGTTTTCCATCAGCCATTGGGTCCGGTCGGTCGGCGAGATCGCCATGACGATCCAAAAGACAACAAAGAGCGCGAGCAGCAGCTGCAGGATGATGTTGCGGGAAAAAGGTATATCCGGGTCCATCAACCAGTTGGTCCCTGTTCCGCCGCGAACTGCGGATTGTCGAGCCATCGTAGCTTCTCCCTTCGGTGGTTCATGGTGACCGGCTGTTTCCAGCCGGTTCGGACGACGTTCGTAGTATTGGCAAAATTGTCAATGTCATACCTCCATGGGCTTACTTACTCGGCAATTCCGGAAGGGCCGCAGCTCACCGCTTGGATAAGCCGGATGCCTTGGACCACCGGTATGGCTCGACATAGCGGATCATCGTCTTGAAGACGGCGGCCCACTGCCGCTCGTTCAAGCTGCCGACCGGCACGCTCCGATCCATTCGCAGCAGCTTGACGAGATGCTTCAGCTGGGCCGGGGTAAACCATGGCCCGAGCGCGGCGTGCAACGGGGCGCCGGGCACCCGGAGCGCTTGCGTGACGAGCCCCATGAAGCGGGCGTGGTCGCTCGGCCGCACGAGCGGCTCCTTTTTGCGGCGTACGATCAGGATCGCGCATTGCACCCGGGGCGGGGGCGAGAAGCGATCGGGCGATACCGGTTCGGCGAGCTTCAGATCGAACTGCATGCGCCATCCCAGGATGCGCGCCTGCGTGACCGGATCGGCCGTAAACCGGCGGGCCGCCCCGAGCTCGACGATCAGCACGCCATGCCGAAACGGGACGGCGGGATAATCCATCAGCCTGCCGAGCACGGCCGTCGTAATGGCAAAAGGGATATTGGCTATGACGCCAAAAGGCCTGCGGGGGAGCGGCATTTCCAGGAAGTTGGTCTCGATGAGCCGGATGCCTTCCGCTTCTCCGATTTTGCCGCGGAGCTTCTCGGCGAAACGGGGATCGTTCTCGATGGCGAGCACCTGCCAGCCTTCTTGGGCGAGCGGAAGCGTCAACGCGCCGGCTCCCGCCCCGATATCCAGCACAAGCGGCTGGGGCGAGAGTCGGGCAAGCTCGATCATGCGGCGGACAAGCGATTTATCGCGGATCAGGTGTTGGCCTGAAAAGTTGGTATGGGCAGGACGCGCCGTTTGACGGGACGTATGTTTGTTTTTTGGCATCACAAATATGCACCTCATTCATTCGTTTTTGGGGAATGAAAAAGGTACAGCACAAATAAACCCGAGCCAAAATATTTTTTTAGCCGGGAATACGTGTTCTGTACCTCACATTACCGTAAACGCAAGAATTGGATGCACATTTGGATGCACATGAAAGAAAATACCTCGGAATTCGTTAGAGTCAACAGGCTCGCAAGCCTTTTTAAAGTATAGCATGGCAGGATAAGGAACGCCATCCAGAAGGCGCGGCACGTTCCATCCAAAGATCAAGGTTTCCGCTTGCTGTCCGCTTCGTACGGTTCCCGTTTGAACCGGTTTGGCGTGAGGCCGACCTGCTTCTTGAACAGCTGGCAAAAATACGAGAAGTTGCCAAGTCCGACCGCCCGGCCGATGTCCTGGACCGGTTTGTCGGTGGTCCGCAGCAGCCAGCATGCTTGCCGAATGCGGCGCGCCGTCAAATATTCGGTGATGCTGCTGCCTACCGATTGCCGGAAGACGGCGGATACGTGATTCGGGGACAAATGAATCTCCTGCGCGAGCCGTTCCAGCTCGAAGGGCTCCATGTAATGTTTTTCGATCCAAGCCATAATTTTCTCGGCGGTGGCCGATGCTTTAGGCAGTGCGGGACGTTCCGTTAATGGCGAGCCGGCCGGTTCTGCCGCTGATTTCAAGTGATGCACGAACGCGGTCAGGAACAGCAGCTGTTCTTCCAGCAACTGCTCGGCGTCCTCCTTGGGCGCAAGGCGGGGAAGATGGGAGCGGAGCAGCGCGTCCATGGCGGCGGGGTCCGGCGTCCGGTACACCTGGGGGGCCAGCGGGTCTTTCCATAGCGCTTGGAAAAAAGCCCGAAGTCCGGGAAACGGAGCGAGCGTCTCGTCGAGCACGGCGGGTTCGAAGACGAACAAGGAGCGCACATACGGCTGCTTGGGCAGCTCGCCGATCCGGATGCGATGCAGTTGAAACGGCTTGAAGCAAAAGACGGTGCCGGGCGACATCTGGAAAATTTGTTGTTCTACAACGGAAGTTCCTTGCCCTTCATGGACATATAAAAGCTCCATTCCCTGATGCGCGTGGTAGATTTCAACGAACTCGTTCGTCCGGTCTTTGTAAAACGATAGCTGCACGGGATGGCGATTCAGGTTCAAGTAGTTCATCTGCTTCATGCACGGGGACCTCCACCGTAATATAGCAACATTTTATCATAAGAGCGCCAAACTATGCGGGCGTTTTTTTTGTTATGCTGAAAGCATAATTTATTGGCTCGAAAGGGATGGCCTCACAATGATCAAACAGCGATTAATCGAAGCATGGGAGCATTACCGGGGCAGCCTCGGCGGTCCGTGGGAAGTATGGCGGGCCGACAAGCTCCAGAATCACTATAATGTGCCGTGGCATAAAGTGGAGCTGCCGCATACGTACAACGCGCTCGACGTCATGGACCCCGACGGCAAATATTATCAGGGGCAGGGTTGGTACCGGACGAAGCTGGCGCTGAACAACCCGTATCTGAACGGGCGGACGCTGCTGCATTTCGAAGGCGCCGGGCAGCGTACGGATGTCTATGTGTATACGAGCAAGGTCGGCTCGCATCTCGGGGGCTATGACGAGTTCACGGTCGACATCACCGAGGCAGCGGCTGAAGCCGCGACTATCGAGCGGTACCAAGGGCTCGTCCCGGTGGCGGTCGCGTGCGACAATAGCCGGGAGTTGGAGACAATTCCGTCGGACGCGAGCGATTTTAACCTGTATGGGGGGATTTACCGGTATTTGAATCTCGTGTATGTGCCTGTCGTGTCGCTTGCCCGGGTTCATGTGGAAGCGGATACGAGCCGCTTGGCGGCGGTGGACGGGCAGCCGGTTTGCACCGTGAAGGTCAGAGCCAAGCTGTACAATCCGAACGCGCAGCGGGAAAGCCTCAAGCTGACGATCCGGCTGACCGACCGCGAAGGAGCCGTAATTGCGGAATCGAGCGTGAGCTGCCTGCCCTGGGAGGGCGAGAAGGAGCTGGCGGTCTACGAGCTGGCCGATCCGCACCTGTGGAGTACGGACGATCCGTACCTGTACGGCTGCACGGTCCGGGCGGAAAGCGTGCACGGCGAGACGGAGCTTGCGGAACGGTTCGGCGTCCGGTTTTTCGAGTTCGTCGATCACGGCCCGTTCAAGCTGAACGGCGAGCGGCTTCTGCTTCGCGGCACACATCGGCATGAGGATCATGCCGGCGTCGGACCTGCGATGACGGAGGAGATGATCCGTTACGAGATGCAGCTCATCAAGGAGATGGGCGCAAACTTCATCCGCCTTGGCCATTACCAGCAGTCGCGAATCGTGCTGGAGCTGTGCGATGAACTCGGCATTCTCGTCTGGGAGGAAATCCCATGGTGCCGTGGCGGTCTAGGCGGTGACAGCTACCGGCAGCAGTGCCGGGATATGCTGACGGCGATGATTGAACAGCATTACAATCATCCGTCGGTCATTCTGTGGGGCCTCGGCAACGAGAACGATTGGGAGTGCGACTTCGACTATTTCGATCAGGAAGACATCCGCCGTTTCATGAAGGAGCTCCACGACTTATCGCATAAGCTCGACCCGGGCCGGCTGACTTCGATCCGCCGCTGCGAGTTTTGCAAAGACATCGTCGACGTGTACTCGCCTTCCATCTGGGCGGGCTGGTACCGCGGCATTTACACCGATTACGAAGCGAGCTGCCGCTCGGCGTTCGACAATGTGCGCTCGTTCTTCCATATGGAGTGGGGCGCGGACAATTTGCCGACCCGGCATGTGGAGAAGACGTTCACGGGCTTCGAATTTATCCCTCGCGGCGACGGCACGACGGACGAGCGCGACGGCGATTACCTGCTGACCGGCGGCGAGCCGCGCGTCTCCCGGGACGGCGATTGGTCGGAGACGTATTTTTGTGAAATGATCGACTGGTACTTGAAGTCGCAGGAGCACATGGATTGGCTGACCGGCGCGGCGCAATGGTCGTTTAAAGATTTTGCGACGCCGGTGCGTCCGGATTCGCCGATTCCGTATTTGAACATGAAGGGGATCGTCGAGCGCGATTTTACGAAAAAAGAAGCTTACTACGTCTTCCAATCGTATTGGGCGACGAAGCCGATGGCCCGCATCTACGGGCATTCCATGCCGGTACGCTGGGGCGCTCCGGGCGAGCGGAAGACGATCAAGGTGTACTCCAACTGCGCGGAGGCGGAGCTGTTCCTGAACGGCCGAAGCCTCGGCGTCAAGAAGCGCGATTCGCAAAATTTCCCGGCGGCAGGCTTGCGTTGGGAGACGACGCTGGAAGCGGGCATGAACCATGTGAAGGTCGTTGCGGTCAAAGACGGCGTCACCGTGGAAGACGAGTTGACCTTCGAATACCAGACGGCGGTCTGGGGTGCCCCGGCGGAGCTGCGGCTGACGGCCGAGCCGCAGGCGGACGGACGGGTCTATGTGGAAGCAAGGGCCTACGATGCCCATGGCGTGTTTTGCCCCGATGCGGTGAGCTTCGTCCGCTTCGGTCTTGCGGGAGACGGTCGGCTGCTGGACGGCCTCGGCACGATCCGCGGTTCGCGGCTGGTTCAACTCGCCACGGGGCGGGCCGGGATGTACGTCGATCCGAAGGGCGGCTTGCCGGCGGGGATCTCCGTCACGGACTTCGTTACGGCCGGAGGTCCGGCAGCGTCGCTTGCGGGCGGCAGCGGCAAGTCTGGTACAGTGCATCCGCGGGTGTCGGTGGTCAGTGCGGCGTGTGAAGGGATGACTACGGCGTTCATTACAATCTAATTCCAGAGGAGGAGTTTCACGCATGACAGCGATCGATACGAGCAAATGGGTGCAAGCGTCCGACCTGAAGACGGCGCTCCCGGCGATTTGGGACGCTTTGCAGATGAAGGTGGACCGGATGATCGGGCAGCTTGGGGAGAAATCGCCGCACGTGGCCAAAGCTGACGGTTTGTACGACGATATGCGGCTAGATTGGTGGACGGCCGGCTTCTGGCCGGGCATGCTGTGGATCATGTACGACATGACCGGAAAAGAGCATTACCGGGAAGCCGCATGGTCTTGGGACGAAAAATTCGAACACAAGACGATTCAAGACAACAATTTCCACCACGACGTGGGGTTCCAGTTTCTTCCCACTTCCGTCATCAAATACAAGCTGACCGGCGACAAGGACGCCAAGCGCCGCGGCTTGCAGGCGGCGAACTTCCTGGCCGGACGGTTCAATATTGCGGGCAGCTTCTTGCGTGCGTGGAATCAAGATAAAATCGGTTGGTCGATCGTCGATTCGTCGATGAACCTGTCGATCTTGTTCTGGGCGGCACAAGAGATTGGCGATCCGCGCTTCGAGCATATCGCCAGAGCGCATGCCGATACGGTAGTGAATAAGTTCATCCGTCCTGACGGCTCGGTGAACCATATTCTCAGCTTCGACCCGCAGACGGGCGAACTGATTGAGCCGCTTGGCGGCCAAGGCCACGGGCCGGACTCGTCCTGGAGCCGCGGCGCTTCGTGGGCGCTGCACGGCATGGCGAACACGTACCGCTACACCGGCGACAAGCGGTATTTATATGCGGCGCAGCAGGTGGCGCATTACTTCCTGGCCTGTCTGCCGGACGACCACGTGCCGCATTGGGATTTCCGCGCCGCCGACCCGCTCGACGGCGAGCCGCGCGATACGTCGGCGGCGACGTGCGCCGTTTCCGGCCTGATCGAGCTGGGCGCGGCGCTCCCGGGTATCGAAGGCGCGGTATACCGCCGCGCGGCGGAACGCATTCTGCTCTCGCTGACGCAGCATTACGCGACGTGGGACCGTCCGGAGCACGAGGGCATTCTGCTCGCGGGCACGGGCAACAAGCCGGCCGGCCAGAATGTCGACGTCTCGTTAATTTACGGTGATTATTACTACGTGGAAGCTATCGCGAAGCTGCTTGGCTGGCGGAATCGGATTTTTTAAGCGACGAGGAGGGGGTTACCTCTGCGCCTTGCTTGTTGTTACTTGATTCGTTATGATAAGGAATATGATTTGGTTGTGAAGCACACACCGTCCATCTCCGTAATGGAGATCGGGCGGTTTTTTATTTTCCGGAGGTGAGCCTGAGGGATGAGATTTCAAGACGCTTACGAAGCTTTTTTGCATGCACATGTGCACTCAGCAACGGGCGAGAGGCAGCGGCGGCTGAGGGAGGGGCTTGGGCATGCGGAGAAGCTTTTTCTGCAGGAAGTGTGGTGGCCGGCTGTGGGACGTTTGGAGCAACTGCACCCGGAGTTTGAGGTTCATGACTTCAAGGATGGAACCCGCTACTTGGATTTTGCCTATCTGCGCCCGCCGTTCAAAGTATGCTTCGAAATCGACGGCTACGGTCCGCATAGCCGGGATGCGAGCCGCTGGCAGTTTGCCGACCAGCTCGTCCGACAGAACCATCTGGTGATCGACGATTGGAAGGTATTTCGTTTTGCTTACGACGATATAAAAGAGAAGCCGAGGCGCTGTCAGCAAATGATCCAGCAGCTGATGGGCAGATGGTTCGGGGACGAAAGCGTGCCGATCGCGTTGACCCTGAAGGAGAAAGAAATTGTACGCTTGCTCGTTCATAAACAGCGGCGGGTGACCCCTGCGGAAGTGAGCCAACACTTAGGGGTAAGTGTTCGGTATGCACGGGAGCTGCTGCAGAGCCTCTTGAAGCGACAGGTGCTTGTGCCGGCTTCGGGCACCTTGCGCGTTCGGGCTTACCTGCTGAATCCGCATGGGAAGCCGATGTTTTTGTAGCGGGAGTGGGGTACTAGCAGGTGGTTGGGCAATAGAGCACTTGGGATGCGCTATTGGTTGCGTTTGGTCGGTCTCAGGCATGTAGCGGAACTGAGATGCTTTATACGTGTCGAAAAATGTGAATGTGGTGCGGACGAAGGCTGATAGAGGAAGTGTACTTCCTCTAATTTCGCAGACACCCTCAGTTCGGAGGGAATAAGTTACTTGAGTTCCTCTATTTTGTACGGCACCCTTTAGCGGTCCGCGTATTGGATTCCCGTGCCCCCGGCGCTCCATACTCTAGGCACATCAGCCCGCGGTGCGAGGCGGAGAGACGTATTGAAGGAACGTGGTTACCGACTCGCTGACCGGTTACGATGCCTGTACGCCGCAAAGTTATATCATCTATGCGCTGCGC
>NZ_JAMZAW010000018.1 GCF_024158745.1 Paenibacillus tyrphae | reverse complement strand
GTTTTGGAAATTGGCATACTAATAACAAATTGCCATGGAAACTTCATGACTTTTTGCTTGACACTAAAAATGGGCTTTTGATAAGATTGCAATTAATATCTTGCGGCATGTACAGCATGTAATAAAATAAGGAGGATTATTTTTGTGTGGGAGACTAAGTTTGCCAAAGAAGGTTTGACATTTGACGATGTATTGCTGGTACCGAGAAAATCGGATGTGTTCGGTAAGGAAATCGACATATCGACAAAATTGACAAACCACATCAATCTGAACATTCCTTTTGTAAGCTCGGCTATGGATACGGTAACGGAATCGGCTTTGGCAATCGCTATCGCTCGAGAAGGCGGAATCGGGGTCATCCACAAGAATATGACGATTGCGCAGCAAGCGGAGGAAGTGGATCGTGTAAAGCGTTCGGAAAGCGGCGTAATCACCAATCCGTTCTCCCTTACTCCAGAGCATCATGTCTATGATGCCGAAGAGTTGATGGCAAAATATCGGATTTCCGGCGTGCCGATTTGCGACGAGAACAATAAGCTTGTCGGTATTTTAACAAATCGGGATTTGCGCTTCGTTCATGATTATTCGATCAAAATTAAAGAAGTCATGACCAAAGAAAATCTCGTCACGGCTCCTGTCGGTACGACGCTTCAACAAGCGGAAGGCATTTTGCAGCGGCATAAGATCGAGAAGCTTCCTCTGGTCGACGAGAATGGGATTCTTAAGGGCCTGATTACGATCAAGGATATCGAGAAAGCCATTCAGTTCCCGAACTCGGCAAAGGACAAACAAGGCCGTCTGCTGGCGGGCGCTGCGGTAGGCGTATCCAAGGATGTCATGGAGCGTACGGCAGCTCTGGTCGAAGCCGGCGCGGACTTGATCGTCGTTGACTCGGCGCACGGGCACCATATCAATATTATTAATACCGTCCGCAAAATTCGCGAGCAGTACCCAGACCTGCCAATTTGCGCGGGCAATGTGGCGACTGGTGAAGCGACGAAAGATCTGATCGAGGCCGGAGCAAGCATGGTGAAGGTCGGAATCGGACCAGGCTCCATTTGTACGACGCGGGTCATCGCAGGTATTGGCGTACCGCAAATTACGGCGATTTACGATTGTGCGACGGTTGCGCGGCAGTACAATGTACCGATCATTGCCGATGGCGGTATTAAATATTCCGGTGACGTGGTCAAAGCAATCGCAGCCGGTGCGAGCGCGGTCATGATGGGCAGCTTATTCGCCGGTACGGAAGAGAGCCCGGGCGAATCGGAGATTTTCCAAGGCCGCCGCTATAAGGTTTATCGGGGAATGGGGTCGATTGGCGCTATGAAAGAAGGCAGCAAAGACCGTTATTTCCAAGAAAACGAAAGCAAGCTTGTACCGGAAGGGATCGAGGGCCGGGTTGCATACAAAGGACCGTTGGCCGATACGCTTTATCAGTTGGTTGGCGGACTGCGTTCCGGGATGGGCTACTGCGGGGCAAAAGATATTCAGACGCTCATCAACGAAACGTCCTTCATCCGCATCACGGGGGCAGGTCTTCGGGAAAGCCATCCGCATGACGTTCAAATAACAAAAGAAGCGCCGAACTATTCGTTGTAGTTCAACGAACGGGTCGTGCAACAAAGAACGGAAGCCTGGGGCTTCCGTTTTGCTTTTGTAAAGCGAAAGAAGCTTGTGGTACAATTAAACGTACGTTATTTTATAAAATTTTTTTTAGGAGTGAGTTGGTTGTTTTTTAAAGTAAAACGCATTTGTTCGATCGTAGCTGCCACTCTTTTGCTGAACGCCACTCTTGTTCTGGTACAATCCGCGTCCGTACTGGCAGCGGATGCCCCGGTAGATTTGAAACTCAACGTCAGATCTGCGATTCTCATGGAAGCGAGTACCGGGCAAGTCTTATATGAAATGAATGCGGATGAGGCATTTCCTCCTGCTAGTATGGCGAAGATGATGACTGAATACTTGGTGATGGATGAAATTAAAAACAAAAAGCTTAGTGAAACCGAATTGATCACGACTACTCCCAATGCAGCTGATGTCATCGGTTCCGGTGGTCTGCTGGCTTTGAACGAACAAGCTACGGTAGATGACATGTTTGCCGCGATGTCGATTTATTCGGCCAATGACGCTTCGGTGGCGTTAGCGGAGAGAATTGCCGGAACAGAAGAAAATTTCGCCAAGATGATGAACGCGAAGGCTAAAGAATTTGGCCTTTCGGACAAGGCTCATTTTATAAATGCAACCGGCCTGCCCAGAGCGGATATGGGGAAATATGCGCCTACCGAAGTGCAAGGCGAGACGATGCTGACGGCGAGAGATGCCGCTCTTATCGCTTATAATATTATTAAGGATCATAAGGAAGTATTGAAATACACGGCGACTCCGTCCAGAAAGTTCCGCGAGAAGGATAAATCTCCGATGATTAACTGGAACTGGATGCTCGAAGGAAACAAGGACAATGCCAACTTCAAGAAGTACGCTTATCAGGGACTGGATGGGTTAAAAACAGGGAGCACCAACGAAGCTAAATATTGCTTCACAGGTACGGCCGAACGTAACGGAATGCGGTTAATCAGCGTCGTTATGGGAGCGCCTAAGGAACCGGACCGCTTTATCGAAACGCGCAAAGTGCTCGACTACGGCTTTACGAATTTCGAATTCGTACCGGTGCTGAATGCGAAGCAGGAAATAGAAAAGCTGAAAACAGTCAATATTAAAAAAGGCGTGGCTACGGAAGTTCCAGTCGTTACGAAATCGGAACTGAAAATTATCGCGAAAAAAGGCACACCTAAAGAGCAATTTCAAATCACGGCGGAGCCGCTGGCGGATGAAAGCAAACTTGTTGCGCCAATCGCGCAAGGGCAAGAGCTCGGAACGGTGAAAGTGACGTATGGCGGTAAAGAGTATCCGGTCAGCCTGGTTGCCTCGGAGGAAGTGGAGAAGGGCAGTTGGTTCCGGTTGTTTTTCCGGGCGATTAAAGACTTCTTCGTCGATCTGTTCAGCGGCGCCAAAAAGGGATAAAATCAAGGCAAACGGGTTGTTAATTTGAAGCGCTTGCTGTAAAATAATTTTTTAGTAGTTTGTCCTAATTTCATGTGGCTGGAAGTAATATTAACGATATGTTCCCAGGAGGAATCGGATATGGAAACAGGTACATCCCGCGTTAAAAAAGGTATGGCCGAAATGCAAAAAGGCGGCGTCATAATGGACGTCATGAGCGCAGAGCAAGCACGCATTGCTGAAGCTGCGGGCGCTTCTGCCGTTATGGCTTTGGAAAGAGTTCCATCAGATATTCGCGCGGCTGGCGGCGTAGCCCGGATGGCCGACCCTACCATCGTGGAAGAAGTCATGAAAGTTGTTTCCATTCCGGTTATGGCCAAGGCGCGTATCGGACATTTTGTTGAAGCCAAAGTACTCGAATCGATGGGCGTGGACTACATCGACGAGAGCGAAGTATTGACTCCTGCCGATGAAGTGTTCCATATCAATAAAAAAGAATTTACGGTACCGTTCGTGTGCGGTGCAAGAGACCTCGGCGAGGCGCTTCGCCGGATCGGTGAAGGTGCTTCGATGATCCGTACAAAGGGCGAGCCGGGAACAGGCAACATTGTTGAAGCCGTTCGTCATATGCGTATGATTACGGGCCAAATTCGCAAAATCCAAAGCTTGTCGAAGGACGAGCTGATGGCGGAAGCCAAAAACTTGGGCGCTCCTTACGAGCTGCTGCTGCAAGTACATGAAACCGGAAAATTGCCGGTCGTCAACTTTGCAGCCGGCGGTGTAGCGACTCCTGCGGATGCAGCGCTCATGATGCATTTGGGCTCCGACGGCGTGTTTGTAGGCTCGGGTATTTTCAAATCGGAAAATCCGGAGAAATTCGCGAAAGCAATTGTTGAGGCTACGACACATTACACAGATTATGAACTGATTGCCAATATTTCCAAAAATCTCGGTACGCCGATGAAGGGGATTGAAATTTCCAAGCTGCATGTATCCGAACGGATGCAGGAGCGCGGCTGGTAAGCCGGCTGGAGCTTGTTTCTCGGGAAGAAGGTATAGAGAGATGAACATAGGTGTTTTGGCGCTGCAGGGCGCCGTAGCCGAGCATATCCGCATGATCGAAAAAGCCGGCGGCACTGGCGTCGCGGTGAAGCGGACGGAACAGCTGGCAGAGATCGACGGAATCATTATTCCGGGCGGCGAGAGCACGACGATCGGCAAGCTGATGCGAACCTATCAATTCATAGATGCCCTACGCGAGTTTTCGCGGCAGGGCAAGCCGCTTTTCGGCACATGCGCAGGACTGATTGTGCTCGCAAAGCATATTGCAGGGCAGGAAGAGGTTCACCTTGGGCTGATGGATATTCAAGTCGCGCGCAATGCTTTTGGCCGGCAGCGGGAAAGCTTTGAGACGGACTTGGATATTAAGGGCATCGATCGGGATGTGCGCGCCGTATTCATCCGTGCGCCTCTGATCGAACAGGTGGGCGAAGGCGTGGACGTGTTGGCGACGTACCGTGACCAGATCGTTGCAGCCCGTCAAGGGCATCTGCTGGCTGCATCGTTTCATCCGGAGCTGACCGACGATGAACGAATGCACGCTTATTTTTTGGACATGGTACGTGAGACGAAGCAGGAGGGATCTCCTTGTTAGATATAAAATTGCTGCGAGCGGATTTGGACAAAGTGAAACAAGGGATGGCCAACCGGGGCAAAAACCTGGAGGAGTTGGACCGTTTTACAAGTCTGGATTTGAAGCGCAGGGAGCTTTTGCAAGAAACGGAACAATTGAAAAACCGCAGAAACGTCGTTTCGCAAGAAGTGGCGCAGCTGAAAAAGGCAAAAGAAAACGCCGATCACTTGATCGAAGAGATGAAGGTTGTCGGTGATCGTATCAAGTCGCTGGATGAGGAAATCCGCGGCCTGGAAGCCGAGCTGGATGCTATCCTTCTGGCGATTCCGAATATGCCGCAAACGGACGTGCCGGTAGGCGGTGCGGAAGAGAATAACGTGGAGATTCGCCGGGTTGGCGAGGTGCCGTCTTTTTCGTTCGAGCCGAAGCCTCACTGGGAAACAGCGCAAGAGCTGGATATTTTGGATTTTGAATCGGCAGCGAAGGTTACGGGTTCCCGGTTTGTGTTCTATAAAGGGCTAGGGGCGCGTCTGGAGCGGGCTCTGATCAACTTTATGATGGACTTGCATGCAGACGAGCACGGGTATACGGAAATGCTTCCTCCGTACCTCGTAAACCGCGATAGCCTCACGGGTACCGGGCAGCTGCCGAAGTTCGAAGAAGATGTGTTCAAGATCGAAGGTTCGGACTATTTCATGATTCCGACTGCCGAAGTGCCAGTGACGAATTACCATCGGGACGACATTTTGGCTCTGGAGGATCTGCCGAAATATTTCGTGGCATTCAGCGCTTGTTTCCGCTCCGAAGCCGGTTCGGCCGGGCGCGACACTCGCGGACTCATTCGTCAGCATCAATTCAACAAGGTAGAGCTCGTGAAAATGGTTCTGCCGGAGCAATCGAACGAGGAGCTCGAGAAGCTGACTGGCGAGGCGGAGAAGGTGCTGCAGCTCCTGAAGCTTCCATACCGCGTTATGGCGCTTTGTACGGGCGATTTGGGCTTCTCCTCGTCGAAGACGTACGATCTGGAGGTGTGGTTGCCTAGCAGCAACACATACCGTGAAATCTCGTCGTGCAGTAACTTCGAAGATTTCCAGGCGCGTCGTGCGAACATCCGCTTCCGCCGCGATGCGAAGGCGAAGCCGGAATTCGTTCACACGCTGAACGGATCGGGTCTGGCGTTAGGCCGGACGGTCGCTGCGATTCTCGAAAATTATCAGCAGGAAGACGGCAGTGTGCTGATTCCGGAAGTGTTGCAGCCTTATATGGGGAATGTTACACGGATCAGCAAGAAATAGAGCTTGATAAAGCTTTTTGATTTATGATACAATGCTTGGTGTCACCCGGAGAGGTGGTCGAGTGGTTTAAGGCAGCGGTCTTGAAAACCGCCGTGTTCGTGAGGGCACCGTGGGTTCGAATCCCACCCTCTCCGCCATACATACAAGTATATGACCCCAAATAAGGGGTCGTTTTTTGTATGGTGGAGCAAGCAGGTGGGATGAGAACCGAAGGTTCGTCGGAGCCTAAGCTTCGATAGGGATACATCGCAGTCGGCCACGAAGTGGACGTATCCCACCCTCTCCGCCATACATACAAGTATACGATCCCAAATAAGGGGTCGTTTTTTGTATGGTGGAGCAAGCAGGTGGGATGAGAACCGAAGGTTCGTCGGAGCCTAAGCTTCGATAGGGATACATCGCAGTCGGCCACGGAGTGGGCGCATCCCACCCTCTCCGCCATACATACAAGTATACGACCCCAAATAAGGGGTCGTTTTTTGTATGGAGGAGCAAGCAGGTGGGATGAGAACCGAAGGTTCGTCGGAGCCTAAGCTTCGATAGGGATACATCGCAGTCGGCCACGAAGTGGGCGCATCCCACCCTCTCCGCCATAATTCAAAAATGTGAAAACGACCTTGCGAGAGGTCGTTTTTTTGATGGCTATTTTTGCTGCTTCGTCCTTGGTATAAGAAGGTCTCGGACTTCGCATGTTAACAACCATGGAGGTGTGACTCATGAGCAAAAAGGACAGCTTGCAAGTGGACAACCAACGTTTGGCGGAAGCTTGGGCGAGAACGATGCCGACCGTCCTGAACGCCTCGGACCGTGCGGAAGTGAAGGCAGATGAAGCGGAAGCGAACGTTATTCGGATTCATATCGCGACAGCCGGACGTAGCAATTACAGCTTCGATTTTAAATGCACGTATGTCGATTCCCGGGAAGTGCAGGTGGAGCTGGTCGACGTCGAGAGGGAAGGGACGGCTGTCGACGAGCGGACCGACGTCATTCAAACGCTTGTGGACGATTATGTGAGACATATCCATGAATGTGCCCAGCAGCTTCATGCTTTTACGCATAGCTAAAACGGAGGAAGGTCAAGTCATGACTCAAAATAAAAGCGGCGTCGATAAAAATTTGCAAAATGTCGTGAAGGATTTGGACAAAACGACGGTAACCAGTCATCAAGCTCAACAAGTACAGCAGCAAACAAACGATCATCGGCACCAGGATGCCCTGAACCACGATAAACCGCCTCATGAGCCGATGTCCGATATCGACTGAAGGGAGAAGGCCTAACGATGCCTAAAGATATTCCACAAGCCGTCAACCCTCCAAGCGGCCGGCATAACCGGGAAGAGAGCCGTCAGCCGAATGTCCCGTTATCCGGTTCGAAAAAAGTAAAAAATCAAAACCATAGCCACCATAATAATGGCGAAGGGTAACACAAATAAGCCTCTTACTTTTTGTAAGAGGCTGTTGTTTTTATACTACATAGTTATAGATTGTTTTTTTCTCTCTCCACCCTAAGAAAGCATTCATTCAATAACAAGTGAGCCATCTCTTCGTTATCTGCATATCCGTATAACGAAGACCCGCCTGCTATCGCATCACATACATCGTCCAACATGGTACAAATGGAAATGGAGTATTCATCATAAATGATGTAATAGCAGCTGTTTGCCGGCATCATGTCCACCTCGATTTTGTGATTGAAACCTTATTTTACCATAGGGCGCAACAAAAGAGAATGCATTTTTTGCGTGATATTAATCACTTTTTGCGTCATAATGCACAAGTCGTTGCGTGGATTTGTAATTGAACAAAAGCTTATTTTGACCTGAGTGGCAGGACACGGGGAATCGTCGTAAAATAGTTTGAAGCCGACTGTTGCCTGCCGTGCATCGGGATTCCTCCACGTCGCACGCAATCAATGATCGTCGGAGGGAGGAGTGGTCTGATGATTCATTTGAAAACGCCGCAAGAAATTGCTTTAATGGCCAAAGCCGGAGCCGTTTTGGCCAAATGTCATCAAGAAATCGCCAAGATGGTTCGTCCCGGGCTGACGACGCTTGAAATCAACGATTTTGCCGAACGGTTCATAAATGAGCATGGTGCAAAACAAGTGACCAAGGGTTACAAAGGATATCCGTTCGCCACCTGCGCTTCCGTGAACGATGTCATCGCCCACGGCTTTCCCAGCGAAGAGCCGCTGCAGGAGGGGGATATCTTAAAGATGGATATTGTCTGCAGCTACGATGGGTGGATGGCCGACTCGTGCCGTACGTATGCTGTCGGAAAAATATCTGAGGAAGCGGAGCGGTTGGTTCGCGTCACGAAGGAGTGCCTGGATATGTCCATCCCCAAAGCCATTGTCGGCAATCGAATCGGGGACGTCATGCATGTGGTGCAGCAGCATGCTCAGCAAGCGGGCTTTTCCATCGTTCGCGATTTGGTCGGACACGGCATCGGCCGCGAAATGCATGAAGAACCTTCCTTTGCGCATGTCGGCAAGCCGGGACGCGGATTTTTGCTGCAGGAGGGCATGGTGATCACGATCGAGCCGATGATCAACGCTGGGAAGCATGAAATGTTTATCGACTTCGACGGCTGGACCGCCAAGACGTACGACGGCAGCCTATCGGCGCAATTCGAGCATACGGTTGCCATTACCCGGGACGGTCCGCTCATTTTAACCGAATGAAGAACAAGAGCCTGCGGTACGAAACGAAATCGTACTGCGGGCTCTTGGCCGTTGTCAAGCTTGCTCAATTGGTTGGTTTTTTGGCGTTTCAGAGACATTCGTCCG
Organism: Paenibacillus tyrphae; assembly: GCF_024158745.1. Lineage (GTDB taxonomy): Bacteria > Bacillota > Bacilli > Paenibacillales > NBRC-103111 > Paenibacillus_G > Paenibacillus_G tyrfis_A. The sequence continues at coordinate 168,878 of NZ_JAMZAW010000018.1, read as the reverse complement.
TTTCGAAGAGCCCAGTTCGCCGGTGGCGTCCGGCTTGACATCGTTAATCGCTTCGTTGTTGAAAATGTAAATCTCTTCGTCCGAATCGTTCCTGCTGACCATCGGCATCACCTCAACGCTAGTATGGCAAGAGGGACGTTTTTTAATGCACGCATGTGCGCGCATAAAAAAGAGGCCCCCTGCACTTCAGGGCCTCTACTTTGCTGTCATCGGATCATACAAAAGTATATATACGTCCCCGAGAGGACTCGAACCTCTATCGGTCCTTTAGGAGAGGACTGCTCTATCCTGTTGAGCTACGGGGACTTGATTCAAGCAATACTCATTATATCATAGCGCGCAAAGGGAATAAAGTCGGCCTACGTTGATGTGCTGTAGGGTGAAACGCAAAAATATACAGGTGAAGCATAAATTAGCACATTTTCTGAGTGAGGAAAAGTTTGGTATGTTCATCTTGCAAGCGTTTTCCAAAAATTCAATGAAAATCGGAGGTATGCTTTATGGCTTGGCGCAAGTGGATAGGTTTCCCCCTTTCTTTTATCCTGGCCGTAACGCTTGGAATGCCGGCTATGAAAACAAAGGCGGCAGAACAGCCTGTCAATCTGGTACGGAATAAGCCGGTCCAAACAAGCTCGCAAGCAAGCTCCACCGGACCGGGGACAGCCGCCGTCGACGGCGATGCCTCGACGTTCTGGCAGCCCCTGGCGAAAGACCGGGAGGATATGAATGTGTGGATCTCGGCGGATCTGGGCAAGGCGGAGACGTTCAATACATTTACGGTATCGTTTCGGAGTGTGGACATGGTGTCGGCTGTAAGCGCACTTGTGTCGTCGGACGGTACGACTTGGCAAGAAGTTGCGTCCAAGAAAAGCGATTTGACCGCACAGGATAAAATCCGGTTTAAGGATACCTCCGCGCGGTACGTGAAGCTGGATATCACGCTTAGTAAGAACAGCAATGTCAATTTGTTCGAATGGGGCGTTTACCGGGAAAGTGGAGACGGTCCGGGACCGAATCCGGAGGAACCGGCCGTACCGGACTTGGCAAGCGTTTATTTTGTTAAGGAGAACGGAAAGCCTTACGCCGTAAACGAAGCGATTGAGCTGAAGAAAGGCGAGTCGAGAAAGCTGTCGCTGAATTTGAAAGGAAAGCGAAAGAACGGCGAGATCGTTGACTTGTCCAAGTACAATAAAACGTTAAAAACGAATACGAAGTTCATCACGGTGGAGCAGAACGGAACCGTTACGGCACTTCAAGTCGGAGCGAGCACGGTGTATACGGAAGTGAAGGTCACTAAGGACCTGACGCTGACCACCCCGGATATTTGGATCTTGGTCAATGATCCGAACGAGTTTTTGGCGGAAGCTTTGATTGCGAATACTTCGCTCACTCACCCCCGTATGAAAACGGAGATCGGCCAGCCTGCGGTACTTCAGCCCGGTGACGATTTTCCGGCCGTATCGGTGCAGGCAAACGTGAAGCTGGACGTGAGCGGGAGCGTGATCCGGAACGGTCAGCCTGTTGCGGTTATTCCGAAAGTAGCTGTGAACAAGTCGCAAACGAAGAACGTCAAGCTTCCGCTTAAGGCTGATCAACCCGGAAGCTACGAAATCCGGCTGACGCTGCAAAGAGAAGGTCTGCCTCCGGCTTATGACGTGTTCTATTTTACGGCGATGGATTCGGCTGCGATTCCGAGCGGGCAGAGCAGCATTGCGTATATGGGGCCTGACGGCAAGCTTGTGTATGTTCCGGATTATAAAGGCAACCGGGTGATCGATTTCTCGAACGCCGGGTATATGGGCGGCGGGGTTCAACTTCCGGATGTACAGGCTCGTGTAGCCGTCGAGCCGGGAGAAGGCGACGCTACGGCGCGAATCCAGCAAGCGATCGATCAGGTATCCCAAATGCCGGCCGGACCCGATGGATTCCGAGGAGCGGTGCTGCTGAAGAAGGGGCGCTACGAGATCGAAGGCACGCTGTACGTTCGGACGAGCGGCGTCGTGCTGCGTGGAGAAGGGCAGGACGAAGGAGGTACGCTCCTGTTCGGCGCGGGGAACAAACCGCGCAATCTGATCGAAATCGGCTCTTCCAAAGGGCCGGCCATCGACAGCACATCTATGACAGACGTTACGGACTTATATGTCCCTTCGGGGGCGAAAACGTTCCACGTGAAAGATGCAAGCGCCTATAAAGTAGGCGATAAAGTTATCGTGCGTCGGATCGGCAATGCCCGTTTTATAACCGAAATCGGCATGGATTATATTTATAAACGGCCGGGAGGCACCGTCAGTCAATGGGGACCGTTTAACCTTGATTTTGACCGCGTCATTACCGGTATTAACGGCAATGAGATTACGGTGGATGCAGCACTGGCGAACAGCATCGAGCTTCGTTGGGGCGGCGGACAGCTCTATAAATACAGTGATGATGAGCGGATCGAGAAGGTCGGCGTGGAGAAGATGCGGGTGGATTCGGCTTTTGACCCGTCCGTCATCGATACGACCATGGATAACGGCAAGACCGATCCGTATTATGCCGATGAGAAGCATACCGAGCGCTTTGTCATGATGAACAGCGTGAAAAATGCCTGGGTCCGCAACGTGACCGGATATCACTTGGCCTATGCCCTGGTGCAAATGGGCCGCAACGCGAAATGGGTAACCGTACAGGACTCCAAAGTGTTCGATATGGTCAGCATTATTACAGGCGGCCGACGTTACGCTTACTACATTCAAGGGCAGCAAAATTTGGTGCAGCGCACGTATGCGGAGACGGCAAGGCACGGTTATGTGGTGGACAGCCGCGTGCAGGGGCCTAACGTATTTCTGGAAGGCGAGAGCAGGATCGACTACAATACAAGCGAACCGCATCATCGCTGGTCGGTCGGCGGGCTGTTCGACAATATCAAATCCCCGATCATGATCCGGGACCGGGGTTGGCTGGGAAGCGGCCACGGCTGGGCGGGAGCGAACTATGTGACATGGAATACCGAAGGCAAGCTGACGAGCCAGCAGCCGCCGACGGCCCAAAACTATGCGATCGGCCACGTCGGAGAGAAGGTTCCCGGATTTTTGCCGGATACGGATTACGATACAAGGCCGCGCAAGGATGCTTACTGGGAGTCGCATGGGCAGCACGTGACGCCGGTCAGCCTATACAAGCAGCAATTGAAAGAGCGCTTGGGCGAGCAAGCTCTGCAACATATCGCTTACCGTTCGGTAGGAGGAGGTTCGCTGGATACGCCGATCCCCCAGCAATCATATCAAGGCAATTAGTACGAATAGAGCCGAGAACGGCTTGAGCCGCAAGCGGCCGTAATTTAGAAGAAGCGTATGCTGTTGCATTTATCAATTCATAGCAAAAAGCAGGTTGCAGGAGCCGGGCGTTGTCCGGCTCTTATTTTGTTTTCCATTGTTCCTGCCCGGGATGACCGTTACAATAAAAATTTAAAGTTTTAAAAAAATAATGCAGGGTTTGGTTTCCCCGGGTTCGTCTATTCGCAGAGAAGGGAGGGGGAGAACGATTACAGAAGAAGCATGGATTGCGCGCATCGTATCGGGCGACGCAGATGCATTCCGTGAACTGGTGGACAAATACGGAAATTATTTGTTCCAAGCGGTCTACGGGGTATTGCGTTCGACGAAAGATGCAGAAGACGTCACGCAGGAAGCGCTGCTGAAAATATATGCGTCTCTCCCCCAGTACCGGTACCAAGGTCTTAAAACCTGGCTCACGCGAATCGCCGTCAATAAAGCGATCGATTTCAAACGGTCGCAGGACCGCAAGAAAGAAGACTTAACGGATGACTGGGAGGGACGCACGCCTCCCGAACCGCTCCAGAGCAGTCCCGTAGAGACGCAGGTCATCCGACGTGAGAGAAGCACGTATGTTCGTGAACGTCTGGATCGTCTGCCGGAAAATTACCGGGATGTCGTGGTCGCCTTTTATATCGAGGAAAAAAGCTATCAACAGATCGCCGAAGAGCAGCAGGTCGCGATCAAAACGGTGGAATCGAAGCTGTACCGGGCAAAGCAATATATGCGTAAGGTTTGGAAGGAGGAGGAGTGGGAATGAATCAACACAGGCCGCTGAACATCTGGATGCAGTATGTGAACGATGAGTTGCCGCCGGAGGAGAGGGAGCGCTGCGAGGCGCATCTGGACGGCTGTGACGCCTGCCTGGAGCTGTATATGGAGTGTATCGGGCAACTGGCTGCCGGGCTGCCGGGACTACCGGATACGGACGCTTTTGCCACTGCGGTCATGCAGCGTTGGACGGAAGAGCAGCCGTTTGCTCCCGGGGCCGAAGATAATGCGGCGAACCAACCAGGTGAGCGCAAACGGCGTATTCCCTGGACGCAGAGTCCCTTCTTCCATTATGCTGTTGCTGCGGCCATCACGCTGCTCTTAATGAGCACTGGCGTGTTCCACTCGCTCATGGGTAATCCGGAGCCTAGCCGCGTGTCCCATTCCGCTTCCGATCGGACGGAAGCCTACGTTCCATTCTCCGAAATCTTGCTGGAGAAGACGATCGGTTTACTCGATTCCATCCAACCGAAACATGAAAGAGGAGGTACCCGATGAACACATATAAAAGTCCGGTGGCGGCGTTCCTGCTGTCGTTCATTCCCGGACTAGGCCATTTGTATATGGGGCGCGTATTCCGGGGCTTGGTATACGGGTTCGGATTTTTTGGTCTGGCGTTGCTGACGTTCTTTGTCGCTACAGTTGCAAGGGGGGACTACGCGTTCTTGATTTTGCTAGTTGCCCTTGCTGTTGCCGTCATAAACGTCTTTGATATGGTATTCTTCCTGCTCACCCGGGGCGGCCGTCCCCCTGCAGGTCGGCAATCCCACATCGCGGAAGGCCAACCCTATGGACCTGCAGATGGAAACTATCGGTCTTGGCCCCATGAGGCCGCGGCTCCGATAAACGACCGGTTTCGCACCATTGTGCTTTCTTTCGTTCCGGGGCTCGGCCATCTCCACCTGGGGCTTATGCAGCGAGGGCTCGGCTTCATGGTCTTGTTCTTCGGCCTGGCGGTGATGATCTTCTTCCTCAGCGTCATTACGCACCGCGACGTATTCTTGGTATTCCTCGGCGCGCTGCCGGTTATTTGGCTGTACTGCATGTTCGACTGCGTGCAGCAGTATGGACGGAAGGAGCGGGGAGAGGTTCTGACGGACCGGACCATCTTTGAAGAATTTCAAGAGAGCCGGGGGTCAGGCAAGAAGAATAAAACGCTGGCTACGCTGCTCTCGATTTTCCCCGGGGCGGGGCATATGTACCTTGGTCTGCAAAAGCGCGGCCTGCAGCTCATGGCGGCCTTTCTGTTCTGCATCTATATCATGGATGTGATGCGCCTGTCGCTGTTCATGTTCCTGATTCCGATCCTGTGGTTTTTCAGCTTCTTCGACGCGCTGCAGATGATATCTAAGAGCGGTCGCGAGGAGTTAAGGGACGTGCCGGTCATCGGCTGGCTGCTGCACCATCAGCGGTGGCTCGGTTACGGATTGCTTGCGCTCGGGATATACTATTTGCTCGATCGCGTGCTGCTGAGCGCGCTGGATATCTGGCTTCCCGAAAAACTGCAGCGGCAGGTCATGCTATGGTTCGACCAGTATTTCCAGACGTTCGTCATCTCGGTGCTGCTGATTGGCGGGGGCATCCGGCTTCTGCTCGGCAATAAAAAGAGCAGGGGGGACCGCTCATGAAATCATGGCGCGTAGGTACGCTGTCGATGGGACTGTCGCTTATCTTTCTCGGGGTCGTGCTGGTAGCGGCCCAACTGAGAGGGCTTGTCGCATACGATACGCTTATGGCTTGGTGGCCGCTTCTGTTCGTTCTGCTCGGGCTCGAAATCGTCGTCTATTTGTTCGTCGCGCGCAAGGAGAACGGCGGGGTGCGCTACGATTTTCTCAGCGTATTTTTCGTCGGCGTGCTATTCTTTGGCTGCCTGGGCTTCACCTTATTGTCCGGCCTTGGCGTCATTGGCGAAGTCCGGCAGCTGCTTGGCGAAGTGGAGCGGACGGTCGAGCTGCCGGAAGCGAAAGAGGCCGTAGCGGCCGAGGTGAAGCGGATCGTCGTGCAGACGGCAGGCCAGCAGGTGAAGGTGGACAAAACGTCCGGGCGGACGATGCATCTGTTCGGCAGCTACCGCGAGCGAATCGCGAAAGACGGAGGGGAGTTCGTCCCGCAGGACAAAGCGTATTCCATTCATACGGTCGGCGATACGATGTACATTCAGCTCCAGCAGCCGCCTGTGCGACGGGGGTTCCATTCCGACTATCCGGATATGAGCGTGACCGTGGTGCTGCCGCAGGATATCCAAGCGGAGCTGCTGGACAGGCATCACAACCCGATTGAGATCAACGGGTAATCGAAAAAGGACCGTGTATTCACGGTCCATGAGCATTGGAGTCAGCGGCTATTCCTCCGAAAGCTGATAAGGAGATGGCCGCTGTTTTTTACGGGAGCGATCGAAAGATTTGAATGGGTCCTTCCCAATCGTCTCTCGTAATCTCTTGATAGCTGCCCTTCGTATACTCGTCAATAATTCGTCTCCAGAACGTCTGGGCCGGCACGTTCTCCTCCATTTCAGCCACTTCCCATTGGCCCGGGAACCGGTTAAACAAAGCAAAGGCCATCTCCCGTCCGACGCCGTGCCGGCGGTATTTTTTCATGACAAAAAATTCGGCGACCGAATACACCCGCTCATCCGACCCCAGTTCCCGAATCAAGGCAAACCCGGCCAGCTTCCCGTCCACACGAACGAGGAAAGCGTGTCTTCCTTCCTCCGTCCAGTAATGATCCAAGTACGGATATTCGAATAATCCATGCTCGTTCACGTCTTCTGGATCGAATTCGGTAAAATCGTATTTGTACAGCTCCAGCAAATTTCGCACGACGGATTTTTGCTCCTCCGCGGCTTTTGAAACGACAATATCCATTTCGGTTCTCCTTTTTCACAATCATGAAGCTCTCGTTTTTATTATAAATGAAACGGTACGGAAAGTACGAGTATAGCGATTTTCTCTTGCCGCCGATGCTTGCGTTAACAATATCTTTAGACCGGGTTAAACTTGCTCTAACATACGAGAGGTATGCTGTAACCGAACAAGTAAATAAATCCGATAGGTTGGAGTCACATGGAGAAACCTTAATTAGATTTTTTCCCGAAGCTGCAGGGTTGAAAAAGTCTATTTAAGGTTTTTTTGTGTCAGAAAGGCGGGCTGAAGGATATGCAGGATCTGGATTTTTTGGAAAGGCTGCGTCAAAGCCGGATGATTGCATCGGTTAAGGAACACAAGACGCTGGAGAAGGCTGCGAAGGCCAAGGTCGGCGCGGTGGTGCTTTCGATCGGCAACATCGGCAATATTAAGAGCTTTGTAGACTTGTACAAAAAGAACAGGATTCCCGTATTTCTTCACGTTGAACGGCTCGGAGGACTAAGCCAGGATAGCGAAGGGATGTCTTTTCTGGCTACCTGCGTCAAGCCTGACGGCATTGTGACGACGAGGAATCAACTGATCAAGCTCGCCAAGAAGGAAGGCCTGCTTACGATTCAGCGGATATTTTTATTCGATAGCGATTCGGTCAAATCAGGCCTCAAGTCGGTGCAGGAAACTCAGCCGAATGCGATTGAGATCATGCCTGCACTGCTGCCGGAATATATTCGTGTCTATCGGCAGGAAACGAATATCCCGATCATTGCGGGCGGCTTGATCCAAACCCGGGAACAAATCAAGGAGGCGCTGCAAAGCGGGGCGGTAGCCGTGTCGATGGGGACGCATCAATTGTGGAGGGAGCCCATCGGAGAAGTGCTGCCGAACGGCGGCCCGGGAGAGGAGGAATCTCGATGAATCCGGACGCTTCTTACGTTTCCAAGCCGACGTTTAAAGAATCCGCCCGCAAGCAGATTGGCAGCAAAATCGGTCGGATGCTGAAGCCCTATTTGTTTATTTTGCCCTGCGTCGTACTGGTGCTTCTTTTTAACTACTACCCTTTTGTCAAAACGATGGTTTTGGGCTTTACGCTGGTGGACATGCTCGGCAATCCGGTGGAGTTCGTGGGGCTGGAGAACTTCGTCGAAGCATTCCAGGATGAGCGGCTGCTCCGGGCGTTGCTGAATACGCTGCAATTCACCATCCTGACGGTGCCCACTACGCTGTTGATCACGCTGACCTTGGCGCTGCTGGCGGAGAAGGTAAGGAAAGGCAGCCGTATCTATCAAGTGATGTTCGCTTTGCCGATGGCCGTCTCCATGTCGTCGGCGGTCATGATCTTCCAACTGCTCATGAATCCGACAATCGGGATGTTCAACTATATTACCGGACTGGGCTTGAACTGGTTCGGCGATGAAAAATATGCGCTAACGGGCATTGCGATCATCTCGGTGTGGATGAGCATCGGGTTCAGCTTCTTGTTTTTGCTGGCTGCCCTTAGGAACGTTCCGCAGGAGCTGTTGGAATCGGCCGAGATGGAAGGAAGCAGCTACATGCAGAAGCTCATTCGAATCAAGCTGCCGCTTATTTCGCCGACGTTGTTTTTTCTGCTGTGCACCGACTTGATCGGCTCCTTGCTGGTGTTCGGTCCCGTATCGATACTGACCAAAGGCGGGCCGCTGGGCGCTACGGAAACGATGGTGTACTGGATGTACACGGAAGCCTTCGAGAAGGGCAAGTACGGATACGGAAGCGCCATCGCCGTCATCATTTTCTTCATCGTCATGATCTTTACGCTGATCACCTTCGCGTACGAGAAGAAAGGGGTGCATTACACATGATGGCAACGAAGCGGCTGTACGATTGGGGAGTGCTTGCGATCTCTATGCTGGCGGGTCTGGTCGTCATTTTCCCGCTCATTTATTGCATCGGAGTCAGCTTGATGAGTCCTTCCGATCTCGGCTCCTACCCGCCCAGGCTGTTTCCCAGCACGTTATTTTTGGACAATTACAAAACGGTATTTACCTCGACGCCGATTTTCACGTTTATGTGGAACTCGTTCCTGATTGCGGTTGTCGGCACGATCGGCCGGTTGATTACGAGCAGCTTGGCGGCGTACGCCTTCGCGTTTATGGAATTCCGGTGGAAGAAAGGGTGGTTCCTGTTCATTCTGGGAACGATGATGATCCCGGGGGACATGCTCATTATTACCAACTATATTACGGTCGCCCAGATGGGGCTTATCAATACGTACGGCGGCGTCATGATCGTCATGCTGGTGGCAGCGGTGTTCATGTTTATGCTGCGGCAGCACTTCATGACCGTGCCGAGAGATTACAGAGATGCGGCGCTTGTGGACGGCTGCGGCGATATGCGGTTTTTTGCACAAATTTTGCTCCCGATGTCCGTGCCTGTCTTATCTTCGATCACGATTACATCGTTTATCGGTCTTTGGAATACATACCTGTGGCCGCTGCTGGTGACGAACTCGGAGCAGATGAGAACCGTGCAGGTCGGCATTACGATGCTGCAATTCCCGGAAGGGATGGTGTACGGACCGATTATGGCCGGTGTAACCGTGATCCTCATTCCGTCCGTGCTAGTCTTCGTCTTCTTCCAAAAGCAGCTCGTCTTCGGCGTGACGTCGGGCGGCTTGAAAGGATAAGGATTCACAATATAGCCCACTACCTGAGGAGGATAACCAAATGAAAAAGCCTATGATCACCCTAGTCAGCGTATTGACAGCTCTTAACGTATTGACCGCATGCGGAGGCGGCGCGAATCCGAGCGCCAAGGCGACGCCCGACAGCAGCGCTGCTCCATCGACGGCGAGTACAGGGCCGGTGAACCTGACCTTCTGGCACGCGATGGGCGGTGCCAACGAAGAGGTCGTCAAGAAAGTGGCGAAGACCTTCAACGATACGGTCGGCAAGGAGAAAGGCATTGTCATTACGCCTGTCTTTCAAGGCAGCTATGGCGACTTGATGAAAAAAGTAAGAGCCGCGGTGCAGGCCAAGGATGTCAAAAACTTGCCGGATATCGTGCAGTCTCCCGCTTCGGAAACGGCTTATATGAAGGATATCCCTTACGTGGTTCCGGCGCAGACGTTGGCCGACCAAGATGCTTCTTTTCGCATAGCGGACCTGGAGCCGAATGTCGTGGCCTCCTTCAGCTACAATGGCAAGCTGATCGGCGTGCCGTTTGCCAACTCTACCATTCTGCTGTACTATAACAAAAATTTGTTTAAGGAAGCGGGCTTGAATCCCGAGAAGCCGCCGGCGACGATCGACGAGATGGGGCAGTATGCCGCCAAGCTGACGAAGAAGAACGGTACGCAAACCAGCCAGTGGGGCTTTTCCGGAACGCCGGACTTGTATCATCTGTCCAGCTGGATCGGCATGCAGGGCGGCTATATCGGGAATAACAAAAACGGCCGCGCCAATACGATGACCGCGGTGGAGTTCGACTCGAACGGGACGATGAAGAAATTTATGACGGAGTGGAAAAAAGCGGTCACATACGGCGGAATCCAGACGGGAACGGAGACGAATCAGAACGAGGAATTTGCCGTAGGCAAGCTTGCCATGTTTGTGAATTCGACGGCCGGGCTCAAAGGAGTGCTGAACGCCGTCGGCGGGAAGTTCGAAGTAGGAACGGCGTTCCTTCCGAAAGTGGATGCGGGCGATAAGGGTGGCGTTGCTGTCGGAGGCTCCGCATTATATACGATGGACCGCGACGACAAAGCTAAGATCGATGCAGCCAGAGAGTATATGAAATACAGCACGTCTGCGGAAACCCAGTTCGTATGGCACTCCGGGACGGGCTATTTTCCGGTCAATTTGAAGACGTACGATCTGCCGGATATGAAAGCGCATCTGGACAAAAATCCACTGTTTAAGACGGCTATCAATCAGCTGCATGCTTCCTCGCCGGATACGCAAGAGCCGATGAATGCGGTATCCAGCGAAATCAGCACCGCGATGAAAGAAGAAATTTTGGGCTACGTCACCGACAAGAAGGATATCGACAAGGCCATCGCCAGCATGGTTACCCGAATCAACAAAGCGTTGGCGGACTATAACCGGGCGAATAGCAAGAATTAAAGAGTAGCGGGCGAAAGAGCTTTGAAGCCGGACAGATGTCGGGTCAAAGCTCTTTTTTATTCAGTCTGAGAAAATGGCTTGCCAACCTGGAACAAAGCGGAATATAATATAGGAACATAAGTTCGTGATTCGTTAACCGTACGATTCGAGGTGAAACGATTGACCCCTATTCTGCTAACCAAATCGCAAGCCAAAAGGTTTTTATTGTATTACCACGGACTGCACGGCGATTTTGAATTTGCCGGTCCTGAGGGAATCGTTTCTTATATCCGTCGGGTGGGGTGCATCCAGTTCGACCCTCTCAATGTGGTCGGGATGAATCCGGAGCTTGTGCTTCAGAGCCGGATCAAGGATTTCAATCGCAGCATGCTTCGGGACCTGTTATATAACGAACGTAAGCTGATTGATCACTGGGATAAAAATATGGCCATTTTCCCCGTAGAGGATTGGCCCTATTTTTCAAGATTCCGAAAAAAATATCAAGCTTGGTGCGCCGCCCGTCAAAGCACGGTAGATAAAATATACGAAGACATCAAGAACAGAGGCGCTGTCTGCTCCGGAGATATTCATTTTGACGAAAAAATCGATTGGGGATGGGGACCGACCAGGTTAGCCCGGGCCGCGTTGGAAGGAATGAATTATGCGGGACTTCTTGTGATTCATCATAAGGTCAACACCCGCAAATATTATGATTTGGCGGAGAGACATATTGCGGAACAATTATATTCCGCACAGGAACCGTTCCAGTCTGACGAGCAGTACTATGAGTGGAACGTGCTTCGCCGTATCGGCAGTATAGGCATGCTATGGAACCGGCCCAGCGACGCCTGGCTTGGCATTAGCGGCATGAAGAGCCCGCAGCGAAATGAAGCTTTTAAGAGATTATTGAGCGAGAACAGAATCGTTGAAATTCATGTGGAAGATCTGGAGCATCCTTTGCATATCCGAAAGACGGACTTGGAGCTTCTGAACAAAGCTTTATCGGTAAGTCCGGCGATGGAACGTTCAAGTATACTTGCTCCTCTGGATAATATGTTATGGGATCGTAATCTCATCCAAGCGTTATTTGATTTCGAATATCGGTGGGAAGTTTATAAGCCGGCTGCCGAACGGAAATTTGGTTATTATGTACTGCCAGTCCTTTATGGCGATCAAATCGTAGCCCGATTCGAACCTCAACAGCACAAAAGCGGCGCCCCGCTTGCCATAAAAAATTGGTGGTGGGAAGATCCCGTTTCCGTAACGATTCCGATGAAAGAGAGCATACTCGATTGTCTTGAACGTTTTGCGGTGTATCTTGGAACGTCTTTTCATAAAAAAGCCGCAGCGCATATTTTCCGTAAAAAATAAAAAAATTGCGGTCTCATGACCGCAATCCTTGTCTTAAACGTATCGAGACGACAGGATTTGAACCTGCGACCTCTTGGTCCCGAACCAAGCGCTCTACCAAGCTGAGCCACGTCTCGTCGGTGTGCCTAAGCACGAAGCTTTTTTATTCTACCATTGTCCTAAGAAAATGTAAAGAGGACTGCCTCTTTTTTACCGCCACAACTTGTGGCAGTTTGATGTAGAAGCCGGCGTTTATTCTTTTCCCCGCAGCTTGCGGAAAAATTGCGTCAGCATCGTTCCGCATTCCTGCTGCATAACCCCGCCGATCACGTCGACCCGATGATTGAACCGGTCTTCTTGAAGCAGGTTCATCAGCGTGCCTGCGCAGCCGGCCTTCGGGTCCGAGGTACCGAAGACGACTTGACTGATTCGGGCTTGCACAATCGCACCCGCGCACATCGGACAAGGCTCCAACGTAACATATAGCCGGCAGTTCAGCAGACGCCAGGCATCCAGACGCTCGCTCGCTTGCTTAATTGCGATCAGCTCGGCATGCGCCAGCGGGTCCCGCGTCGTTTCACGGACATTGTGGCCGCGGCCGATGATCTCGTCGCCGAGCACGACGACCGCCCCGATCGGGACTTCGCGTATCGCTTCCGCTTTCTGCGCTTCTTCGATCGCGGCTTTCATAAAAGGCAAATGTTCTTCCCATAACGCTGAAGACAAGCTGGACACCTCGATTATCGTATATGCACAATGCGGTCTCGAACAAGTATTCGTTGTTAACACGCTGTGGATAAAATTGTGGATAAAAAGCTCTGTTTTCAACTCATTGTAGATAAATTTAGTCGAAATAGCAAGGAATAAAACGAATTTTGCAGTTATCCACAGGTTGTTGGAGATGTGAATAGCAGAGTTATCCCCATTGTGAATTATTAAGAAAAAATGAATTTCGGCGATACCGTTGAACGATGATGTGGGGGATTGCTATACTAAATATAGTATCGATTAGGTAAATTGTCCTATAATTGATTGTTTTTACATATACGATAATGATAATAAAGTATTGCAACCATTCGTTCATGGCAAACCTGCCGAAAGGCAGCGACGCAAAGCTTAGGGTCTAAGGTCCGCAGACGGACTACGACAGCCTGGCCGCCGAAAAGATGCGGAATTCGTCGGCTGTTTCTCTGTTACGGGGGAGGCGGCCTTTTTGCGCCAAGGACATCACTTAAAAATCAAGGATGGTGACGTAGCGGATGAACACACCGGCTGTTTCCCGCAATCTTAACAATTTCAAAGAAAGACACCGCAGTTCCGGCACGGTTATGCTGAACAGCCGAATTGTAGTGGAGAAAGAGAAATTTGTGTCCACCGGGATATTGACGTACGTCGAAGGGGATATTATCGAAATCGAAATGTCGGAGTACAAAGCGTTCGAATTGGGCGATGCGGTCAAACTGACGATTTATTCCCCGGGCGGCTTTTACCCGTTCGAATCGACGGTCGTGGCCAAGGATCAGGGCGTGGTCATGGTTCTTATTCCGCCCCAGCACCAGAACCGGTTCGCGGAAAAGCGCGAGCATCCCCGGGTCAAGGTGAATCAAAAGGGCGCTCTCGTATCGTACCGCAACGAGGACGATTCTTGGCAGGTGCCGGAGGGGCAGATTCCGCTTACCGTCCAAAACATCAGCCTCAGCGGGATAGGTTTTATCATTGAAGAGCCCGTCGAGCTGGATCGGGACGCGCTGGTGCAGTTGCATCTCGACCTTGGCTTCTCTATGCACTGCCGTGCGGAAATTATACGGACGGAGCCGGTGGAGTTCGGTTGCTATTATGGGGCTCATTTCGTCGAGCTGGCTGCGGATAAGGCCAATTCGCTGCGCGCATTCATCCTGAAAAAACAGGTGGAGACTCATTTTGCGCAGAAACGGGAAGAGTAAAAAAAGGCGCAGCCTTCATCGGCAAACGCGCCGGACTGGTCGGTGACTTGGAGCATATCTTAAAGATAAAAGCTTCGAGGTGGTGAACAGCATGGCGTTTACGATGAAATACGAGATCGTTCCCCGGTATTTGACGGGGCCGAGCCAACGCCGCCCGGTTCTTGCTCTGGACCCGTGCCGCTTCATGGTCGCGCACGATACGGGTAATCCTGGTGCGACGGCTGCATCCAACGTAGCGTATTATGAACGGACCCGAAACGACATGTCGGCTTCGGCGCATTTGTTTGTGGACGACCGGGAGATTATCGAGTGCATCCCGTTTTTGACGGGGGCTCCGGAGAAGGCGTACCACGTTGTGTATAACGTAACGACGGACAATGCCCGTTACGGTGCGGATGCCAACGATGCGGCCGGCGCGGTCGAGCTCTGCTACGGCGGAAGCATCGATCTGGGCGAAGCGTACAAAAGGTACGTTTGGGTATTGGCATATGCTTGCTGCCGGTACAGCTTGAATCCGGAGACGGACATTGCCGGCCACTACATGCTTGATCCGGCCCGGCGCACGGACCCTAAGGAGCCGTTGAGACTGCTTGGCAAGACGTTTGACGATTTTCTGCAGGACGTGGCGGACGAGTACGCTTCCAGCGTTACGCCGGACCCGCCGGATGCGCTTCTTACTGTGGGGGATGCGAATAACTTGATCCGTTTTTTGTCTGCATCGTATTTGGCGATTGACGATGCGGAAGGCCAGGCGGAATTCCACCGGCTGGCGAACGAGCTCAGAAAGGCTTCCGGCCAACCGGAAGAATAGACTGCAAACGAGAGAACGGAGAGAGTGTGCGAATAGAGCCGGCCTTGCGGAAGCGAGGCCGGTATTTTTTGCTGTGCGGGCATGAGGTGACACAAAGGCCGGGTTTGTAGTATAATTTTAAGTTAGGAATTTGCTTAGAAATACACTGAAGGAGTTGTCCTTTTCATGGCATTGAAAGCAGGGATCGTCGGACTGCCGAACGTTGGCAAATCTACGTTATTTAACGCGATTACGCAAGCCGGAGCGGAGTCGGCGAACTACCCGTTTTGTACTATAGATCCGAATGTCGGTGTCGTTGAGGTGCCGGACGAGCGTCTTGACCGGTTGGCCGAGATCGTGAATCCGAACCGCATCGTGCCGACGGCATTCGAATTCGTCGATATTGCGGGCTTGGTCAAAGGCGCCAGCAAAGGCGAAGGACTGGGAAATAAATTTTTGGCGCACATCCGCGAGGTGGATGCGATCGTGCACGTCGTGCGCTGTTTTCAGGATGAGAATATCACGCACGTTTCGGGTACAGTCGATCCGATCAGCGATATCGAGACGATTAACCTCGAGCTGATTTTGGCGGACGTGGATTCCGTCGATAAGCGCATTGATCGCTCTCGCAAAAACATGAAGGGCGGCGACAAAAAGTACGCGCAAGAAGTAGAAACGCTCGAACGGATCAAAGAAGCGCTCTACAACGATAAACCGGCGCGCAGCGTGGAGCTTAGCGACGAAGAGAAGCTGTTGATCCGCGATCTGCACCTGCTGACGATGAAGCCGGTGCTGTACGCGGCCAATGTAAGCGAATCGGAAGTTGCCGACGCCGAAGGCAATCCGTATGTGCAAAAGGTACGCGAATACGCGGCGCAGGAAGGTGCGGAAGTGGTGCCGATCAGCGCGAAGGTCGAATCGGAGATCGCAGAGCTGGAAGGCGAAGACAAAGCGATGTTCCTTGAGGAGCTGGGGCTGCAGGAATCCGGTTTGAACCGGCTGATTAAAGCGGCTTACAAGCTGCTTGGCTTGTATACGTATTTTACGGCCGGCGTGCAGGAAGTGCGTGCTTGGACGATCCGCATGGGCACGAAAGCCCCGCAAGCGGCGGCGGTGATTCATACAGACTTCGAGCGCGGCTTTATCCGCGCAGAGGTCGTTGGCTACGAAGATTTGATCGGGTCCGGCTCGATGAATGCGGCGAAGGAAAAAGGACAGCTGCGTCTGGAAGGCAAGGAATATGTCGTTCAGGACGGCGACGTCATGCACTTCCGTTTCAACGTATAGCGAGGCTGGGCTGAGGGACTTGGGGGACCGTCTCTTGCTTCGGCCGCGCGATTCGCGGTGAAACGGGGAGAGGGGCAGCAGCCGGGAGAGAAGGCTGTGGGCTCCACGGGAGCTGCAAAGGAACCGGAACGGGCAAACTTACGAAAAACGGAACAAAAGAAAGGGTGAATGACGATGCTGGACCGGCTTCAAGCATTGGCCGACCGTTATGAAAAGTTGAGTGAGCTGCTGTGCGACCCGGATGTTGCGGGAGACGCGAAGAAGCTGCGGGAATATTCCAAAGAGCAGTCCGACCTGCAGGAGACGTACGACGCTTATATGGAGTACAAAAGCGTCTCCGAACAATACGAAGCGGCGCGGGCGATGCAGAACGAAAAGCTTGACGACGAAATGAAGGAGCTCGTAAAAATGGAGCTCGACGAGCTGTCGGAGCGGAAAACGGAGCTTGAGGAACGCATTAAGGTCCTCATGATGCCGAAGGACCCGAACGACGACAAGAACGTCATCGTGGAAATCCGCGGTGCGGCCGGCGGGGACGAGGCGGCTCTGTTTGCGGCCGACCTGTACCGGATGTACTCCAAGTTTGCCGATGCGCAGGGCTGGCGGACGGAAGTTATGGACGTCAACATGAACGATCTCGGCGGCTTCAAAGAGATCATCTTCATGGTGAACGGCAAGGGCGCTTACAGCAAGCTGAAGTTCGAGAGCGGGGCGCACCGCGTGCAGCGCATTCCGACGACGGAGTCGGGCGGGCGCATCCATACGTCGACGTCGACCGTAGCGGTTATGCCGGAGATGGAAGACTTCGACATTGAGATCAATGATTCGGACATTCGCGTCGACACGTTCTGTTCGAGCGGCGCAGGCGGACAGTCCGTCAATACGACGAAATCGGCCGTTCGGGTGACGCACATCCCTACCGGGATCGTGGCAACCTGTCAGGACGGCAAGTCGCAAAACTCGAACAAAGAGAAGGCGCTGCAGGTGCTGCGCGCGCGGATTTACGACAAGATGCAGCAGGAAGAGATGGAAAAGTACGGTGCCGAGCGGAAGAGCAAAGTCGGCACGGGCGACCGCTCGGAGCGGATCCGCACGTACAACTTCCCGCAAAGCCGGGTGACCGATCACCGCATCGGCCTGACGCTGCACCGGCTGGACGCCGTGCTGAACGGCGATATGGAAGAAATCGTTTCAGCGTTGACGATCGCCTCGCAAACCGAGCAGATGGAAAAAGGAGAATACGCCGGTGCGTGACGAGCGGCGGATAACGATACGTGAAGCCTATGCCGAGGCTTCTTCTTTTTTGCGGCAGCATGGGGTGCGGGAGCCGGAGGCCAATGCCGGCCGGTTGCTGGAGCACCTGCTGGGCGAGAGCCGCAGCGGGCTTCTGCTGCGCTGGCCGGAGCCGTTCCCGCGGGAGCGGGAGGCGGACTGGCAGCGGCTGCTGGAGCGCAAGGCGAGCGGCGAGCCGGTGCAGTACATCATCGGGGAGCAGGAGTTCTACGGGCTCCCCTTCACGATAACGCCGGCGGTGCTCATCCCGCGGCCGGAGACGGAGCTGCTGGTCGAGCAGGTGGTCCGGCTCGGGCGGCAAATCTTCGGCGGGGCCGCGGGCGGGCCGGGCGCCGGGGGTGTGGCTTCGCCGACGGTCGCAGACGTCGGCACCGGCAGCGGCGCGATCGCGGTGAGCCTCGCGGTGCAGTGCCCTTTGTGGCGCGTGACGGCGTCGGACATCGCGCCGGACGCGCTGGCGGTGGCGCGAGCGAACGCCGAGCGCAATGGGGTGGCCGAGCGGGTCGCCTTCGTGGAAGGGGACCTGCTCGGCCCGTGGATCGAGCGCGGCGAGCGGCTCGATCTGGTGGTGTCCAATCCGCCGTACATTCCGGAGGCGGATGAGGCGGGGCTGCAGCCGGAGGTGCGGCTGTTCGAGCCGCGGACGGCGCTGTACGGCGGAGCGGACGGGCTGGAGCCGTACCGCCGCCTGACGGCGCAGCTGGGCGAGCTGCCGGCGCTGCCCGCGCTGGTCGGCTTCGAGGTCGGCCAAGGGCAGGCGGACGAGGTGCGTCGTTTGCTGGAGCAGGCGGCCCATTGGGACGAGGTGCGGATCGTACCGGACTTGGCCGGGATCGACCGGCATGTGATCGCTTATCGTAGTAAGGATTAAGCCTGAGGACAGGCGACCCGCAACCGCTAGACAAGCGGAGCACACGGAACTTTATTCTCCGGCCGAGTATAAACTCTCTCAGACCCGAGCATACTGACAACTAGAGATGCTAGAGTTCGAGAGGGGCTGTTCGGAGATGGTCAAACGGTTTGCGTGGAAACGATATGCGTACTTGGTTTTTGCTCTTATGGTGATGCTGGCGTGCTGGGAAACGAACCGTTCCAATGCGATGCTGGTCACCGCGGCGGAGCGAGAAACGGAAGCGGGAAGCTCGATTCCGAAGGAAGCGATCCGTCTGCGCATTTTGGCCAACTCCGACGCTCCGGCCGATCAATGGGTAAAGCGCGAAGTGCGCGACGCCGTCATGGAGCAGATGAAAAGCTGGGCGACCGAGCCTCAAGGCATCGAAGCGGCCCGCCAAACCTTGCGCGATCATCTGCCCGAGCTAGATAAGCTCGTCGGCGAGACGCTGCGCAAGAACGGTTTTGACTATACGTATCGCGTGGAATTGGGAATGGTCCCATTCCCGGCTAAAATATATAACAACGAAGTGTATCCCGCAGGAGATTACGAAGCCCTGCGCATCGCCATCGGCGCCGCCGAAGGGCAGAACTGGTGGTGCGTGCTGTTCCCCCCTTTATGCTTTGCAGACACGGGTGTCGTGAAAAAGAACAACACGGCGTATGCCGCCGCTGCGGAAGAGTCTGCGGAAAATGGCGGATCGGCTCCAAGCGAAAATGCCTCGGCTTCAAAACGGGGCGCTGCCGAAGCGGGGAAGAAAAGTCAGCCGGAGAGTAAAAAGGGAAGCGCCGAAGGCGACGCCAAGGTCTGGAACGGTAAAGCGGCCGATAGCGGCAAAGCATCCGTTCTATCGAAAGCTCAACCCGAGGCCCCGGTGGAAGCCCCGCAGCCGGAAGTACGCTTCCTCATATGGGATCTCATGAACAAAGTCGGCTCGTGGTTTGCCTGATGCGGCGGCCCGTCCGGGCCGGTCTGTCAGGAAAGGAAGATAACGAACATGACGACGGAAACAAAGGTGTGGAAAGTGAGCGCGGAAGCCCCTTCCCGGGAAGCATTGCTCGAAGCAGCCGCGCTGCTGCGGGAAGGACGGACGGTCGCGTTTCCGACCGAGACGGTGTACGGCCTCGGGGCGGACGCGCGGAACACGGAGGCCGTTGCGGACATTTTCGCAGCCAAGGGCAGGCCGTCGGATAACCCGCTGATCGTGCATATCGCGGACAGGTCTCAGCTGGAGGAGCTCGTCGCTCCGCCGGAGGAGGCCGTTTTGCGTTTACTGGACGCCTTCTGGCCGGGCCCGCTGACCGTCGTGCTGCCGGTCAAGCCGGGTGCGCTGTCTCCGCTCGTCACGGCGGGACTTTCGACAGTCGGGCTGCGCATGCCGGGCCATCCTGTCGCGCTCGCGCTGATCGCGGCCTCCGGCTGCCCGGTCGCTGCGCCGAGCGCGAACCGCTCCGGACGTCCGAGCCCGACGAACGCCTCGCATGTGCTGGGTGATCTTGCGGGCCGCATAGCAGGAATCGTCGACGGAGGAGAAGCCGGGGTTGGTCTGGAATCGACCGTGGTGGAATTTGCGGGCGATGCGCTTTATATTTTGCGGCCCGGCGGGGTTACGGCGGGCCAGCTTCGCGAAGCGCTGCTGGGCATTCCCGTGATCGAGCCGCAGGCGGAGCACCGCGAGCCCGACACTCCGCGCGCACCGGGCATGAAATATGCGCACTACGCTCCGCGGGGGACGATGGTGCTTGTGCAGGGCGCATCGGACGAACTGGTGCATGCCTGCATGCAGCGTGAGCTGGACGAAGCCCGGGCGCGGGGCGAGCGCACCGGCGTATTGACCTACGCAGAGCACGCGGACCGCTTCCGCGCGGACCATGTCGTGCCGTGCGGCCGCTTGGACGCCCTGGAAACGGTCGCCCATGGGCTGTACGCGGCACTACGCGAGTTCGACGAAGCCGGGATCGGCTTCATCGCTGCCGAAGCTTGCCCCGAAGAAGGCCTCGGGGCCGCGATCATGAACAGGCTGCGCAAAGCTGCCGGAGGTCGCATTTTAACGGTGTAGCTATTTATTCAGCTTCGTGTCTTCCGCCCCGTGTGCCCCACCCATGGGACTCACTCGCCTTCTACAGATTCGTCTATTTTGTGGCATATTATGGAATTCATGTTTACCCTCTTGTCCGCATATGTTGGTTAAGAAGAGGACAGGGGGTAGGGGAAGCATGGATCTGGCATCGCCGCTGCTGTGGGGACAATTCATTTCCATCGGGCTTATGGCGCTGGCCCTCGGTTTGGATGCGTTATCACTGGGGCTCGGGATCGGCATGCGGGGCATCCGCAAGCTCGATATTGCCAAAATCAGCATCGTAACCGCCCTATTCCACATAGTGATGCCGCTCGCGGGAATGTGGACGGGCGGCTATATCAGCTCGCTGATCGGCAAAGTCGCCACGATCTGCGGAGGCGTCCTCCTGCTGCTGCTCGGAGCGCACATGGTTTACAGCTCCTTGCGTGCGGAAGAGTCCCCGACGTACGATCACCGATCCTTTTGGGGGCTTATGCTGTTTTCGCTCAGCGTCAGTATCGATTCGTTCTCCGTCGGCGTTTCGCTCGGGATGTTCGCGGGGGATGTCATCATGACCGTTCTCATGTTCGGCACGGCAGGCGGACTCATGTCGGTCGCCGGGCTGGTGCTCGGGCGAAGGGTCGGCGAATGGGTGGGAGAGTATGGCGAAGCGCTGGGCGGCGTCATCCTGCTTGCGTTCGGCATTCGATTTTTGTTGTGACCGATCCGCATCCGCCCTTGGGCGGTTTTGAGGTAAATCCGGTGGTTTTGAGGTAATATATAGGGGAGAACCAATTTCGAGATGAAAGAGGGGAGAATGCGATGAACCGGATCTTGTTCGTTTGTACCGGCAATACTTGCCGCAGTCCGATGGCGGAAGGATTGATGCGAAAAATACTGGCGGACGAGGGGCTGGCGGGGATTGAGGTGCGTTCCGCCGGGGTAGCCGCCCATGACGGGACTCCGATCTCCGAGCACGCAGCGACTGTGTTGAAATCAAACGGCGGCACAGGGCCTCAGCGTTCCGCAGCTCTTTCGCAATCGACGGTCGAGTGGGCGGATTTGATCTTGACGATGACTTCCTCGCACAAAAGATATACGATTCAACGGTTTCCGGACGCCGTGGACAAGATTCATACCTTAAAGGAATACGTGGAAGCTGATTCGGCAGCCGCGGCAAAAATCGCTGAAGTCGAAAAGTTGATGACCGATATCCAGCTGAAGCAAGCGCTGGCGAAGCCGGTGACGGACGAAGAGCGGTCACGTATTGTAACGCTGCAGCGGAAACTGCCTACTCCGGACATCGCCGATCCGTTCGGCGGCTCGCTGCAGCAGTACGAGAGCTGTGCGACCGAAATTCACGTCTGTCTAATCAAGCTCGCGGCCAAGCTGAAAGAAGCCCGCTGAAGCCGCTTGTACTACCGCTCAGGCAGCAAGATAGGCTTTACACCGGGCGCAGAATCGGATATGATGAACGTATACATGAAGGAATCCCGATGTAACTGGCGACGAGTGGGGGCAACCACAGTGGAGCATCGGGACATACGGCCGGTCGCCTGGGCAAAGAGCATCGCAAGCGTACACGCATGCGTCATGCTCTTTTTTCGTTTTTGTCGCGGTTTTGGGTTATAATGAAATCGACATTAGCGAGGAGGCGAATTCACGAAAATGAAAATTGCAATGGGTGCGGATCATGCGGGGTACCGGCTGAAGGACGAGCTGAAGCCTCTGATCGAATCGTTGGGACACGAGGTTCAAGATTATGGCTGCAGCTGTGCCGATTCCGTCGATTACCCGGATTATGCGCTGGCTGTATGCGAGAAAGTGGCGGCGGGTGATGCGGACAAAGGCATTCTTATCTGCGGGACGGGCATCGGCATGACCATCGCGGCCAACAAGGTGCCGGGTATCCGCTGCGCGCTCGTGCACGATTTATTTTCCGCCAAAGCGACGCGGGAGCATAACGATTCGAACGTGCTCGCGCTGGGCGAGCGGGTTATCGGCCCGGGGGTTGCGCAGGAAATCGTTAAGATCTGGCTCGAAACCGAGTTTTCGGAAGGCGAACGCCATCGGAATCGGGTAAACAAGGTCAAGGCGCTCGAAGATAAGTTCGCCGTACATCCTTAAATTTGCCGCATGGCAGGAAAAGAGGGTGAGATCGATGACCGAACAGCCGAACGTTAACAGCCGGAAGGAAGCGGATTCGCCAGTCTCGGCCGTCCGTACGCAAGTCGAAACGATCGTCCGGGAGCTGGTTCAGGCCGGGAAAATCGAGCCGGGCCAGCTCATCGTGATCGGGACGAGCACGAGCGAAGTGCTCGGCCGCCATATCGGCACCGGGGGCAGCGAAGCGGTCGCCAGGGAGATCTATGAAGCGGTGGAAGCCGTGAGGGCAGAAGCTGGTTTCTTCCCGGTTTATCAATGCTGCGAGCATTTGAACCGGGCGCTTGTGATGGAGCGGGAAGCGATGCGGCGGTACGGCTTGGAGCAGGTAAGCGTCATTCCGGTACCGAAAGCCGGCGGCTCCATGGCCTCTTATGCCTACCGGAAGCTGGCCGACGCCGTCGTCGTAGAGACCGTGGTGGCACATGCCGGCATCGATATCGGAGGCACGTTGATCGGGATGCACTTGAAGCGCGTAGCCGTTCCGGTCCGGCCGTCGATCCGGCAGATCGGCGAGGCGCCCGTACTGATGGCGGTTACCCGCCCGAAGCTGATCGGCGGAGCCCGTGCCGTCTATACGGCAGAGCCGCCTCGCGGAGAAGAAAGCTGCGATGAACAGTCACAATAACCATAAATCATTTTAACTATGAGGAGGACTTATTCATTATGGAACATTTGCGCAAACAGGACCCGAAAATCGTTGAGGCGATGAACTTGGAGCTCGGCCGTCAACGCGACAAAATCGAGCTGATCGCTTCCGAAAACTTTGTCAGCCAAGCCGTGCTTGAAGCGATGGGTACGGTACTGACCAATAAATACGCCGAAGGCTATCCGCATAAGCGCTACTACGGCGGTTGCGAATACGTCGACATCGTAGAGGACATCGCCCGCGACCGCGCGAAAGAATTGTTCGGTGCCGAGCATGCGAACGTACAGCCTCACTCGGGCGCGCAGGCGAACATGGCCGTCTATCTTGCCGCGGTGAAGCCTGGCGATACAATTCTTGGCATGAACTTGTCCCACGGCGGTCACTTGACGCACGGCAGCCCGGTGAATGCGTCCGGCATTCTGTACAATTTCGTCGAGTATGGCGTATCCGAGAAAGATGCCCGCATCGATTACGACGACGTTCGCAAAGCGGCATTCAAGCATAGGCCTCGCCTGATCGTGGCTGGCGCAAGCGCGTACTCGCGTACGATCGACTTTGAAGCGCTCGGCAAAATCGCCGAAGACGTCGGTGCGCTTTTCATGGTGGACATGGCGCATATCGCGGGTCTGGTCGCAGCAGGCCTGCATCCGAATCCGGTGCCGCATGCGCACTTCGTCACGACGACGACGCACAAAACGCTTCGCGGTCCGCGTGGCGGTTTGATTTTGTGCCGCAAGCCTTGGGCGGCGGCAATCGATAAAGCGGTCTTCCCGGGCACGCAAGGCGGTCCGCTGATGCACATCATCGCAGCGAAAGCCGTAGCATTCGGCGAAGCGCTCCAGCCGGAGTTCAAGACGTACGCGCAAAACGTTATCAACAACGCCAAAGCGTTGGCCGAAGCTTTGTCGGCCGAAGGCATCAACATCGTGTCCGGCGGTACGGACAACCACTTGATGCTCATCGACCTGCGCAGCTTGAACATTACGGGTAAAGAAGCCGAGCATCTGCTTGATGAAGTCGGCGTTACCGTTAACAAAAATGCGATCCCGTACGATCCGACCAGCCCGTTCGTGACGAGCGGCATCCGTCTGGGCACACCGGCGGCAACGTCCCGCGGCATGAACGAAGAAGCGATGAAAACGATCGCGAAGATCGTCTCCCTGACCCTGAAAAATCCGTCCGACG
This sequence comes from Paenibacillus tyrphae, assembly GCF_024158745.1. Lineage (GTDB taxonomy): Bacteria > Bacillota > Bacilli > Paenibacillales > NBRC-103111 > Paenibacillus_G > Paenibacillus_G tyrfis_A. The sequence goes on along the minus strand of NZ_JAMZAW010000018.1, from coordinate 144,242 downwards.
CGTCGGTCCACGACAAAGTGCGTGGGATGGTCAAAGACTTGACGGCACAGTTCCCGCTTTATTCGGGGCTTCAATACTAATTCGCTTTTTGCAAAAGAATCGGACCTTTCCTTGGGAAGGGACCGGTTCTTTTGTGTTGTTCGCTTCGGGCGTCGATTCCCGGCTAATGGCAGGCCTGCTGCCCTTACCGCGTGCCGATTTTATTTGTTCCACGTGGATCATTTTTGACGAAGCTGCATATTTTTCACGCGATTTGGGATTACTTCTTATAGTTGTGGTATAATAGACAAGGTTTGGCTTCATAGCGTTAGTAGGGGGAGCAAGGCATGGGAAAAGTATTTGTTTGCGATCATCCGCTGATCCAACATAAGTTAACGTACATACGGGACGAAAATACGACAACGAAAGATTTTCGCGAGCTTGTCGACGAGGTGGCCACGCTGATGGCCTACGAAATTACAAGAGACATTCCGCTGGAGAAGGTGGAGGTGCGCACGCCCGTCACCACGGCGGAAGGCCGGGTCATTTCCGGGCGGATGCTCGGGCTTATTCCGATTCTGAGAGCGGGGCTCGGCATGGTGGACGGCGTCCTGAAGCTCGTCCCGGCGGCTAAAGTGGGTCACATCGGATTGTACCGGGACCCGGAAACGCTGGAGCCGGTCGAATATTACGCCAAGCTGCCGACGGACGTCACGGAGCGCGAGCTGATCGTGATCGATCCGATGCTGGCCACGGGAGGCTCGGCGAATGCGGCGATCGAGGCGCTCAAGAAGCGCAGCTGTACCCAGATTAAGCTGATGTGTCTGATCGCCGCTCCCGAAGGCGTCCAAGCCGTACAGCAGGCGCATCCGGATGTCGATATTTACGTAGCGGCTATCGACGATTATTTGGACGACCACGGCTATATCGTGCCGGGGCTCGGAGACGCGGGCGACCGGTTGTTCGGAACGAAATAAAGTCTTCGGGAAGGGGAAACCGCAAAGCATGAAAAAAACTAAAGTCATTACGATTTTCGGGACAAGACCGGAAGCGATCAAGATGGCTCCGCTGGTGAAAGAGCTGGAGAAGCATCCGGAGCAGATCGAATCGCTCGTATGCGTTACGGCACAGCACCGCCAAATGCTCGATCAAGTGCTCGATATTTTCAAAATCAAGCCCGATTACGATCTGGACGTCATGAAGGACCGCCAGACGCTGAACGAAATCACCATTCGCGTGCTGCAGGGACTCGATCCCGTGTTCAAGGAAGAGAAGCCGGACATCATTCTCGTTCACGGCGATACGCTGACGACGTTCCTCGCCAGCTATGCGGCTTTCCTGCAGCAGATTCAAGTGGGGCACGTGGAAGCCGGGCTGCGCACGTGGAACAAGCTTTCGCCGTACCCGGAAGAGATGAACCGCCAGCTTACGGGCGTACTGGCCGATATGCATTTTGCGCCGACGAATTGGTCGGCCGGCAACCTGCGCAAAGAAAATAAGCCCGAGAACGCGATCTATGTCACTGGCAACAGCGTGACGGATGTGTTTCAATATACGGTACAGGAGCAGTTCACCCATCCGGTGCTGGATTGGGCGAAGGGCAAGCGCCTCGTGCTGATGACCGCTCATCGCCGGGAGTCGCAGGGCGAGCCCCATCGTCAAATTTTCCGCGCCGTGCGCAGGCTGGTCGACGAGTTTGAAGATATTGTCATCGTGTATCCGGTGCATCCGAGTCCGGCCGTTAAGGAGCCGGCACACGAGATGCTCGGAGGGCATGACCGGATCAAATTACTCGAGCCGTTCGACGTGTTGGAATTCCACAACTTTTACCGGCACGCGCATCTGATCCTGACCGATTCGGGAGGGATGCAGGAGGAAGCTCCTTCGTTCGGCGTGCCGGTGCTCGTGCTGCGTGAAACGACCGAGCGGCCGGAAGGCATTGACGCCGGAACGTTGGAGCTGGTGGGAACGGACGAACAGCATGTCTACGAGCGGGCGAAGGCGCTGCTCAGCGATGAGGCGCTGTATGAAAGAATGAGCCGCTCGGCCAATCCTTACGGTGACGGAAAGGCGTCCGAACGGATCGTTCAGGCGATCCTTTACCACTTCGGACATACGCCGGACAGGCCAGAGCCGTTCCAACCGTGACAATATATTGACAAACGCTACAGCGTACAGTTGCACTGTTTGGTTTGTGAGCCAAAAAAACCTTGATATATCAACGTTTTTGTGATTTTTGTCATAGAAATCAGGCCAAGTTGCACAATTGACAAAATTGACTTTGCTTCGATAAAATATACTAGGATTGTAGGGTGGCATCCATGAATGAAAAGGATCCGTACAATCAGCCTTGGCGCGCGGCCGCATTGGTCAGCGCTCTGGGTATCGACATTGTCGTATGCACAACGGTTGGGTATTTCATAGGGAGCTTGGCCGACAAACATTGGGGTGGCGGTACAAAGGCTTGGTTGATCGGCGGGGTATTGATTGGTTTTGCAATCGGTATCTTTACGGTCATACTGGTACTAAAACGGTTTCTGGAGGACAAACGGGAATAAATGAAGAACCAGTTAAAGTCTGTTGTTCGTGTTACGCTGTATTTTTTGTCTGCCCTGCTGCTGTTTTGGGCCCTCATGCCGGCTTACCGGACATACGTGTGCGGATTGATGCTCGGTCTGGCGGTCAGCCTGATCAACGCCTGGCTTTTGGCCATGAAAATTGAGTCGGTTTCCCAGAACGCAAACGAATACATGGGCAAACGAGTCAATTTAGGAACGGTCTCCAGGATGTGCATGGCGCTAATCGCGGTGATGATCGCCGTGAAGCTGCCTCAGTTCAACCTTGTTTTTACCATCATTGGATTATTTTTTGTCCAATTGGTAACACTCCTGATGGGTTTACTTTTTAGAAGAAATCAATCGTAGTGCATGGAAAGGAGGGAAATGTAAAAATGCATAAATTTCCGGTTTTACAGCTCGGGGGACTGAATATCGATATCTCCACGTTTCTGGCGATTATCGTTACTTGCGTCATCGTGTTCGTTCTGGCACGGTTATCCGTAAGGAACTTGTCCGTTACCAATCCTTCCAAAATGCAAAACTTTTTGGAATGGGTCATCGAGTTCGTGCACAATATTATTGCCAGCACTATGCCTTTAAACAGAGTGAAGCCTTATGTTTCGCTGGGCATGACCTTGATTATGTTTATTTTTGTAGCCAACCTGTTGGGGCTTCCCTTCGGTATCGTTACTACGCATGACCAACCGTTGACGCTGTTCGGTTATACGGTCATTTCCGAAGAGATGATCAAAAGCGCCCACGGCGGTCACGGAGTCGAGGTGGCTTGGTGGAAATCGCCGACGGCCGATGTATCGGTCACTTTCGGGCTTGCTGTGATCATATTTGTGCTGACGCATTATTTAGGTCTTAAGCTCAATACCAAGCATTATTTGAAGCATTACTTCGAACCGTTTTGGTTCTTCTTCCCTCTGAATGTAATCAAGGAAATTTCGAAGCCTCTGACGCTCGGTTTGCGTTTGTACGCGAACATTTTTGCGGGTGAGGTGCTGATCGCCACGATTCTGATGGCCGGGATCTTCGGTACTCCGCTGCTTGTCGCATGGCAAGGCTTCAGTATTTTCGTCGGCGCGATTCAGGCGTTCCTGTTCACGATTCTTACCATGGTTTACATTTCGCAAGCTACCGTGCACGAGGAAGGTCATTAATCCGGTGACCGCTTCATGCCAGTCGCGAATTTTAAGAAAACAAACTAAAAAATTAGTTATCAGTTGAGGAGGATTTTAACAATGGAATTTTTGGCAGCAGCTTTGGCAATTGGTTTGGGCGCACTTGGCGCAGGTATCGGTAACGGTTTGATCGTCAGCAAAACAGTCGAAGGTATCGCTCGTCAGCCTGAACTCCGCGGTACTCTGCAAACGACAATGTTTATCGGTGTCGGTATCGTCGAGGTCGTGCCGATTATCGGTGTCGTACTCGGATTCCTGATCTTCTTCGGTGCTTAATTGAATGAAATCGGTTTGGCGCGGAAGGCCTGAGCCATCCACGCCTTCGTTTTGCCTGAAATGACTGAAAGGAGTGGCATGGATGGGTTGGCATTGGGAGTCATTTGTATTTGCGATCGTAGCCTTTCTGATCCTGTATTGGCTATTGAATAAATACGCTTTCGGACCTTTGATGGGAATCATGGAAGCGCGCAAGCGCATGCTTGCTGAGCAAATCGAATCTACAGATAAAAATCGCCGTGAAGCGGAGCAACTGCTTGCCGAACAAAAACAAGCGCTGCAGGATGTTCGCAAGGAAGCTCACGAGATTGTCGAGCAAGCACGCAAAGTAAGCGCCAAGCAAGGCGAAGAAATCGTGGAGCAAGCGAAATCGGAGGCAGCTCGTTTGAAAAACGAAGCGCTTCAGGATATCGAGAGCGAGAAAAACAAAGCGATTGCGGCCGTTCGTGGTCAAGTCAGCGCTTTGTCCGTCATGATCGCTTCCAAAATTATCGAGAAGCAAGTTGACGAGAAGTCCCAGGAAGAGTTGGTTGAACACTACTTGAAAGAAGTAGGGGGCAACCGATGAGCCAGGATCTGATCGCAGCCAAAAGGTACGCCAAGGCATTATTCGATGTTGCTAGGGAGTCCGACCGGGTTGCTCAAGTCGAGCAAGAGCTCGGAAAGGTCAGTGCGGTCTTAAACGAGAATCCGGACCTGTTCAAGCTCATCAAGCATCCGGGCATCGAGGCTGATGTAAAGATCGGGTTGATCAAGCAAATCTTCGATGCGGACGTATCCGAAGTCGTTATTAACACGCTGAAGCTGCTCATCCAGCGCCGCCGGGAAGAGTCTTTGGAAGCTTTCGCGGCAGCTTATAGCAAAATCGCCAGCGATGCGCTCGGTCAAGCGAACGCCACGGTATACACGCCTGTGGAACTCAGCGAAGCGGAGCTCGGCACGATTGCCGAAACGTTCGGCAAATTAACCGGCAAACAAATCCGTGTGGAATCGGTTCTCGATAAAAGATTGCTCGGCGGCATACAAGTCCGCATCGGCGATCGTCTGTATGACGGAAGCTTGGCGGGCAAGCTGGAGCGTCTGCACAAAACGTTGAATCAATCTCAAGCACTGTAGATAGGGGTGAGGGAATTTGAGTATCAGACCGGAAGAAATCAGCACGCTGATTAAGCAGCAGATTGAACAATATAAATCCGAGATTCAAGTGGTTGACGTAGGTACGGTTATTCAGGTCGGCGACGGTATCGCCCGTGCGCACGGCTTGGAGAACGTCATGGCAGGCGAACTGCTCGAGTTTCCCAACGGCGTGTTGGGATATGCGTTTAACCTTGAGGAAAGCAACGTAGGTATCGTTATTCTGGGGCCTTACACCGACATCCGCGAAGGCGACCAAGTGAAGCGTACCGGCCGCATCATGGAAGTTCCCGTAGGCGAGGAAATGCTGGGCCGCGTCGTGAACCCGCTCGGTCAACCGGTTGACGGCAAAGGTCCGATCAACACAACGAATTTCCGTGCAATCGAATCTCCGGCTCCGGGCGTTATGGCCCGTAAATCGGTTCATGAACCGATGCAAACCGGGATTAAAGCAATCGACGCGATGATTCCTGTCGGCCGTGGTCAGCGGGAGCTTATCATCGGCGACCGTCAAACGGGTAAAACCGCAATCGCGATCGATACAATCATCAACCAAAAAGGCAACGGCGTAAAATGTATTTACGTTGCAATCGGACAAAAGCAATCCACCGTTGTCGGCGTAGTAGAGCAGCTGCGTAAAGCAGGCGCGCTCGAATACACGATCGTGGTTACCGCTTCGGCTTCCGAGCCGTCCCCGATGCTGTGGCTTGCTCCTTATGCAGGTTGCGCGATGGGCGAGTACTTCATGTACAAGGGCGAGCACGTCCTGATCGTTTACGACGACTTGTCCAAACAAGCGGCTGCATACCGCGAGCTGTCCTTGCTGCTTCGCCGTCCTCCGGGCCGGGAAGCTTATCCGGGCGATGTCTTCTATCTGCACTCCCGTTTGCTGGAGCGCGCTGCAAAATTGAACGACGAGTTGGGCGGAGGCTCGATCACCGCGCTGCCGTTTATTGAAACGCAAGCAGGCGACGTATCCGCATATATTCCGACCAACGTAATCTCGATTACGGACGGACAGATCTTCCTTGAGTCCGACTTGTTCTACTCCGGCCAACGTCCGGCGGTTAACGTCGGTATATCGGTATCCCGGGTAGGCGGCTCCGCACAAACGAAAGCGATGAAAAAAGTTGCCGGTACGCTCCGCGTCGACTTGGCTCAATACCGCGAGCTTGCCGCATTCGCACAGTTCGGTTCCGACTTGGATAAAGCGACGCAAAGCCGTTTGAACCGCGGTGAGCGCACGCTTGAAATTTTGAAGCAAGGCGTTAACCAGCCGATGGGTCTTGACCGTCAAGTGGCTTCCCTCTTTACGGTTGTCAGAGGCCATCTGGACGATATTCCGGTAAAAGACGTGCTTCGTTTCGAATCCGAATTCCTGACCTATTTGGACACAAGCCGTCCGGAAATTCTCCAAAGCATCCGCGACACGAAAGACTTGACCGCGGACAACGAGAAAGCATTGACGGACGCGATCGCACAGTTCAAAAGAAGCTTCTCGGTTTCCGAATAATATATAATTAACCCGGGAATCTGGTGAAGAAACCCGGTGCTCTACGATAAGCCTGAAACAAGCGTTTCGATGAAGGTTCTCCCTTGCGGAAGCATAGGCCGTTCAGGGCCTGCGGAAGCAAGCGGAGAAGCCTCGAAAGAGAGGTGAGCAGGTATGGCAAAAGGGATGCGCGAGATTAAGCGCGCGATCAGATCCAAGCAAAACATGAAGCAAATAACCAAGGCCATGGAAATGGTTGCGGCTTCCAAGCTTCGAAGAGCCCAAATGGCGGCGGAATCCGCCCGTCCTTACGCGGATAAGCTGAAGGAAGTGGTCGGCAGCATCGCTGCGGGAACGAAGGGTGTAAAGCACCCGATGCTCGAAACCCGCGAGGTGAAGAAGACCGGTTATTTGGTCATCACGTCCGACCGCGGTCTGGCCGGTGGTTACAACGCCAACGTGTTGCGGAAGGTGTTGGCGGAAATTCGGGAAAAGCACAACTCTCCTGCCGAATATTCGATCTTCGTGATCGGACGCAAAGGCAGAGATTTCTTCAAGAAGCGGAACATTCCGATTTTGGAGGAAGTAACCGGGCTTTCCGATTCGCCGACGTTCTCGGATATTAAGTCGATTGCGGCTGCAGCGGTAGCTAATTTCGAAAACGGGTCGTATGACCAATTGTTCTTGGTCTACAACCAGTTTAAAAATGCGATGACTCAAATCCCGACCGTCAAACGCCTTCTCCCGATGGAAGACGTATCCGTCGAAACAACAGCAGCCTACGAGTATGAGCCGTCTGCCGAGGGCGTATTGGAAGTGCTCCTTCCCAAGTATGCCGAGACGCTCATATACAGTGCGGTACTGGATGGAAAGGCCAGCGAGTTCGGCGCCAGAATGACGGCGATGAGCAGCGCGACGAAGAACGCGACGAAGATGATCAACGAATTGACGTTGTCTTACAACCGTGCGCGTCAGGCTTCGATTACCCAGGAAATTTCCGAAATCGTCGCCGGTGCGAACGCTAACGCCTAGATCGAATCATGGTACGTTAATGGCTTTGCCTCCGGCAAGGCTCGGATATATGCTTACGATGCAGTTTTGCCATAGGCAAAACTTTGAGGAGGGAAAACATGAGCAAAGGGCGCGTTGTGAATATCACAGGGCCGGTCGTTGACATTGAGTTTGAACGTGGACACCTCCCTGAGATTTTGAATGCCATTAAGATTGAAAAGAAAGCCGAAAAGCAAGGCGAGCATGACATCAGCCTGACGGTTGAAGCTGCGGTACATCTCGGCGACAACCTGGTTCGTTGTGTTGCGATGTCTTCCACGGACGGTTTGGTACGCGGTATTGAAGCCGTCGATACCGGAGCTCCGATTTCCGTACCGGTAGGACCGGCTACGCTGGGCCGCGTATTTAACGTGCTTGGCGATCCGATCGACGGAACGACAGAAGTCGACCGTACCAACGTCAGCCCGATTCATAAAGCCGCTCCTGCGTTCGACAACCTGTCGACGAAGGCGGAAATTCTTGAAACGGGAATTAAAGTTATCGACTTGATGGCTCCTTATGCGAAGGGCGGTAAGATCGGTCTCTTCGGCGGTGCGGGCGTAGGTAAAACCGTTACGATGCAGGAGCTTATCCACAACATCGCTCAAGAGCACGGCGGTATCTCCGTATTCGCGGGCGTAGGCGAAAGAACGCGTGAAGGTAACGACCTTTATCACGAGATGAAGGACTCCGGCGTTATCTCGAAGACCGCGATGGTGTTCGGACAGATGAATGAGCCGCCGGGTGCGCGTCTTCGCGTGGCATTGTCCGGCTTGACGATGGCGGAATATTTCCGTGACGAAGAAGGCCGCGACGTGCTTCTGTTTATCGACAACATCTTCCGCTTTACCCAAGCGGGTTCCGAGGTTTCCGCATTGCTCGGCCGTATGCCTTCCGCGGTAGGTTACCAGCCGACGCTGGCTACCGAGATGGGTCAGCTGCAAGAGCGGATCACTTCGACGAAAAAAGGTTCCGTTACTTCCATCCAAGCGATCTACGTTCCGGCGGACGACTACACCGACCCGGCTCCGGCAACGGCATTTGCTCACTTGGACGCAACGACGAACCTTGAGCGCAGCATCGCTGCCGCCGGTATTTTCCCTGCGGTAGACCCGCTAGCTTCGTCTTCCCGGATTTTGACTCCGGAAATTCTCGGCGAAGAGCATTACAATGTCGCTCAAGGCGTGAAGCGGATTCTTCAGCGCTATAAAGAGCTGCTCGATATTATCGCGATCTTGGGTATGGACGAGTTGTCCGACGAGGACAAACTGGTCGTACACCGCGCTCGCCGTCTCCGTTTGTTCCTGTCGCAGCCGCTTCACGTGGCCGAGGCGTTCAACGGGATCCCTGGCTTGTACGTGCCGGTTAAAGAAACCGTCCGCAGCTTCAAAGAAATCCTCGAAGGCAAGCACGATAACCTTCCAGAGCCTGCGTTCCACAACGTGGGTACGATTGAAGACGCGATCGAAAAGGCAAAAACGCTGTAATGAAATAGAACGCGGCTGAAGCGCCGATTCCGCTGAAGAATCGGGCTTTGGCGGCAAGATTAATGCTTACGATGTGGCTTTCTAACGAAAGCCCTTAGGAGGGGAATCCAAGTGAGCACATTCCTGTTGGAAATCGTCACCCCCGAGCGTAAAGTGTACGCCGAACAGGCGAACATGATTGTCGTAAAGGGCGTTGAAGGGGAGCTTGGAATTCTGCCGAATCACATTCCGCTGGTCACTCCATTACGAATCGCTCCGATTACTGTGAAACTGAAAGGGTCGAAAGACACGGTTATCGCAGTAAACGGCGGTTTCATGGAAGTGCGCAAGGATAAGGTGGTTATACTGGCGGAAAGCGCCGAGCTGCCGGAACAGATCGATGTCGAGCGTGCACAGAAAGCGAGAGAACGGGCGCAAAGTCGGCTGTCTCAAGCCAAACAAGACCATGTCGACTTCAAGCGGGCCGAGCTTGCTTTGCAGCGTGCATTGAATCGAATTGACGTCTCTGGGAAAAAATAATAAATGAACCAAAAAAAGACGGAGGAACACGGTTCCTTCGTCTTTTTTTTCTAGTTCTTCCAGTACACTATATGAATCGTACGGGATTAGGCTTCCCGACTTATGAAGGCATTGTGAAAGTGGATGAAAATGTTAGACACCCCAAAAGGCATTTGTTATAATTGGGAAGGCATAACATTAACAACTGTCCTGCAGGAGTAATACGCAGGCGGGACCCAATATAATAAGGGAGGCGGTTCGTTCGCGATGTACATGAACAACTACGTGGTCGTAACGATTTTTCTCTTCTTAGCGGTATTGCTTCCAATTGCAGCGCTTACAATCGGTCGCTGGCTCCGTCCCTACAAACCGGTGGAGGAAAAGTATACGACTTATGAAAGCGGTAACGAGCCGGTAGGAACGGGCCATGTCCGATTCAACATCCGGTATTACCTCTTTGCGCTGATGTTTGTCATCTTTGATGTGGAAACCGTATTTTTGTACCCGTGGGCCGTTGCTTATAAGCAATTAGGCTTGTTTGCGCTTGTAGAGATGTGCATATTTGTGGGCCTGCTGATCATAGGCTTACTCTACGCTTGGAAGAAGAAGGTGCTGCAATGGACTTCAATTTAGAGAGCATTACGCCGGAGGAACGGCAGGAGCTGGAGCGCAACGTATTCATGACGACGCTGGAGCAGGTGAAGGCGTGGGCCCGCAGCAATTCGCTGTGGCCATTGACTTTCGGACTGGCTTGCTGTGCCATCGAAATGATGGGCACGGGCGCGTCCCATTACGATTTAGACCGTTTCGGCGTTATTTTCCGGACGTCCCCACGCCAGTCGGACGTAATGATCGTCGCCGGTACGGTGACGAAGAAGATGGCCCCGCTGTTGAGGCGTTTGTACGAGCAGATGCCGGAGCCGAAATGGGTTATTGCGATGGGCTCCTGTGCCACGGCAGGCGGCCCGTATGTGAAATCGTACGCGGTAGTGAAGGGCGTTGACCAAGTCGTTCCGGTCGATGTGTATATTCCCGGCTGTCCGCCGAATCCGGCCGCCCTGATCTACGGCATCAACAAGCTGCAGGAAAAAATCCGCTATGAAGCGAAAACCGGTAAGCAGGTGACCAATCGATGAGCGAGGAGCAAAAGCGAGAGAAAGCTGATGCGGCCGCTGCCGAAGAGCAGAAGCAAGCGAAAGCGGACGCTAACGCAAAGCCGTCGGGCGATCAAGCGGAAGCCATTTCAGACGAGCAGTCGACGGCGGGCGAAAATACGAAAGCGAACGCAGGCGAGCCGTCTGCGAGCGATAGAGTGAAAGCGGGTGCAGCCGGTGAGCCGGCGAGCGATACGGCGAAAGCTAGCGTAAGCCAAGCGTCCGCCGGGGAAGCGGTCGCAAGCGAAGCCGCTCCCGCGAAGAGCGGCGCAGAGGCAGGCAGCGGCGACGCGAAAGCCGCTGGCGGCGAAGCGCTCGATGCGAAGCCTGCCCCCGCGGCGGCGCCGATGAGCGGCGAGCCGACGGCAGCGCCGGGCGCCGACGTCGCCAAGGCGGGCGGCGCAGGCGAGCCGCCGGGCGGGTACGCCGCGGCGAAGCCGGCAGCGCCGCAGGCAGGCGCCGAAGGCGCGCAGCCGCTCGAAGCGGCCGCCGGCGGCAGCGAGCCTGGCGCGGAGGCGCGCAAGCCGCGGGCCGCGAAGGCCGCCGCAGGCGAGCCCGGCGACGCGCCGGAGGCGGAGCGCGCAGCGCCGAGCGACGCCGAGAAGGAGGCGAAGGCGAAAGCCGCCGCCGAGGCGAGAGCCGCGCGAGCGAACGCGCGCGCCGCGAAAACGGAAGGGGCGGAGCCCGAGGCGCCGAAGGAGCCGTCGCCGAACCAGCCGCTGGTGGACCGGCTTGTGGCGATATTGAAAGATTTTCGCGCGGATGCGGTCGAAGAAGCTTTTATTAATGAAAAAGACGGGCATATTCCTTATGTTATTGTCAAAGCCGAGGCTTGGCCGGACGTGGCGGAGTTGCTGCGGACGCATGAGGAGCTGAAGTTGAACTACTTGCGCAATTTGTCCGGAATCGATATGGAGACCCATATGGAAGTGGCCTACCATATCATTTCGCTGGAAACGAAGCGCAATTATTGTGTGAAAGTGAAGACGGACCGGGAATCGCCGTCCATTCCTTCCGTGACTCCGATTTGGCCAACGGCCAATTGGAACGAACGGGAGGTCTACGATTTATTCGGTATCGATTTTCCGGGACATCCCGACCTGCGCCGGATTATGATGTCTGACGATTGGATCGGTCACCCGCTGCGCAAAGATTATGAGCCGCTCGACCCGGAGGTGTGATGAAGTTTGGCCATTAGAACGGAAGAACTGCTGCTGAACGTAGGCCCGCAGCATCCGAGTACGCATGGAGTGTTTCGGATCGTCGTCAAGCTCGACGGCGAAATCATCACGGAAGCGATCCCGGTCATGGGATACCTGCACCGGGGAACGGAGAAGCTGGCCGAAAACTTAACGTATACCCAAATCATTCCCTATACGGACAGGCTGGACTACGTATCGGCGATGACGAACAATTACGTGCTTGTCAATGCCGTGGAAAAGCTCATGCAGCTGGAAATCCCGGAAAAAGCGGAGTTCCTGCGCTTGATCGTGATGGAGCTCCAGCGGGTCGCCAGTCATATGGTTTGGTGGGGCACATATTTGCTTGATATCGGGGCGATGAGCCCGTTCTTGTTCGCGTTCCGCGACCGGGAGATTATTATCGACCTGTTCAACGAGCTATGCGGCGCCCGGCTGACGTACAACTATATGCGGGTCGGCGGAGTCAAGTGGGATGCGCCGGAAGGCTGGATTCAGAAGGTGCGCGAGTTTGTCCCTTACATGAGGGGCAAGCTGGACCAATATAACGATTTGGTGAGTGGAAACGAAATTTTTCTGGCCCGGATCAAGGGCGTCGGCAAATACGACGCGGAGACGGCTATTGCCTACGGGCTGAGTGGTGCGAATCTGCGTTGTACGGGGGTAAACTGGGACCTGCGGAAGGACCAGCCTTACAGCATTTACAATCGTTTCGATTTCGACGTCCCGGTAAGCACGGGCGGCGATTGCTACGCCAGATATTTGCTGCGGCTGGAGGAAATCCACCAATCGCTGCGCATTCTGGAGCAGGCGGTCGAGCAATTCCCGGCGGAAGGCGAAATCATGGGCAAGGTGCCTCGTGTGCTGCGTCCCGCCGAAGGGGAAGTGTACGCCGGTATCGAATCGCCGCGTGGTGAAATCGGCTGCCATATTATTTCCAAAGGAAAAGATAAGCCGTACCGCCTGAAATTCCGCAGACCGTCATTCGTCAATCTGCAGATCCTGCCGAAGCTGCTGGTCGGCGAAACGATGACGAATCTGATCACCATTCTCGGAGGCATCGATATCGTTGTCGGGGAGGTGGATAGCTGATGCCGGATTTATTGCAAGAGCCGTTAACATGGACGAATGCGGCCATTTTCTTCGCGTGGGGCGTCGTGCTGCTTTTGATCGTTCTTGGCTTTGTGACGTACGCGATCTATTTCGAGCGCAAGGTCATCGGCTGGATGCAGTTGAGGATCGGTCCGAACCGCGTCGGCCCTCTCGGACTGCTGCAAAGCGTCGCGGACGTATTCAAGCTTTTGATCAAAGAAGACACAATTCCGAAAAAGGCCGAACGCGAGCTCTTCATCCTCGCTCCGGTGATTACGTTTATTCCTGCGTTTACGGTCATTGCCGCCATTCCGTTCACGGACCGGCTGATCAGCAGCGACCTGAACGTCGGAGTGCTGTACTATGTCGCGCTTTCCGGAATCTCGACCATCGGCATCGTGCTCGGCGGCTGGGCTTCCAATAACAAATACGCCCTGCTCGGCGGAATGCGCTCTGCTGCCCAGATGATCAGCTATGAAATTCCGCTGGTTATCTCTATCGTAGGCGTCGTGATGATGTCCGGCAGCATGAACCTTCGCACGATCGTGGAAGGCCAGGCGGGCGGGTTCTGGCACTGGAACTTTTTGCCGCAAATTATCGGCTTTGCCGTGTTTATCGTTGCTGCCGTTTCGGAGCTGAACCGGACGCCTTTCGACTTGCCTGAGGCCGAGTCGGAGCTGGTTGCAGGCTACCACGTTGAGTACAGCGGTTTCCGCTTTGCCTTTTTCATGCTTGCCGAGTACGTCTACGTGTTCGCTATCGCCGGCTTGACGACGTCCGTGTTTTTGGGAGGGTGGCAGGCGCCGCTTCCGTTCCTCGATTTTATCCCGGGGATCATCTGGTTTTTGCTGAAGTTTGCGTTCATCGTATTCTGCCTGTTCTGGCTGCGCGCAACGATGCCCCGGATTCGGGTGGACCAGCTGATGGGACTCGGCTGGAAGGTGCTGCTGCCGCTGGCGCTGGTTAATATTTTTGTAACGGCCATCTATATGGCGATTGCGATGTAACAAGGACCCGGCAGCCGGATGCCGAGGATGAAAGGGTGATTGACTATGAAGGGCATCATGAAGGGACTGGGCGTGACTTTTAAATCCATGACCCAGAAAAAAGTGACCTACGCTTATCCCGACGTTCCGCTTCAAATGCCGGACCGGTTCCGGGGCATCCAGCATTTTGACCCCGAGAAGTGCATCGTCTGCAATCAATGCGCGCGCATTTGCCCGACGGAGTGCATCAATCTGGTCGGCAAGCCGAACCCGGACCCCGAGAAAAAGGGAAAAGTGATCGATACGTACGATATTAACTTTGAAATATGCATTTTGTGCGACTTGTGCACGGAAGTATGTCCGACCGAAGCGATCGTGATGACCAACAACTTTGAGCTGAGCACGTACAGCCGCGACGATTTGTTCAAAAACCTGCAATGGCTGAACGAGAACAATCACAACGTGCGCAAGGAGAACAACTCCGCGCTTCCGAAAGGCGGGGCGAAATAATGTTCGGAAATATCGTCGACTTTTTGTCCCGCGGCGAAAATATCGCATTTTTCATCTGTGCGCTGCTTGCCATCGGCGGGGCGATTTTCATGCTCAGCTTTACCAAAGTGGTTCACATGGTCGTGGCCGTGGCGCTGACGTTCATCAGCCTGGCCGGGCTGTATGTCGTGCTCGAAGCGGAATTTGTGGCCGTCGTTCAGATCTTGATCTATGCGGGCGCCATCTCCATTCTCATGATTTTCGGGATCATGATGACCAAGCATACGAAGGAAGAGGAAGAAGAGCCGAAGCGGCCGTGGCATAACGGACTGTTGTTCGTCGGGGCGGCGGGACTGTTCGGCATCATCTTCTACGCGATCCAGCAATCGCAGCTTCCTTCCGGCGAATACCCGTCGATGCAGGACAATACGATGGAGATCGGGAAGCTGCTGTTTACCAACCATGTGATCCCGTTCGAATTGATGTCGGTGCTGCTGACGGTCGCTTTCATCGGTGCGATCATCGTAGCGAAGAGAGAGGAGGACTGAGGGATGGGAGCTACCGGATTGGCTACGCCTTACTTGACGCTGGCAGCGATTCTATTCTGCATCGGATTGTATGGAGCGCTCTCGAAAAAGCATGCCGTTATCGTCTTGCTGTCTGTCGAGCTGATGCTCAACAGCGTCAACCTGAACCTCGTCGCTTTTTCCAAGCTGGGCGTCAACCCGGGATTAACCGGGCAAATTTTCTCGCTGTTTAACATTACGGTGGCCGCGGCGGAAGTGGCCGTCGGCATTGCGATACTGATTGCGCTGTACCGCAACAAAGGAACAACGGATGTCAACGAGATGGACTCAATGAAGCGATAGCGCAGCTTCCGCAAGCGCTTGTCCGGAAGCTAGGGAGGCTATCCGGACAGCAATCAGAGATCGTTTTCTTAGGAAAGCTTGCGGTAATCTCTTGGAGGAGGACTTAAGCCTATGGTATCGGCTTATTCGCAATACGCTTGGCTCATCCCGTTGTTCCCCTTGCTGTCGTTTCTCATTTTAACGGCGGTGGGGCGCAGCTTGCGGGAGACGGGCGCTTATATCAGCATAGTGGCCGTGTTTGCTTCGTTCGCGCTGTCTGTCCTTATTTTCTGGGAACGGATCGGCGGGAACGTCGAAGATTTCACGTGGAACAAATTGCAATGGCTCCATCTTGGCAACATTACGCTGAACATGGGCTTCGAGGTTACGAATTTGAATGCGCTCATGCTGGTCATCGTGACCTTTGTCAGCTTGCTTGTCAATATTTATTCCAAAGGCTATATGCACGGGGACGAGCGAATTAATGTGTTTTTCGCTTATATCGCCCTGTTTACGTTCTCCATGCTCGGACTTGTCATCTCGGAGAACATGGTGCAGTTCTACATATTCTGGGAGCTGGTCGGCGTCTGCTCGTTCCTGCTCGTAGGTTTCTGGTATTTCAAGCCGGAAGCCCGGGCGGCTGCCAAGAAGGCGTTCATCGTCACCCGGATCGGCGACGTCGGGTTATTTCTCGGTATTTTGCTGCTGTTCTGGGTTATGCCGAACCATGCACTCGACTTTAGCTCGATTCATAATGCGCTGTCCGGTGGAAAAATTTCCGGCGACATGGCGACTTGGATCGCCATTCTGATTTTCGTCGGCGCCATCGGCAAATCCGGCCAATTCCCGCTGCACACGTGGCTGCCGGATGCGATGGAAGGTCCGACGCCGATCAGTGCGCTGATCCATGCCGCGACCATGGTTGCCGCTGGCGTGTATCTCGTAGCGCGGACGTTCGACATTTTCACGGCATCGCCTGTGGCTTTGACCGTGGTCGCTGTGGTCGGGGCGTTCACGGCGATATTTGCCGCCACGATCGGTACGGCACAGAACGATATTAAGCGGATCTTGGCCTATTCTACGGTCAGCCAGCTCGGCTACATGATGATGGCGCTGGGGATCGGCACGACCGTGGCGTATACGGCAGGCATTTTCCACTTGTTCACGCACGCCTTCTTCAAGGCTCTGCTGTTCCTTGGCGCAGGCAGCGTCATTCATGCGGTGCACACGCAGAACATTCACGAAATGGGCGGCATCGGCAGCAAAATGAAAATTACGGCGTGGACGTTTGCCATCGGCGCGCTCGCGCTCAGCGGGATCGTGCCGCTGTCCGGCTTCTGGTCCAAGGATGCGATTCTTGCCGAAGCGTATAACACCGGACATACCGGATTGTTCTGGGTCGGACTGATTGCAGCGTTTTTTACGGCATTTTATATGTCACGCCTGTTCTTTCTGGTGTTCATGGGCAAATCCCGGCAAAAGGAAAATCACGGTCCGGTTCACGAATCTCCCGGCTCCATGACCTTCCCGCTTATCGTGCTGGCGGTTCTTGCCGTCGTAGCCGGCTTCGTCTTCACGCCGTTCAATCCGTGGCTGGGCTCGTGGCTGACCGGACATGCGGAAGAAGAGCATGCTTCCTGGTTCGTCATGGTGATGTCCAACGTCGTCGGTTTGCTCGGGATCGGACTCGGATATCTCGTCTATCTCAAACGCGTGATTTCCGCCGATGCCGTCTCGGCTGGCGCGCCTTGGCTGTACCGGCTGCTGAACCGCAAGTATTACATCGATGAGCTGTATCAGGCGATCATCGTGCGCCCGCTTCAGGGAATCGGATCTTTGCTGCACCTGTTCGACGTCTATGTGGTCGACGGTGTCGTTCGTTTGGCTGCCTATACCGTAACCGGCCTCGGACGTCTCGGGTCCCGGATGCAGAACGGACAGGTACAATCGTACGGGCTGATGACGCTGCTCGGGCTGTTGATTTTGATGCTGGCCATTGCGGGAAGGAGGTTCATCGATGTCGGATAGTATTCCTATTTTATCGCTCATCGCTTTTTCGCCGCTCATCGGTGTGCTGATCCTGATGTTCACGCCTAAGACGCAGGGCCAGTGGATCAAAGCGACGGCGATTGTCGCGACGCTCATTCCGCTGGTGCTGTCCGCCTGGCTTTACGGGCAGTTCAACCATAATCTCGAAGGCATGCAGTTTAGAGAAGAGGTACCGTGGATCCTCGTTCCGTTGAACAAAGAGACGCAGGGACTCAGTCAATTGACGGCGTACTTCTTTGAGTTCAAGTATACGATGGCCGTTGATGGTCTTTCGCTGCCGCTCGTCTTCTTGACCGCGATTGTCGCAACGATGGCTGCGCTGGCTTCGGTGTACATCAAGAAGCGCTGGAAATCGTATTTTATATTGTTCCTGCTGCTCGAAACCGGCATGTTCGGCGTCTTTATGGCGCAGGATCTGTTCTTGTTCTTCGTCTTCTTCGAGCTGACGCTGATCCCGATGTTTTTCCTGATCGGCATTTGGGGGTATATGGATCGGGAGCGGGCTGCGAACAAGTTCTTAATCTATAACGGAATCGGTTCGGCGATTATGCTGATCGCTTTTCTCATCCTCGTCAGTACGGCGGGCTTCGGCCAAACGATGGGGGATAACGGCATTTCGATTCATTATTCCGGGGATATCAACGTGATTATGGAGCATCTGTTCCAGAGCGCGGATTCGTATGTGAATCAAGGCGATCTGGAAGGCAACCCGTTCTATTTAAGCGAAACGATGAAATGGGTGCTGTTCCTGATGATGCTCGTGGCCTTCGGCATCAAGCTGCCGATTTTCCCGTTCCATACGTGGATGCTGAAAGTACATACAGAAGCTCCGCCGTCGATCGTTATGATTCACTCCGGCATTTTGCTGAAAATGGGCGCTTACGGCTTGATCCGCTTCGGGATTCTGCTGTTCCCGCAGCAGGCGGTGCAGTGGGCTGCCGTACTGGCGATTCTCGGTGTGATCAACATCGTGTACGGTGCGATTCTGGCCTTCGTGCAAAAGGAGTTCAAGCTGGTGCTGGCTTACTCCAGTATTAGCCATATGGGCATCGTGCTGGTCGGCATTGCCGCGTTTAACCCGGCCGGTCTGGAAGGAGCCGTATTCCAGCTCGTCTCTCACGGTCTCATCTCGGCGCTGTTGTTTCTGCTTGTCGGGAGCATTTATGAGCGTACGCAGACGACGGAGCTTGACCAGCTTGGGGGCTTGGCCAAATCGGTGCCGTTCATTTCCGGCATTCTGCTTGTAGCGGGGATGGCCTCGCTCGGCCTGCCCGGGTTGTCCGGCTTCATCGGCGAATTCCTGGCCTTCTTGGGCTTGTTCGAGAAGTATAAGATCATTACGGCCGTCGGGGCGCTCGGGATCATTCTGGCTGCGGTCTACGTGCTTCGCGGGGTGCTCGGTATCACGTACGGACCGCAGAAGACGACGCTGCCGGAGATGCGGGATGCACGGCTGATCGAAGCGATTCCGATGATTGCGCTTGTCGCTTTCATCGTGGTGCTCGGGATTTACCCGGGCGTGCTGAGCAATCCGCTGCATCAAACCGTCAGCAGCTTCGATCAATTCATTCACAGCGTTTCTGCGAAGATAGGGGGTTAGACCGGTGGAACCGATACGTCTTGAGCTAAGTGATCTGGGTCTGCTGGCTCCGGAGCTGACACTTGTCGCCGCCGCTGTGGTGTTGTCGCTGCTTGATCTGCTGCTGCCGCGTCAGATGAACCGGACCTGGCTGGGCTGGCTATCGCTGGTGGGCATTATTATCGCTGCTGTATTTGCGGCAGGGCAGCTCAATCCTGCAGAACCGAAGCAGCTGCTGAACTTCAGCTACCGGGTCGACGATTTTGCGGCCATCCTGAAGCTGGTGCTGCTGGCGGGAGCCGGGCTGATTACGCTAATGAGCATCGGCTCGGTGAAAGAAGATGAAATTCCGCATATCGGCGAATTTTATTATTTGCTTCTGCCGGCGACGCTCGGCGGTATGATTATGGCTTCGTCCGGCGATCTGATCACCATCTTCGTCGGCCTGGAGCTGCTCAGTATCACCTCATATATTTTGGTAGCCATGCGCAAGAAAGACAAACGCTCGAACGAGGGGGCTTTTAAGTACCTTGTGCTGGGCGGCGTATCGTCAGCCGTCATTTTGTACGGTATGTCCTTCTTGTACGGCATGACGGGCTCGACGGTGATCAAGGAGATTAACGCGGGACTGGGGGCAGCGTCCCATGGAATGCTTCCGCTCGTTTATTTAAGCTTTTTCCTGCTGCTTGCGGGCTTCGGCTTCAAAGTGGCGGCGGCGCCGTTCCATATGTGGGCTCCGGACGTATACCAAGGAGCTCCGACGCCGGTTACCGCTTTTCTTGCGGTCGTGTCGAAGGCGGCGGCATT
Source organism: Paenibacillus tyrphae (assembly GCF_024158745.1). Lineage (GTDB taxonomy): Bacteria > Bacillota > Bacilli > Paenibacillales > NBRC-103111 > Paenibacillus_G > Paenibacillus_G tyrfis_A. The sequence goes on along the minus strand of NZ_JAMZAW010000018.1, from coordinate 124,378 downwards.
CGCGATTTTGTTCCGGTTCATGTACAACGTCTATGCGATCGGGGATCTGATGAATCTTCCGTTCCATAAGGACGTCTTGCTATCCTTGATGGTCGTGGCGGCCGCTGCGATGATCGTCGGTAACTTCATTGCTCTGCGGCAAACGAACATGAAACGGCTGCTGGCTTACTCCGGGATTGCCAACTCGGGATACTTGATGGTGCCGATCGCGATTCAGTTCTCGATGATGCATTATTCAAATTTTGCTGAGTTCGCTTTTTACCTGATCGCCTATCTGTTCATGAACATCGGGATTTTCGCGGTGCTGATGATCATCGAACGCTCGACGGGCGACGATGAGATCAAAGGCTTGGCCGGCTTGTATTACCGGGCGCCGGGAACGGCTATCGCAACCGTGCTGCTGGTGCTGTCCCTGGCAGGACTGCCAGTGTCCGGCGGCTTCTTCGGGAAGCTGTACATTTTGCTCGGCACGCTGCAAACGCAGCATTACTGGCTTGCGGCGGTCATGATCGGAACGAGCGTCGTTTCGTACTACTTCTACTTCGGCTTGATCCGCCAAATGTTCATGCGCAGTGAAGACGGGGCGCAGCCGATCCGCACCAGCGTTCCGCTTAGCGTAACGATGTGGCTGTGCGTAGCCGCGAGCGTAGTGCTCGGATTGTTCCCGCACTGGGTGCTCGGCTACTTGGAACGCATCTTCTCGCTTACGCAGGATTTGTTCATATTTAGCTAGTCCGGGTGGAAGTATTTCTCCACTCGTGCATGTGAAACCCCGCTTTTCCTTGACCGGAGAGGCGGGGTTTTTCGGCGTATATGTCTGAATGGTGAAACTTTGCTCTCAGGTTTTCAATTCCAGTTGCAGGGATTCGGCTTAAAGCTTAGAATGAGATAATGGGGTTAGGCTGAAGAAAATCATGATAAAGGATTCTGAATGCGATGAACGGCATACAACTTAAACATACAATATACTCATCATTCTTGGGCCTCACGATTTTCCTCACCAGCACCGGTACGGTTTATGCTTTGGAGGCGGACGATCCGTTCTATGCCAAGCAGACTTACCTTAAGCAAATTCACATGAACGAAGCCTGGAATGTGACGCAGAGCAACAGCGGCATGATTATCGCGGTCGTCGATACCGGAGTGGATTTGGCGCATCCCGATTTGAAGCCCAATTTGGTGCCGGGCGTCAACCTGATTCATCCGAAACAGCCGCCGGCGGACGACAACGGCCATGGCACCAACGTAGCCGGTGTCATAGGCGCTGTGGGAAATAACGACCGGGGCGTTGCCGGCATGCTGTGGAATGCCAGGATCATGCCGATCAAAGCGCTTGAAGCGGACGGGTCCGGCGGCGAGCAGAAGCTCGGAGAAGGGATTCGTTATGCCATCGATCATGGCGCCAAGATTGTTGTTCTCTCGCTGGGCCTCAATAAATACTCCGCCTACATGAACGATATCGTACGGTATGCGGAGGAAAGAGACGTGTTGCTTGTAGCCGCTACGGGCAACGAAGGCAACCGCGTCAAATACCCGGCGGCGTATCCTACTGTCCTCGCGGTTGGCGGAGTGAACACCAACGGTGCGGTGAACGAATTGTCCAACACGGGACCGGAGGTCGACGTCGTTGCGCCTTGGGATGTGTTCACGACGGCGATAGGCGGTTCGTACGAAGCGAAGGATGGGACGTCGATGGCTGCACCGCAAGTTGCGGCTGCGGCCGCACTGCTGTGGGGACGGAATCCGGAGATGAAAGCGTATCAGATCCGTCAATGGATTCGCCAAACCGCGGAGGACCTAACCGGAAAAGGCTGGAATCCGCGCACCGGCTACGGCTTGCTTCGGGTAGACCGATTGCTCAATGAGCCTTATTTGGCCGACATGTACGAACCGAACAACCGTAAGGATCAGGCCAAAGCGATCTCCGTCAGTAAAAAGATTACCGCATCCTTCTCGGATGGTTCGGACAACGACTGGTTTGCTACGGATGCTTCCTACGACGGAACCGTAAATGTTACGCTGGAGCTTGATAGCAGCTTATCGGTGAATGTGCAGCATACGGACGCTTCCGGTGTGCTGACGACCAAAACCGTGCAAGGAGGCCAGACGGTTCCGTTCAAAGTGTCGAAGGGGCGAAGTTATTTTCAACTGCAGCTTAGCGACCGCAACCGCAAAGTGGAGACGCCTTACGGACTGACGACTTCCTTTGACATTTACCGCGATCCGTACGAAGACAACGACCGCCAGTTCAAAGCGTACGTGCTGCCCTCCCGGAGCGTAAAGGTCAAGGGGACGTTTCACCAATACAACGATGTGGATTGGTATGAATTCCCGGTTACCCAAACCGGTTCGTTGCGCATTCATGTGACGACCGATACGGCACGAATCGACCCGGTGCTTCTCGTTCAAAAGCAAGGGGAGAAGTCGGTGACGATCGACGAAGGTGACGACGGCGCAACGGAGTCGTACTCCTTGCCCGAAGTATTTCCCGGCACCTATTACATTCGGGTGAATAACGTGAAGGATTATACGAACCCGGTTGTTGGCGAATATACGCTCGCGATCGAGTACGACGCGAAGCTGATTGATCCGAACGAACCGAACAACCGATCTTATCAGGCGACCGCCATCTCGATGGATACTCCGTATAATGGCCTGCTCGACAAGTCGGACGACGTGGATTGGTTCCAGTTTAAGGTGGAAGAGGAAAGCTTCGTTCGGGTCGGACTTAGCGACATTCCCTCCGGCGTGAGCATGTATATGCATTTATACGACGGGTCGATGAATTCGATGGCGACCTCGATGAACAACAGCTCATCCGACTCGCAGGAATTGTCGGGCCGCTTCAAGCCGGGGACGTACTATCTGAAGCTGACTTCTAACCGGCCGTTCGATAACCGCATGTATCAGCTGCTCGTTAACGCCAAGCCGCTGACCGGCGGCTATACCGATATTCGAGGGCATTGGGCGCAAAATGCGATCTTGAATTTGACCGGCAAACAGGTCATTAACGGATACGACAACTATACGTTCCAGCCCGACCGGCCGATTACCCGTGCCGAAGCGACGGCGGTTATCTCGCGGGCGTTCCGGCTGTCGAAGCAAAAAGCGGTCAGCTACTCGGATTTGCCGGAGACGCATTGGGCCTACGATCATGTGGCCCGGGCGACACAGGCGGGCATTATCGAAGGCTACCCGGACCGGACGTTTGCGCCGGACCAGCCGGTCACTCGCATGGAGATGACGGCGATGCTGGCACGCAGCATGAACATGACGGGCAAACGAAGAGGCGCCCTTCCGTTTACCGACGTGGATGAAGAGTATTGGGGCGTCGGTCTGCTCAAGCAGATGAAAGCCGAAGGGCTGGTCGGCGGCTATGCGGACGGCTCGTTCCGGCCCGAGCAGCAGGCGACCCGGGCTGAATTCGTCCAACTGCTGATGGGGATTCTGAAATAAACCGGGTCCGGAAGCGGCCAATCGGCTTTTCCGGACCGGCGGGACACTTCGGTGAAAGCGGGGAATGCTTTTTCCATGGATTATTTGGATCAAATGAGCGCGTCGATGGGACTAAAGGGGATGATCAACATTGTGGTCGTCCTGGTATTCATCGGCGTCTCTTGGTGGGCTCTGCAGGAGCTGAAGCTGGAGACGATGCTGAGACGCCCCAAAAGCGCCCAGGCCAAAATGCTGCAAATCCTGCTCTCGATCGCGCTCGGGTATCAAACTGCCCGCTTCGTGATCGACTATTTGGAGTGGTCGACTTGGTTCTCCGGAATGTTCTGAAAAAACATTTTTTCGAATAACCGAGGAGAATGTTGTCAACAATGGTTAGTACAACCGTTAAAAAATCCGCTCAGGCCACGAATGGTATCGTGACCGGCTAAAGACTATGAAACCGCAGGCAGAAATTACGCGGAGGGGGATCATGATGAGCAAAATAATCGTCCGCGGCGGCAAAAAGCTATCCGGCAGGGTCAAAATAAACGGCGCAAAAAACGCTGTCCTGCCGATCATCGCAGCCTCGATCTTAGGAACGGATGGAGTCAGCGTCATTCACGACGCGCCTCCCCTGGATGACGTCCTTGTCATTAACAAGGTGCTTGAAAGTCTGGGAATCAAGATTGAATATAAACATGAAACGGTCCGCATCGATGCATCCAAAATCGATACGTGCGAGGCCTCCTATGATCTGGTGAGAAAAATGCGGGCGTCGTTTCTGGTCATGGGCCCGCTGTTAGCCCGTGTAGGTCAAGCGCGCATATCGCTGCCCGGAGGATGCGCTATCGGTACGCGTCCGATCGACCAGCATCTGAAAGGCTTCGAAGCGATGGGCGCGGAGATCGAGCTCGGCCAAGGGTATATCGAAGCGAGAGTGAGCGGACGATTAAAGGGCGCCAAGGTATACCTCGATGTCGCCAGTGTGGGAGCGACGGAGAACATTATGATGGCCGCGGCGCTTGCCGAAGGCACGACCTTAATTGAGAACGCCGCCAAGGAGCCGGAGATCGTCGATCTGGCAAACTATCTTAACGCGATGGGCGCCAAAATCCGCGGAGCAGGTACAGGCATCATCCGCATCGACGGCGTATCGAAGCTCACCGGCGCAGTACATACGGTCATTCCCGACCGCATTGAAGCAGGTACATATATGATTGCCGCCGCCATCACGAACAGCGATTTGTACATTGAAGGAGCGATCGGTGACCATTTGCGTCCGGTCATTTCCAAAATGCAGGAGATGGGCGTGCAAATTCAAGAAGATGAGAACGGCCTCCGGGTGTATACGGATCGCCCTCTCCGTGCGGTAGATCTTAAAACGCTGCCTTATCCCGGTTTCCCTACCGACATGCAGTCGCAGATGATGGCTTTGCTGCTGATGGCAGATGGGACCAGCCTGGTTACCGAGACGGTTTTCGAGAACCGTTTTATGCATGTGGAGCAAATGCTGAACATGAACGCGCAGATTAAGGTGGAAGGGCGTACGGCGGTCGTCAGCGGTGGCAGCAAGCTCCAAGGGGCCAAGGTGTGCGCGACCGACCTGCGTGCCGGAGCAGCGCTTGTTTTGGCTGCGCTTGCGGCCGATGGCGATACTGAAATTTCCGGCATTCATCACATTGACCGGGGCTATGTAAATATTGCCGAGAAGCTCAGCACGCTGGGGGCGGACATCCGCCGGATTCCTGTCGAGATCGTCGATACGGAAGAAGAGGAACAAACGCTCCCGCTGTTCGCCGTGCAACCAAGCCTCGCTTAACGCTTATGGCTTCTATTCTCTTGGAACGGGAACCGACTCTTTCATTCGGAAAGGGCCGGTTCTCTTTCTTTTGAGGTTCTATTCTATCTTTTCGGTTCATAAGATGGTGTTACCTGCAGCCGCAGCGCCTGATTTTCGAGAGCCGACAAAAGATGGAGGAACCCGTTGATGAAGTACAAGCTGACCCGGACGCAACAATCTTGGATTCGCTGGTTGGCCGTATGGCTGGCCAGCTTCACAGCTGTCGTCGTGCTGGTACCCGGCCTGCTCGTACGTACGGGGCCCGGGAAGGAGCCGGAACCTGCGCCGCCTGCTGCAGAGCAGCCGCCCGCAGCGCGACAGCAGGACGAACTGCTTGTTCCCGTTTACCGGGCAAAGGAGAAGAGGACGGAGAGAATGGCCCTCGAGCAGTATGTACGGGGAGTCGTCGCAGCGGAGATGCCCATCGAATTCGAGCCGGAAGCGCTCAAGGCCCAGGCGATGGCCGCACGCACCTATATCGTCCGAAGGCTGCTCGATGGCGACCAGAGCAATGTCCCGGATGCAAATGCGCTCGTAACGGATACGATCAGCCATCAGGCTTACGTCACCGACGAGGAGCTAAGGCAGCGTTGGGGCGAGGAGGTGTTCCTCTCCCGCATGGACAAGCTGAAACGAGCGGTAGAGGAAACAAGAGATCTCGTACTAACCTATCAAGGGAAGCCGATCGAAGCGAGCTTTTTCTCTACCAGCAACGGGTATACGGAAAATTCGGAAGACTACTGGAATTTCAACGTTCCGTATTTGCGAAGCGTACCGAGCCCTTGGGATGCCAAGCTGTCGCCCCGCTATAAAGAGACAGTAGCTTTTACATCCAAGGAGCTGCAGCGTAAGCTGGGGTTGCCCGGCGCTGTGCCGGTATCGGCCGGAAGCGCTCTCGGCATCAAGGTGATAGAGAAGAGCCAAGGAAACCGTATCAAGAAGCTGTCTATAGGCGGAAAGCTATTTACGGGAAGAGAGGTTCGAGAGAAGCTCGGACTGAATTCCAGTCAGTTTCAATGGTCATGGAGCGGCGGAGAATGGCGGTTTACGACATTCGGCTACGGGCATGGCGTAGGGATGAGCCAGTGGGGCGCCAACGGGATGGCAATGGAGGGACGCAAAGCGGAGGACATTGTCAAATACTATTATGCCGGCATAGCCATCGACCGGGCTTCCAATCTATTGAAAGGAAAAACTTTCTAATAAAATAGGTTTTCCTGCGTATAAATCTCGCGAACCTGGCAAGAATGGTTAGCGAGGTGATATACAAATGAGTGAACAAAAAAGAGATTTGGTCCAAGAAGAAGCTCCTAAATCTACCGAAGGAGCCCAAAGCGGCACATCGTCATCCTGGAAAAGATTGCTCGCCAAGAAGTGGGTATTTCCGGCAACGTACATGGCAGCTGCGGCAATCATCTTAACGTTAATGTGGTGGTACCAAGGGTCGAGCATCACGAAACCTGACAAAAACGTCAGTCTTGATGCTACGAAATCCGGTACGGTCACAGGAAACGTCTCGGGTACCGATGCGGTAGCTACCAACGCAAAACAGGAAACGATGCAATGGCCGGTCAAAGAACGCAGCGAACTGGATGTCGTGCTTCCTTTCTTCGATAATAAAGCGTCGAACGAAGTGCGGCAAGCCGCGATGGTCGAATACGGCGACACCTTTACCCCGCACATGGGTATGGATTTCGCAAGACACGACAATCAAGCGTTTGACGTATTGGCAGTTATGAATGGTAAGGTCACGGCGGTACAAAAAGATCCGGTTGTCGGCAACTTGGTGGAAATTACGCACAGCAACGGGCTGGTCTCGGTTTATCAAAGCTTGGCCGAAATCAAGGTCGCCAAAGACGCTGAAGTGAAGAAGGGCGACGTGATCGCCAAGGCGGGACGCAACGAACTGGAAAAAGATCAAGGCACCCATTTGCATTTCGAATTGCGTCAAGGTCAAGGCGGCCCAGCGGTTAATCCGGAGCAATACCTCGGAGATCATTAATATCGGCAGAGCAGCAGGCAGGGGATCGCTCCTCTGCCTTTTTGTTTTCGGGGACGAATATCTCTTGCGAAAAAACGCTTGTCCTTGAAATAATTGTTCGCTGCGGGCTTGTCAGCCTTCCGAAACAAAGAATATAAGCGTGGGCCCCTCATATAATGTACCAAACTAACTCGAGTAGGGAGGCGAGGGGAGTGCACGATTACATCAAAGAGCGAACCATTAAGATAGGCCGCTGCCTGGTGGAGACCAAGCATACGGTTCGCACCATAGCCAAGGAATTCGGCGTTTCCAAAAGCACGGTGCACAAGGACTTGACGGAACGTCTGCCGGAGATTAATCCGGAGCTTGCCAATCAGGTGAAGCATATTTTGGAATATCATAAGTCCATCCGTCACCTGCGCGGGGGAGAGGCCACCAAGATTAAATACCGGAAAACCCGCAGCCCGAAGGCGCAAGAGAAGCTCGTTACCGTTAAGTAAAACCGGCCCCGTTGCAGGGCGCGTTCCCATCCGTACCGTGAGCTGTATTTCCCAACGCGGAGGTAGGCCTATAGCCCTTGGATGCACACGGGCCTCCGCGCCGCTGACGGTACGCCCCTTCTCCCGAACCGGCCGGAAACGAAGCGATATTTGTCGAAAAATCGTTCAAAAAAAAGAGGAATTTTGAAATACATGGCGAATTTACCTAAGTAACGTATATAATAGAAGTGCCACTTCTTTACAATAAGGATGGACGGTTGGCTAGGGAGGATCAATAGGAATGTTAAGCAAGGATATCGGCATAGATCTCGGGACTGCGAACGTCTTGATTCATGTGAAAGGTCGGGGCGTTGTCCTGGATGAACCGTCCGTCGTCGCCATCGAAAGCGATATAAAGCGAGTGCTGGCCGTGGGCGAAGAAGCGCGCCGCATGGTTGGCCGAACGCCCGGCAATATTGTGGCGATCCGTCCGCTGCGGGACGGCGTTATTGCCGACTTTGAAATAACGGAAATGATGCTGAAGTATTTTATCAATAAAGTCGGCGGGAAGAACTGGTACAGTCACCCCCGTATTTTGATCTGCGCTCCGACGAACATCACGTCGGTAGAACAGAAAGCCATTCGGGAAGCGGCCGAACGGAGCGGGGCGCGCGAAGTGTTTTTGGAAGAAGAGCCTAAGGCTGCAGCCATCGGCGCCGGAATGGATATTTTTCAACCGAGCGGCAACATGGTCGTAGATATCGGCGGAGGTACGACGGATGTGGCCGTATTGTCCATGGGCGACATCGTTACCTCCTCTTCTATTAAAATCGCAGGGGACAAGTTCGACTCTGCCATTATGAAATATATTAAAAGCAAGTACAAGCTCTTGATCGGTGAAAGAACAAGTGAGGATATTAAAGTCCGCATCGGAACGGTACATCCGGACGGCAAGCGCGAGACGATGGATATCCGCGGCAGAGATATGGTGAGCGGACTGCCGTTAACGGTGACCATCAATTCGCAGGAAATTCAAGAAGCGCTGTGGGAGCCGGTATCGTCTATCGTGGCGGCTGCCAAGAGCGTGTTGGAACGCACGCCTCCGGAGCTTTCGGCCGATATTATCGACCGCGGCGTTATTTTGACCGGTGGCGGCGCGATGCTGCACGGCATCGATCAATTGCTGGCGGACGAGCTTAAGGTGCCCATCCTGATTGCGGAAGATCCGATGCATTGCGTTGTAAAAGGAACCGGCATTATGTTGGACAACCTGGATAAAGTAACCAAGCGCAAATTTTAGGAGGGTAACCATTCGATGTTAAGAGGCCTGTATACCGCCGCTTCCGGCATGATCGCACAGCAGCGCAAGCACGATATCGTTACCAATAATATTGCCAACCTCAACACCCCCGGCTTTAAAGGCGGCAACGGAATCAACCGGTCGTTCCCGGAAATTCTGATTTCCCGGGTACGCAGCGGCAAGAACGAACCGGGTTCGGTGCCTGTCGGCCGGATTAATACGGGGGTTATGGCAGAGGAGAACGTTTCTCTGCATGCGCAAGGCGATATTCAGGAAACGAAGAACCCTTTTGACTTCGCCTTGATTTCGGATATTCAGGTACCGGGCGCCCGCTTTGACAGCTCAGGCAAGTACGTGGATCAGAACGGACAACGGGTGATTCAGCCCCAAGCTTTCTTTACGATCTTGAATGCGGCCGGCGAACAGCGCTATTCCCTGAACGGCAAGTTTTCGCTGGATGCCAACGGACGGTTGATCGATTCCGAAGGCCATTCGGTGTTAGGGCGCGATGGACAACCTATCGTGTTGATGGATGCGGGTACGCCGGTCACGAATTTCCGTATGACCCGGGCGGGACAGTTCACCAATGCAGAAGGCCAACCGATATTGGGGGCGAACGGACAACCGTTGTCGCTGCTTATTACCCGGGTGGAAGATCCGAACCAGTTGGTCCGCGAGGGCAACGGACTGTACCGCTTAAATGCTCAGGATCAAGGCGCGTTCCGACCGATTGACGCTCAAGATCAGGTTGAAGTGCGGCAAGGCTATGTCGAGCGCTCCAACGTTGATTCCAGCCAGTCCATGGTCGATATGATGTCGGCTTTACGGGCTTATGAAGCTAACCAAAAGATGATTCAGTATTACGATAAAAGCATGGAGAAAGCAGCCAACGAAATCGGCCGCGTCTAATCCGCCATTATATATAGCTCGTCCAGCTGAGAAACACCCCTTACAGGAGGAGTTCACGTGAATCATTCGATGATCAATTCATCCGTTTCGATGCATGCGCTTCAGCAAAAGCTCGATATGCTTGCGAATAATATGGCCAACGTTAACAATACGGGCTATAAGCGCCGGGAAGCTTCGTTTCAAGACGTGTTGACCAATGTGAAGCAGCAGCCCCGCGGTTTTCAAAAAGAAGGCCGGCTTACGCCGCTTGGATACAACCAAGGGTGGGGGGCCAAGCTTGCGGCATCTCAATTGAATATGAGTCAAGGCTCGCTGAAACCAACGAGCAACCCGCTTGACGTGGCGATTGAAGGGACGGGACTGTTTGAAATATCCACCGCTTCCGTGGATGCAGCGGGCAATCCGGTTAGAGAAACCCGTTGGACGCGAGACGGTTCCTTCGAGCTTTCGCCTTCGGGCGATCCGCAAAACCCTGACGGCTTGATTTTGACTACGAAGGATGGTCATTACGTGATGGGGGCCGACAACAATCCGCTTCGCGTGCCGAATAACCACCAGATACAAATTCAAGCGGATGGAACGATTCTGGCCCATAATGAAGCGGATCCTAATGCGGAGGCGGTTCCGGTCGGGCAAATCAAAATGGTGCGCGTAGTTCGTCCTCAGCTTTTGCAGCAGCTCGGCGATAATGTGTTCGGATTGCCTTCTGATATTACCGCACAGCAGCGGGACGACATCTTGGAGCCTGTAACGGCGGGGAACAACACGGTTGACCCGATTACGGTGCGCCAGGGCTTTTTGGAACAGTCGAACGTCAGTCTTGCAGACGAAATGACCGAGCTCATCACGGTTCAGCGGGCGTTTCAGTTGAATTCCCGCGCAGTATCTTCGTCCGATCAAATGATGAACTTGGCCAACAACTTGCGTGGCTAACGGCATTACGCAAAGCGAGGTAGGGAACTTGAGCGATAACCGAAAGAAGGCGCCTGCGGAACCGAAAAGATGGAAAAAAGCGGTTTTTACGTTCCTGAAGTGGACGTGGATTCCGTTCACTGGCATAGTGGCGCTTTTAGTAGGGCTTGCGGTCGGGTACGTTTATATAGGAAAACAAGATTTTCAAGAGGTTTTCAATTTAAATACGTGGCGTCATGTGTTTGATTTGATCTTTGCCGATACGTAATGGTAAACTCCCGGGTAAGGGAGTTTTATTTTTTTCCTCATAAAGGTATAATGTATGGATGGGAAGCGTTATAGAGAGAGAATCGAGCTGCGCCGATAACCTAAGCGGCTCAGAGGGGGACGCTATTTCGTGTGGAACTTGCCCAATGTACTGACCGTATGCCGCTTTGTTCTGATTCCCGTCTACCTCGTGGTATTTGGAGCAGGATATATCAAAAGCGCCTTTTTCGTCCTGCTTATCGCAGGGCTTACCGACGTACTGGACGGCTACATCGCACGGAAACGAAATTTGGTCACCGAGCTTGGCAGCATGTTGGACCCGCTCGCGGACAAGCTGATGATGATCACCGTCATCTTGTCGCTGGTTTTCTCCCAGATGATTTCGTGGCAAGCTGCAGGAGCCATGTTTTTACGGGACGCGGGCATGATCGTGGGATCAGCGATTTTTCACTTTCGGGGCAAAAAGACCGTTCCGGCGAATGCGATGGGTAAATTGACGACCGTCTTGTATTATGTTGCCATTCTGCTGATCGTTTTCGAGCTTCCATACGCTCATGCGTATTTATGGTTTGTCATCGCCGTATCGTTCGTCACCTCTATTATTTATATTCTCCAGTTTAAGCTGCTGAACAAACGCGGCTTGCATTCATAAGGGGACCCTTTTCGAAATAAAAAGAGCTCATGCCCGGATTCACCTTACCGGCAAATCCGCACATAAGCTCCCTTATATCAACCTTCACTGCTGCAGCCCATGAAGGGACATTTGTATTGTAAGTTGAACCAGACGTTTTTATACTCACCCAGAAAGGAGCATCTGCTATGTTAGATGCCGCGCAAATTCAGAAGATTATTCCGCACCGTTACCCGTTTTTGTTGGTAGACCGTATATTGGAAACAGAGGTTGGTGTGAGAGCCGTCGGTATTAAAAACGTTACGATCAACGAACCGTTTTTCCAGGGACATTTTCCGGAGTATCCTGTTATGCCGGGGGTCTTAATTATTGAAGCTCTTGCGCAGGTTGGCGGCGTAGCTTTATTGCAAGTGGAAGGCAACCAGGGGAAAATTGGAATGCTTACAGGGGTGGACAATTTCCGATTCCGGGGCCAAGTGAAGCCGGGGGATACGTTGACGTTGGAAGTCGCGATTACCCGGATGAAAGGCATTATTGGCAAGGGGCAAGCGACAGCTAAAGTCGAGGGTAAGGTTGTAGCCGAAGGCGAAATCATGTTCGCTCTTCAATAGTCAAGATACAGATCATACTTAACATAATAGAAAAAATTCCGGGTAGAGGAGATGGAATGATGAATACGGGGAAGCATGTGCAGGAGCAATACGAGCTTTGGTTGAAGGATCCGGCAATTGACGAGAGCACCAAAGAGGAGCTTCGACAAATTGCAGGAGATGCCAAAGAAATCGAAGATCGCTTTTACCGCGATCTGGAATTTGGAACCGGGGGCCTGCGCGGCGTCATTGGGGCCGGTACGAACCGGATCAATGCGTATACGGTAGCCCGTGCCACCCAAGGGCTCGCGCAGTTCATGCTTTCTTCCGGCAAAGCATCGCTTTCCGCGGTGATCGCCTACGACTCCCGGAACCAGTCGCCCGAATTTGCGCTTGAAGCGGCTAAGGTGCTGGCAGGCAACGGAATCAAAGCGTATGTGTTCGAATCGCTTCGTCCGACGCCGGAGCTTTCATTTGCCGTCCGGTATTTGAAGGCCGACGCCGGCATCGTTATTACGGCAAGCCACAATCCGCCCGAATATAATGGATACAAAGTATACGGAAACGATGGCGGACAGCTTGTTCCGGAGCAAGCCGAGCAAGTCATTGCTGAGATCCGTAAGGTACAGTCGTTTGCCGACGTGAAAAGAAAATCGCGCGCCGATGCCGAAAGCGCTGGTTTACTGCAATGGATCGGCGAGGCGGTGGATGCCGAGTATATTCGTGCCGTCACGGCCATCAGCCGCAACGCGGAGCTGGTGAAGCAGACGAGCGATAACTTCCGCATTGTGTTCACACCGCTGCATGGAGCAGGCAATTTATCCGTGCGTGCGGCATTGGCCGGCATCGGCTTCGATCAAGTGCAGGTGGTTGCCGAGCAGGAACAGCCGGACGCCAACTTCTCCACAGTCAAGTCGCCGAATCCGGAGGAACGGGAAGCGTTCGCTTTGGCCATTAACGAAGCCCAAAAAACGGACGCGGACATCATTATCGGAACGGACCCGGATTGCGACCGGATGGGCGCGGTCGTGAAGGATGCGAACGGAGAATACTTCGTGCTGACGGGCAATCAGTCCGGCGCGATTATGGTCCATTATCTGCTCAGCAGCCGCAAAGAGCGTGGGGAGCTTCCGGCTAACGGAGTCGTGATCAAAACGATCGTCACCAGTGAGATGGGAGCGGTCATTGCCGAGCATTATGGGGCTAAAGTATTGAACACGCTGACGGGCTTCAAATATATCGGCGAAAAAATGACACAGTTCGAGCGGACCGGAGAAGCCGAATTTTTGTTCGGCTACGAAGAAAGCTACGGTTATCTCGCCGGCAACTATGCGCGCGACAAGGATGCGGTAATCGCGTCGATGCTGATCTGCGAAGCCGCAGCTTATTACAAAAGCCAAGGCAAAACCTTGTACGATGTTCTGCAGGAGCTATATGCGCGTCACGGCTACTTCTTGGAAAAGCTCGAATCGCGCACGCTTAAAGGCAAGGATGGCGTCGAGAAGATTCAAAGCATCATGAGCGATTGGCGCAGCGCCCCGCCGGAAGTGCTTAACGGATTGCGGGTCGTTAAGGTGGAGGACTTCTCTCAAGGATTGTACGGACTTCCGTCGGAAAACGTCCTTAAATATACGCTTGAAGACGATTCTTGGTTCTGCCTCCGCCCATCGGGCACGGAGCCGAAGATCAAAGTATACTTTGCCGTTCGAGGCACCTCCGCGCAGGCCGCTTCCGAAGCGATCGAACAACTGGTACAGACTGTTATGTCCCGCGTGGACAATCACAACTAACTTTGGGAGTGGGCAGTGTTGAAGGGAACGTACATGAAATGGAACCAACGGGCGCTTAAATGGTTATGGTGGTTGGTTATCCTTGGGATGCTGGCTGCCATCCCCGTAGCGTTCGAGCGGAATGAGACGGAGCAGAAAACGGGACGAAAGGTAGAGTTCGTCTTCGATTACCGCAATTTGCTGGAAATATCCGATTTGCAAACGGACCCCCGCAAATTCGTATTGGAGCAGTTGGACGAGATGAAGCAGCATGGCATTCAATCCATGGCTGTCTATGAAGCGACTCTCAACGAGCTGAAGCTGAGCCGTCGCATTGAGCTGTTTACATCGCATGAAGCGTCCGCTTTGACTCAGACGCCCATTTCGCCGAATGAAAACTTTACGTATCTGTTGTTTGCGGAGAAAGAATCCGAGCAGCAGCTTCAGCCGATGATTCAAAAGGCGTTTGCCGAGTTGAATGTAAACACGAGAGCATGGAGCTACAAAAATCAGCCGGGCCTGATCATCGAGATGGCGATGGAAGATGCGTTGTTGAAAACGATGGACCCGGATCCGATCACTTTGCAGCTGCTTAAGGAAAAAGGGTACACGATTGTCATCCGGCTATCCAACCGCCGGGCTTTCGATGAGGCCCGCATGGATGAGCTGCTTGGAAGACTGCAGGCTCTCGGGGTGAAACGAATGATTATCGATGGCGAGACCGTGCCCGGTTTCGTTAGCGATAAAGATTTGCATAATATCGATTTGATGGCCGAGCTTATGAAAAAGCATCAGATCGGCTTGGCCTCGACCGAAGCCTTGTACCAAAAAACGCCGCCGCGCGGCTTCAACAGCATCGCGAAGAAGATCGATTACAACGTGGCCCGTCTTCACCCTCTAACGGAATCCGACTCCCAGAAGCTCACGGAGAATATTACTCCGGAAGAGCTGAAGGGCCGCATTCAAGATTATGCGGACCGGTTTTTGCTGGCGGTGAAGGACCGCAACATCCGGATGATCTTCCTGCATGCCAAAGCGGTAAAGAGTACGGACAAAGGGAAAATCGTTCATCCGCTCGATTCGATTTATTTGACGTTAAAGGGACCGGACGGGGCCATACCTCAGATTCATAAGGTAGGTTATCAGACCGGGCCGGCTACGGCGTTTGTGCCGGTGCATTCAGGCTGGCAGCCGGTCGCCAAGGCACTGTTATCGATTGGAGCCGTCGCCTTAATTGCGCTGACGATCTCTTACTTCGTCCCAGAGCTTGCGTTAGCTGTCTTTTTGCTCGGATTGGTGGGCTCTGCAGGGATGTATGTGTGGAACAACAGTTTATTTTCACAAGCGCTGGCGCTTGGCGCAGGAACCTGCGCGCCGACTCTTGCTATCATGGTTGCGATCCGGGCGGCACGGAATAAGCTAGACCGCAGGGACGGTAACAAGTGGTTGTTCACAATCGTACTGCTTCTGCGGACAACCCTTCTTTCCCTAATCGGCGCTCTATTTATCGTAGGGCTGCTGAATCAAATCACGTATTCTTTGGTACTGGAACAATTCCGAGGCGTCGGCATCCTGCATGCGGCTCCGATCGCACTAACGGTTCTGTACTGGCTGGTGTTCAGCGATGGGACTTCTTACCGGGATAAAGTGCGGCGAATTCAAGGCTTCCTTCACGCGAATATCCGTGTTTTATGGGTCATTGTCGCTGTAGTCGTTGCGGCAGCCGGCTATTACTACATTTCGCGTACCGGCAACGAGGGGCAGGCATCATCGTTCGAACGATATTTCCGATCTTTCCTGGAAAATACGCTCGGCGTACGGCCGCGCACGAAGGAGTTTATGATCTCCCATCCTTTGTTCCTGCTGGGAGCCTACTTGTGCTATAAGTACCGGAGCGCGCTTCTGCTGGTTCTGATCGGCGTGATTGGACAAGCTTCGGTCGTAGATACGTTCGCGCATCTGCATACACCGCTCGTCATTTCGTCGATTCGCGTCGTATATGGTTTGGCTTTCGGCCTATTGATCGGAGCCGTTTTGATTGTGGTCTGGGAAATTATTGCAAGGAGTTGGCAGCGTTGGGTACCCCGGTTAAGCGAATAGTATTGTCCGGTTACTACGGATTCCACAACAGTGGCGACGAGGCCGTGCTGCAATCGATTCTGCTGGCTTTGAAGGAACAAGGAGAACGACAGGGCGTAACATTCGTCCCTGTCGTTCTGTCCATAAACCCGGAGGAGACGGCTCGAACCTACGGCGTCGAAGCCGCTCACCGGATGCGCCCTGCGGAGGTATGGCGGACGCTGCGCGGAGCCGACGGGCTTATAAGCGGTGGAGGCAGTCTGCTGCAGGATGAAACGGGAACGAAAACGATCCCGTACTACATTGCCATTATCCGGCTTGCTCAATGGCTTCGAAAGCCCGTATTTATTTATTCTCAAGGCATCGGTCCGGTGCATCGGCCGTTTTTCTACGGATGGATTCGTTCGGCTTTCAATCGGTGCGCGTTTATTTCTGTTAGAGACGACGAATCGAAAGCATTGTTGGGGCGAATGGGGGTTCCTGCGGACCGGGTTGAAGTGGTACCGGATCCGGTGATGGGGCTATCGCTTCGCGAACAACGCTCTCCAAAAGGCGACACGCCTAAGAAGCCTGTTATTGGGGTATCCGTCCGATTCTGGAACGAAGACCGCTCGGAGCTCCAGGCTGTTGCCGATGCGCTTAGGCTTGTATTGGAACAATCGGACGCGCACATTCGTTTCCTGCCGTTTCATTTGCCATCCGACGAGCAAGCTTCCTTGTATGTGATGGAACATATGGGGGAACTCTACAAAGAGCGGATGAGCATAACCCCTCCGATCACCCATCCGCAGGATATGCTGGCGGAGGTTGCTTCCTGCCAGGTGTTGGTCGGAATGCGTCTTCACTCCTTGATTTATGCGGCCGGTCAATTCGTCCCTATGGTCGGTGTGTCATACGATCCGAAGATCGATCAATTTTTGAATCGTCTCGGAATCAAAACTGCTTGCAGTACCCAGAAGCCCGATGCGAACGCGCTGGCCGAAGAAACCTTGCAGCTGTGGAACGGTGTGGAAGCATGGAAACAGGAGAAACAGCAGGCCATTGAGCGGCTGATAGTCGAAGCCGGGCGCCCGGCGGAACGAATCGCTTCTTATTTTACCAGTCCACATAAAGAAAATTAATAAAGCTGCGCTATGCAATAAAAGTGTGCTTGTTTTGCCGTAATTCGCAGTGAGAGTGAATCGTAGAGAGGAAAATGTGCGGAAACCTGATAATACCTATGAAAACAACCTGAAAACCGCCCAAATTGCCTAAATTCATGATGGTATTTCAGAAGCCGTCAAGGTATAATTTGAAGTGTTTGGGGTTTTGTCATAGAAAAAAGGGGCTGTGAAAACACACATGAACTTGTTATACGGTATCGGCTTTGTTGCTGCTTTACTGATCGCATTGCTGATGACACCGCTGGTAAAACGCTTTGCTTTTTGGGTAGGTGCCGTGGATGCGCCGAATCATCGCAAAGTACATAGCCGGATCATGCCGCGACTCGGCGGATTAGCTATTTTTATTGCATTCATCGCAGCTTATTTCGTTGTTTCTCCTGCTATAAATACATTAAAAACGGACGTTGTTTTCGGTCTGCTGGTCGGTGGGGCGATTGTCGTATTGATAGGCGCGCTGGACGATCGGTTCGACCTGTCACCCAAAATCAAATTGCTCGGTCAAATTTTGGCTGCTAGCGTAGTAGTCTATTCCGGGGCTGTGATCGATCTGGTCAACCTGCCCTTTGGCGACGGGGCCGTTTCTTTAACGTGGCTTGCCGTTCCACTGACGATCTTCTGGATCGTCGGAGTGACCAACGCGATTAACCTGATCGACGGATTGGACGGTTTGTCCGCCGGTGTATCGGGGATTGCAACGACGACGATTCTGGTGTTGGCCCTGATGATGGGGAACGTTACCGTCGCATTACTGTGTGTCGTACTGCTCGGTTCTATCGGCGGATTTCTGTTTTACAATTTTCATCCGGCCAAAATTTTTATGGGCGACTCGGGAGCTCTGTTCCTCGGCTTTTGTCTGGCTACGTTGTCCGTGCTTGGATTTAAGCAGGCGACTGTTGTATCCTTGCTGGTACCTATCATGATTTTAGGGGTTCCGTTGTCTGATACGTTCTTCGCCATTATGCGCCGGTGGGTCAATAACTTGCCGATCTCGGCCGCGGATAAAAGTCACCTGCATCACTGCTTGCTTCAACTTGGGTTCAGCCACCGGACAACGGTGCTCATTATTTACGGTATTGCCGTGTTTTTCGGTTCTTCCGCCGTGCTGCTTTCCTTCATGTCGGAGCAGGATGCGCTATGGGGTGCCGTGATTTTGATTGCCATTCTGCTCTTTGTGCTGGTACTTGGCGCGGAAGCGATCGGCATCATCAGCAAAACCAAAAAACCGGTGCTTCATTTTTTAAACAAAATCCGTGTTAAAACGATGCAGCTTAGCACCCGTTCACGGATGTCCAAATGATGATTTAGCATCAAATGCAACATATTTAATACAACAACAAACACTGATAATCCCAGACCTTGATCGGTTTGGGATTTTTTGTTGCGCTTCTTGCAAATTTCCCTAAAAAAACGATGACTTTCGGCCGATATGTAAAGTACAACTATTTTTTTGGCGAATGATGTCAAATCTTTGCCGGTTTTAGGCGGGGGAGGTTGTTTTTTAACCGGATTGCTTTGAATCGTTAATTTGCCTACATTTTCATTACATAAGGAGGTACTTCTCTTGAAACGACTTACCAATCGTGCCGTCAGCTTTGCGGTCATCGTTGCCCTGCTGGTGTCGATGATCGTACCGTTTTCCGCGATGGCCGCCGGCGGTTCGCTGATGAAAGTCAAAGGATACAGTACGGCAGCGGCAACCCCGACTCCGGTCACCAGCGAGACGGTCAATATTTCCGTCGAAATCGATAATATCGACGATGCTCAGATCTCTTCTATTTATTATGAGATTGAGAACGTGACAACCAGCCCAGGAAGCCCGGTGGCAAACAAATCGAACAAGGGTATGAAGACGGGCCCGTATGAAGTGACTTTCAACAGCGTCAAGCTGTCCGCAGGTACGAACAAAATTACGTTTACGATGGGAGACGTCTCCAAGATTTCTTCCCAGCCTGCCTACCTGACGTTTACGCCGACAACGAACATTACGGACCTGAAGTTTAACGACGTGCCGATCGATGATGGCAAGATGTATCCGAAGGATCCGACACAAACGGCGTATGTGATTACCGGTAAATCGCCGAACGCGACGACGGTTCAAGGTTACTTGCTCGGCCAAGCCAATCCGATCACGGCGTTCCGCAGCAATAATGGCGACTTTACGTTCATTCCGAACCGGAACACGGATTTCAACATGCAAGCCGGGGACAACATTTTTAAAATTGTCGCCAGCAACAACACGAATACGTACAACACGACTAAAAAGTTCATTTTCAACAATGGCAAGCCGTTTTTGTTTGACGGCGCTTTGGATACTGGTTCTGGAAAACAGAAACTGGTGAACGATCCGTTTCCGCAATTGAATCAAACGACGGCTACTCTGACGGGTAAAATGAAGGTTGATCTGGCCCCGGGCTCTTCTACGGTTACGCAGTATGTGTATGCAGATATCACCGTAGTAGGCGGGAGCCCGGCAACCCAACGGGTATACTTCTCGGGAACCACACCGGCGCCGCTGACGGAAATCCCAGCAGAGTCGACCTCGACTTATAAAGTATTTGACTTGGGTTCTGTTCCGTTGACTCTTCCGACGAATCGGAATCAGACCCTCATCGTGACGTTCTATACGGGCAGCGGCTTGGTAGGCCAAGCGCCGCAGCAGACGTTTACGTTCAATTATTTTGATCCGGCTGCACCTTATGTAACGAAAGTAACCAAGGATCTTGGCACGGACCCGGTAACGAATCAACCAGTAGAAGTCGCCCTAAATCAAAATGGCGATAACGAAATCAGTGAGCTCCCATCTACGTTCTATATTTATACGACCGGTGTAGCTCCGGCGGGTAGCGTTAAGGCTCATATCGGTGGGGATGCTACTGGGATTGCTGCCAATTATGTTGGACCTGATGGCACCCAACAAAAATGGAAAGTGCAAGTTAACGGCATTCGTGATGGAAGAGCCGTGATGTCCGTAATACCGAGCGGTGTGACTAACGGAAAGCTGGACTTCCCGTTAGTTATCACGAGTACGCCGTATATCATTCCGGTTAACTTCTATAACAATATGGTCATCAAAAACGCCGCATTGGAGACGCCTTATTGTACTCCAGGTACAGGCGGTACTCCTTGCTTGCAGGCGAAAATCATGAACTTGCCTGAAGTGGAGTATGCCAATGTCGAGGTGTCCGTTAACGGTTATACGACCAAGCTGGTTGCAGGAGATTTCCGCGATACCAATGCCAAATCGACTTTTATGTTGGATGTGAGCAAAGCCGACACCCGTTGGCTGCCTAACGACAACAAAGATTTGCTCAACGAAGGGCGTAACACGGTAAAAATCAACCTGCGCTTGAACGGTGCTGTTGTAACGACAGTACAGTATGAGATCTTTAAGTTTACGCTTCCGACTCCTGCATTTGTAGGAGATATCTTGCCGAGCCCGCTGGAGAAATTCACAAAGGCGCAAACGCCGGATAAATATGCGACGAATGCAAACAGCGTATCTTTCGTAGGCAACTTCGTGAATGCAGACAGCATCAAAATGACCGTCCGCAAAAAAGACGCTCTGGGCAACCCGGTTGTTACTTTCGATGCCCGGGATAGCGCGACTGGATGGAATTATCCTGCTGCTCCGGCCAATGGCCAGCAAAACTATCTGAATAGCGTCGGGACAGGAGCCATTAATACGGCAAGCATTCCTCTTCCTTTTACAGGGGATGTCGTCTTCGAATTTATGATTTCCAACAAAACGGGAATCACCGAAACACGGAGCATCACGATTTCCCGGGAACCGGTGCCTTACCGTATTATCGAGCCGATTCTTGTGAAGAGCGGCAAAGATGAAGTCGCTACGATCAACGGAAACTTCGTGGACATCAAATTGGAAGCTGAGAACGCAGATAGCGTGAGCTTCGGTAAAGACGCCAATGTGCTCAGCAAGATTGACCCGTCCGACAACAAGCCTTACTTCTACTACCGTTACGAGAACCTGAAGGCAGGCCGTAACACGATTAGCTTTACCGTTAACCGCGGCAAAGAAAGCTCTAAAGCCAGCTTTGTGGTGAATAACGTGAATACGGCGGTAGAAGGCGCACAAATGCTGATGCCGCTTCAAAACAAATATAAGCTGTTCGAGGGAGAGCTGGAGCTCAGTTTCCCGGCTAACACGAAGCTTATGCGTAACGAACCGACTGCGACGAATCAGTACTTGACGGGAGACCGCAAGCTGTTGTTCGGACTTGCCAATGTGAAGGATGGCCGTGTCAACAAAGCCTATAATACAGATTACAGCGCATCGTTCTTCCTGCAAGAGCCTACGGGCAAATTCCGTCCGGTCAGCAAGCTGTTCTGGATCAACGGCGGTGCTGTTGGCCAAGACGATTATTTGGACAAGGACAAGTTGAAAGAAGCTCTCACAGGCTCCGGACGCGATCCGTACAACATTGACGTAAACAATGCGAACGTAAGATTTTATCAGAAGAATAACGAGAATGACCTGAAAAATTCGTTTGTACCGACCAAACGCGGCGAACTGACGCTGAAGTATGACGATTCGATCAGACAGGATTCCTGGAAGTATGTCACCGTGTATCAAATGGATATCTATGAAGATTATCGGGGCATGACGACCTTGGCTTGGAAAAACATCGGCGGCGAAGTCGATCCGAAGAAAAACACGATCACGGTTCCGATCGATCATTTCGGTTATTTCCAAGTCATGTACATGTACGACAGCTTTAACGATATTACGAGCCACGAGTGGGGCCGTGATACCCTCGATACGCTCTATTCCAAAGGGTTTATGCTCAATAAACTACAGTCGCTGTTTGTACCGAACGAATCGATTACGCGCGGCGAGTTTGCTACGCTGCTCGTAAAAGCTTTCGATCTTCCGCTTCAGTACTCCGGCAACCTGACGTTCAGCGACGTGCAGAAGTTTGCAAGCACCAATCCGCTGTACGATTATAAGTACATTGAGACAGCGGCACGGGTCGGCATCGCACGCGGTAATGCCGGAGGCCGGTTCAAGCCGGACGAGGCCATTACGCGCCAGGATGCGGCCGTCATGATTGCGAGAGCGGCAGAGCTGAAAGTGAATTCGGACAGCAATAAGTCTCTTGCTACGCTTCAAAAGCAATTTACCGATGCGAAAGATATCGACATCTATGCTTTGCCGGCGGTTGAAGCCGTGTCCAAGGCCGGATTCATCGAAGGCATCGAGAACGTTCTTCTTTCCGGTCAAAAGAAGAAGACGTATCGTTTCGATCCGCTTCAAAACTTCACGCGTGTTCAAGCTGCTGCCGTCATGGAGCGCATCCTGAAGCAGCAAAAGAAATTCCCGAAGTAAGATGACTGACAAACCGTCAACCGTAGGTTGGCGGTTTGTTCTCTAATTTTAGGTGGTTTCCGCTCAATATTGGAAAATTATTAATGATGACGTAGGTGAATAGATCGTTGTATACTACCTTTTGTGGGCGCTCGATACAATACATAATTGATAGACGCTCTTGATGTGCTTGTTTCAAAGTTGTCTCAAAAAAAACCAAAAAAAGTTTTTTCAAAGAGCGCAACTTTTCGAAACAACATGCGTTTAATACATTGAAACAAACAGAAAGCAAGACAAAGAGCTGTGAACTTGGATAAATTTCACAAAATATACTCTTTACCTTGCTGGCATGTCAGTGTATAATGTTAGGTGGCATGCGATTCTATCCTTAATCTTCCTATTGTTTACTAGTTTCTGCAATTTATACATTGCAGACATCTTCAATAAAAACTCATTTTGCTCAACTCTGGGAAGGGGGTGAATCGGCTAATGAGGGAATCGAGCTATAATTTTTCTACACAGAACTCTCAACAACCGAAAGATATTCGAGGAGGAGAAAAAAAGGTTATGAAGAAAAGTTTATCTGCAATCCTGTCCCTGGCTATGGCATTCTCCATGTTTTCTTCCGTAGCGCTGGGTGCAGACGCTAAGAAATCTTCCGCTGATTTCACAGATCTGAAAGATCTGGATGCAGCTACGAAAGCAAAGTTTGACGAAATGATCGGCGCTGGCATTTTCGACGGCGTTAAAGAAGGTACATTTGGTCTGAAAGACAAAATGAACCGTGCGCAATTCGCGAAAGTAGCAGCTTTGGTCTTCAACTTGAAAGTTGACACTTCCCTGAAAACTTCCAGCTTCTCCGATGTGAAATCCGACGATCCGGCTAACGGATACGCTCTGCCTTACATTGAAGCTGTTAAAGCAGCTGGTATCACGGACGGTTACGCTCCTGGCCAATTCAACCCGGCTGGCGACGTAACGAAAGAGCAACTCGCTACTTTCTTGATCCGCGGTCTGGGCAAAGACTCCGAAGGTAAAAACAAAACCGGCGTGAGCGACAAAACTGTTTCCGACTGGGCTAAAAGTTATGTTGCACTGGCACTCGAACTGAAATTGCTGGGTAACGGCACTGACGGTACATTCGGCGGCACTTCGGCAGCAACTCGCGACCTGTTGGTAACGAGCTCCTACGAAGCTAAGAAACAATACGTTGACAACAACAAACCGGCTAAAGCTTCCATCAAAGAAGCTAAAGCAGCTGACTACAACAAAGTCCAAGTTACTATGGACAGAGATGTAGATACAGCAAAAGCTACTGTATCCTTGAAAAAAGGTACAGCTGACGTTGCAACTGACCTCAAATGGTCCGAAGACAAAAAGGTTGCTACGCTGACGCTGAAAGACGGCTCCAAAATTACGGAAGGCACGTACAGCGTAACGCTTGGCGGTTTGGATGCTTCCACAGTTGACAAAACTACGGCTGAATTCAAAGCTGAGAACGAAAGACTTGAAAAAATCGAGTTCGTAACAGCTAACGATACTGTTGCAAAATCGAAAAAAGTTCGCGTTCAATTCAAACCAACCAACCAATATGGTCAAAACGTTTCGTTCCCTGCCGGTAACTTCACAGTTAATGCGACAGTACCGAACAACTCCGCATCTTTGACTAAAGATGTTGACACTGGCAAGTTCTATGTTGTTATGAATACGGATGACAGCGGCTTGATCTCCAACAATAGCCAAATTTCCGTTAACATTTGGGACAACGACACCAAAAAGTCTGCTGTTAAAGTATTCAAAGTAGGTGACTTCCCTTACCTGGCCAAAGTGGAATTGGGTGACGTAAAATACCCGACTGGTAAAAGCGCACTCCAAAGCTCTGGCGACAAAGCTGTTGTTAAATTGACTCAATACGATCAATACGGCGGCGAACTCACAATTGATTCCGGTACAGCAAACAACAAAATTGCTGACCCAAGCGCCTATATTACTCCAAAAGGAAATGTTCCTTATGAGTCTAAACTGAAACATGAGTTCCTTGATGAAACCGGCGACGGTGTCAAAGACCTCGTTGTTAAACTTGACGGTAAAGTAACGAGCACCGGAATCTTCACGGTATCCGTGTTCGGTGGCGGTTCTACTGCAACTGCTGACATTAAACTCAGCGCAAGCAAAATTGCAGCAAAAGTAGAACTGGGTGAATTTAGCGGTTCTCTTGCAGTAGGTGATAAAGACAAGTACATCGAATTGATCGCATACGATGCTGAAGGCAATAAGTTGTCTGCTGATGATGTTGTAGATAACGTGAAAGACAAACGCTTCAACATTTCCGTATCGGGACCGGTTAACCTCGGTAAATCTGACAACGTACCTGCTTCTATGCTTGATGCAGATGGTAAAGTTGTTATCACCGGCGACCAAAAAGGTAAAATTCACATCAGTGAAGTAACAGCAAAAGGTAGCGGTCAAATTTACGTGAACGTATTTACAAACGGCGTAAACAGCCAAGCTAGCAAAAGCTTCAGCACAGTTGATGCCCGTTATCCGTCCACGATCAAAACGCTCACAGACGCTGCTACTAAGGCAGTTGCTGGCGGTGAAACGAAGCCTAAATTCCAACTCATTGATAACTACAATGAACTTATTAAGGAATTTGATAAACCTATCAACGAAAACAACAGCAATGGCACTGTAACTTATGATGTTTATGCTACAGTAGTTGCTGGTGACACTAACTTTAAAGTGAGCGTTGATGGCTTTGGACAATTGCCTACAAATGGTGGTGCAAGCCTTACTGTTAAGCAATTCTCCGATAAAGAGGTCAAAATTGAAACTGCAAATGTAGCAACAGGAAAAGAAGTTGAGGTTAAATTCGCTCTGCGTAAGAAGAAAACCGATGGAACTATCATCGACAGCAGCGTAGCTTCTGTTACGAAGAAAGTTCAAGTTGTTGACGGTTCTAGCGAGAACCTCAAATACAACCTGAAAGATCTGGGCAGCATCTTCAATACGTTGGATGACGGTATGTACAAAGACGCTCCATACACGGATCTTCAAGGTAACCCTGTGAAGAGTAAGCTTGCTAAAGAACTCGTTGTTGAAGCTACAGACAGCGCTGGAAATAAAGTTGCATTCCCGAAACAAATTAAGAGCGTTACTTCCGAGGTATATGAATACGTTCGTTACGGCGTAGACGGCGGTAAAGCTTACGTTATCGGTAAGAAAACAGGTACTTCCAATGTAACTGTACGCTTTAAAGATGGTAAAGGTAACGACAACACAGTAACTGGCCAAGTTACTGTTAAGAACGAGCCTAACAAAGTTGAGAGCATCGAAGCTGGAAAATCGAGCAAAACGTTCTCCAGATCGGGTGCAAATACAAGCGCCGATAAGCTCTCCGACGCTTTGGTAAATGGCAACTATAAAGTTTACAAGTTGATGGGCGACCTCACTGTTAAGAACCAATATCAAAACGAGTTCAAAAACGAACACATTGCAGATTACAATGGTAAGTTGCTGCAACTTGACTACATCGTTTCTGATGTTGCCATGAACAATAACGGCACTGTGAGCTTGGATGGTGAGAACGTAACTATCAACGGTACTGGTTCCTTCACGTTGAAAGTAACTGCACCTAACGGCAAATCTGCCACAACTACAATTGTTATCACTGACTAATCCTAACGGATAAAAAAAGAAGACCCCTACGGGTCTTCTTTTTTTATCAAGACCCAACCACTTACATATATCCAAAGCAGGTGAACTCATGAAATCAAAAATTACTCTTGTCACTGTTATTCTCATTCTTCTTTTCACAACTATCGTCTACGCAGATTCTAACAATACCTCTACTCTACCAGGTTCTGTAGACGATCCCATCATTACCAAAAGCTACTTCGAGCAAAACATTGCCAAGCAAGTTGCAGACGAATTTGCTAAGCAAAGCGTAAACGAAGAAAAAATCAAACAAATCATCAAGGCTGAGCTGGCCAAGCAAGGAGCTGGAAGTGGTACTTATCCTTCCACAGGCTCCGGAACTAACGGTAACGCACAGCAACCGGCTGTCCCCAATACTGGCCTCACTGTCGTGAAGCTCCAGCAAGGACAAACGCTTTACGGCGGGGCGGGCACGGAATTCATTGTCCGAACCGGTAAAGTCATAGCGGTGAGCTCTGACGAGAACGGAATTCCCGACGTTACCTCTGGTAAAGATATTACTGCGGGAGCAACGGTCGAACTGAACCATTTGCTGATTGTTCCACGGGAGGGTCGGGGCGTTAAACCTGACGCCAAGAACAAGCAGGAAATTTTCGTTATGGTTCGCGGTAACTACTTGATTATTAATGCGGATGGAACGAAAGCTGCATCATAATTTTACCCATATCACCAATCATTCATACGTTTGGGGTTCGCCTCAGGGGGGATAATAGCACTACATCCTACTTGAGGAGGTATCCTTTATGGCAAGAAATAATAATAAGAAAGTTGTACCGGAAAGTAAAAAAGCATTGGATGTTTTAAAATACGAAATTGCCGCAGAGCTAGGGCTTCCGGTTGGCAAGCAGCTAGCGAACGCTAATGTTGAATTTGCCACCGAGCTTGGTTCAATCCCTTCCGGTTCTGTAAAAGAAGATTACTGGGGGCATATTGCTTCCCGGGATGCCGGTGCCGTAGGCGGGACGATTACGGCAAGATTAATCAAAAAAGCTGAAGAAATGATGTTGAGCTTGTAAAAAAAGAAAACAATTATCAAAAGATGGACTGTTTTTTACCGCAATGAACCCCGAGCTTTTAGGATTGATAGCAATGTGGGAGCACCATGGTGATAGTTGGCGTGCAAAACATGATGAGGTAGATGTTTATCATAAGTTGCAGGATGACCCACCATTTATGATAAAGACGGAAATGTAATAGAACAAGAGTAATAAAAGCTAAGTCGAGTTCGCAGATAAGAAAAAATTTGGTGGCTATACTTGTAATAAATTTATATCTACATCAAAAATCGCGAGTTTGAAGGCAGTATAACCTCAAACTCGCGATTTTTTGTATTAAAGTTAGGGGAATCTATCTCCTAGAACATTCAATTTAAGGCTCTAGCAGGGGATCAAATGCAAATAAGCATTTAGTTTTTAATTCTGCCGAGCTTGTTTTTACATGATCAAATAACTCAAGCTCCTTCAGCATTATAAAACTGGACCTCAAGACGGAGATCAGCAGGACTTGGATAATTTGTTAGATTAGTTACTACAAGTTTATACACTCCTACTCCACCATTTGTGTAGATCATACCACGAACAGTTGAATTTCCGGCACGATAATACTCTTCAACTAACCTCCAATCCCCATCTTGATAATGGAAAATTTGATATTTTGCATTAACGAAACTGCTACTACTTTGTTTAATTTCGTATTCTATTGGGAAATTTCCCACAGGATATAACGGGTTAAAACTTTGGTAATCACCTGGTCTCACATTGTAAGTAGATGATAAACTATTTACTTCCTTTTTGGTAGAAGACACTTTCAGAGATTCCGCCGAGACAGGTGCAACAGAGACGAGAACAGTTAATGCGGCGAGTAGAGCAACAAATTTTTTCATGATAACCTCCTTGTTTCTATTAATTTGAATTACATTGAAATAATATCATATGATACCTTATATTGTAAATTGGTTTATTTTTTTCAATTATCAACAGGAATGTTAATTTTACGCGATCTCATCATAATTTATTGACAGCCTTCTGCAAATCCAGTAACATACAATAAGAAGGTAGCAGCTAAAGAAACCTTTTCCACCCGGAAAAGGTTGATTTTTTGTATGTGGACTTAAGCCTTTATCCATAATAAAAGCAGTAGGAGGTTGTTTTCATGTCCAATCCTGTGGGCCGCCGTTTGTTTACCTCGGAGTCTGTAACTGAGGGGCATCCGGATAAAATTTGTGACCAAATTTCCGACTCCGTACTTGACGCATTTTTGGCAAATGACCCGAATGCTCGTGTAGCTTGCGAAGTTTCCGTAGCTACCGGTTTGGTTCTTGTCATCGGTGAAATTACAAGCCAATCGGAATATGTTGATATTCAATCCATTGCACGTCAAACCATCAAAGATATCGGCTACACTCGCGCGAAATACGGTTTTGACTCTCAAACTTGCGCAGTGCTTGTTTCCTTGAACGAGCAGTCGCCTGATATCGCCCAAGGCGTTAACAAAGCGCTTGAAGCCCGTGAAGGCCAAATGACGGACGATCAAATCGAAGCGATCGGTGCCGGTGACCAAGGCATGATGTTTGGCTTTGCGGTTAATGAGACGCCTGAACTGATGCCGCTGCCAATTTCGCTGTCCCACCAACTGGCACGCCGCTTATCGGAAGTTCGTAAGAACGGTACGCTTGCTTATCTCCGTCCGGATGGCAAAACGCAAGTGACCGTAGAGTACGAAGGAGCTAAACCGGTTCGCGTCGATACGATCGTTGTTTCTACCCAGCATGCTGAAGAAGTATCGTTGGAGCAGATCCAAGCGGACATTAAAGAACACGTTATCAAGCCGATCGTTCCGGCAGCCTTGATCGACGACAATACCAAATACTTTATCAATCCGACAGGCCGTTTCGTTATCGGCGGACCGCAAGGTGATGCTGGTTTGACCGGCCGTAAAATCATCGTCGATACGTACGGCGGATACGCCCGTCATGGCGGAGGTGCGTTCTCCGGTAAAGATCCGACGAAAGTCGACCGTTCCGGCGCTTACGCAGCTCGTTACGTTGCCAAAAACATCGTAGCTGCAGGTCTTGCCGACAAATGTGAAGTCCAACTTGCTTATGCGATTGGCGTAGCGAAGCCGGTTTCGATTTCTGTCGATACGTTCGGCACAGGCAAAGTAAGCGAAGAGAAGCTGGTCGAAATCGTTCGTAAAAACTTTGACCTGCGTCCAGCCGGTATTATCAAAATGCTCGACCTGCGTCGTCCGATCTACAAGCAAACGGCAGCTTACGGTCATTTTGGCCGTACCGACATCGATTTGCCTTGGGAGCGTACGGATAAAGCGGAGCAGCTGAAAGCTGACGCCCAAGCTTAATATTTTTTCCAGATCTGTCTAAGCAAGACGGTCCGTTCTTTTCGCGGATCGTCTTTTTGCATTTTTGTCGATTTTTATCACCTGTGATTATCGTAACTTTTTGGATAGTCATTGAGTCTATATAAAAGGAGAGTGGAAAACGAGAGGAGAACAGAAACGTGATTGTGCAGAAGAAATGGCGAAAGTTGTCGGGTGCCGTTTTGGCAGTGTCGCTGCTGCTGTCCACATGGTCGGTACCGTTTAGCGCAGAAGCGGCGGATTCGGCTCCGACAGTGGTAAGCCAAGAAATTTTGACGACCGGTGCCGTGTTGAAAAAATATGTATGGCAGTTTACTCGAAGCAAAAAAGACGTCAAAGTCAATGCGAATGTCGTGGAAGTGGATTTGACGAACCCATATGTCAAGCTGGATGTCATGTCAGGGACCGAGAACCAGTTTACGCGCAAGCAAAGCGTGCTGGGCATGGCCAAGGAAACGAAAGCTGTCGCAGGGGTAAACGGCGACTTCTATAACACCCAGGCGGAAGGTGTTCCGATGGGTCCGGAGATTGCCAACGGGCAGTTAATGGCAACGCCGCCGTATTTGCCTGGCTTCTACTCGTTTGCGCTGGACAAGGACAACAAGCCTATTGTGGACCTATTTACGTTTAAAGGCTCCATTATTGCGAAAGACGGGCAAAGCTACGCGCTTGGCGGGATTAACAAAACATACTACTGGTTCGAGCCCGGCGGTGAGCACAGTCATATTGACGGTTTGTTCATGTATACGAACGCTTGGGGGCAAGTGGACCGTTCCAATGACGGCGTGACCGTTCCAACGGAAATTTTGGTACAGAACGGTATCGTTAAAGAAATTGCAGATAACGGCGTTATTAAAATGATTGCGCCGAAAGACGGGTATATTTTGCGCGCATCGGGCAAAGCTGCCGATTTTATCCGAGCACATGTAAAAGTGGGCGATCCGCTGAAGGCAGACTACCAAATCCTGCCGCAGGACCCGAACAAGAAGTATGATGCCAGTACGTTCAAAATGATGATCGGCGGTCATACGATTTTGGTGGATGAAGGCAAGCCATCGGAATTTTCGCGCCCGGTGGACGATCTTTGCTGCACGCGTTCGCGGACGGCGCTGGGCTATTCCAAGGACCAGAAGACAGCCTACATCATTACGGCGGACTACAGCGGCGAAAGCAAAGGCTTATCGATGAAAGAGCTGCAACAGTTCATGATTCAAGTTGGCGTATGGAAAGGGCTTAACCTTGACGGAGGCGGTTCGACGCAGATGGTAGCCCGGCCGCTTGGTGAAATGACGCCTGTGCTTGTGAATAAAACCGAAACCGGAATTCAGCGGAAAGTCGTGAACGGGGTAGGGGTATTCTCGACCGCGCCTCAGGGCGAAGTGAAGGAACTGTTTATTCAGGCGCCAAGCGTGCTGTTTGTTGGCGAGCAGGCTCCGCTTCGTTTTAAAGCCTACGACGTCTTTTACAACCCGGTGGTCGACACCGATAAAATTACGGCACAATGGAGCGTAGCCGGCAATAAGGGTACGTTCAAAGATAACGTATTTACTCCGAACCAACCGGGGATAAGCAAGGTAACGGCGGTATCTGGGCAGGGCACCTCGACGGCGGATGTCGAAGTCGTGGGCCGGAATCAGCTGACCAGCATGAAAATTACGTCTGATAATCTTGCGCTGTCCGAAGGCGAAACGTACAAGCTGCCGGTCGTTGCGACAACGTCGTCTGGCAAGACGAGAGAAATTCCGCCGGAGCTCATTCAGTGGGAAGTGCTTGGCATCCAAGGCGAAGTTACGAATGGTATGCTGAAGGTTACAAGCCTGGCAGGAAGCACGGGCGCGCAGCTGATCGCACGATATGACGGCTTCAGCACGACGACGACGATTCCTGTCGGAATTGATAAGGTATGGTATGATCTGGACAAAGAGTCCGTGATGACGCTCTCGGATAAGAAGCCGCAGGAAGTGGTTTCTTCCGTCTACACCGTTCCTGACGAGAAAGGCAACAAATATTTGGAGCTTAACTACGACTTCACGCAAGGAAAAGGCACCAAATGGGCTTATGCGACGATGGATACCCGCATTCTCATTGAGGGCGAGCCACAATATATGAAAATGAGAGTCAACGGCGACGAGAGCCTGAACTGGCTGCGTGCGGAGCTGCTTGACAATGCCGGTAAAATTCATTATGTTGATTTCGCAAGAAATATTAACTGGAAAGGTTGGAAGCAAATTACTGCCGATCTGACGGATTTGAAGCTGAGCTATCCGATTCGCGTCAAGAGCGTCTATGTTGTAAATGAGGAAATCGGACAGGACGAACGGGCAGCCAAAGGGAAAATCGGCATCGACGATATTACGTTTACGTACCGCGGCGCGGTGCAGCAGCCATCGAATAATTCCGTCCAGCTGACAGTCAACAAAAAGGCTGTGACCGTTAACGGCAAAGCGATGACACTGGAACAAGCTCCGGTCATCACAGAGGGGAATACACTCATTCCGATCCGTTTTGTGACTGATGCTCTAGGCGGAAAGGTGAGCTGGGACCCGAACGAGCGTAAAGTGACGGTCCTTCGCGGCGGTAAAATGATTGATCTGTGGATCGATAACAAAGACCTGATTGTGAACGGGCAGCGGATTACGGCCGAAGTTCCGCCGGTCATTATGAAAGATTTGACGATGGTGCCTCTGCGCATTTTGTCTGAGAACCTGGGTTGGAAAGTGACTTGGGATGGAAAAACCCAGCAAATCACCCTGCAATAATTAGTACTATAAGCTCTCACAATCTTCCGAAAATATGGTACTATATTGCTAGTACGTCCGAGAAAAATGGCGAAGGAGCTTTGTCCGGATGCAAGTCGACGTTTTTGACCGCGTCATCAGAAATGCCATTGATGTCATGGAAAACAGCAAGTACCAAATTTTTGAGATCTGTGAGAGCGTCCGGGCTGAGCGCGAAGCGCTGAACAAGGAATTGCAGTCGGTGATTGAAGAAACGAGCCGCACGATCGATACGGTGGACCGATTCGAGGTGGAGTATCGACGCTCCCGTGTTCGTTTGACCGAAGTGAGCCGCGATTTCAAGCGCTTCAATGAGGAAGATATTCGGGCGGCTTACGAGGCGGCCACCCAACTGCAAGCCCAATTGGCCATTCACCGGGAAAAAGAACTACATTTGAAAGCAAGACGGGACGACCTGCAGAAACGGTTGAAAAATGTCGACAAACAGCTGGAACGGGCAGAGTCTTTAGTCTCTCAATTCAATGTAGTGCTTGAGTACTTATCCGGGGATCTCAATCAAGTGACACGTCTTCTGGAATCGGCCAAAAACCGGCAGCTGCTGGGTCTTAAGATCATTTTGGCACAGGAAGAGGAACGAAAGAGAATTGCCCGGGAAATTCACGACGGCCTTGCGCAAAATATGGCAAACATGGTCCTTCGCACCGAAATTACCGAGCGCATGTTGGCCAAGCAGGCCTATAATGCCGTAAAAGATGAACTGAATGATTTGAAAACGGGTGTCCGGGGCGGGATTGAAGAGGTTCGCAAGATCATTTTCAATCTTCGTCCCATGGCGCTTGACGACCTCGGATTAGTCCCCACCTTGCGTAAGTTTGTGCAGGATTACGAGGAGAGAACGAAGATTCGCACCAAAATCGAGCTGGTCGGAAAAGAAGTCCGCCTGCCATCCGGTATGGAAGTAGCGGTGTACCGCTTGGTACAGGAAGCGTTCTCTAACGTCCTCAAGCACGCGGAAGCCTCCCATGTCTCACTGGAGCTTACGTTCCAGCAGCAGATGATGAAAATAACCGTATCCGATAATGGCGTTGGTTTTATCACCGACAATATCGACAAGAAGATTGCACGCGGCAGTCATTACGGCTTAATGGGCATGCGTGAGCGCGTAGAGCTGCTCGAGGGGCGAATGGACATCGAATCGGCGCCAGGGGCGGGAACAAAACTATCCATGGTCATCCCGATCAAGTCAGAATCCAAGGAGGAGTAATCAATATGGACATTATGGGCAGCGCCAAACGCCCGATTAAGCTGGTTTTAGCAGATGATCACCAGCTGTTTCGCGAGGGGGTCAAACGAATTTTAAATATGGAGAGCGACTTGGAAGTCGTCGGCGAATGCGGCGATGGCATTCAGGTACTGGAGCTCTGTAATACCTTGAACCCAGACATCGTCTTGATGGACATTAACATGCCTATAGAGAACGGTGTCGTAGCGACGGAGAAATTAAAGGATATTTTTCCGGACATTAAAGTGATTATTCTTTCGATTCATGACGATGAGAGCTACGTCTTCGAGACGCTCCGCAAAGGCGCTTCCGGTTACCTGTTGAAAGACATGGAAGCGGAATCTTTGATCAACGCGATTCGTTCGGTCGTGGCCGGACATGCCTATATTCATCCGAAAGTGACCGGGAAGCTCATCAACCAGCTTCGGCGTATGACGTATTTGGACGAGCAGGGTGTAGCCGGTTCCGGCACGACGTCGAAAGAAGCAGGCGTGAAGTACGTGCATATGGACAATAGCCCGCTGACCCGTCGGGAAGCGGAAGTGCTTCGCTTGATGGCCGAAGGCAAAAGCAACAAGATGATCGGCGAGTTTCTGTATATCAGCGAGAAAACGGTTAAAAATCATGTCAGCAGCATTTTGCAGAAAATGGAAGTCGACGACCGGACACAGGCGGTTATTATCGCGATTAAAAATGGCTGGGTGACGCTGTAAGCGGGTTTGCAATAGCAGTCCTTTCTTCAAGCTTGGCAGGAACCATCTCCCTTCTATCGGCATATACTGCTCTTAAGGGAGGGAGCCGCTATGATGTTAGGCTTGGCTTGGATTATCGGTTGCTACGCCGCAGGGGTCGCCATCATCCATTGGCTCCATTGGCAGTGGAGGCGATACGGAAAGCCCAGAACGACGCATTACGTGCTGCAAACCTACAATAATCAGCTTCAGGTAGAGTGGTATCTTCGCTCGCTGTATTTTTTTTCATGGATGAAGGGCAAGGCGATATCAGTGACGCTGGCGGATGAAGGTTCGACGGACGACACGTTGGACATTGCCCGAAGGTTAAGTCTGGAGCATCAGTTGAGCATCTGTACAATTGCGGAACGGAACTTGGAGGAATGGGTCCTGAAGCATGCAGATGAACAGGTGGTTGTGGTCCGGCTTAACCAAAACGAAGGTTTAGAAACCGCTTTCAAGTACATGTAAGCATAAAAATAATTCGAACCAGGTGATTCATGAAAGCTTTCGTATATGCCGCAATGACAGCAGGAGGTTGTTCCTGGCACGTTTCCTTGGATATGCGGGCCGACCGGGATTACTGGACGGATCAAGCCGGAGGCCGCTTCAAGCTGCGTGTGCTGGAACCCGCCTTATCGTTCGGACAAGCCTGTGAAATCAAGCGCAAGCTGAAAGCATCTTCGTCCTCGTCAGACATGCTGCAAAGCTTGCGAACAGCAGCACGTGAGATTGGCCTTCATCCGGAGGCCGTAGCAGATTGGAAGCTTTGGGAATGGACCGGGACGGCGGAGGGACTATCCGATGAAGCCAGACACTTCGCGAATAGGACAATGGATGCCATATGCCTATCCTTGAAAGGCCGATACCTGCTTATGGAAGAGTTTATGAGCTTGATGCAGCATGAAGGAAATCAAGCCGTGGCCGAATCGCCGGCATACTTTCTACAGCTCGCTTGGATTCAGGGCAGAGTTGAACTGGAAGCCGGGGTGGAATTAGATCGAAGCGAAGGCAGGCGGTGGTCTTTGCTGCCCCAGGCATTGAAAGGAAAGTGCAAGCGCTGCGGAAGCCAAGGAGTGTTTGGAGGACAGGCAGGCATCGAGGCATCGCCGGTTCGTTGGACGCATTGTGCGGATTGCGGCGGCCCGTGCGCTTACTGTGAAGCTTGTTTGACCATGGGAAGATCGCGGTACTGTACTCCGATTGTTCGGGTGAACGGTGGTCCCGATATGAACACTGTGCCACCGGCGGATGAAGACATGGAAGTTTACTTGCAATCGTGGGGACTTAGCGACGTCCAGGCGGAAGCGTCGGGTTCGGCGTTGCAATTTTTGAAAGCAAATAAGTCCCTTTCAAGGGAAAAAGCACAGGACCCTCATGCGCCGCGTTTTCTTATTTGGGCTGTAACGGGAGCCGGGAAGACGGAAATGATTTTTCCGATGGTTCAATATACGTTAGCCAAGGGAGGCCGGGTCGCCATTGCTACTCCGCGTCGCGATGTTGTCTTGGAACTGAAGCCAAGACTGGAGAAAGCTTTTCCGCATACGAAGGTTGTCACGTTATATGGCGGTAGCGAGCAACGGTGGGAGCAGGGTGAGTTAACCTTAGCGACGACGCATCAGCTGATGAGGTTTCGGCAAGCGTTTGATCTGGTCATTGTAGACGAAATCGACGCATATCCGTACCATAATAATCCGATGCTGCTCTATGCCGCCGAGCAGGTATGCGTTTCGGGCGGAGCGTACATTTTGTTGTCGGCGACGCCGCCGGAGGAGCTGCAGCGGGCTGTAAAGCGCAACCGGCTGCCGCATGCCCGAGTAGCGGCGAGGTACCATCGCCACCCGCTGCCCGAGCCATCGCTTCTCGCGTGCCCGCCTTTGCGGCAAATGCTGGCCCAGAACGGTCTGAACGGCAAGCTTAAGGGGCACTTGGCTTCCTCATTGGAGAGAGGAGCGCAAGTCTTCGTCTTCGTCCCGAAAATCGCCATGGTCGAGCCGTTCGTCGCTTTGCTTCGACAATCGTTTCCTTCCGTCAATGTTCAAGGTACTTCTTCCAAAGACGCCGACCGCTCGCAAAAGGTCACCGATTTTCGCACAACCTCGATTCGGATGCTGGTCACCACGACCATCTTGGAGCGGGGAGTGACGATTCCAAAGTCGGATGTATTCATTCTAGATGCCGATTCCCCGGTGTTCGATTCGGCGGCGCTTGTTCAAATGGCGGGACGGGTGGGAAGATCCGCTCAAGATCCCCGGGGACGCGTGTATTTTGCGGCCAAAGAAAAAACACGCTCTCAAGCGCATGCCAGACGACAGATTGCCGAAATGAACGTTATCGCGCGGAAGAAAGGATATATCGACTGAGAAAAGGGGTACGAACGATGAGTTGGACCGAACAGGCCGGAAGATGGATGCGCCGGCTTCTGAGCGGGGCAGAATCACTGTTGGCCTCCAGGATGGAGCCTTGCGTCGCCTGCGGCGCGGCGAACGACGGTACCCGCAAGCTGCCGGTTTGCAGGCGCTGCTGGGAAGCCATCCCGTGGATCCATGAAGTTCGCTGTGCCAAGTGCGGACGTTACGAAGCTTGTCCCGACTGCCCCCGGCGAACCGATACATACTACGACCAGAACCGCAGCGCTGTTCGTTATGACGAACGAATGAAGGAATGGCTCGGACAGTATAAATACCGGGGTCAAGAGTCGCTGCGCAGCGTACTCGGCCCGATGCTGCTGCACGCCTATCATCTGCATCGGCAAGGACCGTCCGACGGCGTGGACTTCGGGAAGCCTGCCTCCGAGTTCATCTCTTACGTGCCCCTGAGTGAGCAGCGATATGCGGAACGCGGTTTCAACCAGGCTGAGCAGTTGGCCTCCGAGCTGGGAAGGCTAACGGGCTTGCCTGTTTTTCCGCTGCTGCTGCGAACGAGACATACGGACAAACAAAGCTTCAAAGGAAGAATGGAACGTTTGGACGATCTCCAAGGCGTGTTTGCTCTGGAACCGGGAGCTGCTTCCCAAGTAGCGGCAGCATGCAGACAAGGGCGGGTACGGGTTTATTTGATCGACGACGTGTATACGACCGGAAGCACGCTAAACGAATGCTCAAGAGCAATAAAGACGATCCTTCCTCTGGAGGTGTGCGGCATTAGCTGGGCCAGATAAAACTGTTTGCGGCAAACGTCCAATTTCCGACAAAAAATGAAGTGCAAACTTCGATAATTTCAGCTATATTAGGAGTAATAGGCCTTGCTCTTGAGAGGAGTAGAATTAATATGAGTCTGAATGTAGCAAACTGCGACCGCTGCGGAAAAATATACATGAAAAACAATTACGGTTTATGTCCGAACTGCCTTCGGGAAATGGAGAAGCAGTACGAGACGTGCTTAAAATATTTGCGCGAGAACCGCGCTTGCTCGATACAAGAATTAAGCGATGCGACCGAAGTGCCGGTCAAACAAATCGTAAAGTTTATCCGTGAAGGACGTATTTCGATTAAAAATAATCCGAATATGACTTACGAATGCGACGTTTGCGGAGCGCAGATTCGCGAGCATAACATGTGCGATGCCTGTCGGTCGCGGTTGACGAAGGAAGCGCGAAACATGGCCGAAGACGAACAGCGCAAAAAGCAGCAGACCGAGCAAGAGAAGCATGCCTCGTTTCTTATTAAAGACCGCTTGCAGGATCGAACAAAATAACGAATACATCTAAACTTTTAAAATCCGCCCACCGATAAAAGTAATAACGCTGAATCGGTGGGTTTATTATGTAGTTAATCGAGGTGAGTTTGATGAAAATTAATGGAACGAACCAGGTAGGTGCCGTGAATCAATATAAGAAGAATCAGGAAGCGCAGCAGGCATTTGCCGCAGGGAAGAAGCAAAAGCAAAAAGACCAGGTTGAGATATCCAGCGAAGCCAAAGAACTTCTAGGAACCGAGGCAGCAGGAGCTAGCCGCGAGAAACTGGAAGAGCTCAAGCAATCTGTAAGATCCGGGACGTACGCAGTCGATGCGCGCAAGCTGGCCGAAAAGATTTTCCCGTTTTTGAAATAATTTTTGAAGGTGGAGAGCCATGTCTTTTGAAGCCGTGTTGCAGACCATGTCCGAACTGAACGATGTACATCTCACCTTATTGGAGCTAGCGGAGCAGAAAAAGCATGCGCTTATCCACAATCAAGTGGAGCAGTTGACGCAAATCGTAACGAAAGAAAACAAGCTGCTCAAGCGAATCGGGGAACTGGACCAGCAGCGGGTGGATGCGATCGGTAATTTCTTAGTCGAAAAAGGATACAAACCGAATCCGCGGGTGACGGTCAGCGACTTGACCAAGATTATTTTTAACGCCGAGGAGAAGCGAATCTTGGTCGATTCCCAGAAGCAGTTGCTGGCTACCATCCGCAAGCTGCGGGAGCACAATGAGTTAAATCAACAGATGATCGAGCAGTCGCTCGCGTTTATTAATTATTCGATAGATATCATGTCCGGCTCTGACGGAGATGAGCTGATCTATTCTAATCCTAATCAGACTACTCCAGGATCGAATCGAAGAGGATTATTTGACGCCAAGGCATAATCTGATGCTGCGAAGGAGATGAGAGTCCATGCGTTCCACCTTTACCGGTATTGAAATATCTAAACGAGCTTTATTCACGCAGCAAGCTGCTCTTACCACGACAGGACATAACATATCGAATGCAAATACAGCGGGCTATTCCCGCCAAGTAGTTAATATGGTCGCTTCCAGACCCCTCGAATATCCGGGGATGATGCGTAGCAACGTTCCGGGGCAGATGGGACAAGGTGTAGAGTTTACATCGATTACGCGAATCCGTGAGAAGTTCTTGGACGATCAGTTTCGCAATGAAAATAAGCAGCTAGGAAACTATTCTATTCAGAATGATACGCTAGATAAGCTTCAGGCAATTGTTAACGAGCCGACGGATACGGGGATACGTTCCGTATTGGACAAGTTTTG
Organism: Paenibacillus tyrphae; assembly: GCF_024158745.1. Taxonomy (GTDB): domain Bacteria; phylum Bacillota; class Bacilli; order Paenibacillales; family NBRC-103111; genus Paenibacillus_G; species Paenibacillus_G tyrfis_A. Next base: position 84,883 of record NZ_JAMZAW010000018.1, on the reverse strand, counting down.
GAAGTCGTGGACCGATCTTGCCAAGGACCCGGAGAACGTATCGGGACGAAAGCTTGTCCGGGAGAATGCAAATGCGCTGGCAGATGCTTTTAACGCGACCAGCAAGCAGTTGAGCGATTTAAGTAATGATTTGACTAGTAATATTGATGTCAAAGCAAATCAAATCAATTCATTGACAACCACCATTTCGTCTTTGAATAACGAAATCTTCCGAATTGAAGGACTTGGAGATAATGCTAACGATTTGCGGGACCAGCGCGACTTATTGACGGATCAATTGTCCAAAATCGTAAATATCTCTGTTGTTGAAACTCCGCAAGGATATACCATTAACATGGGGAATACCAACTTGGTTACAGGCCAAACCACAACCGCTGTTACCGCGGCTACGCTTGCGACTGCTATGAACAGTGGAGATTTAAACAGCGGTGAGGTCTATGGCATGATCGTCTCCAGAGATCGCTACGTTGCCGATTATCAGCAACAGTTGGATACGCTTGCGAATTCCATCGCTAACGGCCAAGTTCAAATCACAATTCCAGCCGGCTCTGTGATTCCTGACGGTTCCGTATTGATGGTCCCCACCAATACCCCGACCGGCCCGACTCTTACACCGGTAACTTATTCTGGTCCCGTAGCTAGCCGTACATTGGCTTCCGATTTGACGGTTGTGGTCCAAGGGATTAACGGGTTACACAAGCTGGGTTATACTTTTGCCACACCTGCTGCTAAGGGAGTAGATTTCTTTACGGCTAAGACGGGAACTACGGTTACGGCAGCTACTTTCCAACTCAATCCGGTCATTGCTAACGATCCAAATTATATTGCCACTTCCATGCGAACGACGGGGACAGCCCCGAACGAGACGGCAGTCAAAGGCAACAATACGTTAGCCCTCTTGATTTCACAGCTGAAAGATTCAAAGTTTACTTTTAACAATGGAGGAACCACAAATGGCGCGCCATCGATTATGAATGGCACCCTCGATGATTACTTCCGCTCCATTGTCGGTCAACTGGGCGTTCAAGCGCAAACCACTTCCCGCCAAACGGATAATCAAAAGGCGATGGTTGATCAAATTGAGGATAGACGGCAGTCCGTGAGCGGGGTCTCGCTTGATGAGGAAATGTCCAACATGATCAAATTCCAACATGCGTATGGCGCAGCCTCCCGATTTATGACGACCTTTGATCAGGTTCTCGATAAATTGATTAACAGCACCGGAGTAGTCGGTAGATAATAAGTAGGAGGTCAAGTCTATGCCATTGCGTGTTACACAAAGCATGATGCATTCTCAGGTTCTTGGGAATATTACGAATAATTTAAGAGGAATGAGTAAGAATCAAGATATTTTGTCCACCGGCAGAAAAATTAATCAACCCTCTGATGATCCGGTAGGCATTACTTACGCATTGCGTTACCGCAGCGAATTGTCGATGAATGAGCAATATCAGAAAAATGTGGATATGGCTAAATCTTTTTTAGATCATACGGATACCGTAATGGGCCAAATCGGAGAGTTACTGCAAAGAGCGAAGGAGCTGACAACCCGGGGGGTGAACGGTACCAATCCGCAATCTGCGTTGGATGCTATCGCTCAAGAGATTGGGCAGATCTATGAACATGCGATTACGCTTGGAAACGATAAAATGAACGGGAAGTATATTTTTAACGGACAATTTACTGACAAACAACCGTACACCTTGGCAAATGCGGCGACAGACCAAACCGATACGAAACTTATTAATTTTCAATTCGGAGCAGGGATCACGCTTCCTATTAATGTCACTGGGGAACAGGCGTTCGGATCTCCTTCAGATGGGGATAATATGTTCGCTGTCTTGAAAGGAATCCAAAATGCATTTGCTTCAGGGAACACGGCGCAAGCCGGGGTATTGATGGATAAGCTGGATACACGCCTTACCAAGTTTTTGGATATGAGAGCAGAGGTTGGGGCGAGGGTGAATCGTGTTGATTTAGTTGAAAATCGCTTGGAAGATTTAACCCAAAACTTGACTTCGTTGGACAGCAAGGTAGAGGATGCGGACATTGCAAAGACAATTACCGATTTGAAACAGTATGAAAATATTTACCAGGCGTCTCTTTCCGTTGGTGCCAAAATTGTCCAACCAAGCTTGTTGGATTATTTGAGATAAGATAGGAGTGATGTTCTATGAACTTGCTCCGCCTATCTATTCAGCAAACCTTGGGCCAGATTGGTATGCAAACTCAGAATGCTTCTACTGATATGAGATCTCCCAGAGGGCAATTATCCATTGAACAGCATCCGGCACAAATAGATTTTCATTCTGAGTCAGGCGAATTGCGAATCGATTCGTCGGCAGCTTGGGCTGCTTTAGGATCTGGTCCACATATGGAGTGGATGAATTCGATTTATAGCCAAGCTCCCGGTATTGCGTTGCAGGGAATAGCTAGAATTGTTGAAAACGGCAATCGCATGGCTCAAATTCATAATCCGCGCAACGCCTTTGCGGAACTTGCTCAGAATGCTTTTTCAAATGAGAGTTCCGTACAATACGTCGGTCCGGCTTCGAATATGAATGTAAAAATTCAATATGAAGCAAAACCGGCTGTAACCAATATCGAAGCTCGTAAAGCGGACATTCAGTATACCCCGATGAAACCCGAGATTCGCTACAATCCGGGACGGGTCAATATCTATATGAGACAAATGAATTCGATCGATATACAAGTAACGACCTATGATTGGTATAAATAATTATTCTAAGGCTATAGCTAATGCTATAGCCTTCAATACTTGAAAGGGGCCCACATTATGCTCGAACATTTGAATGGGAAAATAATTAACTTTCATGGGAGTATCCTCGCTTTTGAAGGGTTAAATGAATTTGTTTTTAATTATATTGAAGGAAGCGACTTGGGATACTTAAGCAGTGTTCAGGACGAAAAAATTGGTTTCGTTATCGCTGTTCCATTTGAATATTTTAAAGAATATACGTTTGAATTGAACGAAGATGACGTGGCTAGGTTGGAGTTGCATTCTGAACAGGATGTTCTCATCTTATCTATTGTTACCCTTAGGGAACCTTTCCAGGAATCCACAATGAATTTGCTTGCTCCGCTTGTTATCAATGTTCGAAATCTCAAAGGGTACCAAATCATTCTGCCTCCTAGCTATGAATATGAAATAAAAACTCCACTTTACCCAAAAGAGAGACAAGAAAGTGGTGAGAAAAAATGCTAGTTCTATCCCGAAAAAAGGGACAGTCCATCATGATTAACGGAAATATTGAAATTTACGTTGTTTCCATTGAGGGTGAACAGATCAAATTAGGAATTAAGGCGCCGAGTGATATTAAAGTTTACAGAAAGGAACTACTAGAAGCGATTGAAGCGAGTAATAAGGAAGCCATTTCAGTGAAGTTTGATATCAACGAAATAAAAAAAATAGTAAAAAACTTAGAAAAATAAAAAAAGCTCTAAACATCTATAACTAAACAGCCGATATAGAAAATGTAGGAGCAAAGCCCTACTCCACAAGGAAGTGGAACAAACATTCAGGGAGGAAATTACCAATGATTATCAACCACAATCTTAATGCAATGAACGCACACCGCAACATGACTATGAACAACATCTCGCAAGGTAAATCCAGCGAGAAGCTTTCTTCCGGTTACCGCATTAACCGTGCAGCTGACGATGCAGCAGGCTTGTCGATCTCCGAAAAAATGCGTACGCAAATCCGCGGCTTGAACCAAGCAGGAGCAAACGCTCAAGACGGCGTTTCTCTCGTACAAACAGCAGAGGGCGCAATGAACGAAGTTTCCGACATGCTGACTCGTATGAAAGAACTCGCAGTAAAAGCAAGCAACGGAACGTACAATACTTCCGACTTGAAAGCAATGGATGAAGAGTTCAAAGCTCTGAGCAATGCGATCGACGACATTGCGAACAAAACGACGTTCAACGGTATCACCATGTTGAACCAATCTACTCCTTCGGCTATCAGCATTCAAATTGGTAATAACCTCGGAGATTCTGTTGCGATCACGTCCCAGAACATCACTAAAGCGGGTCTGGGCATTGATACGGCAGACGTTACAACAAGTGTTAATGCAGGTGCCGCTCTGAAAAAAATCGACGATGCAATCGGCAAAGTCAACACTTCACGTTCTGAATTCGGTGCCGTACAAAACCGTCTGGAGCATGTATATAACAACTTGTCGACAACATCCGAGAACCTGCAAGCTGCCGAATCCCGTATCCGTGACACCGATATGGCAAAAGAAATGATGAACTATACGAAGCTGAACATCCTGCAACAAGCATCCAACTCGATGCTGGCTCAAGCAAACCAAGCTCCTCAAGGCGTTCTCCAACTGCTTCGTTAATCCTTAATCAGGAAAAAAGCACCTATTCCAGTTCGTTTATTACGAATCGGAGTAGGTGTTTTTTTACCATACGTTTTTTTAACCCTTCAATATAATTGAGCGACATTATAACAATATCCCGCCAGCATACCGATAATAAGTATAAATAGCTTTCAGAAGACTTGCGGCAGGAGGAATTTATGAACATCAGCGTCTGCCTTATTGTAAAAGATGAGGAGCTTAACATAGAAAGGGTGCTAAAAAGCATCCCGTCGCCGTTCGAAGTTATTATTTACGATACAGGATCAAGAGATCGTACGGTAGAAATCGCAGAAAAATATGATGCGGTTATAAAACAAGGGGAATGGAACGATGATTTTGCCCAGGCCAGAAACCAATCCGTTTCTTGGGCAACAGGCGAGTATATTCTTATCTTAGACGCGGATGAAGAGCTTCCACCTGATGCTGAGGCGAAGCTGAGTCAATTTATCACAGAACATCCTGGGCAAGCGGGGACCGTAGTTCTAGAAAATATTATGGAAACTGATTCGGCCCGGCATAGGATGATTCGTTTTTTTCCTAACAGACCTTCGTTTCGCTTCAAAGGGATCGTTCATGAACAGTTGTACGAGAACGATCAACCGGCAAGTTTTAAAGATACCGGGCTTTTAGTTAAACACTATGGATATACAAAAAAAGAATATCATGAAAAAGATAAGTTTAACCGGTATCTAAAGCTTTATCAAAAAGCGCTGGATGAACGGCAGGACGAAGGGTATATGCTGTACCAGATAGGGAAGCTTTACAATTCCGTCGAGCAATATAAGGAAGCGGAGCATTATTTGAGGAGAAGCTTAACTTATAAGGAAGAAAATAAGCTTTACTATCCTCCAATGCTCGTATTGCTGGGTTATACGCTCAAGGAGCTGGGCCGTAGCAAGGAAGCTGCTGACCTTCTTACGAAATATGGAGACATCTATAAGGACTTTCCCGATCTATTTTTTCTGCTGGGTCTGCTTGCTATGGATACGGGAGAAATTCACATGATAGAACCAAGTTTTAAAGAAGCTTTAAGAATTGGCGAAACCACCAAATATACTTCGGTGCTGGGGACAGGGTCTTTTAAAGCAGCATACAATCTGGGGGTCTACTACGAAATTCTTGGCTTTAAAGATAAGGCTAAGGAATACTATATGCTTGCAGCTTCGTGGGGTTACGATCCTGCTCTCATACGTTTGAAAAATATATAAATTTCCGTCTAAATAAATCGCAGAAATTTTTCGATAAATATAATAAGGAATATGATCAGAGGAGAGTGGAACATGCCAGTACGTATTGGTGGAATGGCGTCGGGATTAGATATCGATAAATTGGTAAGCGACTTAATGAAAGCGGAAAGAATGCCTTTAGAAAAAATCAAAAAAACAAAAACAAAAACAAACTGGAGCATGGATCTGTACCGTGAGGTTAACTCAAAGCTTGCTGGACTACGCTCGACGGTGGGCGATTTGAGGTTCGCAGGCGACTGGAAGCAATCTGCCGCGACATCTTCGAATGAAAGTTATATTTCCGTAACGACAAGCAGTACAGCAAATCCAGCGACTCATGTCATAACAGTCAGCCAATTGGCAACAGGGGCTACTAAATCAAGTACGGGTGCGATGACAAAACAACCACCTGCCCCGGTTACAGCAAATACAGCTCCTACGACTACCACAATCGATGCTACGAATAATCAGTTCGATGTAACGTTAAATGGGGTAAGAAAAACAATAACTTTAGATCAAAAAAATTATGCATCAACTACCGATTTAGCTCAGCAGATCCAAACCAAATTAAATGATGCATTTGGATACAACAAAATTACAGTCAGCGATTCAGGGGGCAAAATCTCTTTCAACCCCGTATCGGCTGTGGTAGACGGCAGTACGTCTTATCAGCCGCAGCTCGTGTTGGAAGCTACTTCTCCAACGAATAGCGGGTACTCCAATCTGGGCTTTTCAGGAAGCAGGGTTGCGTTCAAAGTAGACGCTAATTCGAAGTTAAGTGATATTGCCTCAAAGTTCGATACACCACTAAATGTATCGGGCGCTAGTTACAGCTTTACCATAAACGGGCAGCAAATTACTTACAATGGTGATGACAGCATTTCCACAATAATGGGCAAAGTTAATGCTTCTGCTGCCGGGGTATATATGTCCTATGACGAGACTACCGACAAGGTATCTTTTCTTACTAAGGATACTGGCGGGACGGCGCAAGTTAATATTTCCGGAGATACTGGCGGGCTGTTAGCTTCTCTTAAATTGGATTCGCAAGTCGTAACCGGTCAAGATGCAAAAGTTACAATCGATGGAAATACAACTTATAGGAGCAGCAATTCCTTTACAATCGATGGGGTTACCTATAATCTAAAACAACCGACGGGCGCAACGCCTGTTACGGTATCTGTTAGTAATGATATAAACGGAATTGTCGATAAGATTAAGAACTTTGTTTCCAAGTATAACGAAACGATCGAGTTTATGAACAAAAGAACGTCCGAAAACAGGTATCGTGGCTACGATCCATTAACCGATGACCAGAAGAAAGATATGAAAGAGGCAGACATCAAGGCCTGGGAAGACAAAGCAAAAAGCGGGTTATTGAAAAGTGATCCTACTGTTGAAAGAGCGTTAAGTAGATTAAGGGAATTAACGGGGATTACATCGGTAAGTGGGATCCAAGAAGCCTATAACTCCTTCGCCAAAATCGGAATTACTACGATGCCTTATGACGCCAAAAATACCCAAAATTCCGGTAAACTCGTTATAGATGAAAAAATGCTAAAAGAAGCATTGTCCAAAGATCCCGATAATGTGATCGCTATGTTTACAAACACCCCTGCATCAAGTACCGATGAAAAGGGTAAGGGGATCATGCGTAGAGTTTATGACCAATTGTCTTCGAGTATTGATGATTTGGTTAAAAGAGCGGGTACCGTTGGCGGCATCACAAACGATATTAACACGGATCTTGGGTCCGTTATGAAGAAAATGGAAGAACAAATAAGCCGTTTTGATGTGAAACTAAAGAAAAAAGAAGACTTCTACTATGCAAAGTTCTCGGCAATGGAGAAAGCAATCCAAAAAAGTAATACAACATTGGGATACTTGTCTCGTTTATAATGGCAAGGAGGTAGATAGAGTATATGGATATAAAAAACATACCTTCTCTAGGATTGCCCAATAGTACTACAACTTCTTATGATAATCAACCGTCGGAACAACTAGGGAATTTGATTTCTTCCATTGAATTACTAACGAAAAAGCCATTTCAACTATCCATTTCGGAAGAAGCTTTAGTTAAAGCGATTGAAAAAGCAAATAAAGCGATGGAAGGCTTTCAGACACGCTTGGAGTTTAGTATTCATGAAAAGAGTAAGCAAATTATCGTTAAAGTGTATAACAAAGAAACGAATGAAGTGATTAGGGAAGTTCCTTCTGAAAAGATCGTAGATTTAATTACAAATTTGCAGGAAATAAACGGAGTTATTATTGATGAAAAGAGGTAAGACAAAATGAACCAGCAAGCGCAACAGCTTTATTTAAGAACTCAAGTCAGTACAGCCGCTCCTGGTGAATTAACTCTCCTATTGTATAACGGATGCATTAAATTTATGAAGCAAGCTCAGGAAGCTCTGGTAACAAAAAATTATAACGAAAAAAATGTCAACATCAAAAAAGCCCAAGACATTATTGACGAATTAATGATTACTCTTAATATGGACTACGAAATATCGAAGAACCTCAAAATGCTGTATGTCTTTATTAAAGAACAGCTTTTTGAAGCGAACTTCAAGTTAAACATGGAATGTTTGGAAACAAGCATATCCTTGGTTACGGAGTTAAGGGATACATGGGTTGAGGCGCTAAAAATTCTTAAAAATAAAGCTACCGTGGTCGGTTAACATGAATAGGGACGCAATGGAAGACTTATTTCTGCAACTCATCCGGATCTCCAACGAAATTTTGGCACTCGAGTTAGACACTTTTGAAGACTTGGCTCAATTGGAATATTTGCAAAACCAGCAGACAGAGCTTATGGAGCAAATTGAGCAGGTAGATCATTCATCATCTGTTGTCAAACCATATATAGGGGAACTTAAAAGCTTGGAGTCCCAGATTCAAGAGAAGCTTTACTTAAACCGACATGATTCAGAAAACCAGATTAAGAAAATGCAAAATGCAGTAAAGCTTCGCGGCAGGTATCAATCGAATCAGGCGATTCAAGCGGAAGGCTATTTTGTAGATAATCAAAATTAAGCTCGATAGATACGTATAATGATAGGCGCCCGGTTCCGTTTTCAGGACCCGGGCTTTTTGTTTTTCATTGAACCGAAAAGACTATCAACCGTTTGACAGCCTTTTTAAGGGGAATTTAACCGAACGTGCTACATGCTTTTAATAAAGGGCAAGCCTTTGTATTGCGGAAACGCATTAAATAATAGTTCTTTATAACGTGCTCTTTTTTCGCCATCGGCATGCAGACAGTAAGTGGTATATAGGGTTACTTTTGTGGGGAGAAGCTCTATTGCTTTCTCAATAAATTCAAGTCCCTCTTGGATATCGCCTTGAGCTATATAAAGTATTCCAAGGTGTTCATATCCCTGTGCTTCCAACTCATTATTAGCTAAAACCATAGAGTAGTAATCTAAAGCCAGCTCAATTTGATTTTGTTTAAAGAAGTAATCGCCCATAAGGTTAGCTAGTTTATTGAAATGAGCCGGGAAAAGATTAATTAACCAATCGTATACGTCGTATTGGCCAACCTTAAAGATTTCCGACAAAAGTATAGCCATGGAATCGTAAGGAAAATCAACAGATTCGTCAAGAGTGGTATCCACAATAATTTTTTTGAGTAAAGGTTCTACAGGCTTCAATAAATTGTTGGAGATTGTAAAACGGTCCATATAGTCCGTTGTTTTCCACACGCAGGAAGCGGTATAAACTGCCCTGGCGGCTAATTCATTATTACAATCTTCCTCTGATAGTTGACTAAAATGTTTATTAAACCAGGCCTGATTGTTTTGTATAATACCGTACAGCATCATATATACAGGTGACAACTCGATATTAAATTTTTGGTATAGTGAATAGTAGTATTGAGATAATTCGTAATGTCCAACGGTTATGGCAATTTGCAATAACATTCTAAGTTGTATAGGGTCCGTATGGGAAAATAGCCGTTCTAAAAACTTAACGATTTCGGAAACAGGCTCCGTAAGAGTCAACAAATGTACAAGCTTATATAAATGTTTTATATCCTTCGGATTACTTTGAACTAATTTCGTGAAATAATATACGGTTTTGGAAATATCTTTATATCGCTCAAAATATATATCAGCCAATTTGGAATAAGGAAGCGTTGTCCCGTTATTCGGGCTCAGGATCCAATATTGTCGGCCGTTAGATGATTCTGCAATCTCTATGCTTTGGCTTAACTCGGAAACGGCTTCTTTATAGAAGCCCAACTTATCCAATAGAAGACCTTTAAAACAATGCAAGTCCGAATAGCCGGGCCACAGCTTCACGGATTCCTCAATTAAAGCATATGCCTCTTTATATCGGTCCAGCTCAGTATAGGCCGTAATCATCCGTTCGACGCAATGAGGGTACCAATCTTGTCTTTTTTCAGCTTTTTTGTACACCTTTTCGTAGTAGTAAATCGCTTTTTTATAATCCCGCATGATCATGTATTCGTTAGCTAAAGTAAACGTTTCGTATGTATCCAACGTCTTCTTCTTCAACAGGTCGTTAAATATAGACATATTCCGGGTAGATTTGTTTTTTTCCAGCTTTGTTTCTTCCAGATAACCCGTATGATAAATAATCAAAGGATATTCGAGAAAACGCAGTTCGCCGTGTTTCCAGTAAAGCTGTTCATGAATCGGACTTCTGAATTCGATATCGGGATGATTGGGGAACAATCGGGCGCCGCTCGAATTCAGAACTTTCCCGCTATTTATCGTTCCAGTAAAGTTATAGATGGGAAGAATAAAGGCAGTTGATTCCGATTCAGGAAGGTTGTCTAACTCATGTCGGATTTTTTTTATGTCGACATCTTGCAGGTACTCATCTGCATCCAGGTTTAATATCCATCTGGAGGTGGCATGGCGAATGCTAAAGTTTTTGGCTGCTGCGAAATCGTTGATCCATTCAAAGAAATAAACATGAGAAGTAAATTCGCGTGCAATTTCAACGGTTCTGTCTGTAGATCCGGTATCCACGACAACAATCTCATCTACCAAGCCCTGGACACTTTCTAAACATCTTTTTAGGACTTTTTCTTCATTTTTTACAATCATACAAAGAGATAATAGTTTTGTCATAGTAGAACTCCTGTAATATAGTCTTAAGTCAAACACAGTCAATAATTATATAAACTATTTATCGTCAGAATCTCATAAATTGTAAAGGAATTCAGTATCACTTTTTATCTAAAATTGTCGATATATATAGTATAACAGATTCCACGTGACGAAAGCGGAGGAAATAACGTGAAGACCAGCATTGTTATTGCGACTTACAATAAACTGGAATATACACAATTATGTATTGAAAGTATTCGGCAATTTACGTCCCATCATGATTATGAAATTATTGTGGTCGATAATCATTCAACTGACGAAACGGTGCCATGGTTGCGTAGCCAATCTGACATTAAAGCCATTTTCAACAACGAGAATTTGGGCTTTCCAAAAGCGTGCAATCAGGGGATCGAAGTTTCTAGTGGTGATAACATTTTATTATTAAATAACGATACGATCGTAACAAGCAACTGGCTAACCAATTTATTGACCTGTCTTTATAGCAGAGAAGAAGTCGGTGCCGTGGGATCAGTTACCAATAGTTGTTCCTACGGGCAAAGTATTCAAGTCCCGTATAATTCGATTGAGGAAATGCATACATTTGCCACACAGTATAATCAAAGCTCCAATCCAGCACTGTGGGAAGATCGGCTGAAACTCGTAGGTTATTGTATGTTAATAAAGAAAAATGTGCTGGATAAGGTAGGTCTGCTAGACGAAAGATTTACGCCGGGGAATTTTGAAGATGACGATCTTTCCCTACGCATAAAGTTGGCAGGATATAGGTTGGTTTTGTGTCGGGACACTTTTATCCATCATTTTGGAAGTGTTTCTTTCAGAAACAACGTAGATTCCTATAATAAATTACTTTTCACCAACCAAGAAAAGTTTGTTAAAAAGTGGGGATTTAGTCCGGAAGATACGATAATTCGTCCTGGGCTTGTTAAACAGATTGATGCTGTGTCTACCGATCCTATTCGTGTACTTGAAATAGGAAGCGGTTGTGGCGGTACCCTTCTTTATATAAAAAATCAATTTCCTTATGCTGAAATCTATGGCGTTGAGACCAATCCTTCTGCTATAAAAGTGGCTACCGAGGTAACCAGGCATATTTATTCGTCTCTCGAGGAAATTTCTGACCAATACTCCGAAGATTTTTTTGAAATCATTATTGTTGGTAATTTGGGGCAGTTCAATGAAAACAACATAAATAATACCAAAAGATTACAAAAATTATTAACTGAAGATGGGCAACTAATTACAATTGCTCCCAACTTGCTTCACTATCGGATAATAAAGAAAATGCTTGAAGGGACGGTTAATTCTTCAGAACTTCAAAATTGGAAACTGTCGGATATTGAAGAAGCTTTCAATGCAGCAGACTACTCGGACTTAGAGATTGTTGGCCTCGTAGAAGAAATTTCTTCAAGTGATCAAGCCTTTATCCGTAGTCTGGCTGAAACAGCAAGACTCAGTACTACAAAGCCATATGAAATACAAAGTTACATGATCAAGGCATATAAAAAAAGCAGTAAAGTACATAATGTTAAGGAGCTTATTAATAATCTTTTGATCCAAAATAACGTGCTCGCTAGTTTGAAGAATCTTGCAAAAATTGACATAGAAGTTGTTTTGAACATCATTGACGAGGCAGGCTACGAACAGAAAATCGATTTGCTTAACTTTATTGCAGTTCAATTTATGGAGCATCAGAAAATAGAGCTGGCGTTGCCTTATTTAAACAGGGCTTTTGAACTTGATATAAACTATGATCCAACTTTATTGAATTTAGGATTGGCAATGTATACACAAGGCCATGATCAGTTGGCGTTGGATTGGCTAAGTTTAATTTCTAATAAAGATAGTAAGGTCGAACAATGGATCAGACAAATCGAAACGGATCTCTACACGAAAAATTACGAAAAGCATAAATTAAAATTTTTGCTTCGAAGATTAGAAAATGATGTTGATGGGGAGACCAGTTTGGTAGAGTTACTTCAAATGCTGGGTAATGGAGAACTCACAATCGAACAGATTTATCAAGTCGTTGATAATGATATGATTGAAAAATCTCAACTATTCACCCAATTGGCAGTTTCTTGTTTTGAAAATAATATGCTAGAGTTAGTCTTTCCCTTCTTTGAGAAGGCGTTAGAATTCGATATGGATAATCAAGATGCATTGTATTTGTTATCACGTATCTTATATGAACTTGGTGAATTTGAAAGCGCCAAAATACATCTTCACCGTGTACACGTTAAAAATAGTGATGTAGAGGATCTTATGCGAAAGTTAAGTGAGGTAAACGTGGTATGAATGCAAATAAGGTTTGTTTTATTACCTGTTACAATGATGAGGTGCTTTACCACGAGTGTTTGAAATATATTCATTCTTTAAATGTTCCCGAAGGGATTGAAGTTGAAACCCTGGGGGTTTTCGAAGCAGAGAGTATGGCTGCTGGATATAACAAAGCAATGCAAAGCTCGGATGCCAAGTATAAAGTGTATTTACATCAAGATACATTTATTATAAACAAGAATTTCATATTTGACGTCACAGAACTATTCTTACGTAACCCTATTATAGGCATAATGGGAGTAGTAGGAGCAGAATACCTGCCGCTCAATGGTATTTGGTGGGAAGCTAGAAGCAAGTATGGGGTAGTGCATGAGAGTTCTACAGGAGTTCTAAAGAAGCTCGAATTTAATAATCAAATCAAAGATTATAGGTCGGTAGCAGTTGTAGATGGGTTAATCCTAATAACACAGTATGACTTGCCTTGGAGAGAAGACTTGTTTGAGGGTTGGCATTGTTATGACTTGTCTCAATGCTTGGAATTTATCAAAAATGGTTACGAGGTAGCAGTACCTAGACAAGATAAATGCTGGTGTATTCATGATTGTGGTATTGTTAATGTCAGCAATGGTTTTAAGGAGAGTATAAATATAGTTTCGCAGAGCTACGGAGACATAATTACTGATCGATATAAACTTTTTTTAGACCAAAGCATAAATCGTTTAGCGGATGAATTACAACGAAGGAAGAATGCAGATGAAATAAATCATGAATATGAAAAAATTCTATTATATAAAGAACTGCTGCAAGTGGAGTTCGAGATATACGCTTAGTAATATGCTTTGATTTTTTCTAAACTCAAAGAAAATAATGTTATTTATCAAAAAACAGAATCGATTGTTAGGTCAAGATCAAGGCTTATTGAATATATATGGACGAGAGAGTGATCTTCTTGCAACTTCTTCTAAACCAGCAAAGATTTGAAAGGGTTTCAGCACAATTTTTTCATCATTTTAATAAAAAGAATTATGAAGATGCATTAAGATGGGCAGAAATCGCAGGTTCATGCGCTTGGTTCACACATCCTGGGTTTTATATGCATCAAGAAATTGAAGAAGGACTTCATAATATAGGGTACAATCTGGATTCAGTTGATGTTAATTTCTCATGGTGTTTGCCTAGAAATATAGGGCAAGGACGAAAATGGTTGCACGTATTAACCGCCGCTTATACAACAGGAGGGCATACCCGATTAGCGGAAAGATGGATGACATCATCCTCTGATGATGATATTCACTCATTTATTTTACTGGACCAAGATGCTGAAATACCAAATTGGCTTATTGCCGCTTCCCAAAAAACCGGAGGATCATACATTGTTCTTCCTTCTGAAATGGGATTTATGGAAAAGGCCAAAGTTTTAAGAAATATATCAAGAGACTGGGCTGATATTATAGTTCTGCATATACATCCTAATAACGCGCTTTGTTCTGTTGCTTTTAGTGAAAATGAAGGGCCGCCGGTAATGTTTGTAAATCATGCTTCATTATGCTTCTGGTATGGGGTGGGGGTATCTGATGTTGTATTAGATATGGGATTACAAGATCAAAAACTAACCATATCACAGCGGCGAAGTAAAAATAATAAGTTATTGCCACTCCCTTTAAATATTCCCGATTTAAAGCAACCTTTAAGATTTTACAAGGAAAAATTAGGTTTAGACCCCGGCTCTGTAGTCATGCTTACTTCTGCACCAGGATATAAATACCGGCCATATGAACACCTCAATTTTCAAAATACTATGATCGACATTTTGAATCGTTCCCAAAATAAAAATGTTATCCTCGTTGTGCTTGGCGTTGATTCACATGATATAAATTGGAGAGAAGCAATCGAAAAGACTGGTGGAAGGATAAAAGTGATGGGGTTGCAAAAAGATGTTTTTCCATATTACGGAGCAGCGGATTTTTATTTAGAAAGTTTTCCATTCGGCTCGTTTACAGCGTCGCTTGAAGCTGCGGCCATGGGTAAGCCAATTGTTTCGGCTCCTATGCCTATTTCTCCATATTTGGTATTGGGGCCCATTGATGGAAAGGCTGAAAATGCCGAAAGTATGGAAAATTATATAGCTTTAGTGGAGGCTTATATTCATGATGTGAAGTTCAGAATTGATTCCGCTGAATTACAGCGGAAATCGGTAACAGCAACACATTTAGGTACAGCATGGAGAGAGAAAATAAAAAATATAGTAGAAGACATGCCTAAGAATCATCGAGTAGGTTTTTTAATAGAAAAACAAAATGACAACAACCAAGATGTGAATAAACTGAATCATGTTTTATCATGTCTCCAACCAATACAAGGTAACTTTAATTTATTATCTGGTACGTTAAATAAGTGGTTAAATAGACACTTATAAAAAACTATCGAATTAGTTTAACAATAACTGCAATTGAATCCGGCATTAATATATGGATCAAGTCTCAAACTGTCGTGGAGTCGAATGTTATTTTATATCGGTGTGTGTACCACACCCCTGTGGACAATGTGCATAACTCTGTTGATAACTTTGCGAAAAATGTCGATAAACCGCGACACAACAGGCTTTTGGGCTGTGAGTATTTTATTAACGTCATGTTAATACTCGAATTTTCGAAATATTTCAGCAACACGGCCAAGTTCGATTGACAGCGAGGAGCGGGGGATGATATATTCGAATTGTGAGCGATGCTTGCAGTTATTTGATAATGAAGGGAATGTTTTACATGCAAGGTAAAGTTAAATGGTTTAACGCAGAAAAAGGTTACGGTTTTATCGAGCGTGAAGACGGTGGCGACGTATTCGTACACTTCTCCGCAATCCAAACCGATGGCTTCAAAACTTTGGAAGAAGGCCAATCCGTTGAGTTCGATATCGTAGAGGGCGCACGCGGTCCTCAAGCGGCTAACGTCGTCAAGTTGTAATCATCCGGCCGGTTTCGGCCGCTCGTAATAGATGGTTATTGTTTGAACAAAATTAGCGCGAACTTGATCACACCCTTGGGGATCCAAGGGTGTTTTTCGTGCGTCCGGACCGTGACAGAAAAAGACCCGAGGAGAGCGCTTACACGGCTGCCATAAATTGTCCAAATATTTTGTAAATTTTCCTCGAATTTTATGAAGGATTTTTGAAGGCGGGGGGTGAATATAGTATAATGTAAGTATGAAAGGAGGAGTCGCACATGAAATTCAACATTCGCGGTGAAAACATCGAGGTAACGGAAGCGTTGAAAGACCATGTCGAGAAAAAATTAGGCAGACTGGAACGCTACTTTGAAGCTCCCCCTACATCTGAAGTTAATGTCACCCTGAGCGTTGTGAAAGGCATGCAAACCGTTGAGGTGACGATTCCGCTTACGGGCCTTATGCTGCGGGCGGAGGAGAAGCACGCCGATATGTACGCAGCCGCCGATCTGGTTGTGGACAAGTTGGAACGCCAAATCCGCAAGGCTAAAACAAAAGCCAATCGCAAAATTCGCCTGGATGGCGGCATTAAAGATCTGTTCCGGATGGAACTGCCGGACGCTTCCTATTCCCTGGACGATGAAGAGGATTACGAATTGGTGCGGACGAAGCGTTTTACGCTGAAGCCGATGGATGTGGAAGAGGCGATTTTGCAAATGAACATGGTAGGCCATAATTTCTTCGTGTTCTCCAATTCCGATACTGCGCAAGTCAACGTGGTCTACAAACGCAATGATGGAAAGTACGGCCTCATCGAGCCGGCCAGATAAACCGTCCGATTACTTAAGAAAAGAACCGAGCTTGTTCGAGCGTTTCAGCGGTGCGTCTAGCGATGCCTGCGGCGTTCGGGCAGGCTCTTTTTTAGTAGATTCGGGAAATCGGGGTCGGTTTGTTGCGGCGAAAGGCGCAAACTGTTACAATTTAGGATAGGCTACTGTTTTATAAAGGAAGGGGATTAGCAAAATGCTAGGACTCGTTAAAAAAATATTTGGCGATTCGAATGAGCGTGAACTAAAGCGCATGTGGAAAGCCGTGGAATACATTAATTCTCTCGAACCATCCATTGAGCCGCTTTCCGATGAACAATTGCGTGGCAAAACTGTTGAATTCCGCGAGCGTCTGGAGAAAGGCGAGGATCTGGACGATCTGCTGCCGGAAGCATTCGCTGTTGTACGCGAAGCGTCCAAGCGCGTTTTGGGCAAGCGTCACTATGACGTGCAGTTGATTGGCGGCATGACGCTACACGAAGGCAAAATCGCAGAGATGCGTACAGGGGAAGGGAAGACGCTGGTCGGTACGCTCCCGGTGTATTTGAATGCCCTCCTCGGCAAGGGCGTGCACGTCGTTACGGTCAACGATTACTTGGCCCAACGGGACAGCGGCGAGATGGGCAAGATCTACGAATTCCTCGGGATGACCGTCGGGGTCAACCTGCCGAACCTGTCGCACGATGCGAAGCAGCAGGCCTATGCTTGCGACATCACCTACGGAACGAACAACGAGTTCGGTTTCGACTATTTGCGCGACAACATGGTCGTGTACAAAGAACAAATGGTACAGCGTCCGCTTTATTATTCGGTCATTGACGAAGTGGACTCGATCTTGGTCGACGAAGCCCGTACGCCGTTGATTATTTCCGGACAGGCTGCCAAATCGACGGATCTGTATTATATTGCAGATCAGGTCGTTAGCCGGTTGGAAGAGGAAGACTTCACGGTTGACGAGAAGCTCCGGTCCGTTGCTTTGACCGAACCGGGAGTGGCGAAGGTGGAACGTGCCTTCGGTATCGAAAACCTGTTCGATCACGACCACGTACAGATCAATCACCATGTTCAGCAAGCGTTGAAGGCTCACATCATCATGCGCCGCGATGTTGACTATGTCGTACATGAGGGCGAGATCGTAATCGTAGACGAATTTACCGGCCGTTTGATGACGGGCCGCCGTTACAGCGAAGGGCTCCATCAGGCGATTGAAGCCAAGGAGAAGCTGCAGGTGCAGAACGAGTCGATGACGCTCGCGACGATCACGCTGCAGAACTACTTCCGGATGTACCGCAAGCTGTCCGGGATGACCGGTACGGCGAAGACGGAAGAAGAAGAATTGAAGAAGATTTACAACCTGGACGTTATTGTCGTTCCGACAAACAGACCGATGATCCGGAAAGACATACCGGATGTTGTGTACAAGTCGGTGGCCAGCAAATTCCGTGCGGTCGTAAACGAGATCGTGGAGCGGCATAAGAATAACCAACCGGTGCTCGTCGGTACCGTATCGATTGAGAACTCCGAGCGGCTATCCGAGATGCTGAAGAAGAAAGGCATTCCGCATAAAGTCTTGAACGCGAAGTACCATGCGGAGGAAGCAGAAATCGTCGCACGCGCGGGTCAACCGGGCAGCGTGACGATAGCGACCAACATGGCGGGACGCGGTACGGACATTATGCTTGGGGACGGAGTAGCTGAAGTCGGCGGGCTGCATATTATAGGTACGGAGCGGCACGAAAGCCGCCGGATCGACAACCAGCTCCGCGGTCGTGCAGGCCGTCAGGGCGACCCGGGGTCGTCTCAGTTTTACTTGTCGCTGGAAGATGAACTCATGCGCCGTTTCGGAGCGGAGAACATCATGGGCATGATGGACCGCCTTGGGTTCGAGGAAGATCAACCGATCGAGAGCAAGCTGATCTCCAGAGCGATCGAATCGGCTCAGAAGCGGGTCGAGGGCAACAATTTCGACGTGCGGAAAATCGTCCTCCAATACGACGATGTCATGAACCAGCAGCGGGAAATTATCTACAAGCAGCGCCGCGAAGTGATCGAGTCCGAGAACATTCGCGACATCGTGCTTGGCATGATGATGCCGGTGATCGATCGGGTTGTCGAAGCGCATTGTCCACCAGATCTCGTTCCGGAAGAATGGGATTTGCAGGCGATCGTCGACTACGCGAACGGCACGTTCCTGCATGAAGGCCAACTGAGCAAAGACGAGCTGTGGGGCAAAGAAAAAGAAGAGATCGTCGAATATATGAAAGATCTCTTGATGCGTCTCTACGAAGAGCGCGAGCAGCAGATCGGTCCGGAATTCATGCGCGAGTTCGAGAAGGTTGTCGTACTTCGAGCCGTCGATAGCAAATGGATGGACCACATCGATGCGATGGATCAGCTGCGTCAAGGGATTCATCTCCGGGCGTACGGCGGTACGGACCCGCTGCGCGAATACCAGTTTGAAGGCTTCGAGATGTTCAATGAGATGATTCAAAGCATCCAGGAAGAAGTTTCGACCTACATCATGAAAGCTCATGTGGAGACGAACCTAGTGCGCGAAGCGGTGGTCGATGAGCACGAGATGGCCACGAACGGTGAACCGGCGCCGAAGAAGCCTGCAGTAAGCGAAGACCGGATCGGACGAAATGATCTGTGTCCTTGCGGCAGCGGGAAGAAATACAAACAGTGCCACGGCGTGTAGCTTAAATTAAATGTCTGGCGAGTCAATGGTGCGGTAAATGTATAGGAAGCGGGAGGTCGGGGCGTCGCTCCGGTCTCCCTTTTCGGTAACAGGGTACAAAATTAACGGATAGAGGTGCTGAATGATGTTAGAAGCGGATGTAAAGCGGGATTTGCAAGAAACGGCCAAGCGATTGGCTGAGCTCAGGGGGTCTCTTTGACTTAGATCTGAAGCTTGAGCAGATCGCGGATTATGAAGAGAAGATGTCGGCGCCGGATTTTTGGGACGATAACGAACGGGCGCAGAAGCTGATTGGAGAAGCGAACGGGGTCAAAAGCGTAGTCGACGAGTTCCAGGCGTTAGCGTCGGAATACGACGATCTCGAGGTTATGGCTCAGCTCATACAGGAGGAGCAGGACGATAGCATGGCGGGCGAGATTGAGGCCGGGATCGCTTCCCTCGTCAAGAAGCTGGAAAACTTTGAGCTGCAGCTGCTGCTCAGCCAGCCGTACGATCGTCTGAATGCGATTCTGGAGCTGCATCCGGGCGCGGGCGGTACGGAATCGCAGGACTGGGCGGAGATGCTGCTGCGCATGTACCGTCGCTGGGCCGAGCAGCGCGACTTCAAGGTCGAGGTGCTCGACTATCTGCCGGGCGATGAGGCCGGTGTGAAAAGCGTGACGCTGCTTATTAAAGGGTATAACGCTTACGGCTATTTGAAGGCGGAAAAAGGGGTGCACCGCTTGGTGCGCATCTCTCCGTTCGACGCGTCGGGGCGCCGCCATACGTCGTTCGTCTCGTGCGACGTCATGCCAGAAATTGACGACGACGTGGAAATCGAGATCCGTACGGAGGATCTCAAGGTCGATACGTACCGCTCCAGCGGAGCGGGCGGCCAGCACATCAATACGACGGACTCGGCGGTACGGATTACCCACCTTCCGACGGGCGTCGTCGTCAGCTGCCAGACGGAGCGTTCGCAGATTAAGAACCGCGAGCGCGCAATGAAAATGCTCCGGTCCAAGCTGTACGAGAAAAAAATCGAGGAACAGCAAAAGCAGCTCGCGGAAATCCGCGGCGAAGTATCCGACATCGCTTGGGGTAGCCAGATCCGCTCGTACGTATTCCATCCTTACAGCATGGTCAAGGATCATCGGACCCAAGAGGAAACAGGCAATGTCGGCGCAGTGATGGACGGCGATTTGGATGCATTTATCGACGCCTATTTGCGCCAGCAAATCAATAAGCCGGATAAAGAAAACGGCGCATCATAAAATTAAACAGGCAAGCTCATCCTACACGTTAGTAGCGGCTTCGTATTCCGCTGGCATCGCCAACTCCCGAAGGAGTTTTGGCTCGGCCAGGGAAGAAGCCGAAACTGGCGTGTAGTTTTTTTTATATGCAGGGGGAGAGCGGATGTCGGTAATCGAAGGCACCGGAAGATCGGGCAGACGAATGGGATGGAAGGGGCAGGAAGCAGCTGCCCTGCCCCGCTGGCAGGGATTGCTTAAGGAATACGGTCTTCTGCTCCTCGGTTCGCTCCTGATTGCAGTCAGCTTTAATGTATTTTTGAGCCCGAATCAGGTTGCATCGGGCGGGGTGACGGGCATCAGCATCATTGTGCAAACGCTATTCGGCTTCGAGCCGGCCTATACCCAATGGGCCCTGAACATCCCGTTGTTTTTTGCCGGTACTTTGCTGCTGGGAAGGCAGTTCGGCGTCAAAACGGCGGTCGGGTCAGTGGTGCTCCCCTTGATGGTTCTGCTGATGCGCGGGCTCCCTTCCTTGACGAGCAATTTATTGCTTGCCAGTATTTACGGCGGCATCCTCATCGGGATGGGATTGGGGCTTGTGTTTCGCGGCAGGGGGTCGACAGGGGGCTTGGATTTGGCCGCGCAGCTTGTCCACCGATACACCGGCATTAGCCTCGGACTGTGCGTTGCGATGCTGGACGGGCTGGTTATTTTATCGGCGGGGATCGTGCTGTCCCCGGAAAAAGCAATGTACGCACTCATCGGGTTGTTTGTGACAAGCAAAACAATCAGTGTCGTGCAAATCGGATTAAATTACTCTAAAGTAGCGTTTATCGTCTCGTCAGTATCGGACGCAATAAGAGAAGCGATTTTGTATGAGTTGGACCGGGGGCTGACGGAGCTGGAAGCCAAAGGCGGGTATACCGGCCAAAGCCGTACGGTATTGATGGTTGTGGTCGGGCAAACGGAAGTGACCCGGTTGAAAACGCTGGTCCGGAAGCTGGACCCGGAGGCTTTTGTGATCCTGAGCGATACGAACGAAGTGTTAGGGGAAGGGTTCAAGCTGATGGGTTCCGGAGCAGGGCCCTAGGAAAGGGAGAAGAGGGCTGCGGGCGGGTTGGCCGCGCGCAGCCGCTCCATAGGTGACTGTTACAAACAAGGTACGGTGAGAGGCTGGGGGGCGAATGGAAGGCGGCAGTGCCTGGCACCCCGCAGCATAATGCCTAATGGGAGAGACGCTTGAGCGGCTAACTGCCGGATGACTCTGAAATTCTCTCCGGGTGTGAATAGACATTGAACGAGCTGCCGCGGATAAAGCCGACAACGGTAATGCCCAACTCGTCGGCAAGCTCGAGCGCGAGATCGGTCGGCGCAGACTTGGAAAGCAGCGTGCCGACGCCCATTTTGGATGTTTTGATCAGTACCTCCGAGCTGACGCGCCCGCTGAATGCGACGACTTTGTCTTTCATCGATAAGCGCTCGCGCAAGCAGTGGCCGAACACCTTGTCGAGCGCGTTGTGTCGGCCGATGTCCGTGCGGCAGACGAGCAGGCGATCCGGGGAGCAGAGGGCGGCGTTATGCACCCCGCCCGTTTCGCGAAACAGCTCTGAGCCGTCCTGCAGCTGCCGGATCAAGACGATACATTGAGCCGGAGTAATCGTCCGCCGCGACATGATGGTCTTGGCTGTCCGGACATCGCTGCGAAAATAAAACTGGCGGCCTTTGCCGCAGCATGAGCCGATGAACCGCTTGGAATGGTCCAGGCTGCGGCCTCGCTCCGGATGGAGCAGGCGGACTTGGGCCAAGCCGCGGCGAGGATCGACGGCGAGACCGATCACCTCGGCAGCCGTTCGGATGACGCCTTCGGAGGCGAGAAAGCCGAACGTCAAATCTTCCAGATCGGTCGGAGTGCAGACGATGGTAGCAAACTCCTTTCCGTCGAGCTCCAAAGTAAAAGGCCTTTCCGAAGCGATCCGATCGTTCTGGGCTTGAAGCTTTTCCCCGTCATAATGCCAGACGGTCCGGCTCTCCACCGGACGATCCTCATCCATCGACCTCACCCGCTTTCCGTCTCCAGCTCTTCAATGCGCCGTTCCACGTACTTCGTATCCTTGAAGGCGTGATAGGTCTCCGCTTTCTCCACGATGACTGTCGTATTGTATTCCGGAATGCCTGCGAACGGTTCATATACCCCTTTCGGGATCAGCACGTTCCCCTCCGGCCAATGGACTTCGATATTGCCTTCCTTGATACGTTCCCATTTTACCCGGCCGTGAAACGCTCCGTACCGGTTGTAGACGACGATGGCGTCGCCTTCCCGAAGCTGAATCGTCCGCCCATCCAGCTCGTTCATCAGTACATCGTACCGGTCTGCACCGTTGAACGGATCAGTCTCGCTGTAGACCATGGAATTGAACTGCTTGCCCCGGCGGGTCGTCACGTAAAAATGCCCCTCGGGCTTACGCAGCTCGGGCAGCTCAATCGGCAGCAGCGTCCCCCGGCCATCCGGTGTCGGACAGATGCCGCCCTCGCAGAGCCAGGCGCCGCCCCACTGAAACACGTCGCCGCGATGGCGCAAATGCTGAATGCCGTCGTAATTTGGCGCGGCCAGAGCAATTTCCTCGCGGATCGCGAAGGCGTCTTCGCAGCCGACCAAGTGCTTCGCTTCCGGTTTGACGCGGGCGGCGAGATCGACGTAGATGGCCCATTCCGCGCGGGCTTCCGGCATTCGGGGCCCTTCGATCTCCGGCGAGAAATACACCATTCGCTCCGTTGAGGTGGACGTCCCTCCGCCAGGCTGCTCATAGCGGGTCATGGCAGGGAGGACGATGACCGTTTCTTTCGCATCGACCAGAGTCGACGTGTTCAGAATAATATCCTGATGCACGCGGAGCTCGACATGGGCGAGGCAGCGCTCCACAAATTCCGGGTCCGGCATTGTTTCGAGAAAGTTGCCACCGGACGTGTAAAATACCTTCAGTTTCCGCTCGTGATCTTCCGGCAGCAGCGCATTTTCCAGCGATACGCCGACGATGTCCCCCTGCCATTTCGGCAGGGGAAAGTTCCACAGCCGCTCGATGCGCTCGATATCGCCACCTTTGAACTCGCCGCCCGGCAGGCTGAACGGATCGGCTCCCATCTCGCCCGAGCCCTGCACGCCGCTGTGGCCGCGGATCGGCATCAGGCCGCAATGCTCGCGGCCCAAAAACCCGCGCAGCAAGGCCAGATTAGCCACCTGCGAAATATTGTCGGTGCCGAAGCGGTGCTGCGTCAGCCCCATGCTCCATATGAACACGGCCGATTTGGCGGCAGCGAGCATCCGGGCGAATTCTCCCATGCGCTCGCGGGACAGGCCCGACGACGATTCGAGCAGCGTCCAGTCCTGGCGCATCACGTGGGTCCGCAGCTCTTCATAGCCGTTCGTATGCGCCTGTACGAACTCGTGATCGACGGCGGAGCCTGGATCGGCATATTCCATCTCGAACCAATGCTTCATGACGCCGTTCATAAAAGCGATATCCCCGCCGATATGAACTTGATAGAAGTCGTCGGTCAGCTTTGTGCCGAACAAAGCCGATTCCGCTATCGACGGAATCCAGTATTGATCCATGGACGGCTCATAATACGGGTTGATGACGATGATTTTCGTCCCTTTCCGCTTGGCCGCGTACATGTACTTCGTTGACACCGGCTGGTTGTTCGCCGCCACGCTGCCCCAGAAGACGAGCACGTCCGTGCCGATCCAGTCTTTGTAGCTGCAGCTCGAAGCTCCGATCCCGACGGACCGTTTCAACGCCGTTTTAGATGGAGAATGGCAGATGCGGGATGCGTTGTCGATATGATTCGTCCCAAGAAACCGCGCTACCTTGGCCGCGGTGTAATACGATTCGTTCGTGATGCCGCGCGCCGTCAAATAGAAGGCGAGCTGCTTGGGATCGATGCTGCGGATTTTGGCGGCAATTTCGTTCAGGGCTTCATCCCACGTGATCCGGCTGAACCGGCGCTCGCCTTTGCGGCGGATAAGCGGATACGGCAGCCGGCCGAGCTTGCGCAGCGCGGTGCTGTCCAGCCGGCGCAGCTCGTCGATATCCGCATGCAGCACTTCTTCCCGGATCGCCGGCATCGTGTTCAGCCGCAGCACGTTGAGCCGGGTGGTGCATAGGTGCGGGCCGTTCAGCGTCTGATCGTATAGCCCGGAGACGCCAAGCGCGCAGCCGTCGCACACGCCCTGAGTCAAGATGCGGGCCGCGTAGGGGAGTTGGTCGCGGTTGTCCCAGAATGCTTTGAACGTATCGCGGATATGCCGCGGCTTGATCCGGTTCAGGCCGAACGGCACCTTGCTGACCCACAGCGACGGATCGGGGCGGGAAGGGAGCGAGATGCGCCCGGTATGTTTCGTAGTACCCATAGAGAGAAGACCACCTTTTCGTGAAAATGGGATAAAAAAAGCCGCAAAGATACAGCTCCCGATTTCCGAACGGTTGCGGAAGACGAGAGCGGATCTGTTGCGGCGGTTAGTCTTGAGCAGGTTCGCTGCCAAGTGCCAACGGCACATATGCAATTGGTAGTGCGGGGGAAATCGTGCGCTTGCTGTGCAAATTGGCTAAGTGCTGAATTTCTTTTCAATATTTTCGTCAAATACGAATATACTCATGCCGATATCTTTATCGAGGTCGATATCTACGAACAGATCAACGAAGTTCGCGCCGAGCAGCTCTTCCATTTCTACCGGCCGGTGCAAACGGTACATTTCCTTAACCATCTCGGTGCGTGCCGAACGCAGCGCCTGCTTCCCGTCGGCGGCGGAAGCGATGAATTTCTCGACGGGGGACAGGTTGCCCTCCATCTCGCAGATGGCCCAATGCTTGCAGAACGTCGTGCGTATCTCTCGAGGGCCTTTGCCCATATGGCGTTTGCGAAACGCTTTCACCAGATTGCCGAATTCGGCCTCTACTTTATTCATTCGGAACAACTCCGTTTACGGCGACGTTTTTGCTTTATAGATATAGAATTTATAAGTTATCAGCGGAGCTGATTGAATTCTATATCGCAAGAAAAGCTTCCACTAAAACACGAATGTATCTTCCTCGAAAAGACTTCGATAAGTAGCTTTTCTTATAAATTTTATCATGGGGGAAGCTTCAGTTCAAGGGTCCGGTCCGGGGTAATATATACGCTTGCCTGCGTGTACAGAGTAAGATACGATGGGGGGGAAAGTTAGGCTCCGATGCAATGATAAACGCTTGGCGGCAGCGAGCTTTCACCCGGGCGGACAGCGGGGCCGGGCAACGAATAAGGGAAAAATTTCGTTGAATTATTATGCTTCAGAATGTATAATAATACATAGTTTGCAAGTGGAGGGACGGAACATGACTACAAAATTAAGAGCGGCGATCGTCGGATCAACCGGCTACGGCGGGGTAGAGCTAATCCGGCTTTTGCTGGCGCATCCGAATGTGGAGATTACCTCGGTAATTTCCTCCTCGAGCGCCGGAGCCCCAATTGCGGACGGCTATCCGCATTTGAATCAAATTTTGACGGACCGGCTGGATGCGGTCGATGTCGAGCTGATCCGAAGCAAAGCGGACGTCGTCTTCCTGGCAACGCCGCACGGGGTCAGCACCGAGCTGTCGCCGAAGCTGCTGGATGCCGGACTGAAGGTCATCGATATTTCGGGCGATTTCCGCCTGCAATCGGGTGACGTATACGAGACGTGGTATAAGCATAAGCCGGCCGATCCGGAATATTTGAAGAGAGCCGTTTACGGGCTGTGCGAGGTGTTCGGAGAAGAAGTGCGAGGGAAGGATTTCGTTTCCAACCCGGGCTGCTATCCGACGGCAACGCTGCTTGGTCTGGCGCCGCTTGCCGCAAGCGGCTGGATCGATCCGAAATCGATCATTGCGGACGCGAAGTCGGGCGTATCGGGTGCGGGACGCGGTCTCAGCCTGCTCGTGCACTATTCGGAGATCAACGAAAACTTCTTGGCTTATAAAGTGAACAAGCACCAGCATACGCCGGAGATCGAGCAGGCGCTGAGCCGGCTTGCCGGGGAAGAAGTCGTGATGACGTTCACGACGCATTTGGTGCCGATGACGCGCGGCATACTTTCTACGATTTATGTGAATCTCAAAAGCCCGCGGAGCGAGGATGATATTCGCGAGCTGTACCGTCAATATTATGAGGGACGCAAGTTCGTGCGCATCCGGGACAAGGGGAAATACCCGGCGACGAAGGAAGTTTGGGGCTCGAACTACTGCGATATCGGGCTGTCGCTCGATTCGCGCACGGGGCGCCTGACGATCGTGTCGGTTATTGATAATGTAGTCAAAGGGGCGGCCGGGCAAGCCGTTCAAAACTTGAATTTGATGATGGGCTGGGATGAAGCGACGGGTCTCGCTTTCACTCCGGTATATCCATAACGTAAGGGAACAGGTGAGGAAAGTGATGGCGACAAAAGTTAACGATGCGTTTACGATAGTGCCGGACGGCTCCGTGACGACGCCCAAAGGATTTCGTGCGGGTGGGCTGCACTGCGGATTGAAAAAAACGGAGCGCCACGATCTCGGCGTCATTGTGTGCGAGGTGCCCGCAGAAGCGGCAGGCGTCTATACGCTGAACCAGTTTCAGGCGGCTCCCCTGAAGGTGACGCAAGAGAGCATTGCGCAGGGCGGCAAGCTGCAGGCGATGCTGGTGAACAGCGGCAACGCCAATGCCTGCACGGGCCAGAAGGGCGAAGACGATGCGCGCGCGATGCGTGCGGCAGGCGCCCAAGCGTTCGGCGTAGCCGAGCATTTGGTCGGCGTGACGTCCACAGGCGTGATCGGCGAGCTGCTGCCGATGCCGAAGGTGCTCGGAGGCATCGAGAAGCTTCCGGCGGCGGTCAGCGCGGACGGCGGGGACGACTTCTGCCAGGCGATTTTAACGACCGATCTGGTCAAAAAAGAAATTTGCGTCCGCGTAACGGTGGGCGGACGTACCGTGCACATTGCCGGGGCGGCGAAGGGATCGGGTATGATCCATCCGAACATGGCGACGATGCTCGGGTTTATGACGACCGACGCGAACATCGAAAGCGCCGAGCTGCAAAAGCTGCTGAACGACGTCACCGATTCGACGTTCAACATGATTACGGTCGACGGCGACACGAGCACGAACGACATGGTCGTCGTCATGGCCAGCGGACTGGCGGAGAACGAGCGCTTGACGCCGGAGCATGCGGACTGGGCGGCATTCAAGGCTGCGTTCAACCATGTCGGTGAGTACTTGGCCAAGGCGATTGCGCGGGACGGTGAAGGCGCGACGAAACTAATCGAGGTCACTGTGGCGAATGCGGATTCGCGTGAAGCGGCACGGGCGATTGCGAAGACGGTCATCGGCTCGAGCTTGGTGAAATCCGCTTGCTTCGGCGCCGATGCCAACTGGGGACGCATCATTGCGGCGGTCGGCCGAGCGGGGTATCCGGTGAAGACGGAAACCGTCGACATCCGCCTCGGCGATATTGTCGTGCTGAAGCAATCGCGTCCGGTGAAGTTCGACGAGGAGCGGGCTGCGGAATACTTGAAGGGCGATTTCGTGCTCATCCATGTCGACCTGCATATGGGCGAAGCGTCAGCGACGGCGTGGGGCTGCGATTTGACCTATGATTACGTGCGAATCAACGCGGCGTACCGGACGTAGTTTGAAGCGCGGCAAATAAGGCGAAAACAAACCACCCGCAACCCCCGTGTTGCAGACCGGTGAAACGATAAAGGGGAACGGTTCGGATGAGCAATTGTTTTGTGATGAAATGCGGCGGCAGTACGCTTGCGGCGCTGCCGAAGCTTTTTTTCGACGATTTGAAGCGGCTGCAGTCGGAAGGCATCATTCCCGTCATCGTGCACGGCGGCGGTCCGGCGATCTCGGACACGCTTGGCAAGTTGGGCATTGAGTCCGAATTCGTGAACGGCCTTCGCAAAACGAACGAAGCCGTCCTCGATGTGGTCGAAATGGTGCTGGCTGGACAAATTAACAAAGAAATCGTCCGCAAAATCCAGCTTTCCGGGGCGAAAGCGCTTGGCTTATCCGGCGTCGACGGTCATCTGATTGAGGCGTCGCCGGTGGCGAACGCGCACGAGATCGGACTTGTCGGCGATGTAACGCAGGTGAATGCGGAGCTCGTGCAGGGCATCGTGGCGATGGGCTACATCCCTGTTATCGCGCCGGTCGGCATCGGGGCCGACGGCGGCCAACGCTACAACATCAACGCGGATACGGCGGCCGGCGCGGTCGCTTCGCATCTGGGCGTGGAGCGGATGATCGTCGTGACGGACGTGCCCGGCATTATGAAGACCGTGGACGGCGAGAAGCGTGTTTTGCCTTCGGTCACCGTCCGTGAGATCGACGAAATGATCGCCAGCGGCGAAATTTACGGCGGCATGATCCCGAAAGTACGCGCGGCGGTACAGTGTATTCAAGGCAAGGTGCGCGAAGTCGTCATCGTCAACGGCGCAGAGCCGGAAGTGCTCAGCCGGGCGCTGAAGGACGGCGGAATCGGCACCCGCATTGTGAAGGAATAATTGGGGGCATTATCCAAAAACGATCCGAGACAAAGGAGTGAACGACATGGGAGAGGCTCAAAGCGCATTGTTTCCGAACTACGCACGGTATCCTTTTACGTTTGTGAAGGGGGATGGCAGCCGTCTGTGGGATGAGCAGGGCAAGGAGTATCTGGATTTGATGTGCGGGCTGGCGGTGACGAACCTCGGGCATGCGCCGAAGCAGGTGACTCAGCGGCTCAAGGAGCAGGTCGATACGCTCTGGCATACGAGCAATTTGTTCCACATTCCGAACCAGGAGAAGCTCGCTCAGCTTCTCGTGGAAAACAGCTGCGCCGATGCGGTGTTTTTCTGCAACAGCGGCGCGGAGGCGAACGAAGCGGCGATCAAGCTGGCGCGGCGCTATTTCAACAAGGTGCTCGGCCAGCCGCAGCGCTACGAGATTATTACCTTCGACATGTCGTTCCACGGCCGGACGCTGGCTACGCTGACGGCAACGGGACAGGATAAAGTGAAAGAGGGCTTCGCGCCGCTGCCGGAAGGCTTTGTCTACGCGCCGTACAACGACGCGGATGCTTTGGAGAAGCTGATCGGCGACCGGACGTGCGCGATTATGCTCGAGCTGGTGCAAGGCGAAGGCGGCGTCAATCCGGCGGACCCTGCGTTCGTGAAGCGGGTGGCGGAGCTGTGCAAGCAGTACGGGCTGCTGTTCATCCTGGACGAGATCCAGACCGGAATGGGACGCACGGGCAAGCTGTTTGCTTATGAGCATTACGGCATCGAGCCGGATTTGTTCACACTGGCCAAAGGGCTGGGCAGCGGCATGCCGATCGGCGCGCTGCTCGGCAAAGCGAAGCTGCGCGAAGCGTTCACGGCAGGAAGTCACGGCTCCACCTTCGGCGGGAACTACTTGTCCACCGCGGCGGGTATTGCGACCGTGGAGACGATGCTGGCGGAGAAGCTGCCGGAGCGGGCGGCGGAGCTGGGCAATTACATTATGAACGAGCTGAAAACGAAGCTGGCAGACAATCCGCTTGTAGGACAGATCCGCGGGCTCGGGCTGCTGATCGGCATCGGTTTGACCGTGCCGGCGGCGGAGCTGATCTCGGAAATTCACGGGCAGGGCGTGCTCGTCGTATCGGCAGGACCGAACGTGATCCGTTTGGCGCCGAGCTTGTTGATCTCGAAGGAAGATTTGGATCGCGGACTGGAGACGATCTGCAGCGTACTGGCGAAGAAAGCCGCAGCCGCTGTCTAGGCTGACAAAGAAACGCATACCGAAAGGAGAGACATCCATGGCGGGAACGGTACAACAAGATTTGGCGGTTCAGCTCAGAGGGCGCGATTTTATCGGCTTGGTCGACTACGCGCCGGAAGAGATTCAATATTTGATCGAGCTCGCGGTCGAGCTCAAGAGAAAGCACAAAGCGGGGGAAGCGTACCAGCCGCTCAAAGGCAAAACGCTCGGCATGATTTTCGAAAAATCGTCCACGCGGACACGGGTATCGTTTGAGGTAGGGATGTATCAGCTTGGGGGCCATGCGCTGTTCCTTAGCAAGAACGACCTGCAAATCGGGCGCGGCGAATCGATTCACGATACGGCGCAGACGCTGTCGCGTTATTTGGACGGCATCATGATCCGTACCTTCGCGCACCGCACGGTCATCGAGCTGGCACGGGCGGCAACGGTACCGGTGATCAATGGATTGACGGACTTGTCCCATCCGTGCCAGGCGCTGGCGGATTACCAGACGATTTATGAGAAAAAAGGCCGTCTGCAAGGGCTCAAAGTGGCCTATATCGGTGACGGGAATAATATGGTACACTCCTTATTGATGGGCGCGGCCAAGCTTGGCGTCAATTTCGCAGTAGCGACGCCGGAAGGCTACGAGCCGGACGAAGAAGTGCTCCGTCAATGCAATGAAAGTGCCGCTAAAACGGGGGCATCCATATACGTGGGAGCCGACCCGAAAGAAGCGGTGGCGGACGCGGACGTCATTTATACGGACGTATGGGCCAGCATGGGCTTCGAGGCGGAGCAGAAAGAACGGGAAATCGCGTTCAAAAACTATCAGGTCAACGACGAGCTCGTGAAATATGCGAAAAAAGACTTCCTGTTCATGCACTGCTTGCCGGCGCACCGCGGGGAAGAAGTGTCCGAAGGGGTCATCGACGGACCCAACTCCGTCATCTTCGACCAGGCGGAAAACCGGCTGCATGCGCAAAAAGCAGTCATGGCAGCGATCTTGTAATATTCGGAAAGCTTACAATTAAAGGAGAGCGGGAACTACATGGCAAAGCAAAAAATCGTATTGGCCTACTCGGGCGGCCTCGATACGTCGATCATTCTGAAATGGCTGAAAGAAACGTACGATGCCGAGATCATCGCGTTTACCGCGGATATCGGACAAAAGGAAGAGCTGGACGGCTTGGAGGAGAAAGCGCTGAACACCGGTGCCTCCAAAGTATACATCGACGACCTGCGTGAAGAATTCGCCCGCGATTTCATTTATCCGATGTTCCAGTCGGGTGCGCTCTATGAAGGGCAGTATCTGCTCGGCACCAGCATCGCGCGGCCGCTGATCGCGAAGCGCATGGTCGAAATCGCGCGCGCGGAAGGCGCTACGGCGATCGCTCACGGCGCTACGGGCAAGGGCAACGACCAAATCCGCTTCGAGCTGACGGCTGCGGCCTTAACGCCGGAGATCGAGGTCATCGCGCCTTGGCGTCTGGAGCAGTTCCGCGAGCAGTTCCCGGGCCGGGCCGAGATGATTGCTTACGCCGAGAAGCACGGCATTCCGGTCACCGCTTCGGCGGCCAAGCCGTACTCGATGGACCGCAATCTGCTGCACATCAGCTATGAGAGCGGCGTACTCGAAGATCCGTGGTTCGACGCGAGCGCACCGGAGAACAAAGACATGTACCTGCTGAGCGTGGACCCGGAGGATGCTCCGGACCAAGCAGAATATGTCGAGCTGGAGTTTGAGCAGGGGAATTGCGTGGCCGTAAACGGCGAGCGTATGATTCCGCTGCAGGTCATGGAGAAGCTGAACGAGCTGGGCGGCAAGCACGGGATCGGCCGCGTCGATATGGTGGAGAACCGCTTCGTCGGCATGAAGAGCCGCGGTGTGTACGAAACCCCGGGCGGCGCCATTCTGTTCTCCGCTCACCGCAAGATGGAATCGCTCACGATGGACCGCGAAGTCATGCATCTGCGCGACTCGCTCATCTCGCGTTACAGCTCGCTTGTGTACAACGGCTTCTGGTTCGCTCCGGAGCGGCTTGCGCTGCAGGCGCTCGTCACCGAGAGCCAGAAAAACGTGAGCGGCACGGTCCGCCTCAAGCTGTACAAAGGCAACGTGATCGCCGCCGGCGTGAAAAGCCCGGTCAGCTTGTACAACCCGCACATTGCAACGATGGAAGCCGATCCGACGCAAGCGTACAACCAAGGCGATGCGACAGGCTTCATCCGTTTGAACGCGCTGCGTTTGCGCGTCGCTTCCGGTGTCGAGCAGAACGCGGCAAAATAAATGGCGGCAGGCGGGAAGCCGGCCATCATCAGCCTGTAACACTTCGAGCCTTAGGGTTTTCCGTCAGCGGGAAGCCCTAAGACTTTGTATACCGAGCAGTACTCATTCGATGCATATGATATAGGAAAAGGGGGACGCTGATATGTCCAAGCTGTGGGGCGGACGGTTTACGAAAAAGACGGACCAACTGGTCGAAGAATATACGGCGTCGATCCTGTTCGACAAGGAGCTGGCCGAGGAGGACATCCAGGGCAGTCTGGCGCATGTGACCATGCTGGGCAAATGCGGCATTCTTCCGGCAGACGACGTGGAGAAAATCAAGGACGGTTTGCTGAAGGTGCAGAACGTCATTCGCCGGGGCGAAATGGAATTTTCCATTAGCGACGAAGACATTCATATGAACATCGAGAAGGCGCTGATCGACGAGGTGGGCCCGGTCGGAGGCAAGCTGCACACCGGCCGCAGCCGCAACGATCAGGTAGCTACGGATATGCATCTATGGCTTCGCAAGCGGGTCGTGGAGTTTGTCGGTCTGCTGAACAAGGTGCAGGAAGCGCTGATCGGACAAGCGAAAGCCAATCTTGACACGATCGTTCCGGGCTACACGCATTTGCAGCGGGCGCAGCCGATTTTGTTCGCTCATCATCTGATGGCGTACGTGTCGATGTTCCAGCGCGACATCGAGCGTCTGCAGGACAGCTACAAGCGCGTGAACGTGCTGCCGCTGGGTGCTGGGGCGCTGGCGGGGACGACGTTCCCCATCGACCGTCACTTCGTGGCGGAGCAGCTCGGCTTCGACGGTGTGTACGAGAACTCGCTCGACGCGGTGAGCGACCGCGATTTTATTCTGGAGTTCCTGTCGAACGCGGCGACGATTATGATGCACCTCTCGCGCCTTAGTGAGGAGTTCGTGCTGTGGTCCAGTACAGAGTTCCGGTTCATCGAGCTGGATGACGCCTTCTGTACCGGCAGCAGCATTATGCCGCAGAAGAAAAATCCCGATGTCGCCGAGCTTGTGCGCGGCAAAACGGGCCGTGTCTATGGCAATCTGTTCGGCCTCCTGACCGTGCTGAAGTCGCTGCCGCTCGCCTACAACAAGGATATGCAGGAAGACAAAGAAGGCATGTTCGATACGGTCCGCACGCTGCAGGGCGCACTGCAATTGTTCGCACCGATGATCAGCACGATGAAGGTGAACAAGGACCGGATGCGACAAGCCGTCAACCAGGACTTCTCCAATGCGACGGATATTGCAGACTACTTGGTGAACAAAGGAATGCCGTTCCGTCAAGCGCACGAAGTCATCGGCAAAACCGTACTTTACTGTATCCAAAACCAAAAGTATTTGCTCGATCTGAAGCTGGAAGAATTCCACCAATTTTCCAAGCAGTTCGATCAGGACATCTACGACGTGCTCCAGCCGGAGAGTGTCGTAAACGCCCGCAACGTCTACGGCGGTACCGCCGCTGCGCAGGTAAGTCAAGCGATCGAACGGGCGGAAGCTGTTCTGGCCGGCTCGTCGGCTTGGTTCGAGGAATTTTTCGCAAAAAGCAGGTAAGTAAGGTAAGTCCAAAACCCCCACCTGCTGAAGGGCGGCTACATCAGCCGCATGCCTTCAGACGGGATGGGGGTTTCTCGCGTCTGCGCATGGTCACCGGAAGGTCGGCCCCCGGACGCCGTCCTCGATCAGCGGTGCAGGCGACTCTCCGGGCGGAGGCGCCGTACGGTCAAGCGTTCCCGAGCCGCCGCCGGAAGCGATCACGGTCGGTTGGGCATGGTAGGTGTCACGCGATACTTTTTCCTGCGAAATGACGCCGCCGTTCTGCTTCTTATATCGGAACGTTTCGACGACATACCCGGGCTTTCCTTGCATGACAATCTCCTGTTTGCCGCTCGGCAGCGAAGGATTCAGCACGTACTTGACCGGCGGCGCCAACGTTTCGAGTGTCTTCGACTCGATTTCGTAAGTAATGTTCGGCGGCGTCTGGCCGAACAGCTTCACGGTGAGGCTGCGCTCGTCCGAGGAAGTACGGATCAGCAAATAATGATCCGTCGAGTTGCGGAATTTGAAATTGATGTGGCCGGTGGCGAACGTGGCGTCCTGCCCCAGCGGGACATAGCTCACGGGGAGCGAATGATTCCGCCGCTCGACGACGGCCAGACCGGCCCGCAGGACGGCGTTGTACAGCGTAGACGACACCTGGCAGATGCCGCCGCCGATGCCGGGAACGAGCTTGCCGTTCACGATGACTGGCGCTTCCTTGAAGCCGAAGCGCTTCTCCGTCCGCTCGATGAACGGGGCATAGTCGAACACTTCGCCCGGCTTCAGCAGCACATCCTGCAGGGAAGCGGCCGTCGAACGGACGTTGTGCACGCGTCCTTCGATGCTGACGGCGGCGGAAGGGGCCGGTGGCGACACCGTCGTGAACTCGCCGATTTTGCGTATAATGCCTTGCGCGCGCAGCGCTTGCTCCGTAATGGCTGGCTCTTGTGTCCGCAGCGGAACGTCCAACGGGATGGCGGCCGACGCCTGCTGGCGGCTTTCTCCCGCGGATTCGGGCACTGCGGCCAAGGTTCCCCAGTCCGGCAGCGCCGCTTGGAGCCGGCTTAGCAGCTGCGCTTCGTCGACTCGTTCGACACGGGTCTCGGGCACGTAACGGATGGCATCGTTGTCATCGATCAGCCGCTGCGCATCGGTAGGCTTGCGGGCGTACACCTGCGGGAACGCTTCGCTCAGCACGGCCCGCAGCTTGTCTGCCGACAGCGCGGGCGTCAGCGCAAGCGAGGCTCCCCGCAGCCGCCAACGGGCCGCTGCCCGCCGGTACGGCGGCCCTTCCCGAACGGGCTGAAGCTGCGCCAGCAGCTCCTGGCCGTTGACTTCAAGCCCGAGCTGCCGGAGCGTCCGCTCGGCGCTGCCGCCTCCCGGCACGTTCAGCCGGACCTTTTGCTCCAGCAGCGCCGACGTTTTCGAAGCAAGCTGACGCTCGAGCTCGGGCCAGGACAGGCCCCCGATCGGCCAGTCCACGACATGGACGCCGGCAGGAACCCGGGCGAGCGACCCGTAGGCGATAACCAACAAGAAAATGGCCAGCATCAGCGTCAGCGTGCCGATCCAGAACCAGTGAAAACGCAGATTCCAACGTGGCATGACGGGCTCTCCTTTTGTTCCTCGATACACTCGTACCTCTCCATCTATATGCGGCCAAGCCCCGAAACTTTCCATTCGTCGTCATTCGCCAACCGTCCGCGCAAGGCCGCGCGGGCTGTACGATCCGGTCGAAGAAGAGCGAATCGGCGAACCGCACTGCCTTATACTCCGACCCGAACCGGTGTTCCGAAATGTGAAGAAACTGTAGAAATTCATTGTCGGATAAAGGATTTTGCGCTTTTATGTCGAACTTGTAAAGGCTGGCATCAAGTCCGCCCTCGAGGCGGTCTACAGACTCGCAAATTTTTCAGGATGTGATATCGTGATCGAAATGCAGGACGTTTGGAAAACGTATCCTGACGGCAGCCATGCCTTGAAAGGCATTAGCGTCAAGGTCGACCAAAGCGATTTCCTTTATGTCGTTGGCCCTTCCGGCGCCGGCAAATCGACCTTTATGAAATTGATTTACAGAGAAGAGCGACCGACCAAAGGCACGATATTCGTCAACGGCTTCAATCTGGAAAAGCTCAAACAGCGCAAAATTCCGTTTGTCCGGCGCAATATCGGGGTCATTTTCCAAGACTTCCGGCTGCTCCCGAAGCTTACCGTATATGAGAACGTCGCCTTCGCCATGGAAGTGATCGAGGCGCCGAAGAAGCTCATCAAGAAACGCACGCTCGAAGTGCTGGAGCTCGTACGGCTCAAGGACAAAATCAATTCTCTGCCGACCCAGCTTTCCGGGGGCGAGCAGCAGCGGGTCGCCATTGCCCGGGCGATCGTGAACAGCCCTTCCGTCATCGTCGCGGACGAGCCGACGGGGAACCTTGATCCCGATACGTCTTGGGGCATTATGAAGCTGATGGAAGAAATTAACTTCCGCGGTACGACCATCATTATGGCAACGCACAACAAAGAAATCGTCAACACGATGCGCAAGCGGGTACTGGCCATCGAATCGGGCAGGCTTGTCCGGGATGAGGTAAGGGGTGACTACGGCTATGAGGATTAACACGGCCGTGCGGCATCTTCGCGAAGGCGGTAAAAACGTCGTTCGAAACGGCTGGATGTCCTTTGCCTCCATTAGTGCGATTGCGATTTCTTTGTTTATTTTGGGTGTCTTTTTGCTTCTGACGCTGAATGTCAATTACTTGACCCAGCAGATCGAACAGCAGGTCGAGATCCGGGTGTATCTTGAGGTGAAGACGCCGCAGGATCAGGTAACTTCATTGCAAAACGAAATTTCGGCCATCTCTAACGTTTCGAAGGTCAAGTTTGTTTCCAAAGAGGAAGGGCTTGAATACTTGCGCGGAAAGCTGGGAGAAGGGAAACAGCTGCTCGAAGGGTTCGAGGGCGAGAACAATCCGCTGAACGATTCCTTCACCGTCGAAGTGACCGAGCCTCGCGAGGTCGCGGCAGTCGCCAAGCAGATCGAGGGCTTGAACAACGGCAAGCCGACGAAGCCGATTTACCGGGTCAGCTACGGACAAGGCACGGTTGAGACGATGTTCAAAGTGACGTCGATCGTCCGCAACGTCGGGCTGGTCATCGTGGCCGGATTGGCGCTGACCGCCATGTTCCTGATTTCCAATACGATTAAAATTACGATCGTGGCGCGCCGCCGCGAGATTTCGATCATGAAGCTCGTCGGGGCGACCAACTCGTTTATCCGCTGGCCGTTCTTTATCGAAGGGGCGCTGCTCGGCATTATCGGTTCGGCAATTCCCGTCGGCCTGCTGCTGTACGGGTATTGGGAAATGATGCGGGCGATCCAGCTTGACTTGAACCTGCTGCTCGTTCAATTGCTGCCCTTTGAAGCGATCAGCCTTAAAACGGCAGGGCTTCTGCTGGGTATCGGCATTATGATCGGCATCTGGGGAAGCACGCTGTCGGTCCGCAAATTTTTGAAAGTTTAATAACCAACGATCAAGCTCGGATGAATAGTCGGGGGAGGAACGGATGTTGAAGAAGTCTTGGGTGCCTCTTGTTGTCACGGCCGGTTTGGTAGGAACGCTTATCGCTCCGCAATACGGCTTTGCGCTGTCGGAGTCGCAGCGGATTCAGCAGGAAATCAATGAGCTTAAAAAAACGAAATCCGCAACGCAGCAAAAAGTGAACGAGACGGAAAAGCAAATCAATCAGGTGCAGCAGGAAAAGCAGCAGACGTCGAACGATATTACCGCCATCCTCGGCCAAATCGACGCGACGAACAAGAAGCTCAACGTGCTGAACGACCAAGTGTCGACCGTCACGACCTCTCTGAAGGAGAACGCTCAGCAGCTGGAGGAAGCGGAAGCGAGAATCGTCTCCCGCGACCAGATGCTTAGATCCAGGCTGCGTCTGATGTATATGAACGGCGTCGTTTCCTACGCCGACGTGCTGCTCAGCTCCACCAGCTTCAGCGATTTCTTGGACCGGCTGCAGGCGCTTAAATCGATTGTCGGGCAGGACAAAGAAATTTTGGAAGCGAACAAGCGGGACAAGGCCGTGATCGCCGACAAGCGCGTGGTGATTGAAAAGCAGCTGGCGGAGGTAAAAACTTTATACGCCCAAGCGTCGGCCATCAAAGCCGATCTTGTCGTGAAGGAAAAAGAAAAGGAAGTCAAAATCGCAAGCCTTTCCCAAAAGGAAAAGGAATTGGAAGATATCAGCGAAGAAGTGCAGCAGCAGCTCGTTCAAGTGGCGAAGCAGGAAGCGGATAAACAGCGCGCGTTTCAGCAGGCCAAAGCGGCGGAGAACGCCAAGAAGAGCAAGGCAACTCCCGCTGCGCCGGCATATACTTATGGTGGCGGCAAGTTTGGCTATCCGCTGCCGCGCGTCGTACAGATGTCTTCGGACTTCGGCACCCGAACCGACCCGATTACCGGACGGAAAGCAACGCACACCGGGCTCGATCTGCCCTCGCCGGGCGGAACCGACATTTTTGCCGCGGAGGACGGCGTCGTCATCGTCGCGTCCTGGTGGAGCGGGTACGGCAACTGCGTGGTCATCGATCACGGCAAAGGCGTATGGACGCTGTACGGGCATATCCGCAACGACGGCATCGTTGTAGAGAAGGGGGATACCGTCAAGCGTGGCCAAAAGATTGCAGAGGTCGGTTCCACCGGACGTTCGACCGGAAACCATCTGCATTTTGAAGTCCGCATCGACGGAGATCCGGTTGATCCGAAGCCGTATTTGAGATAATGCTGCTGTTCATATTTTTTCTTGGCTTGTCATAAACTAGAAAGACAAGTTAGTCAAGTAGCGGGAACAGCAAAGGCGGTGTGGGATCATAAAATGACATTTAAAGGACGTACCGTATTGGCGTTTGTCCTGTTGTCCATGTTTGCAAGCAGCATTATGACGCTGACGATCGTACATCCGTCGATTTTCGCCGCCGTCGGCTTGGAGGGCTCGGCATCCGCCGACGTGAAATCGGGGCTGACCAGCAAGGACTACAAAAAATTGGCAACGACGTACCAATTGATCGAAGGCAAGTTTTTGAACGATGTCGATCACGACAAGATCGTGAACGGCGCGATTAACGGGATGCTGTCCACGCTTGACGATCCGTTTACGGTGTATATGGATCAGAAGGAGGCGCAGCAGTTCGACGAGAACATTTCCTCGTCGTTCCAAGGCATCGGCGCGGAGGTGACCTCCGAAGACGGCAAAGTGACCATCGTCGCTCCGATCAAAGGGTCGCCGGCCGAGAAGGCCGGACTTCACGCGCACGACATCATCGTCTCGATCAACGGAGAGAAGCTGGAAGGGCTGTCGCTCAACCAGGCGATTATGAAGATCCGTGGTCCCAAGGGCACGCAGGCCAAGATCGAAGTGCTGCGGGCCGGGGCGCCGGAGCCGATCCAGATGATCGTCGTCCGCGATGACATCGATGTCGAGACCGTATACAGCGAGATGCTGTCCGGACAGATTGGCAAAATCGAAATCCGGCAGTTCTCGAGCAACACCTCCAAACGGTTCAAGGAAGAGCTGAAAGCGTTGGAGGATAAAGGGATGAAGGGACTCATCATCGACGTGCGCAACGATCCGGGCGGTCTGCTTACCGCGGTCGTGGAAATTGTCGAGCCGTTCATACCGAAAGGCAAGGGAATCGTTCAGATCGAAGACCGCAAAGGCAAGCGCGAGGAGACGGCATCGCAGGGAGCCGGCAAGCCGTACCCGGTGTCGGTGCTCATCAATAAGGGCAGTGCGAGCGCATCCGAGATACTGGCCGGCGCGCTGCACGACTCCGCAGGCAGCCAGCTGATCGGAGAAAACACGTTCGGCAAAGGTACGGTTCAGGTGACGTTCGAGAAAGAAATGGGCGACGGCAGCAACATCAAGATGACCGTTTACAAGTGGCTCACGCCGAACGGCACTTGGATTCACAAGAAAGGCATTGCGCCGACGAAGCCTGTGGAGCAACCGGCTTATTTCAAAGTGGCGCCTCTGAGCAAAAAAGCGACGCTTAAGCCGGATACGAACAACGAGGACGTCAAAAATCTGCAGATCATGCTGCAGGGCTTGGGGCTCGGTCCGGACCGGCAGGACGGCTACTACAGCGAAAAAACCGCGCTGGCCGTCAAGGCGTTCCAGCGGTTGAACGGTCTGCCGATCACCGGCGAGGTGGATACCGAGACGGCGAACAAGCTGGAGAAGGCGATCCTGGCCGAGATCCGCGATCCAAAGAACGACCTGCAGCTTAAGGCGGCTGTCGAGTACATGCAAGGTGCCGTTAAGAAGTAACGGCTTCCGGGATTTAGGGAAATTCAGCCGACGGCAGGAAAACGAAGCATCCGCGTCGAAATAACAACCTC
Source organism: Paenibacillus tyrphae (assembly GCF_024158745.1). Taxonomy (GTDB): domain Bacteria; phylum Bacillota; class Bacilli; order Paenibacillales; family NBRC-103111; genus Paenibacillus_G; species Paenibacillus_G tyrfis_A. Next base: position 44,177 of record NZ_JAMZAW010000018.1, on the reverse strand, counting down.
TATCGGGGCCGCCTGACTTAACGGCCTCGCTGGAGGTTTTCTTTTTAATTTAGAAACTTCGAAGTCTGGTGAATAACGTGCGGAGCAGCGGAAAGCGTTCTGTAGAAACGAAGTGTTCGCCTTTGTTTCCGGACTTCAACCTATAGAACGTATTGATAATCCAGAAGTCCGGGAACAACAGCGGTCGGAAGAACGCTTTGGCTGCACAGCGGCTTGTTATTCACGGGACTTCGAAAAGGAGCCGGCCATGGACTTTGGTTTGGAGCTGGCGTACCGGGGACTCCGGGCGCTGTTGCAGCTGTTGACGCATCCTTTTTACTATGTAGGCATTCTATTCATCGTGCTGCAGTACCGCCGGCAGATTGCGTTCGAACGGAAGCTGTTCGCGACCAAGCTGCATTCGCTACTGTCCGAAACGTGGCGAACTGTGCTGTGGGGCTGGGTGGGTGGTCTCGCCGCTTCTGTCCTGATGGCGGGAATCGGGGCGTCCGTTCAGCCGGAGGCGGTTGTTCTGATGTGGCTTGTTTCTCTGCTGCTCATTTTCGCGCGGGTGCGCTTTTTATGCTGGGCTTATGCCGTCGGCGTCATCGGTTTGGTGCAGGCGGTCCTGCGGGCTTTTCCCGCATTATACGAAGGGGAGGCTGCGGCTTCCTGGGCATGGGTGACGGGACCGCTGCTGTCGTTGAATATGCCGTCCATGCTGGCGCTTGTGGCGGTTTTGCATCTGGCGGAAGCGCTGTTCGTGCGCTTTCAAGGCACGCGGCTTGGCACGCCGATGTTTTACGAGAGCAAGCGGGGCAAAATTGTCGGCGGATATCAGCTGCAAGGCTACTGGCCGATGACGCTGTTTCTTCTGGTGCCGATGGCCGGGGGGACGGCACTGCCTTGGACGCCGCTGCTTGGCGGCGATTTGTGGCAGCACGGCTGGACGATCGTCGGCTTCCCCGTGATGATCGGCTTTACCGAGATGACGATGTCGCGGCTGCCCCAGGAGAAAGTGAAGCTCAGCTCGAACCTGCTGCTGCTCTATGCCGCTGCCCTGCTGCTGTTTGCAGCCGTAGCCGCTTGGTGGCCGCCGTTTATGGCCGTGGCATCCGTACTGTGCATTCTGATGCACGAAGCGATGATCGTCTACAGCCGGTGGGATGAAGCGAGGCGCAGTCCATTGTATGTACACGGGAGCCGCGGGCTGAAAATTTTGGGCATTCTGCCCGGCAGTCCGGCGGACGAGCTAGGTCTTGCCGTCGGCGAAATCGTTCACAAAGTCAACGGGATCCCTGTCCGTACGAAGCAGGAGCTGCACCAGGCAATGCAGCAGAACTCGGCGTTCTGCAAGCTGGAAATCTTGAATTTGGCGGGCGAAAGCAAATTTTTGAAGCGCGCAATTTTTTCGGGAGAGCACCATCAGCTTGGCATCGTGCTTGCGCCCGATCAAGAGGCGCTTCACTATGCAGAGATAAGGCAGCGGCCGATCTGGGCGTACTTCAGCCGCAAGCCGGTCGGACTGCTCAGCAATCGTTCGGGCTCCAAATCGGTATAAGCACAAAAACAAGCCGCTGGCGTGAGAGACATTGTCACGCCAAGCGGCTTGTTTCAAATAAGAGGTTAGTGCGGTAATAAGCAATGGAACGGGTTTTAATTACCGGATGGTTGAAGTGCGGACGCGGGCTTCTCCCGCAGCACGACAATTTCGACCCGGCGGTTTTTGGCGCGGTTCTCTGCGCTGTTGTTTTCCGCCACGGGTCTCGTATCCGCGTAAGCCGTCGAAACGAGTTTTTTCGGATCGAGCTGTGTTTCGTAGAGGAAGTACCGCAGTACCGAAAGCGAACGAGCCTGCGACAACCCCCAGTTGTCTTTGTAGAAAGAGCCTGTCACTAGCGGCAGGTCGTCCGTATGCCCTTCGATGCTGACCGTCGCGTCGAGCGTTGGGAACAAGCTCGCCAGCTTGGTTAAGACCGGAATCGCGGGCGGCTTCAAATCCGCTTTGCCGAGATCGAACAAGAACAGATCGTCCAGCGTGACGGCTACCCCTCGCGGCGTATTCGCTGCAGACACTTGGGTTTGCAAGTTGTTTTCTTCGATATAGACCTGCACTTTTTTGAGCAGATCTTCGAGCTGGCGTTCCTTTTTCTCCTGCTCTTCCCTTTCTTTCATTTCCCTGAGCTGCTGCTCGGTTTTCGTGCTGTCGTCTCCGCCCTTCGCCGGGTTGGCGGAACCGGAGATGCCCATGCCCTTCGGCATAATGGTATCGGCCTTCATGAATTCGAACTTCAGCGCTTGCGACAGTACCTCATATTTTTGCACGTCCACCTTGCTCATCGCATACATGATGACAAAAAAGATGAGCAGCAGCGTAATCAGGTCCGCATAGGTAACCATCCATCGCTCGTGGTTTTCGGGGGCTTCCTGCTTTTTATTCTTCCGCGCCACCGGCCTCACCTGCGCCTTCGACTTTTTTATGTTCCTGATGGAGGAACGAGTTCAGTTTCTTTTTGATGAGCTGCGGGTTTTCCCCGGCTTGAAGCGCGAGGATGCCTTCCAGCATCAATTCCATCTCGGAAATTTGCTCTTTGCTGCGGATTTTGATTTTGCTTGCGATTGGCAAGTAAAGAACGTTGGCGGACGATACGCCGTACAGCGTTGCAGTAAACGCAACGGCAATGGCCGGCCCCAGACTTCCCGGATCGGACAGGTTGCCAAGCACGTGGATCAAGCCCATAACGGTACCGATGATCCCCATCGTCGGAGCATAGGCGCCGGCCGCCTCGAACATTTTGGCGTAGCCTTCGTGATGGTGCTCGATCGCATCCATCTCCAGCTCCAGAATTTGCCGGGTAAGCTCCGGATCGGTGCCGTCGACAACCATCATGAGACCGTCTCGCAGGAACGGATTGCTATGCTCTTGCGCGCGCTGCTCCAAGGCAAGCACGCCTTCGCGTCTGGCGATCGTGGCCATATCGACCAGTTCGTCGATGATCGCGGCGTGGTCGCGCTTCGGCTCTTTGAATGCCATCCCCAAAGCTTTGCCGATTTGCTTAAGCTGGGACATCGGGAAGCTGATCATGACCGCTCCGAACGTTCCGCCGAAAATAATGAGCATGGCACTGGGAACCACCAGCGCAGAAAGGTGACCGCCGTCCATCAGATAGCCGCCGATCAGACCGCCAAGGCCTACGATAATACCTATTAATGTAGTCAAGTCCACTGTCGTTCCACCCCTAGATATCTAAAGTTAATGTGGTGCTGCATCCTTTTTCTTTTTTCTGCACAAGCGAAGCTTTGGAAAAACAGGAAATGGGATTCGTTTGCAACAGAAAGAGAAAAAGGGTATAATGTATGGGAACAAATATTCCTATCAAAGGAAATCGTCGAACGGAGTCGAACGCGCGTCAACCGATGCTTAGTTATTTATCGGAATATGGTAGATAAAAGTTTAGAAGGAAAACAAAGTCTTTTTAATGAACGGGTGATCAGATGAGCAAAATGAACGAAGTCGTCTACAGCGACAAGAAATTCCAGCTCGTAGCGGAGTTTCAGCCGCAAGGGGATCAGCCGGCCGCAATCGAGCAGCTGGTGAACGGTGTGCGTGAAGGGAAAAGACATCAGACGCTGCTTGGCGCAACGGGAACGGGGAAGACGTTTACGGCTGCCCATGTGATCGCCCAGTTGAACCGGCCGACGCTGCTGATTGCGCACAACAAGACGCTAGCCGCGCAGCTGTGCAGCGAGCTGCAGGAGTTTTTCCCGAACAACGCCGTTTCCTATTTCGTCAGCTATTACGATTACTATCAGCCGGAGGCGTACATTCCGTCGTCGGATACGTATATTGAGAAGGACTCAAGCATTAACGAAGAAATCGACAAGCTCCGGCACTCGGCGACCAGCTCGCTCTTCGAACGCCGTGACGTCATTATCGTCGCGAGCGTATCGTGCATCTACGGCCTCGGTTCTCCGATGGAGTACCGGGATCTCGTGCTATCGCTGCGGGTCGGTATGGAGCGTTCCCGCAACGACATTTTGCATCGGCTCATCGACATTCAGTACCAGCGCAACGACATGAACTTCGTGCGGGGCACGTTCCGCGTGCGCGGCGACGTTATCGAGATTTTCCCGGCTTCACGCGGCGAGCAAGCGGTCCGTGTGGAGCTGTTTGGCGATGAAATCGAGCGGATCACGGAGATTAACGTGCTCACCGGCGAGATTATCGGCGAACGCGATCATATCGCCATCTTCCCGGCGTCCCACTTCGTGACGCACGAGGAAACGATGAAGCGGGCGCTCGTGAATATCGAACGGGAGCTGGAGGAACGGCTCGAGCAGCTGCGCGGAGAGGGCAAGCTGCTGGAGGCGCAGCGGCTGGAGCAGCGGACGCGCTACGACATCGAGATGATGCAGGAGATGGGTTTCTGCTCCGGGATCGAGAACTATTCGGGACCTCTGACGTTCCGCGAGCGCGGAGCGACGCCGTACACGCTGTTCGATTATTTCCCGGACGACATGCTCGTGATCGTGGATGAATCGCACGTGACGCTGCCGCAGGTCCGCGCGATGTACAACGGCGACCGGGCGCGTAAGGAAGTGCTCGTCGATCACGGCTTCCGGCTTCCTTCGGCACTGGATAACCGGCCGCTCCGTTTCGAGGAGTTCGAAGAGAAAGTGAATCAGATTATTTACGTCTCGGCGACGCCGGGACCGTACGAGCTGGAGCATTGTCCCGAGATGGTGCAGCAGATTATTCGTCCGACCGGACTCGTCGATCCGGTGATCGAAGTTCGCCCGACCAAAGGGCAGATCGACGATCTACTGGAAGAAATTCAAGACCGGATCAAAAAAGACGAACGGGTGCTCGTCACGACGCTAACGAAGAAGATGGCCGAGGATTTGACCGATTACTTCAAGGAAATCGGCATCAAAGTGCGGTATTTGCACTCGGACATCAAGACGCTCGAGCGGATGCAGATTTTGCGCGAATTGCGGCTCGGCACGTTCCACGTTCTCGTCGGCATCAACCTGCTGCGGGAAGGGCTGGACTTGCCCGAGGTATCGCTTGTGGCGATTCTCGACGCCGACAAAGAAGGCTTTCTGCGCGCGGAGCGCTCCTTGATCCAGACGATCGGGCGGGCGGCGCGCAATGCCAACGGGCATGTTATCATGTATGGGGATAAAGTAACCGATTCGATGGACAAGGCGATTCAGGAAACGAGCCGCCGCCGGACGATTCAGATCGCTTATAACGAGAAACACGGCATTACGCCGCAAACGATACAGAAGAAAGTGCGCGATGTGATTGAAGCCACCAAGGTGGCCGAACAGAAGGCCGACTATTTGTCGGAAGTGAAGCAGGCGAAGATGTCCAAGAAAGACCGCATCTCGCTGATCGAACGGTTGGAGCAGGAAATGAAGGAAGCAGCCAAAAACCTGCAGTTTGAGCGTGCCGCGGAGCTCCGCGATGCCGTGCTCGAATTGAAGGCCGAGCTGTAGTCAAGGGAGGCTTTCGAAACGTGGCCAGAGACAACATTGTAATTAAAGGCGCCAGGGCGCATAACCTGAAAAATATCGACGTCGTCATTCCGCGGGATAAATTTGTCGTCCTGACCGGCCTGAGCGGCTCCGGGAAGTCGTCCTTGGCGTTCGATACGATCTATGCCGAAGGGCAAAGAAGATATGTTGAGTCGCTGTCCGCCTACGCGCGGCAGTTTCTCGGCCAGATGGACAAACCGGACGTCGACTCGATCGACGGATTGTCTCCGGCCATCTCCATCGACCAGAAGACGACGAGCCGCAACCCGCGTTCCACCGTGGGTACGGTGACGGAAATTTACGACTATCTGCGTCTGCTGTTCGCCCGGATCGGGCGCCCGCACTGTCCGGAGCATAAAATCGAGATTACCTCGCAGACCGTCGAGCAGATGGTCGACCGGATCATGGAATATCCGGAGCGCACCAAGCTGCAAATTTTGGCGCCGATCGTCTCAGGGCGCAAGGGCGAGCATTCGAAGCTGCTGGCGGATATCCAGAAGCAAGGCTTCGTCCGCGTGCGCGTCAACGGCGAGCTTCGCGAGCTGTCGGAAACGATCGAGCTGGAAAAAAACAAAAAGCATACGATCGAAGTGGTCGTGGACCGGATCGTCGTGAAGGACGATGTCCAAACGCGTCTGGCCGACTCGCTGGAGACGGCTTTGAAGCTGGCGGAAGGGCGCGTCATCGTGGACGTGATCGATCAGGAAGAACTGCTGTTCAGCCAAAATCTGGCTTGTCCCGAGTGCGGTTTCAGTATCGAAGAGCTCGCGCCGCGGATGTTCTCGTTCAACAGCCCGTTCGGCGCATGTCCGGAATGCGACGGCTTGGGTCAAAAGATGATCGTGGACCCGGACCTGCTCGTTCCGAATCCGAAGCTTTCCATCGAAGAGGGAGCATTCGAAGCATGGGCCGGCAGTACGTCGAATTACTACCCGCAGTTCCTTGCGGCGGTGTGCGAGCACTACAGTATCCCGAAAAATGTGCCCGTCGGCGAGCTGACGAAAGAGCAAATGCAGAAGCTGCTGAACGGTACCGGCGGGGAGAAGGTGCGCTTCCGCTACGAGAATGACTTCGGACATAAGAAGGAAGCGATGGTTCCTTTTGAAGGCATCGTGAACAATCTGGAGCGCCGTTACCGGGAGACATTCTCCGACGGCATCCGTGAGCATATCGAGACGTACATGAGCGCCAAGCCTTGCGGCAAGTGCAAGGGCGCCCGTTTGAAGCCGGAAACGCTGGCGGTAACCGTAGCGGATAAAAATATCGCGCATGTCACCTCGCTGTCCATCGGGGAAGCGCAGCAATGGTTCGACTCGCTGAAGCTGACCGACCGTGAGACGCAGATCGCACATCTGATCTTGAAGGAGATCAAAGAGCGTCTGGGCTTCCTCGTCAATGTCGGGCTCGACTATTTGACGATGCACCGCGCGGCGGGCACGCTCTCCGGCGGCGAGGCGCAGCGGATTCGTCTGGCGACGCAAATCGGGTCCAGTCTGATGGGCGTTCTGTACATCTTGGACGAGCCGAGCATCGGCCTGCACCAGCGGGATAACGACCGGCTGATCCAAACGCTGGAGCATATGCGGGATCTGGGCAATACGCTGATTGTGGTCGAGCACGACGAAGATACGATGCTAGCAGCCGACTACATCATCGACATCGGGCCGGGCGCGGGCATTCACGGCGGCAAGGTGATCGCCCAAGGCACGCCTGAGGAAGTTATGCAGGACGAGGAATCGTTGACCGGGCAGTATCTCAGCGGCCGCAAGTTTATTCCCGTTCCTGCCGAGCGGCGGAAGCCGAACGGCAAATGGCTGGAAATCCGCGGGGCTAAAGAAAACAACCTGCGCGGCGTCAATGTGAAGTTTCCGCTCGGAGTATTCGGCTGTGTGACCGGAGTTTCCGGCTCCGGCAAGAGTACGCTGATTAACGAAATTTTGTACAAAACGTTGGCGAAAGAGCTAAACGGCGCCAAGGTTCGCCCAGGCGAGTACAAGGAGTTCAAAGGACTGGAGCATGTCGACAAAGTAATCGACATCGATCAATCGCCGATCGGGCGGACGCCCCGCTCGAACCCGGCTACGTACACCGGCGTATTTGACGATATCCGCGACGTCTTCTCGGCGACCAACGAAGCGAAGGTGCGCGGCTACAAAAAAGGCCGGTTCAGCTTCAACGTGAAGGGCGGACGCTGCGAGGCGTGCAAAGGCGACGGCATTATCAAGATCGAGATGCACTTCCTGCCGGACGTTTACGTGCCGTGTGAGGTATGTAAAGGCAAACGGTATAATCGCGAAACGTTGGAAGTGAAATATAAAGGCAAGAACATTTCCGAGGTATTGGAAATGACGATCGAGGATGCGTGCGAGTTTTTCAAAAACATTCCGCGTATTCACCGGAAAATGCAAACCTTGATGGACGTCGGGCTCGGGTACATGAATTTGGGTCAGCCGGCGACGACGCTCTCCGGGGGAGAGGCGCAGCGCGTGAAGCTCGCGGCCGAACTCTATCGCCGTAGCACGGGCAAGACGATCTATATTCTGGACGAGCCGACGACCGGATTGCATATCCATGATATCGACCGGCTGCTTAAGGTGCTGCACCGCTTGGTCGAGAACGGCGATTCGGTTCTCGTCATCGAGCACAACCTAGATGTGATCAAGACGGCCGATTATATCATCGATCTTGGGCCGGAAGGCGGCATCAGGGGCGGTACCATCGTCGCTTCCGGAACGCCGGAGGAAGTCGTGAAGGTAGACGGTTCATACACCGGCAAATACCTGAAGCCGATCTTGGAACGCGACAAAGTGCGCTCCGAGGATTATTATAAGCGGCTTAAAGAAATGGAAGACGCGGCCGTTTAACTTCGGTGACCCATAAGAAAAAACGCTGCTCCAAGCCGGGAAATGAATTGGCTTGAGGGCAGCGTTTTTTACGGATAGCGAACTTGGTGCAGCAGCAAAAGGCCGACCGACGTGGCGGTCCCGTTCAGTCGGCTTTTGTAAGGCAGCGAATGTGTTACGAGGCTAGAATTGCCGTCAGCTTCTCTTGGAATGCAGGAATGCCGACACGACCCGCGAATTGATGGAACGTTTCTTCCGGTCCGCGGTTATCCTTGTAATACAGGATCAACTGCTCCAGCACCGGACCGACCTGATCGCCTCTTACCGGGCCTTTCAGCGCTTGGTTGAATTGAGCGCCCGGTCCGAGAATGCCGCCTACGGCGATATCGAAGGCGTCGACCATCCCATCCGGCATTTTTACGAGTGCGCCTTGCAGGCCGATATCGGCGATGTGCTTCTGGCCACAGGCGTTCGGACAGCCGATGAAGTGGATGCGGATGTCCTCGTCGAGCTCAATCTTGGAATCGAGGTACTCGGCGACCCGTATTGCTCTTTCCTTCGTCTCGACGACGGCCAGGTTGCAGAACTCGTTCCCGGTACAGGATACGGTCCGGCTCACGAAATGGTTCGGATTCGGGGTCAGACGCTCCAGCACGCCTTCGGCAAGTACTTTATCTACGTTTTCGTCCTGGATACCCGAGAGAATGATATTCTGCGATACGGTGGTGCGAATGTGCCCATCACCGTACGCATCTGCGATGCGTGCCAGCTCTGAAAATTCGTCTCCGCTCAAACGGCCGACCGGAACGCTGAGCCCGATGTAGTTCAAGCCCTCCTGCTTCTGCGGGTGTACGCCGTCGAAGTAAGCGGCTTTCCAGCCGACGGTTTTGTCTTCGCCGCGGGCCGGCATCTCGCCGATCAGCTCGATTAGCTTTCCCTTGAACTTCTCCGGGCCCCAATCGGCTACGAGGAATTTCAGGCGGGCGTGATGACGCTTCTCGCGATAGCCGTAGTCACGATAGATGGTGGTTACGCCGATCGCGACTTTCAGCACTTCCTCCGGGGAGACGAACAGATCAAGCTGCTTCGCGAGATGCGGTTTCGCCGACAAGCCGCCGCCGACCCAGACGTGGAAGCCGAGTACTTCCTCTCCGTCGATCGTTTTCGTCGCAGGCGTGAAGGCCAGGCACTGAATTTCCGCATGGCCGTAGTTATAAATATTAGAAGAAATGGACATTTTATATTTGCGCGGAAGATTCGAGAAGTCCCGGTTCATCAGGAAGTAATCGTTCACCTGATTGACCAGCGCGGTCGTATCCATCAGCTCGTCCGGGTCGATGCCGGCAAGCGGATTGCCGACGACCGTACGAGGACAGTCGCCGCAGGCTTCGTAGGAGTATAAGCCGACCTTCTCCAAACGGTTGAAAATATCAGGCAAATTCTCGACGCGCAGCCAATGGAACTGAATAGCCTGACGGGTAGTCACGTCCATCAGATTGCGTCCGTAGTCTTTGGCGATTCCTGCAATGGTACGGGCTTGATCGCTTGTCATAACGCCGGAGTTGATGCGGACGCGCATCATGAAATGGCCGTCCTTCGGCTTCTGTTCGTAAACGCCGGCCCATTTGAAACGGTTCATATCGTCTTCCGTAATGGAATCGTACCCTTCGTGCGCATACTGCTCAATAATGGTGCGAATCACGTCAAGACCGTCTTTCTCGAGCTTGACGAGCTCCATTTTATTCAGCTTGGATGGGTCCGCCGTCCAAACGGGTTCATAGGCCATGAAGTCGTGTTCCTCCTTGATTTTGTATAATTCCGATGTTTTTAGTGTGAAAACTACAGTTATAGTAACATGTTTAGGACGGGGCGTAAATCGCTTACATTGTTCCATTTTATAACGATTGATGATAAACAGGGGATTTGGGTTCTAGATGAAAAGGCTGCCAATTTCTTAAGTGAAGTTCCGCACAAGGGGGACTACGGTGAGTAAGTCAAGCCCTGCCGCTTCCCGGCGAAAATGTTGACAAAGTTGTTACATCTAGATAAATCGCTTGCACTTCCATGCTAGTCAAGATAAGATAGAAATTAAGTATTTTCGCATATTGAAGGAGGTCCCTCCATGTTTTTGGCTGAAGAAGCGGCAAAGAGCACGAGCACCTTTTCCGGTTTCGATATCTTCGTGATCTTGTTCACGGTAGTTATTGCCATCGGCCTTATCCGGTTGCTCGGCGCTAAAAAGAAAAATCCGTTCGCCATTGGCTTCGGTCTGGTTAGCTTGGCCGTATTCGTAACCTTGAGCGCAGTTATGGTTATGGGCTGGATGGGCAAGCTGTAAGCTGCTGCTGCAGAGACGCGAATAAGATTATACATGATGCACGGACAAGGACAGGTCTCCCGGGACGCTGTCCTTTTGGCGTTTCAAAAGGTGATTTCCTGAAAATAAAAAGGAGCGCCCGCCTCAAGCAGAGGGACGCTCCGTTGAATTACACCCACCACATTTCGCCAAGCGGCTCTTTGATGAGAATTTGCTGCAGGTTTTGCACCGCTTTCGTAAAGCCTTCGTCCACCGACATCAAGCCGTCTTCGTGCTCGATGCTGACGACATAGTCGTAACCGACCAAGCGAAGCGCGCTGATGATGTCTGCCCACGTCTTGAGATCATGCCCGTAGCCGACGGTGCGGAACTGCCAAGCGCGGTCCAGCATGTTCGCGTAGGACTGCATATCCGTGATGCCGTAACGGTTGACGTTGATCGGATCGATGGACGTATCTTTGGCATGGAAGTGGTGAATGGCGCCTGCGCGGCCGAGAATGTTCACCGCCTGCACCGGATCGATGCCCTGCCACCACATATGGCTCGGGTCCAGGTTCGCGCCGATGGCGTCGCCGGCCGCTTCGCGCAGACGCAGCAGCGTAGCCGGAGTATGGACGGAGAAGCCGCCGTGCAGCTCGAGACCGAATTTCACGCCGCGCTCGGAAGCGTATTTGCCGGTTTCCGTCCAGTACGGAATCACTTTGTTGGCCCACTGCCAATCGAGAATCTCTTGGAAATCGGGCGGCCAAGGAGCCACCGGCCAGTTCGGATATTTTGCGTTATCGGAGTCTCCCGGGCAGCCGGAGAACGCATTGACGACTGGCACCTCGAGCTTCTGGGCAAGGTCAACCGTTTTGAGCAGCGCTTCGTGATCGGCTTGGGCGAGTGCTTTTTGCGGATGGAGCGGGTTGCCGTGGCAGCTGAGCGCGCTGATCGTCAATCCGCGGGATTCGATCGCTTGCTTGAATGCTTTCAGCTTGCCGTTATCGCTGAGCAGCACATCCGGGTCACAATGTGCTTTGCCCGGGTAGCCGCCGGTGCCGATTTCAACGGCGTCCAGTCCTTTGGATGCAATGTAGTCAAGCGCTTCTTCGAAAGGCTTCTGCTGGAATAATACCGTGAAAACGCCTAATTTCATGGGACACCTCCGAAAATGATCAAAATGAACGCGCGTACAATAGAACGCTCATCCAAATTATATCACTAATTGCGTACGGCTCAAAGTAGGAGTTTCGGACATAACGCATCGGGGTGTCGCTTTTTCGTAAAAAGTTCACGACTTCAATCTAAAACGTTCATCGTTTGAACATGTTTTTTCGTTTCGTCGGTACCCAGACTGTACAGCGTTTGATAGACGTTTTTCAAATAGATGTCGTATACATCGTTTTCCTCGTCATGATGGTAGGGAATGCCCGGAACAAGGGTCCTGGGGAACGTTTGTTCCTCTGCATACTCCATGTCTTCGAATAATTCCTTAAGCTTTATGATTTCCTCCGGTGTGGCTTCGATTTCCAACTCGTAAGCCGCATCGCCCTGATGCTGCATGATCGTCTTTGACTGAACGGAAACATAGTAGTTTCTTTTATCCACGGAAGTAACCTCCGACTTATTTGAAATAGTAAGACCAGATAACTGCACCGGCAACCAGGACGATCGGAAAAAGCACATAAAGGATAAGCATCGGATTGGCCATGACGGGATGCTTGACTGTGTTCGGGTCTGTGTTCTTGTCAAATTCCTTATTTTGCTGCCTTCGGGCCAGCATAAATGACGCAGCGGCAGAGATCACACATACGACAGCCGCAAGTGCGATAAGAGTGGTCAGCATTCGGAATCACGTTCTCCTTCCAAGGGGTTACCCTTATTTTCTGGCAATTTTCTTAAAATATACGGCGCAGCGAATGCTTGTTCGCTAGGCAAAGTTTAGCTTTCGACAAAGCACCCGACAACGTTCCCGTTTCTTTTCCTTTTGATTGGGTTACAATGGAAATAATTCTCTTCGGACCGGGGAGGGAAGGGGCAACTTTTTAAAGAAAGGGCGGATCGTAAGATGAGCAAAGATACGCAAATTGTTGAAACGGTATCAGGCACCTGGCTGCGTTTTCCAAACAACTTTAAAAAGTTTCAATGCTTGGTGGAGCTGCCCGATCAGCTCTCGCTCAACATTAATACGAAATCCGGCTGCGTGCATGTACATAAGAAGGACTGTGACGATGTGTTTCAATATGTGGGGGAATTGTATATAACGGCAAACGGCAATCAGCTGCAATGCACCGTTCAAGCTGCTCCGGCCAAAGAAGAAGTGATGGAGACGCCCGGGAAGCAATCCGATGCCAGTTGAAGTATATTCGCGAGTTCGCGTGAAAAAAACAAGCAGCGCCTGCAAAGGACGCTGCTTTTATCATGTTTAGAACGGCCAGTTCAGGAGACCGCGATAGATGTGGAGTACCGTTTCGCTTTTGCCGCTGTAGACGATAACGGCCGCTGTCACGATTAGCTGGGTTAACGCGCAGCGGGCGTAGAAGTACGTCCGGGATACTTTTTTCTTGTTGACCGTCGTTTTCCCGAGCAGGTTCTCCAGCGCGATCAGCACGCCGTGGTAAACGCCCCACAGCAGATAGAGCCAGCTAAAGCCGTGCCATAGCCCGATCAGCACCATAATAAGGATGGACAGGCCGGCGGCGGTCCATTTGGTCGGCGTTTGGCGCGAGAAAAATATAAAAATATGATCGCGGAACCAGTCGCCGAGCGTGGCGTGCCAATTGCGCCAGTACTGCGTCAGCGTCGGGGATTGGAACGGTTTCTTGAAGTTTTCCGGAATGTTGTACCCCATCAGCCGTCCGAAGCCGATCGCAATATCGGAATAGCCGGAGAAGTCGAAGTAGATCAGGGCATAGAACCAGACCATCAAAAATAGCGATTGATGCGTATAAAGCTCCTGCCCGGACATGGCATTAAACACGTCGGTCATCCATGTGACGAGCACGATCTTCTTGAACATACCGAGAATAATACGTTTGATGCTGCTTTCCGCCTGTGCGGCATCCACCCGATACGGCTGCTTCGTATCCGCCATAAAATCGCGGAATTTGAGAATCGGTCCGGACGTGAACGTCGGGATGAACAAAATATAGTTAAAGTAATCGACGACCTTCGCGCGGGCGTCTTTGCCGAAGAAGTAGGCGAAATACAGGGCATCGATCACCTTGAGTACGTTGTAAATCAAGCCGAGTACAATCACAACGTCGAACAGCGGGTGAGTGAATACCTCCATGCCGAACAGCCGCAGCGAGCAGACAGCGGCCACATTGGCGGCGATCAGCAGAATGAACCAGCCCTTGCGAAAGCGCGACGTGTGGCTCAGAAATAAAAAGGCCAAATAGTTGAGCGCCGTATAGGCCAAGTAAAAAGCGAGCAGCTTTTTACTGAACAGCAGCAAAAAGCATAGGTTGAACGCGAGCAGCAGCAGACGCTTGTTATCCGCCCACCGCCGGGTTAGGGCAAGCACGAGCACCATGCCGGTCATGGCCATAACCGCGTTCATATTTAAATACCACATCGAAGATTCCTCCAACATATGCATCCGCCGTGCGGGTCGGGAACCGGCCCGGAGCGGGACGGAAGGACCGATCGGGGCCCGCGCCGATCAAGACAAGATCAGAACCCTTCGTAGATGAACAATCCTTTGCCGGTAAAGTAGATCAGCACCATGATGAGCATGGCGAGATAAACGATCACTTCGACGATTTTGCGAGCGAAGCGAGCCATGCGTCCACCTCCTTCGTAAACACTGGAGCGCCTTCCTGACGGCTCAGATGAACGAGATCGTGAAAATATTTTGGATCGTAGGCCGTCAGCAGATCCAGCATCGGAACACCGGCCGCCTGAAGTCGCCGGTTGACTTCTTCCTGCAACGCAGGCATATAGCCCGGCAGCTTGTAGCCGCGGTTCCAAGGCATCCAGACGACGCGCAGCGGCAAGCCTTGCTGCTTGCTGTAAGCGATGATGAAGTCCAAGGCGTCCAGATTGTTCTTGAAATCCCGGTTAGTCATCCAGCCGAAGCGCTGCTCGTATTCGTCCCATTTTTTACGGAGATCCTCATCGGATTTTCGGCCGAAATAAAGCTCCTTATCAATCCAGCGCGGCTGGTAAGCCAGCGGGTCGGACGCGCTCAGCTTCAGCGTCTCCGGGAAGCGGGCGCATGCTTCAAACTTGGTAGCATCCTGCTTCAGCAGCCCTTGGTACAAGCCACAGGCAACCTCCGTCCCGGTATCGCGGAAATAGTCGCGGTACGCGTAGACGTAAGGCTGGTACCAAGGCTTGAACCACTGGTAGGTCGGGTCCGTGTCCAGGCTGTCGATCATTGTATGAACGTCGATGCCGACAACAAGCTGTCCCTCCACCTGGAAACGCTGCTGCTCCAGAATCGCTTTCAGATCGGTCAGCTTCCCGTAGGAAAGCCCGAGTTCCACCAGCTTGGCGGCCGAGTCCGCCTCGATATACGCCCCCGTCACCGCGGAGTTGCCGTAGAAGGCCGGCCCCCGATTCTGCCAATCGTGATGGAAGAGCGTCTTCGTAAAATCGTTCTTATAAAAACGCCGCGACGTCACCATCGGGTCCCACCAGGAGATGAGCACGTCCGATAGCACGAAAGCGGCCAACAGCAGCAGCACGAAGCTGTTTTTGCGAAGAAAAGCGATCATAACGGGAAAACCCACTCTTTCTAATGAAGGCGATCATTAGTTATCAATCACAGAATTACGGGTTACGGTGCTAGAGCGATTTTTGCTGCCACGCGTGGTACTGCTCGCGGAACGCTGCAGGCCAGTTCGCTTCGTCCAATCCGTATTGCGCGAGGAAGGCGAACGCCCAGCGCTCGATGCCGAACCCGACGCACCCGGTAACTGCGTTGCGCTTGCCCATTTTAATATTGAACGCATTGCCGAACGTGTTGCTGTGGAAGTTGATGGAGCTGCAGGCGATCGACTTGTTGATGTTCGGAATCGTCAGCCGGAGCTCGTACTTCATTTCTTGGTTCCGCTGGAAGGACGCTTTGACTTGGAAGTCGTTCGTGAAAAACGGATCGTTCGCGATTTCCAGCACGCTGTCCACATTCCATTCGACGGCCAGCTCTTTCAAATATTCAATGGCCTGCAGCCGGTTCTCTTTCACGTAATCCGGCTTGCCGACGAAGATGATCTCCCGCATGCTGAAATCGAGCAGGCGTCCGAAGTCCGTATGATTGCGCGATTCGAAGCGGTGACACTTGGAGATGGCCGTCACGGTCACGCCGTCGCCTTCGAGCGTCTCATTCTGCAGCCCTTCGTAGCAGTGGTAACAGGTCGAAGGGTTCATCGTGAATTTCGGCTTCGCCAGGTTGGCGTTCAGATCGAGCGGCTGCTCCTGCTTCCAGCCACCAGCGTCGCGGATCGATTGAGAGAACGCTTCGATGATGTCGAGGTCCTCGCGCAGGTGCGACAGGAAGTGAATGTGCTCCGGAAACGAAGTGAAGTGATTCGTCTTGTTCAGCGTATCGCAATGAATGACGGCAGGGTACTGCTCCTCCGTAATTCCTGCAAAACGGTTCGCAATTTTCGTAACGAAGCTGTAGTCGAGAAAACGCATCAGACTGGAGAACGGCTCGCGGAAAATGAACAGGCCCGGCTCCAACACTTTGATGATTTTGCGCTCGACGAGCTCGGCGATAATATCGCCTTCGTAGGGGGTATCGACCTTATGCTCGAACAGGATGTTTTCCTTGAAGCCGAAATCCCCTTGCGAGAAACGGTCGATCAGCTTGCGTACCCGCTCTTCGATGGCGGCGTTGCCTTTCGGAGAGTCGTGAACGATATGAATGTGCCCGGATTCAAGCCGGATGTCGCGGATGGTCTCGTCAATAAACGCCGCGGCGTATTTGAGCTGTCCGTGCTGGCTGGAGGCGAGCCCCTCCAAAGATACGACGCATTCCATGGGCTTACCTCTCTTTCTTGTTGTGGATGAACGTCGCGATTTCGCGGACGGTGTTGAGCGGGTACAGCATTAAATCCTGATTCGTCACCTGGATGCCGTACGTCTTCTCGATATGCGCGATCAGCGCCGTCGCTCCGATAGAATCAATGTATCCATAATCGAACAAGTGTACGTCTACGGAAAAATCGTCGTCATCGTCTTCGATTTCGTAACGGCTCTTGATGTGCGCCTCAAGCTGTTCCAGCAATTCCTGCATGGGGAAGCCTCCTCGGATAAAGTAAAATCAAGCGATATGAGCCGGACTCGCAGCGAGTGCCGGCATAAAAGCGGGACGGCGATGCGGGACCTTAGGGGCCCCGCCGCAACCGTCCGCGTGAAGAGTGAATGCAAGCTAACGGGCCGCTTTGGCTACAGTCAGCGTCACCGGATCGCCGTAATGCGTGACCGTATAGGTCGTTTTCGCTTCGTCACGGTCGACGGTCAGCCCCGCTCCTTCGATGGTCAGCGGTTCGGCGCTGTAAATCTGCACCTGTTGCATGCCGGGCGCGTTCAGCTTCAGCGTCCAGCGGTCCGCCGATTTTTGCAGCTCGTACGGAACGTTCGAGCGCATCAGATGCGGCTCGCTGCCGAGCGACTCCGCCCGTTCAGACGAGGTGAACCGGATGGCGGCCGTTTGCGGGACGCCGAGGTACAGCTTGCCGCCGCGCGTATCGCGCACCTCGGCATCGGTGACGGCCTGCTTGGCCGCGTAAGGCTGCCCGCGGTCGACGACGAGGCCGAGTGTGCCGCGGTATTCGGCGGCCTGCGCAGGAACATCGGCGGTGATCGCCTTGACGCGGAAGCCGGGCTCGACCGTCATGCCGAGCATTTTCTTGACGCGGTCCGCGATGACCTCGCGCCATGGCCGGTACAGCTCGACGCGGGTCGTCATTGCATTCAGGAACGAGCGCGCCATTTGGGGCTCGGTCATAAAGTTGTAGCTATAGTCGTCCCGGAGCTTGTCCAAATACCGGACGAATTCCAGCAGCTCCGGTACGCGGGTCGGGAAATGGTACTCGATATGCTCGAAATAATCGATCGGCAGGTCGAGCGCCGCGTACGCTTCGAAAATATCTTTGGTCGAATAATGCTTGTCCGTACGCAGCACCGGCGCCGGAGTATTCAGCATCATCGGCTTGCTCAAGTCGGGCTCGCCCGCCGCATCGGTCATAAGAAACGGCAGACCCCAGTTATACTCGACGCCGAGGCGCGGATCGGTCTTGATATGCGACGGCTTGAAGCCGAAGTTGAACCAGATGCCGGACTCCCGCTCGTTGCGCAGCGTCTGGCTGCGGTCCGGATTGTTGATCCGCCACGTATGCTGGTTCGTGCCGGTCATCCCCCACGGAATGCCGAGATTCTCGAACGCTTTCTGATGGAGCGCTATTTCCTGCTTCTCCTGCGCGTCGCTCGTAAAGTTATGGACAAAAATGTGCGGGTACAGCTCCAGACGGTTGTCTTTCGTGTACCGGATAAATTCGTTCAGCTGGTCCGCATATGGGAACTTCGGATCGTCGACGGTCGACGGGATGCCGAATTCGAGCTGCCCGACGATCAGATCGTCCTTGCCATCCCCGTTCAGGTCGTACCAGAGCGGGACGGCGTTGTGCCCGCCGACGAGCGCATGGTTGCCGAGCTGGTTGACGGTCGCCGCTTCGATGACGCCTTTGTTCACCCAAGCGGTACGCCCGGTGCCCGAGTTCTCCTGAACGTAAACGCGCAGGTCGCCTTCCCCGGTGCCGACGACGAGGTCGGCTTTGCCGTCCCCGTTCATGTCGCGGACGGACGGCGCCGCAAACCGCGCGGACAGCTTGAACAGCGCTTCGCCCGCATGCCAGGCGACCGCGCCGTTTGCCCCGCGCGAGCCGCGGTACAGCGTCACCTGCCCGTCGGCATCCCCAATCACGAGATCCGGGGTGCCGTCTCCGGTGACGTCGCCCACGGCCGGCGCGATCGGCGCCGCGCCGCGGATCGGCTTCCCGTCCGCCAGCAGCGGGACGGGCGCTTTGAACGCGCCGCCGGCTTCGCCATAGGCGACCGCGAGCGTGCCGCCCGGCTGGCCGATCAGCAGATCCGGCCGGCCGTCGCCGTTCAGATCATACGCCGCCACGCTGGCGTACGATCCTGTCTTCAGCGGCTCCCCGCTTGGGAGCCGCAAGGGCTCGCGCCGCGCGAACGCCGCCGGCGCTTTCAGTTCCGCCGGGAGCTGCTGCCCGGCGTAGGCCCCTTCCATTTCACCGGCGTTCCGGTAAACGTACAATGCGCCGTCGGCCGACCCGACGATCAGGTCGGGCCGGCCGTCGCCGGTAAGGTCGGCCAGCGCGGGGTACGCGCGGTAGGGTAGCGTGATCGGATCGCCGAGCGAACGGTAATCCGGGTAGTTGGCCAGCCGAATCGCCTCGCCGTCGGCGGACAGGCGCGTGCCGCTCGAATAGAACGAATTCGGCGTCTCGCCGGCGAAGGCGGGCTTGTCGTTCGTTCCGGTATTCAAGTGGACGACGACCGATTCCTGCCAACGCCCCCACGTGAACGACGAGCGGACCAGCGAGAACGAAGGGATCTGCTTGTACTTTTTGAGCAGCTCCGCCCACTGGATGCCTTCGCCGTCGCGGATCGCCTCCAGCGCTTCGAAATGGTTCTGGTACGCCATCGCCGGACGGCCGTAAGGCCCGTACGACTTTTTGACGCTGTAGCCGAGCTTCGTCTTGGAGACGAACGCGGCGTATTCGCTGCGCAGCAGGGCGTTCCCGGCTGCGAACGTAAAATGGAAGTACGGCGCCAGCGGCAGCTGGCTGCGGTCGAAATACAGGGCGTCCGGGGTCGGCTTCTTGGCCGCGTTCGTGTCCGCCGCCAGCTTCTCGAAGCCGAGCTTCGGGTCCATACCGCTGCTTAGATCGTAGCCCGTCACAAAATACCGGTTCGGCAGCAGTGTGCCGCTAAAAAACACCGTGCCTTCCCCGTACCGGTTCAACGTATAAAGCGAGATGCCGTTCATGGAAGCGAGCGTCTGCGCCGTGGAAGGGACGAGCCCTTTTCCCCAGGAGAACCGGCTCAAGCTTCCTTCGGTGTCGTGCCGGAAGAAGCTGTCCGCGAACGACCGAAGCAGCTGCTGGACGCTTTGCAGGTCGGCATCGACATCCGGGTAAGACCAGAGGGACGGACTTCCGCCTCCGGCTCCGAGCGCGCTGCGGGCCGGCGCGGGGACGTCGACGATTTGTCCCGCTCCGAGAAAGCCGGGGTCAAAATCGTCCGCAAACGTATTTTCAAGAAACAAATGCCCGCCTTCCCGGACGTAAGCTTGAAGCAGCTCCCGCTCGGAGTCTGTCATGCTCCCGTGCAGCGACGGGTCCAAATAAATCGAATCGTAAGACCGGAGCTCGCGCGCGCTCAGTCGGCTCAGCTCCTGCCGTTCCAGCTCCAGACCGACGACCGGCGATTGCCGCAGCTGCGCGTAGGCGGTCGGATCGGAAGCGCCGCCAGCGGTGGCGTACAGCAGGCGCACCTTCAGCTCTTTGTTCGCTGTCAGCAGGAAGACGAGAACGACGGCAGCAATTGCAACAATCGCAATCGCCGCCGCCTTGCGATAAGCTCGTTGTCGAATCAAAAAAATCTCCTCATTGCTCGTTAGGCTAGATTACCTTGCCATTATAGCACGGATGGCGGGCTTTGTTAACTTTTGCGCGGTCTGGCCGAGACTGGCGTGCCCCCGTAAATAGACCCATCCAATAGCCGCAAGAATGAAAAATTGGATGGGTAGAAAAGCGTCTGATTGGGGGGTTACGCCATATTCGTTCTCCTGTAAAGTAAGAGTAGGACGCATACTTTTCGAGAAGATTATCCTTTATTATAGAAGAAAGGACGGAAGCTCTTATGAACGAATGGATGCTGTATCTGCTTATTTTCGTTATCGTCCTGTTTGCACTGATCGCTACCATTGTGGTGGGCGTATCGGCCAAAAACAAAGAAGGCAACCCGACCTACGACCAGCGGACAGGAAAAAATCTGCTGCGGCTGACATGGATTTATGCCGTCGTTCTATTCGGCGGTTATTTGGTCTTCGCATTATATATGTACTACATGTAATCCAGACCGCGGCAGAAGAAAGGGACCGACCATGTGGAAACCGGACCGCTTGGGCCCCGTGCCCATGTACCGACAAATCGCCGATTATTTCGAACGGCGCATCGTTCTCGGGGAACTGCCGCCGGGCTCGATCTTGCCTCCGGAGCGCAAGCTGGCCGGGCAGTGGCAGCTCAACCGCAGCACGATTATTCAAGCCTACGAAGAGCTGCGATCCCGGGGGTTGATCGACCGCAGGAAAGGGAGCGGGACCCGGGTCAGCCTGCGAAAGTGGGAGGAATCGCCGAAGCCGGCCGTCGATTGGCAGGCCTACACCGAGCAAAGTCCCCCGCCGGGCTCTCCTCTGCTTCGCAAAGTCCGGGAGGAAGCCCGGAAAGGCGCGGAGGTCGTCGATATGGCTGGCAGCGAGCTGTCGGAGGACCTGATCCCGATGGAGGCGTTTCGCCAGCTGATGCGGGAGCAACCGCTTACGGAGCCGCTGGGATACACGGACCCGCAAGGGTTTTACCCGCTTCGGGAAGCGCTCTCCGTCTACTTGCGAACCTACCGCCAGGTGGATGCGACCGCTTCGTCCATCTTCGTCACGTCGGGCATTCAGCAGGCGCTGTATCTCATTGCGCGCTGTCTGCTGCGTCCGGGGGATGCGGTGGGCATCGAGGTTCCTTCGTATCATTATTCGTCCCATGTCTTGCCCAGCGCCGGACTGCGGATGGTCGCGCTGCCTGCGGATGAGGCGGGAATACGGCCCGACGAGCTGGCTGCGCGCATCCGCAAGGAGAAGCTGCGCATGCTCATTTTGAATCCCGCGTTTCAAAATCCGACGGGCCGCACCCTTCGTCCGGATCGCCGAAAACGGCTGCTTGAAATCGCAGCGGACCTGGGCATCCCGATTGTCGAAGACGACCCGTACGGCTTAGCCGCGTTTCGGGACGAGCCTCCGGTGCCGCTGAAAGCGATGGATACGAGAGGCGTCGTGCTGTATGTCGGCTCGCTGTCCAAAATTGCGGCGCCCGGACTAAGAACAGGGTGGCTGGTTGGCCCCGACACCGTCATTCGTCAGCTGACGGCAGCCAGACAGCAGATGGATATGGGGCCGAGCGTTCTTCCGGAATGGCTGTCCGCGCGGTTTTTGGCTTCCGACTTTTTTCACAGGCATCTGCTGCGGGTCCGGCGAGCGCTGAAGCTGAAGAGCGAGCTGCTGATGAAGGAGCTGGATGTGCATCTGCAAGGGGAAATGACGTTTGAGCGGCCGGACGGCGGACTGTACTTGTGGGGAAAGCTTGCAGGGGGAGTTTCGGCGGCAAGGCTGCTGGATGAGGGAATCAAACGCGGCGTGCTGTTCGTGCCGGGAAGCGTATTTGGGCCGGACAGCGGCCATGTGCGGTTAACGTTCGCGCGTCCTTCCAAGAAGGATATCGCTGTCGGGGCGGCGCGTTTTGCCGAGGCTTTCCGGGCGGCTTCCAAACGATGACGTACTAACAGGGCAAACGCCCTGTTTTTTTTGTTAATCGGCCGCTTCGTCGGTGCTGCCATAGCATACCGTCCGGTTGCGGCCTTCGGCCTTGGCTTGATACAGCGCCTTATCCGCCAGATCGATCAATTGCTCGGGGGGAGCCGATGCGTCTGGCACGAGAGAAGCAAGCCCCAGACTGACCGTAACATAGGGGTGTGCGTCGGACGGGTTGTACGGCAAGGCGAGCCGTTCTACGGCCATCCGGATCGACTCCGCCCATTCGTAAGCTTCCTCCGCCCCGACCTCCGTTAGAACACAGGCAAATTCCTCGCCTCCGTACCTCGCGATGAAATGACATTTTTGCAGCAGCACGGCGTTGGCCGTCATGGCAATTGTGCGCAGCACCTCATCCCCGCCCAAATGCCCGTGCGAATCGTTGTAGGCCTTGAAATGGTCCACATCAAACATAATGACGGATAACGGATATCGGTTCGCCGCGCAGTCCGACCAGGCTTTGGCCAAATGCTCATCCAGCTTTCGGCGGTTGGGGATACCCGTCAGACCGTCGAGGTTCGACAGCTTTTGCAGAAGGCTCAGCGCTTCCTGCAGCTGGCGCTCGGTCGTTTTGCGGCCCGTAATGTCTCTTAGCGTGACGAGCAGGGCGGCCTTACCTTTATACACCGTAGGCGACACGGACAGTTCCACGATGATTTCGGTGTCGTCCAGGCATACAAGCTTTTGCTCGATCAGCTCGGGCTGCGCTTTGCCGGACCGGATGTCCTGACAGTGCGTCCACGCCGTATTGCGGTTGTCTGGATGAAAGAAATCGTAAATCGACCGGCCGAGCAGTTCTTTTCTTGCGGCGGCCCGCAGCAGCCGGACCCCTTTATCGTTGATAAAGACAATCAGATCCTGGCTCAGCACAAGAGTGGCGTCCGGCGAAGCCGTAATGAGCCGCTTGTAGCGCGCTTCGCTTTGCTGCAATTTCCTGGTTGATTCATGGGCCTGAACGATGTAAAGAAAGGCATAAACGGACAGCAGCCCGACAACGGTGGATATGACCCAATGATAAGCCAGAACGCTCGTGAGCTGCTGCAGCAAACCGTGAATGTGGAGGTTAAGGGAAATCGCGGCGGACACGTAAATCATCGCGACGGTATTGAGCAGCAGAAACCGCCGCAAGGACATGTCTTGGCGCCGCGCCAACGTCCCGCAGGTGATGCCGATCAGCAGCATGAGGATCGCGGCGACGATGGCAGAATAGGACGGACCGAACAAGCCGATTCTTCCGGAAGTGATGATGATCGCGCTGACGACGGCGGAAACCGGCCCGCCCTGCATCGCTGCGACGACCGTCGGGATATGACGCAGATCGACGATGACGGCCTCGTTCAAGTGCACGCTGTAGATCATAAGCAGGATTCCCTGCAGCCCGAAGCAAACGCCTAACGCCGCCTTCATCTTCCACGAAGAAGCAGGTCCGAGCCGGTAATCTTTGAACAGTTGGCCGATGATGAAAAACGAAGCTACCAGCAGCGCCGCATTCGTTATGAAATCTTGGAACATCGAGTCCTCCGAATCGGATCGTTTCGAACTAAATAAAGTACCTACAATATTCGTCATAATCTGACAAATTTCCTCTTTATTCGTCATTTCCATTTTTTGATGTTTCGTGCACGTTGGCAAGGGCTTGCCATGGTTTGTCGCCCCCGTTTCTGGTACACTAGGAGGAAAAGCGTTTTTTCGGAGGAATGAATTCAACATGCGTGAACTTCGCAAATCAGATATCGAGCTGCTGGCGCCTGCGGGAGATTGGGATTGCTTGCGGGCTGCCGTGGCGAACGGGGCGGACGCGGTCTTTTTCGGGGTCGAAAAATTCAATGCGCGGGCCCGGGCCAACAATTTTCATACGGACGAGCTGCCGGATATTATGTCGTTCCTGCACCGCTATGGGGTGAAGGGCTTTTTGACGTTTAATATTTTAGTATTTGAAGAAGAGCTGGAGGATGCGAAATCCTTGATCGAGGCCTGTATCGATGCGGGCGTCGATGCGGTGATCGTGCAGGACCTGGGTCAGGTGAAAATGATCCGCGAGCTTTCGCCGGATTTCCCGATTCACGGTTCGACACAGATGACGATTACGTCGCCCGAAGCCGTCGAGTTCACGAAGCCGTTCGATATGGAGCGGGTCGTGCTCGGGCGGGAGAACAATCTGAAGCAAATCAAGCAGATCGGCGATCAGGCGAAGCTGCCGATGGAGGTGTTCGTGCACGGGGCGCTGTGCGTTTCGTATTCCGGGCAGTGTCTGACCTCGGAGATGTGGGGCGGCCGTTCGGCGAACCGCGGCGAGTGCGCGCAGGCGTGCCGGCTGCCGTACGATCTGATGGTCGACGGGGAGCAGAAGCCGATGGGCGATGTGGCCTACCTGCTGTCGCCCAAGGACTTGGCGGCGCTGGAGCTTGTTCCGGAGCTGATCGAAGCGGGCGTCACCTCCTTCAAGATCGAAGGACGGTTGAAAAGCCCGGAGTATGTGGCGAACGTCGTGGCGAAGTACCGGCGCGCGATCGACCGCTATTTTGACGGCGACAATCCGAAACCGACGAAGGAAGAGCTGCGGGAGCTGGAGCAGAGCTTCTCCCGCGGGTTTACGCACGGCTTTTTGAAGGGCACGAACAACAAGCAGCTTGTGGAAGGCACGTATCCCAAGAGCCGCGGCGTGTATGTGGGGCGCGTGAAGCAGGTGCTGCGCGACGGCGTGCTGTGCGAGCTAGAGGCGCCGCTGAAGCGCGGCGACGGCATTTGCTTCGACGCGGGCGACCCGACGAAGAAGGAAGAAGGGGGCCGCGTCTACGATCTGCGCCGCAAAGGCGTGAAGCTGGAAGGCGAAGCGCCGGGCGGGCTGATCGAGATCGTGCCCGGGCGCAGCGACGTCGATCTGAGCCGGGTGCATGTCGGCGACCGGATCTGGAAAACGAACGATCCGCACCTAGACAAGCGGCTGCGCCAGACGTTCGAGACGGACAAGCCGTACCGCGTCTTTCCGGTAAAGGTTAAGGTGACGGGAGCGGCGGGTCAACCGCTGAAGAGCGTCTGGACCGACGTGGCGGCCGGGCATACCGTGACGGTCGAATCGGAGCTGCCGCTGGTGCCCGCGGAGAAGCGGCCGATGGATGCGGCGCTGTTCGAGGAGCAGTTCGGACGGCTCGGCGGAACGATTTTTGCGCTGGAGGCCGTCGACGTGCATTTGAGCGGCGACTTGATCGTGCCGATGCGCGAGCTGAATCAAATGCGCCGTCAGGCGGCGGAGCTGCTGCTTGCGGAGCGGGAGCGCCCGCGAGCTTACATCAAGCGGCACGCGGACGTCTATGGCGACGCTCCTGCGGCGCCCGCAGCCCCATCGAAGGCGCGGCCGTCGCTGACCGCGCTGTGCCGAAGCCTCGAGCAGGTGCAGGAGGCCTGTAAGCTGAACGTCGATCTCGTCTATGCCGATTTCGAGTTCATCAAGCAGTTTCCGGCTGCCGTGGAAGCCGCCCGCGCCGCAGGGAAACGCATCGCGCTGGCGACGCCGCGGATTCACATGCCTGGCGAAACCGGCTATTTCAAAAACATCTTGAACCTCGGTCCGGATGCCGTGCTTGTGCGCAATACGGGCGCCGTTTACTGGTTCATGCGGTACTTCGCGGAGCATCCGGCAGAAGCGCGCCCTGAGCTGATCGGCGATTTCTCGCTGAATATCGCCAACCACAAGGCGGCGGGGCTGTTCCTGGAAGCGGGACTTCAACGCGTGACGCCGTCCTACGACCTGAACATTCAGCAGATGATCGATCTGCTGCGCCGGACCGACACGTCGAAGCTGGAGATCGTCATCCATCAGCATCTGCCGATGTTCCACACGGAACATTGCGTTTACTGCACGTTCATGAGTCCGGGTACGAACTACACAAACTGCGGCCGCCCGTGCGAGGAGCAGCGGGCGTCGCTGCGCGACCGGGTCGGCTTCTCGCATCCGGTGCGGGTCGACGAAGGCTGCCGCAACACGGTATACAACGCCATCGATCAATCGGGGGCGGAGTATCTCGCCAACTTTATGGAGCTTGGTGTCTCTTCGTACCGCGTCGAATTTCTGGAAGAGACGGCGGAGAAGGTGCGCGAGGTGCTTGGCCTCTATGACCGTGCTTTGCGCGGAGAGATCGGCGGTACGCAGGTATGGAAGACGCTGAAAGCGACCAATCAGCTTGGCGTTACCCGCGGTCAGCTTGTGAAATAAGCTTTTCTTTTCTTTTATGGATATAGCATCATCGCAAAATAAGCCTCGTCGTTATCCCGGAACTTAGTCATTCCGGGATCGCGGCGGGGCTTTTCGTTTAAATGCAGGGGCTGCGAGATATCTTTGTTCACAATTTGGACACAAATTTTTAATCCAATTTTCAGCTTCGGTTAAGCTCCTATTATTGTTTCGTTTGTATATTGTTGTTGGTCTGTAAGCAGGTTAAGCGGCACGCAAGATGGAAATGGATGTTAGTAAGGAAACCATTTGTCAGATGGGAGGGTATGACGTGCTTGAGGTGAAACAGGTTAGTAAATTATACGAGAACCAAAGAGGGGTCCGGCACATCGACTTCTCGATGAGCCGCGGCGAAATCGTCGGTTTCCTTGGGCCGAACGGCGCCGGAAAAACGACGACGATGCGGATGATCACGGGCTACTTGAATCCGACGCACGGCACGATCACGATTGACGGATTGTCCATGGCGGACCATCCGAAGAAGGCGCGGCAGAAGATCGGGTATTTGCCCGAGACGCCGCCGCTGTACCCTGAAATGAGCGTGAGGGCGTACTTGCAGTTTATCGCGGATCTGCGCGGCATTCCGGTGAGGGAGCAGAAGCAGCGCATCGGCGGGGTGATCGAGCGGCTTGGTCTGGAAGGGCGCGAGCGGCAAATTATCCGCAGCCTGTCCAAGGGCTACAAGCAGCGGATCGGTCTCGCGCAGGCGATTCTGCATAACCCGGATCTGCTCGTGCTTGACGAGCCGACGTCCGGCCTCGACCCGAAGCAGATTATCGAGATTCGTCAGCTTATTCGCGAGCTGGGCGAGAATCATACCGTGCTGCTGAGCACGCATATTTTGCCGGAGATCAACACGCTGTGCAACCGGGTGCTGATCATCAATCAAGGCAGCATCGTGCTGGACGGCCAGCCCGATCAGCTTGCCAACACGATGGGCGAGACGTTCGAGGTCTCGCTTGAAGTGAAAGGCCCGCGCGAAGCGGTGCTGGCGGAGCTGCGCGGCACCCCCGGCGTCGGCAGCGTGCGGGAGCTTGCCGGCGAACCGGCGGCAGCGTCCGCTCTTGCGGCCGAGCCGACAGTTTCGGCCGACGCCGAAGCTGCGGAGCCGGCTGCAGCCGTCTCTGCCGAAGGCGAAACCGTGAAAGTCGTTGTCGCCTCGGCGGACAAGACGGACATTCGTGAAGCGTTGTTTTACCGGATGGCCAATAAACGTTATCCGATTGTGTCGATGAAGAAGGAAAGCCTCAGCCTGGAGGACATCTTCCTGAAGCTGACGACGAACGAGTCGCTGGATTCGGCGGCCGCGGACGGCGGCCCGGCTCCGGAAGCAGAGGAGGCGGTTCCTCATGCGTAGAACGCTGGCTTTAGCCAAGAAAGAGCTGCAGATGTATTTTTACTCGCCGATCGCTTATGCGGCGTTTGCGTTCTTTTTCGTCATTGCGGGGTACTTCTTCAGCGCGAATTTCCTGTACCCGCCCTATGTTGTCGACGTGCGGCCGATTTTCGGTACGATTACGTTCATTTTCCTGTTTATCATCCCGCTGCTTACGATGCGTCTCGTATCCGACGAGCTGCGGATGGGCACGGACGAGCTGCTGTTAACGTCGCCTGCAAGCATCTCGGAGATCGTGATCGGCAAATATTTGGCGGCACTCGTCGTCCAGCTGCTGCTGGTCGTCGGAAGCCTGATCTATCCGCTGATTCTGAGCGCTTACGGCACTTTGGACCAGCCTGTGCTGTGGATGTCTTATCTTGCGATGTTCCTGCTTGGAGCGGCGATGATGGCCGTCGGCCTGTTCGCTTCTTCGCTGTCCGCGCACCAGATGGTTTCGGGGATCGCGTGCTTTGCGCTTCTGTTCGTATTCTGGACGATCGAATGGCTGGGCGACACCATCGGCGGCAAAGTCAAGGATTACCTTGGCACCTTCTCGATTGTTGGCCGGGCCACGAATTTCCAGAAAGGCGTGCTTGATTTCGCCGACGCCCTTTTCTATGTGACGTTCATTGCGGTGTTCGTCGTGCTCAGCATTCAAGTGCTCGAAAGAAAACGGTGGAGATAAGCGCAAGTCCGAGATTCCGCTTACCTGCGGAAGAAGTCCAAGCAGAAGGGGGAAAGGCAAAGTGAACAAGTGGATTCGCGGCACGAATGCGACCGTGCTGTCGCTGGCGGTCATCGGCATTTTCATCGTGCTGACCATTTTTCTGAGTTCGGTCAAGGGCCTTCAGGTTGACCTTACGCAAAATAAAAAATTTACGCTGTCCGATCAGACGACCCAGACACTTCAGGCGCTGGATAAAGACGTGCACATCATATCGCTGACAAGCGATCAAACCGATCCATACATCAAGCGGCAAGTCGTCGATCTGGTGCAGGAGTACAAGAAGCGGAACGGCAAGATTACGTTCGACGAATACGATATGATCAAACAGCCGGCTATCGCCAAGCAGTACGAGGTGGATCCGTCGGGGACACTCGTGGTCGAGAGCGGCACGCAGAAGAAAACGATCTATTATTACGATATGTTTTTACCCGGCCAGCAGCAGGGCCAATACAAGTTTAGCGGCGAAGAGAAGCTGACGCAGGCGCTGGTCAATCTGAACAGCAAGGAGAAGAGCAAGGTTTACTTCCTCTCCGGGCATAACGAAATTCCGCTTAGCTCGATGAACATGTGGAAGAGCGGCCTCGAAGGCGAGAACTACGAGGTGAAGGACCTCAACCTGCTGCGCGAGGGCAAAATTCCGGATGACGCCAGCATGCTGTTCGTCATCGGACCGGAGAACGATCTCAGCGACAAGGAAGCCGAGCTGATCAAGACGTATTTGAACGGCAAGGGCAAGCTGTATCTGGCGCTCGGCTTCAATAAAGATATGGCAACCAATTGGAAAAATATTGATGCGATCATGGCGGCTTACGGCATCAAAGACCAGCATGCGGTGGCAATCGAGCCGAAGCAGAGCATGATGTACGATCCGCTTACGATCATTCCGGAATACGGCAGCCATAACATTACGAGCAAGCTGCAGCAGTACAATCTGCTGACGATGATGACTTTGGCCGTCTCGCTGAATGCGGATCAGCCTGTAGCGGACTTCCCGGTAACGTCGATTCTTAAGACGACCGAACAAGCCTACGGCGAGACCGACCTGAAGACGCTCGCTAACAGCAGCCGCAGCGTCAAAGACGCGAATGACGTGAAGGGCCCGCTCAACCTCGGCTACGTTGTCGAAGATAAAGACAAGAAGCCGAAGGCCGTTGTGCTCGGCGGTTCGACGTTGTTCGACGACCGCGTCATCGCGCAGCAGGGCAACCGCGACTTTGCGCTGAATACGGTCGGTTGGCTGCAGGAGCAGCAAAATCAAGTAACGATTCGTCCGCGCGAAGGCGACGCTATCCAGACGGCGATGCTGACCGCAGGGCAGGGGAATATGATTTTCTACGGCACGGTGCTGGTCTTCCCATTCCTCTTCCTGATCGCGGGCGGCGTGATTTGGTGGAGGAGGAGAAAAGGATGAAGCGGTTAATCCCGACGCTCGTTCTGGTTCTAGTCTGCATCGGAGGTTTCTGGTATGCATCGAGTCAGGACTTCTTCAAAGAGAAGAAGCCGGAAGCGCCGGCGCTTGTCACGGTGAAAAAGGAAGATGTGGCGGGCTATACGATCAAAAACGGCGATACCGTCATTGAAATGCAGCAAAAGGACGGCAAATGGGCGATGACCAAGCCGTCCCCGCTTCCGCTTAACGACTACGCCCCCGGAGCCTGGGTCGATTCGTTCAACGGGGCCAAGAAAGAAAAAACCGTCGACACCAATCCGACCGACCTGGGTCAATTCGGGCTCGACAAGCCGAAGCAGGAATTTACGGTGAACCTCGCCGGAGGTACGGCGAATACGCTATCCGTAGGCGACAAGACCGCCGTTCAAGGATTTTATTACGCGAAGTTTAATTCTTCGCCGGAGGTGTTCCAGCTTAGCGAATCTACGGTGAATGCGCTGGTGAAGCAGCAGACTGATTTTATGGAAAAAAGTCCGGTCAAGCTGAACTACGAGCAGGTCCGCTCGCTGGCCGTCGATTGGAAAGGCCAAGCCTGGACGATCGTCAAGACTGAGCCGGACAAGAAATCGTACGAGGCGGTCTGGAAGCTCGGCGACAAGGAGTTCAAGGGCGCTGATGCGAGCCAGTTTTTGGATAAAACGGCGTTCCTGACTTCGGATCAGCCGGCCAAGCGGATCACCGAGATCAAGGGGCTGGATAAGCCGGAGCTGCGCATGGAGATTAAGGAAGCCGATGCGTCCATCGGAGGCAAGGAAGGTTCTTCCATCTACGTTGGAGCCGTCGAGGGCGATAACGTCTGGATCGCGAAGCAGGGCGGAGAATGGGCCTTCGCCGTTCCGTCCGCGAGCATTCAGGAGCTGGCCGATTTGAGCAAGAAGGAGCCGGCCAAGCCGGAGACCCCCCAAGGAGAGGCGCCGAAGCAAGAAGCGCCGAAGGAGCAGAAATAAAGCAATAGGACGTCTGTCGGGATGCAGTCCCGGCATGGCGTCCTTTTTTGTGGAGAACTGAAAAATAAATTGGACAGCCATACATATTTTCCCACCATGCGGGAAATCTAAGGCCAACAAGGAAGGAGGATTTGGATGATTACAGGTCAACAGCAAGGAACGGTCAGCACGAAGGAGCTCGCCTATATTACGGACTGCCTCAAAAACGAGGAGCTGCTCGCCAAAATTGCAGCTCAAGGCGTAGCCGAAAGCCAGAATCCGCAGCTTAAACAGAAGCTGGCGCAAATCGCGCAGGACCGTCTGCAAAATACGGACCAACTGCTCCGTACGCTGCAGCAGCAAACGCAAACCACCCACTAGGGCAACCATAAGGAGGTGCGGTAAACATGTATCAGCAAAACTTCTCCAATCTCCAGCCGGCACAGACCCAGCCGGTTCACTTTCATTTGAACGAGCAGGATGTCGCAAACCTCGTCTTGTCCGAGCTTAAGCGCACGGCCCGCGAGTATACGACCGCCGCCTTGGAGGCGACGCATCCGGCGGTTCGCCAAACCTTTGTGTCGTTGACGCAAAAGACGCTGCAGGATCAGGCCGAGCTGTACAACGTGTTGTCTCAATCGGGCGGATACGGCTCCATAAGCATGGCTTCCCAGCAAGAAGTGCAGCAGGAGCTCCAGCAGCAGCTTCGCAAGACCGAGCAGCTCCATTCGGTCGTTCAACAGGCGGTGCAGGCCGCCTATACAGGCGGAAACCTGTATGCACAAAGCGCCCATCAGCAGACGCAGGCTTTCCCGCAAGCCCAGCAGCCGGTTTACCAAGCGCCGGTGTATCCGACGGGCTATCCGTCCGGCGGCTCGACCACGACTTCCTCGACCGCATCGCCTTACGGCAGTAGCAGCTTTACTGCATTCCCGAGCGGCACTTACGGCCAGACGTCCGGCTCCGGCTTCAGTCATACGACGACCGGTTCGAGCGCTTACGGTTCAAGCGCCGGCACAACGGCCGGTTCAAGCTTAACCGGCACGGGGGCGGGTCAAACGAGCGGGGCAAGCGCCTATAATCCGGGCCTCAGTCAAGCAGTCGGTTCGAGCTTCGGGAGCTCGTTTTCCTCCTCTGCCGGGGCGCATAACAACGAATATGGCGTGAAATCCTCCGTCACCGGGACGGACAACCAAGACTACTTCTCGTCCCGGTCGGTTCAAGATTATAACAGTAACAAATACAGCAGCGGGCAGGAGACTTACACCGGGACTACATCCACGCAAGATACGAGCTATGCTCCGTCGTCTTCCGTCCGCCCAGCCGGTAGCAGCTCCAGCTTCGGCAGCGGCTCCTCAGGAGCCGAAGCGTCAACGTCGGGTCAAGCTTCCGTATCCGGCTCGTACCGCAATAAACCGCAGTCGCATTCCCAACAAGGCACGACCCATAGCAGCAAATATATGATGTAAGGCGCTCTAGCCCGGCCAGGACCTTTCAGGTACCGCCGGGCTTTTTTCTGCGTACGGTTTTATTTCCGGGAGCGGCCGCCCGGGCCGCATTTCATGTCAGCCGCTGGACGAACTCAAGCCGGTTGCCGAATGGGTCCAGGCAGTGAAAGCGGAGCATGCCTTCCAGCGGCACGTCCTCCCGGATGACGATTCCCTTTTCCGATAACGCTTGTTTAAGCTTTCCGATATCCTTGACCTGAAAAGCCGGATGTGCTTTTGACGCAGGAGCGAAGTCGGTCTGCACACCGATATGCACCTCATGGGGGCCGCAGGCGAACCATACGCCGCCGCGCGCCCGGAGCGGTTCGGGCTTCGGAATTTCCCGCATTCCCAGCAGTTCTCCGTAAAAAGCCCGCACTTCTTTTTCACATCCGGCCGGCGCGGCGAGTTGGACATGGTCGATCCCTGCATATTCGTGAGCTTCCATCATGACTAATCCTCCCTCATTGAAGTTTCATGTATTGAAACTAAATTTCATTAAATGGTACAAATCTATCATATGCGATTTTGATTTTCATGTAAATAGAGCCGCACCGAGCACCACTACTAACCGAGCCTTGCCAAAAAAGGGTATAATATTTCCATAGCGACATGGAGAGGGGACTTGGGATAATGTATCGTATTCTGATCGTGGAGGATGACGATAAGATTGCCGGTATCCTTCAGGAATACTTGGAAAAGTACGGGTACGAAGCGGTTCGGACGACCGACTATAAACATATCAAGGACGCGTTCCTTCAGCATAAGCCCGAGCTGGTGCTGCTCGATATCAATTTGCCTAGTTTCGACGGCTTTTATTGGTGCCGTCAGATTCGCACCGTCTCCAGCGTGCCGATCTTGTTCATGTCCGCGCGGGTCGGGGAAATGGACCAGATCATGGCCATTGAGAACGGCGGCGACGATTACATAACGAAGCCGTTTCATTCGGAAGTCGTCATGGCGAAGGTCAAAAGCGCTCTGCGCCGCGCCTATGGGGAATATGCGCAGGCGCAGTCCGGACGCGAGCTGACGGAGCTGAACGGCCTGTTCGTCGACCGGACCCGGAGCTCTGCCGAATGGTTTGGGCGGAAAGTGGACCTCAGCCGCAACGAGCTGCTGCTGCTGGATCTTCTGCTGAAGCAGGCGGGAGAAGTCGTATCCCGCGAACGGTTGCTTGAAGCGCTGTGGGACGATATCGATTTCGTCGACGACAATACGCTGACGGTGAATGTGACGAGGGTGCGCAAAAAATTGGAAGATCTCGGCATCACGCGCGCCATCGAGACGGTCCGCGGCCAGGGCTACCGGCTTCAATCTTCATGGGAGGGCGAAGGATGAGCTTTCGCGACTTTTTGGCCGACCGCATCAGATTTATCGTCATTTATTCAATCAATGTGATCTTGATCGCGGCAGTCGTGCAGTTGGACCTGCTGGGCAAAAACGTTTCGCTCGACGGAGACAATATCGCCTACATGGCGTTACTATCGGCAGCGGGGCTCGCCGCTTTCTTGATCTTGGACTACATCAGGCAGCGAGGGTATTTCCAAGGCCTCCGCATACTGAAGCAAAGCGGGCTCAACGGCCGCAAGCCTGAGGCGATGGAGGGCGTTATAAGCCTGCCTACGGGCGTCACCCGGGAACAGCGGATTGCTGTAGAGCTGCTGCTGGAATTATACGGCGCTTATACCGACCGGCTCGAGAAGCACCGGATTTCACAAGATCAGCACCAAACGTTCGTTCGGTTGTGGGTGCATCAAATGAAAACACCGGTGTCCGTCATCGGACTGCTGACCGAGCAGCCGCACGCCGCGCCGAAGGAAGCGCCCCAACGTCCGGTTGGGGCTGTGTTGGAGAGCATCCAGGAAGAAAACGAGAAGCTGCGTCAAGGCCTCGACATGATGCTGCACACGGCACGGCTTGAGAAGTTCGAAGCGGATCTTCGCATGCAGAAAGTCGACCTGCTGCAAGCGGTGCGCCATGTCATTAACGAGCATAAGAAGGCATGCATCCGCTACCGGATATATCCGAAGCTGATTGCCAGCCACGAAGCGTGCTATATCGATACGGACGATAAATGGCTGGGCATCATTTTGCATCAAATCGTCTCGAATGCGATTAAATATTCCAAAAGCAAGCACGACGGCAGCAAATCGCTGATCATGACGATCACGAAGGACGGCAGCGGCTGCCATGCCGTATTTCAGGACGAAGGGATCGGCATCGCCGAGCAGGATCTTCCGCGGGTGTGCGATCCTTTTTTTACCGGCGAGAACGGCAGGCTGGTCGCCGAATCGACCGGCATGGGGCTGTTTGTCGCCAAGGAAGCGTGCCGGAGGCTCGGACACCGGCTTGAGATCGAATCGAAGCTCGGGGAAGGAACGACCGTCCGCCTTCATTTCCCGCGCAGCGGAGCGCTGCACGAGGGGCTGCTGCCCCTTAAGTGACGATGTTGTAAGAAAACGGGTTTGCCATGTAAGGTGAATCGATGGCTTGGCCGGCGGAACCTTCGTATACTACAGGCAGAGTGAAGTGATCAAAGGAGGACCCGCATCGTGACTACTGTACTGAAGACGGACGCCTTGTCCAAAATATACGGCAGCGCCGGCAAAGGCGTCGTTTATAAAGCGCTGGAGCATATCTCGCTGGAAATCGAACGGGGCGAATTCACCGGCATTATGGGGCCGTCGGGCAGCGGCAAGACGACGCTGCTCAATCTGCTCGCCACGATCGACAAACCGACCTCGGGACATATTGAAATCAACGGCACCGACCCGGCGAGGCTGAACAACAAGCAGCTTGCTTTATTCCGCCGCCGCGAGCTCGGCTTCGTGTTTCAAGATTTCAATCTGCTGGAGACGCTCTCGATCAAAGAAAACATCATTTTGCCACTTGTGCTGGAAGGGACGAAGCCGTCCGAGATCGAGCGGCGCGTGGCGGAAATCGCCGATGTTCTCGGCATTACCCCGATTTTATCTAAGCGGACGTACGAGGTATCCGGGGGGCAGCAGCAGCGCACGGCTATTGCACGGGCGATCATTCACCGTCCGTCGATGCTGCTGGCCGACGAACTGACGGGCAATCTGGATTCGAAGGCGGCCAAAGACGTGATGGAGTCGCTGCGCAGCCTTAACGAGGAGCGGGAAGTGACCATCCTGATGGTGACGCATGATCCGTTCGCCGCCAGCTACTGCAAGCGGGTCGTGTTCATCAAGGACGGCAAGCTGTTTTCGGAAATTCGCCGCGGCGCGAACCGGCAGGCTTTTTTTCAGCAAATTTTGGACAGCTTAAGCGTGCTGGGAGGGAACTTCGATGAACTTCCGACAGCTCGCCCTTAAAAATATTCAAGGCAATTGGCACCGGTATGTCGCCTTTTTTCTGAGCAGCGCTTTTTCCGTCATGGTCTTCTATATGTTCGGATCGTTCATCTACCATCCCGAAGTCGTAAACGGGAACATCAAAGCCGCGAGCATGGTGAAACAAGTGCTCTTCGCCTGTCAGATTCTGATCGTCGTGTTCTCGTTTTTTTTCGTGCTGTACGCCAGCTTTGCTTTTCTCAAGACGCGCAAGAAAGAATTCGGCTTGCTTACCTTGTTCGGAATGACCCGTTCGCAGATTTGCCGCCTGATGTTCTACGAGCAGATGATAATCGGACTGCTGTCGATCGGCGTCGGGATCGGTGCCGGCATGCTGTTCTCGAAGCTGTTCTTCTTGGCTATTGCGCGGTTGCTTCAAACGGATAGTCCGATCCGCTTCGCCGTACCGCCCCAGGCGCTGCTTCAGACGGTCATCGGTTTCCTGGCCTTGTTTCTCGCGATGACCCTGTTTGCGATGTTCAACGTTGGCCGCAGCCAGATCATTGCGCTATTGCGGGCGGGCAAGCAGCCGAAAAAGCCTCCCGTGGCTTCCCTGTGGCTGACCGTCTTGGCGGTCGTCTGCCTTGGAGGCGGCTATTATTTGGCGTTCACGACTTCGGTGAAGCTCATTATGTACCTTATGCTTCCGATCATTTTTTTAACCGTGATCGGCACCTATTTCCTGTTCACGCAGGCGAGCGTGGCGATTATCGGCAGACTGCAGCGAATGACGGGTTTGTATTATAACCGTACGAATCTGATTGCGATCTCGCAGCTTGCGTTCAAAATCAAAGACAACGCGCGTACGCTGTTTGTCGTTTCGGTTTTAAGCGCGGTCATTTTGACGGCGTCGGGCACGATTTACGTATTTTATAAGAGCATCGATCAGCAGCTGATGGAGCAGTTTCCGAATACGATAAGCTTTACCGAACAAGGGCCCGGTGACCGTCACGCGATCGATGCGGACAAGCTCAAGGCCATACTGGCCGCCGAAGGGGCGAGCTTGGCAAAGGAATTGAAAATCGTAGGCGTACAGGTCCCGCTTAAGCTAGACGGCTCCCGTGTCTCCGATACGACAGCGCTGCTGATCTCGGAATCCGATTACAATCGGGCGGTGGAAGGAATCGAGTACGCAGCTCCGCTTCAGATCGCGCCGGGGCATGCCGTATTCAGCTATCCTTACCGAATGGGCGACGTTATACTAATGGAAAAAGGCTCGCGGCGGACCGTTCAATTAAACGGGCAAGCCTGGCCGCTGGAGATGGACGGGCAGGTGACGGGAGGCGTGATTAACCTGATGGGGGCGGCGACCGGGATGCTCGTAGTCAATGACGGGGAGTATTCCCGGATGATGAAAGAGACGCCCGACGACCAGAGGCTTGTCTATTACGGATTTGAGTTGAACCGCTGGCAGGAGCATGCCGCTGCCGTAGAGAAAGTGAAGCAATCCGTTCCCAAAGAGCATAGGAAGCGCTTGTCCGACCGCACGTCCTTCTATGCCGCGGTCCAGCAAAGCTGGTCATTAACGATGCTTATCGGTTTATTCGTCAGCTTCCTGTTCTTTGTCGCTTCGGCGAGCATGCTGTATTTCAAGCTGTTCACCGAGCTGCAGGAAGACGACCATCAATATCGCGCTCTCATGCGGATCGGGATGTCTGTGCCTGAAGTCCGGCGGATCATTAACGTACAGATCGGTCTGTTGTTTCTGCTCCCGGTTGTCGTAGGCGCGGCTCACGCGGCTTTCGCTTACAAGACGCTGGCTAATTTACTCTCGATGAACGTATGGTTTTACGGGGCGCTTGTCATTTCCGTTTTTGCCGTGTTGCAATTTGGTTATTTCCTGCTCACCCGCCGCGCTTACATGGCCCAGATGAAGAGCTTGTAAGCGATGAGATGATACGGGCAACTCTCATGAGCAGGGCATGGGCTGGACCTCCTCCGCAAGCTTGGTATATTTTTTCGTCTTTGAACCATAATACGAAAAAAGAGCCAACACGGAAGGGGCATCATCCGGGTGAAAATCATCGTCACACTGCTTCTGGCCGCGGCGCTTCTGTGCGGCTGTACAAGGGAGCCCGATCGCCACGCCACCGATATGAAGACGCTGCAAAAAACGGTAGGCCGCGAGAGGCTGCTGCAGACGTTCAGCCAAATCGAGCCGCCGCCGATGGGAAAAGAAATCATGAACAAGTCCGATCAAGAGATCATCGCTTGGATTAAGCAATTGGACGACTGGACGCATAAAGTGCTGTCTTCGCCGGTTACCGGGGAGATGGACGAACACGCCATGCGCGAGATGCAGACACAACTGGGGAAAGTATATACGCCAGACATGGCGCGGCGGATGATCGATTACTTTTACCGCCGGGACCCCCGGATCGGAACGTACCAAGCGAACAGCACCAAGGCGATGCTGGGCCTGCGCAGCGAATGGGGACAGTATCAACTGCACAAATCGCAGCCGGCCGAGGGGCAGTACAAGCTCAGCCTGACCGGCAGGTCGAAGCAGGAATACAGCGAATCCGTCATGCATCACGAGTCCGCCTACAGCGTGCAAGGCGACCGCTTGATCGTCAGCGAATTCAAGACCCGCTCTTGAACAGCCCAAACAGCTTTATTTACAGCAGACTGGTGTCTATTACGCGCCAGTCTGTTTTTTGTATGTCGACTATGGAAAAAGGTTCCGGTCCATCTTCCGATGCAGACGAACAAGCATTCCTATTCCTTGCTTGTTTTATGGTATAATAGGAAGAAGAGCGGTTCCCCGCAGGCTTCATTGACACCGGGCGCGGGCTCGCATAGACTTGACTTGAGACAGAATGAATCAGCTCCGTACGTTCCTTTTCCGGGGGCGGCGGGCTTGCCGCGTTTAACGGACAGGAGGCATTTTCTTTGCATTTGCGTATGGAAGAGTGGAAGCATGTGTTTAAACTTGACCCGGACCGGGAGATCGGCGACGAAGCGCTTGAGCGCATCTGCCTCTCCGGCACCGATGCGGTGATGGTCGGCGGCTCGTCCGGCGTCACTTTCGACAACACCGTCGACCTTCTGGCGCGCATCCGTCGGTATGAAGTGCCGTGCGTCTTGGAAGTGTCGGACACGGAGGCGATCGTGCCGGGGTTTGACTTGTTTATGATCCCCATCGTGCTGAACGCTGGGGACACGCAGTGGATCGTCGGACGACATCAGCAGGCGCTAAAGGAATACGGCGCGATTTTGGATTGGGACGAGCTCGTCCCAGAAGGCTACATTATATTGAACGGCGAATCCACGGCGGCCAAGCTGACCGAAGCCGACGCGCAGCTCGACGCGAAAGATGTGGAGGCCTATGCCCGCATCGCCGACCGTTTATTCCGCTGTCCGATCGTTTATTTGGAATACAGCGGCGTATTCGGCGATATGGAGCTGGTCGGCCGGGTGAAGCGGCTGCTTTCCCAGTCGCGATTGTTTTACGGCGGCGGCATCGACAGCCCGGAGAAAGCGCGTGAGGCGGCCAAGGCGGCGCATACCGTCGTTGTAGGCAACGCGGTATACGATGATCTTGAACGGGCGCTTGCTACGGTCCCGGCGGTAATGGAAATGCGTTAGAAAGGAAATAAAAATAATGATCAACGAACCTATCGATATACTCAAAGCGATTCAAAAGCTCAACCCGCAGCAAAGACGCGCCGTCGAAGCGACGGACGGACCGCTGCTGATCATGGCCGGGGCGGGCAGCGGCAAAACCCGCGTGCTGACGCACCGGATCGCTTATTTGATCGCGACGCGCAAAGCGGCGCCGTGGAGCATTCTGGCCATTACGTTCACGAACAAAGCGGCGAGGGAGATGCAGGAGCGCGTCAGCGCCCTTGTCGGCCCACAGGGGGGAGATATTTGGGTATCCACCTTCCACTCGATGTGCGTGCGTATTTTGCGCCGCGACATTTCACGGATCGGCTTCACGTCGAATTTTACGATTCTCGATTCGGGCGACCAGCTGTCCGTGATCAAAAATTGCATGAAAGAGATGAACATCGACTCGAAAAAATTCGAGCCCAAAGCGGTCCAGGCCGCGATCAGCAACGCCAAGAACGAGCTGCTGACGCCGGAGAAATTCGAGCGCAAAATCGGCGACTACTTCGACGGTATCGTCGCCAAAGTATATTCGTCCTACCAGCGCAAGCTGAAGGCCAACAACTCGCTTGATTTCGACGATCTGATCATGACCACGATCGAGCTGTTCCAGCAAGTGCCCGAGGTGCTCGATTTTTACCAGAACAAGTTTCAGTACCTTCATGTGGACGAATACCAGGATACGAACCGCGCCCAGTATATGCTGTGCCGGATGCTGGCCGATAAATACAAGCGCATTTGCGTCGTCGGCGACAGCGACCAGTCGATTTACCGCTGGCGCGGGGCCGACATCAGCAATATTCTCGATTTCGAAAAAGATTACCCGAACGCCACCACCATTTTGCTCGAGCAAAATTACCGCTCGACCTCGAACATCCTGAACGCCGCGAACAAAGTGATCGCCAACAACACCGGACGCAAGCCGAAGAACCTGTGGACCGACAAGGGTGAAGGGCAGAAAATCCGGCTTTATCAAGCCGATTCCGAGCATGAGGAAGGCTATTTCATCACCGGCGAAATCCGCAAAAATGTGGATAAAGGGCGGCTGTTCCGAGACCATGCCATATTGTACCGCACGAATGCGCAGTCCCGGGTGATCGAGGAAATTTTGATCAAATCGGATATTCCTTACCAGATCGTCGGGGGCATCAAGTTCTACGACCGCAAAGAGATCAAGGACATTCTCGCCTACCTGCGGCTTATCTCGAACCCGGACGACGATATCAGCTTTGCGCGGATCGTCAATGTGCCAAAGCGGGGCATCGGGGATACGACGGTCGAGCGGCTTGGGGCAGCGGCGGGGCAATTCGGCGTATCAATGTTTGCGATGCTGGAGAACGTGGACAGCATGGAGATCGGTGCCAAAGCCCGCAACGCGCTGGCCGATTTCCGCGACATGATCGAGAACCTGTACCGGATGGTCGATTATTTGTCCGTTACCGAGCTGACGGAGAAAATGCTCGAGATGAGCGGCTACCGCGAGGAACTGAAGCGGGAGAACACGATCGAGTCGCAGGCGCGGCTGGAGAACATCGACGAGTTCCTGTCTGTGACCATGGACTTCGAGAAGCGCAACGAGGATAAATCCCTCGTCTCGTTCCTGACCGATCTGGCGCTGATCGCCGACATTGACTCGATGAATCAGGACCCGGAAGCGGGAAAACAAGGCGTTGTGCTCATGACGATGCACAGCGCCAAAGGACTCGAGTTCCCCGTCGTCTTCATCATGGGCCTTGAGGAAGGCGTATTCCCGCACAGCCGGGCCTTGATGGACAACGAGGAGCTGGAGGAGGAGCGGCGCCTCGCCTACGTCGGCATTACCCGTGCCGAGGAGGAGCTGTTCCTTACGTGCGCCCGGATGCGCACGTTGTTCGGACGGACGACGGCGAACGCGCCGTCCCGGTTTCTTCAGGAGCTGCCGCAGGAGCTCCTGGAGACCGTCCGCGCCGGCGGCGGCTTCGGCCGCGGCGGAGCGTCAACCCCGGCGTGGGCCGGCGGCGAACGCCGCTTCGGCAGCGCTGGAGGCTTCGGCGGCGCGCCCACGCAGGCGGGCCGCACGCCGGTGAGCTTCCGCAGCGGCAGCCCGTCCGCCGCAGCGGGAGGCGCAGCGCCCAAAGCCGCGGCCCCCGCGGCGCAGGCGACCGATTTTGCCATGGGCGACAAAGTGTCGCACGGCAAGTGGGGCACCGGTGTCGTCGTCGCCATCAAAGGCTCGGGCGACGACACCGAGCTGCAGATCGCTTTCCCGGCGCCCGTGGGCGTCAAGCGGCTGCTGGCCAAATTTGCACCGATTACCAAGCAGAGCTAAAACGCCAGGCGAGGCAACCCTTATATCCCGTAGCCATGAGAGGATGAATTTCCGATGCCGGACGCTTTGGAAACGATGAAGACGCTCATCGAAGAGATCAATAAACACAATTACGCTTACTACACGCTGGATCAGCCTTCTCTCACGGATGCCGAATACGATGCGCTCTATGATAAGCTGGTTCAACTGGAAGCCGAAACCGGCACCGTGCTGCCTTACTCGCCCACGCAGCGGGTAGGCGGCGAGCTGCTCAAAGGGTTCGAACCGCACCGGCATCTGGCCCGGCTCTGGAGCCTGGACAAGGCGCAAAACCACGACGATCTGATGGCGTGGCATACGCGCGCCCAAAAGCTCGTGAACGACTACAATACGCAGCATCCGGACGATCCGCTGCCGCCTTTATCCTTTGTCGTAGAATTGAAATTCGACGGCCTGACGCTGAATTTGACTTACGACCGCGGCGAGCTCGTGCAGGCGGCTACACGGGGCAACGGCGTCGTCGGCGAAGGGATTCTTGCCAATGTCAAAACGATCCGTTCCGTGCCGCTGCGCATTCCATATACCGATGGGATTATCGAGGTGCAGGGCGAGGGAATAATGAACCTGTCCGTGCTCGAAGCCTATAACGCGACCGCAGCCGAGCCGCTCAAAAATGCGCGCAATGCCGCTGCAGGCGCCCTCCGCAACCTGAATCCGAAGGTGACGGCGGAGCGCAAGCTCAACGCTTATTTTTACAACATCGGCTATGCCGATTCTCTGCAATTCCAGAATCATCAGGAAATGGTCGAGTTCCTGCGCGACAACCAGTTCAAAGTCAGCCCTTTCGTCAAATTCGTCGACAGCATCGATGCGGTGGAGGAAGAGCTGGAGAAACTGGTCGCCATGCGCAATACGCTTGATTTTCTGATCGACGGGCTGGTCGTAAAAATAACGGATATGCGCACCCGCGAAGTACTCGGATATACCGACAAATTCCCGCGCTGGGCGGTAGCCTATAAGTTTGAAGCCGAAGAAGCCGTGACGACGCTGCTCGACGTCAGCTGGAACGTGGGCCGGACCGGCAAAGTGACGCCGCTTGCCCGGGTGGAAGCCGTCGATATCGGCGGTGTGACCGTACAGAACTGTACGCTTAACAACATGGACGACATCGAACGCAAAAATTTAAAGTTCGGTTTAGGCAGTCTTGTCTATATCCGTCGCTCCAACGACGTCATTCCGGAGATTCTCGGCAAAGTGACCGAAGAAGCGGATGGCAGCGAAATCGTGCCTCCGGCGGTGTGTCCTTCCTGCGGACACGATCTGGAGAAAAAGGGTCCGCATTTATTCTGTACAAATAAGGTGGACTGCCGGCCGCAGCTTGTCGGGCGCATTGCTCATTTCGCCTCCCGCGATGCGATGGATATCGAGACATTCAGCGAGAAGACGGCCGAGCAACTCTACGATTCACTCGACGTGCGCGATCCGTCCGATCTGTACTATTTGACGTTCGACGATTTGATCAAGCTTGAACGCTTCGGGACGAAGAAGGCCGAGAATTTGATCGCCGCCTTCGAGAAAAGCAAGCAGCCCGATTTGGCATCGTTCTTGTTTGCTCTCGGCATTCCGAATACAGGCAAGACGACGACCAAGGAGCTTGCGGAGCATTACCGCAGTCTTGAGAAGCTGATGCAGGCGGAGCCCGAGGAGCTGATC
Organism: Paenibacillus tyrphae; assembly: GCF_024158745.1. Classification (GTDB taxonomy): domain Bacteria; phylum Bacillota; class Bacilli; order Paenibacillales; family NBRC-103111; genus Paenibacillus_G; species Paenibacillus_G tyrfis_A. The sequence continues at coordinate 737 of NZ_JAMZAW010000018.1, read as the reverse complement.
ACGCTGCCGGATATCGGCGGTATCGTTGCGGAGAGCATCGTCGGCTTCTTCCGCGATCCGGCGATGCAGCGGAGCATTGAGCGATTGCTGGCCGCCGGTATACAGCCGGTCAGCGAAGAAGCGCCTGCGGTCGTCGACGAAAGCAGTCCGTTCTTCGGCAAAACGGTCGTCTTAACGGGTACGCTCACTACCATGGGACGGGATGAAGCCGCCAAGAAGCTGGAGAAGCTGGGTGCCAAGGTGACCGGCAGCGTGTCGAAGAAGACCGACATCGTCATTGCCGGGGAGAACGCCGGCAGCAAGCTGACCAAAGCCCAAGAGCTGGGCATCCGTATTATTGATAACGAAGAGGAGCTGCAGCAACTGTTAGGAGACGTCTAGTCGCGCGTCACGCTGTGCAGCACGAGACCGCCGGTTCCGAAAAAGGAGCGCGGCGGTTTTTCGTTCTCGGCAAGAGCTATGAAATGCCCGCTAAAAAGTACGTCACATGTCGAGGAGTAGGCCCGATTTACAATTGCCAAAATTTGTGGTTGCATTCGACCCGGGATCTGTGATACATTATTGCTTGTCGCCGCGAGAGGCAGTAAGCCTTGAACGAGCGGCCAACGAAAAAAAAGTAGTTGCAAAGCTCGTCTTGATGTGATAAGATTAGATCTTGTCACGGCAGAACAGAATAGTGACGAAAGCTCTTTGAAAACTGAACAAATGAGAACGAAATGCCAAGCGTAACAAGCATT